>JBCCPC010000016.1:0-85673 GCA_039025055.1 Bacteroidota bacterium | reverse complement strand
CAAAAGAAGCATTCCATAAGGCCGTAATAAGTATTTTCGAAAACCTCGGAAATGAAGAACATCAGATAGCCTTGGCGAAATTACTCACTATGAATTTCCAGAAATTTGAAAAATCACAAATCTTACCTTGTTAACCTATAAAAACACGTCTAGTGATCAAAGAATTCGATCTCACCGGTAAAGTCGCTATCATCACCGGCTCCTCCAAAGGCATCGGAAAGAGCATTGCCAAAGGACTAGCTCAACACGGAGCCAAAGTCGTCATCAGTAGCCGGAAGCTGGATGCGGTTAATGCAGTCGTAGAAGAATTTAAAAATGAAGGTCTAGCATTAGTAGGTATCCCTTGCCACGTGGGAGATTCCGACCAGCGGAAGTCCTTAATTCAACAAACCATTGACCATTTTGGGGGTGTCGACATACTGGTCAATAATGCAGCGACCAACCCGACTTTCGGTCCGATTCACGAAGCAGAAGAAGTCGTTTTCGATAAGATTATGGACGTCAATGTAAAGGCATGCATGGTGCTCGCCAATTTATGCCTGCCGAGTATGCAGGCAAGGGGTGGCGGCTCGATCATAAATATTGCTTCGGTGGAGGGCATGAAGCCTTCGCCTGGTTTAGGCATGTACAGCATCAGTAAGGCAGCGTTAATCATGCTCTCTAAAACACAGGCGGTCGAGTGGGGCCCATTGGGCATCAGGAGTAATACCATCTGCCCGGGATTGGTTAAAACAAAATTCAGTGCCGCCCTTTGGCAAAATGAAGAAATATTAAATAAAGTCACTAAGCAACTACCTAGTAAGCGAATGGCCCATGCCGATGAAATGGCAGGCATAGCCGTATTTTTAGCATCTGATGCCGCGAGTTATTGCACAGGTGGGATTTATACAGCTGACGGTGGCTATATGGTGGCGTAGGTTTTTTATTTGTGTTTTGCTCTGCAAAACACAAAAACTCTTTTTATGAACTTCCAACACACACAAAAATCACTCGATTGGCAAAGTCGCATCGATGATTTCATGCAGGCCCATTTGTTTCCCATCGAGCAAGCTTATGCTGAATTTACCGTAAATAATCCGTGGCAGTATTTTCCACAATTGGAAGAATTAAAGAGTAAGGCCAAAAAAAATGGATTATGGAATTTGTTTTTACCGACTAATTATGGCGAATTCAGCCCAGGGCTTACCAATTTGGAATACGCCCCTTTGGCAGAATTAATGGGCCGCATCACCTGGGCCTCGGAAATATTCAACTGCTCGGCACCCGATACGGGGAATATGGAAGTACTGGCTAAATACGGCTCCCCCGAGCAGCAGGAAAAATGGCTCAATCCGCTATTGGCCGGTGAGATACGCTCGGCCTTCTTAATGACCGAACCAGATGTAGCTTCTTCAGATGCAACCAATATTCAGACCTCTATCGCAAAAGATGGAGACGAATACGTCATCAACGGCCGCAAGTGGTGGTCTTCGGGTGCGATGAACCCGGCTTGCGCCGTATATATCGTAATGGGCAAAACCGACCCCGATGCACCTAGGCATGTGCAGCAGAGTATGATACTGGTGCCAGCCGATACGCCCGGTGTGGAAGTCATCCGGCCACTTCGGGTTTTTGGAAGTATAGACTCGCCGGAAGGCCATGCCGAGATACAGCTGACTAATGTGCGGGTACCTGCCGAGAATCTGATTCTGGGCGAGGGTAGGGGATTCGAGATCGCTCAGGGTCGCTTGGGGCCTGGCCGTATTCACCACTGCATGCGGCTGATCGGTGCTGCCCAGCGATCGCTCGACCTCATGTGCAAGCGCGTAGCCGAACGCGAAGCTTTCGGCCGAAAGCTGAAGGACTTCAGCAGCATCCGTCAAGACATTGCCCGCTCAGCCTGCGAGATCGAGCAGGCGCGATTATTGACCCTCTCTGCTGCCGATACGATCGACCGATTCGGCATCAAAGAAGCCAAGAACCTGATCGCCATGATCAAGATCGTCGTACCCCAAATGTGCTGCAATGTGGTTGATCGGGCCATACAGGCATATGGCGGTATGGGCGTATGCCAGGATTTACCACTGGCCTCTTTTTGGAGCTACGCCCGCGTCATTCGCTTAGCCGATGGGCCAGATGAGGTGCATATGTATCAACTGGGGAGGAATCTTACCAAAGGCTAGCCCCATGCCGCTCTCCGTTTTCCTCTGTTGCGCTTTAGCGCTCAATTGGTTCCGTGTCTTTTCCGTGAACTCCGTTTTTTCCGTGTACAGAAAAAATGTATCGCTCAGCGTAAATGTGCTTTTCAAACTGGTACACGGAGTTTACGGATTTAACAGAGTAGCACGGAAATAGAAGTGGAGCGCTAAAGCGCGACTGATTTATACAGAGAGCGACATGTACGCGTTTCTCTCTGTCTGACTTCGTTGCGCTTCAGCGCTCGCCTAACTCCGTGTAAAATCCGTAAACTCCGTTCGCTCCGTGTACAGAAAAAATGTATCGCTCAGCGTAAACGTGCTTTTCAAACTGGTACGCGGAGTTTACGGATTTAACAGAGTAGCACTGAAATAGAAGTGGAGCGCTAAAGCCTGACGACCTAAGGTGGGCGCGACTGATTTACACGGAGAGCGACAAGAAAAACTCCTTATTTATGCTAAAGAATGTAAGACCAGGCGAAGAATTATCCAAAGAAAAAGTCAAGTCATTCCTTTTGGAGAACGACCTTATTTCTGACCCGAAAAGCGAGTTAAATGTTCGTCAATACGCCACGGGATTCTCCAACCTGACCTACCTGCTGGAGATCGAAGACCGTGATTTCGTTTTACGCCGCCCGCCTAAAGGAGCCATCAAAAGAGGGCACGATATGGGGCGGGAATACAAGGTGCTGAGCAGATTGAATCGGTCTTTTGCCAAAGCACCGAAAGCATATGTGTACACTGAAGATGTGGAAGTAATCGGCGCACCTTTCTACCTGATGGAAAAGGTCGAAGGCATCATCCTTACCGCTACAGAAGCGAAAAAGCAGGAGGTCACTGCACCAGACTTCAAGAAGATATCCGATTGCTGGCTCGATACTTTTGTAGAGCTGCATCAGCTGGATTACCAGGCCATCGGTCTAGGCGATCTCGGTCGCCCGGAAGGTTACGTTGAGCGGCAGGTGCGCAACTGGAGCAAGCAATACCTTAAAGCCGCAACCGAAGACATTCCCGAAGCCGCGAAAGTCATGACCTGGCTAGACGAAAATCAGCCGCGTGAATATGACCATTGTCTGATCCACAACGACTACAAATACGACAATGTAGTTTTCCAAGACAACAGCTGGCAATCGATCAGAGCGGTTCTGGATTGGGAGATGTGTACCCTCGGCGATCCGCTCATGGATTTGGGCACCTCCCTGGCTTACAGGACGTCTGCTAGCGACCATCCATTGTTGCTCAAATCACTGCCGCCTTCGGCGACTCAACTCCCAGGCAACCCCAGCCGTACCGACTTAGTCGAGCAATATGCCACCAAAAGCGGTCGCTCAGTGGATAATCTCGTGTTCTACTATGCCTATGGACTTTTCAAAGTTGCCGTGATCGTCCAGCAGATTTATTACCGTTACCATCACGGCATGACAAGCAATGAAAAATTTGCCAAACTGAATCAGGTGACGAGGCTGTTTTGCACTATGGCCGCAGAATCAATCGAGCGAAAGCAAATTGAAAATATTTTTTTTGAATAAGGCCTACAGACCTTGTCCAAAATAAACCCCATTTCTCTTTCTCTGTTAATCCTATATGCCCTACAAATCCCTCCGCGCAGCAGCTCGCGACCTCGAACGTACTGGCCAACTCATCCGTATTAAATCAGAAGTCGACCCCGATCTGGAGATGGCCGAAATCCATCGTCGCATCTTCGACCAGGGTGGCCCGGCCATACTATTCGAGCGGGTTAAGGGTAGCCCTTTTCAGGCATTATCGAATCTATACGGCACCTTCGAGCGCACGGAATGGCTATTTCGCCACACCCTCGAAAAGGTCAAGCGAGTGGTTGAGCTGAAAGCCGATCCGGCCAATTTTGCGCAAAACCCGATGCGCTATCTCGGGGCACCCTTCACGGCACTGACTGCCTTACCAGCCAAGCGGCGATTCAGAAAGCCGATCACCTACGGAAAAACGACTATCGATAAGTTGCCATTAGTGAAAAGCTGGCCAATGGATGGGGGGGCTTTTGTTACACTTCCGCAGGTAGCTACCTTACCCCCAGGCGTTCGCAAACCCATGCAGTCCAACATCGGGATGTACAGGATTCAGCTTTCCGGCAACGAATACGAACTCAATAAGGAGGTGGGTATGCACTACCAGTTGCACCGGGGCATAGGCGTGCATCATACCCAATATCTGAAGAGCGATGAGCCCTTCCGCGCGTCTTGTTTCATTGGCGGGCCGCCCTCGCACGCCTTTGCGGCCATCATGCCCCTACCCGAAGGCCTCAGCGAAATGACCTTTGCCGGTATGCTTGCCGGTCGCCGGTTTGGCTACAACTTCACGCCCCAGGGGCACTTACTCAGTACCGATGCCGACTTTGTGATATGCGGTACCATCCGCAAAGGGGTGACCATGCCCGAAGGTCCCTTCGGCGATCACTTGGGGTACTACAGCTTACAGCACGAGTTTCCCGTCATGGAGGTCGATGCGGTCTATCACCGCAAGGATCCGATTTGGCACTTCAGCGTGGTTGGTCGCCCGCCTCAAGAGGATAGTAGCTTTGGTTTCCTCATCCATAAGATCGTGAAGGAACTTACCCCTGGCGAGTTTCCCGGCGTTCGCCAGATCAATGCCGTAGACGAGGCCGGTGTACACCCGCTTTTGCTGGCCGTGGGCTCCGAACGATATATGCCCTTCCGCGAGAAAGTGCCCGAAGAGATTCTTATTCAGGCCAATCGCCTGTTGGGTTCCGGCCAGACGAGCTTGGCGAAGTTCTTGGTCATCGCTGCCGAGGAAGACGACCCCGATCTCAATGCCGACGACGAGTTCGCCTTCTTCCAGCACGTATTGAAGCGTTTCGATCCCACCCGAGATCTGCACTTCCAGACCAAGACCACCATAGACACCCTCGACTACAGCGGCTCCGGTTGGAATGCCGGCTCTAAAGTCATCTGGGCCTGCCGTGGCGAGCCCGTCAGAGAACTCGCCCATGAAGCTCCTAATTCTCTGGATTTACCCAGCGGATTCGAAGGATCTAAAGTGGTTGCACCTGGTATCTTGGCGGTAAAAGCTCCGGTATTTAAGGACGAGAATAGCTATATGGATGTGGCCCGCTTCTGCGAAGCTTTCGAGTTGAGCGAGCTGAAGCCCAAGCAAATGAGTCGGCGGACGAGCAGAGTTCGGCCGACGACTGAGCTAGCTGGCTTCCCCCTCATCCTCCTCTGCGACGACCCCGATTTTCTGGCTGCTGACTTCAGCAATTTCCTCTGGGCGGTCTTCACCCGTGCCAACCCTAGCCATGATATTAACGGCATCGGTGCTTTTGTAGAAAATAAGCACTGGGGCTGTACCGGTCCGGTCGTCATAGATGCACGCATCAAGCCCTGGCATGCCCCCGGCTTAGAGGTCGATCCGTCGGTGAGCAAGCGGGTAGATAAGATGTTTGCGAAAGGTGGGGAGTTGGAGAAATTTGGGTAAGGGGTTTTTCCTTTTTGCCGTACCTTTCTCCCATATGGAAACGGTAGAAATATCCACTCTCACCTACGCTCACCAACTCGACCGCGAAGACCCGCTTGCGCGATACCGCGATCGCTTCCACCGACCGGTCGATGAGCAGGGGAATGAACTGGTATACCTCTGCGGCAACTCCCTGGGCCTGCAACCCAAGACGACGGAAGAAGCTATTCAGCAAGAGCTGGAAGACTGGAAAAAACTGGGTGTAGAAGGCCACTTTCACGCTAAAAATCCGTGGATGCCTTATCATCGGTTCTTGCGCGATGCGATGGCCCGAGTAGTAGGTGCCAAGCCGGAAGAGGTCGTGCTGATGAATACCCTCACGGTCAATCTGCATTTGATGATGGTTTCTTTCTACCGGCCTACGGAGAAACGATACAAGATCGTGTTCGAGTCAGATGCCTTTCCGTCTGATAAGTACGTGGTGGAATCTCAGCTTAGGTTTCACGGTTTCGACCCGCGGAAGTCCGCATTAAAACTACAGCCTAGAGCGGGAGAAGTCTGCCTGCGGCATGAAGATATTTACCGGCTGATCGAAGAGCAAGGAGACGAGATCGCCCTCATTATGCTGGGCAATCCGAATTATTATACGGGGCAGTTCTTCGATATGAAAGAGATCACTCGGCGAGCGCATGCTAAGGGCATAACGGTCGGTTTCGATTGTGCGCATGGCGCCGGAAATAGGCCGCTCGACCTGCACGACTCGGGTTGCGACTTTGCCGTCTGGTGCACCTACAAATACCTCAATGGTGGGCCAGGAGCCATAGCTGGGGCATTTGTACACGAGCGGCATAGCAATCGGACAGACCTGCCCAGATTCGAGGGCTGGTGGGGGCACGATGAGGCTACCCGCTTCGGTATGCGCGATGATTTCCAGCCCATGCCCGGTGCCGATGCCTGGCAACTGAGTAACCCGCCGATTTTGGCACTGGCCCCCGTCTGGGCTTCGCTGAAGATATTCGAGGAGGTGGGTATGTCTGCGCTCCGTGAAAAATCGATCAAGCTGACCGGCTATTTAGAGACTTTGCTGAACCAACTGGGCCGCGATCGCATTCGCATCATTACACCCAGTGAGCCCGAACAGCGCGGCTGTCAGCTATCCCTGCAAGTGGTCGGGGCCGATAAAAGCCTCTTCGACCGACTCACAGCGAGTGGCGTGGTGGCCGATTGGCGCGAGCCCGATGTGATACGCGTCGCGCCTACGCCCCTGTACACGAGCTTTGCCGAGGTGTATGAATTTGTCGAGCGACTGAAAAAATGTTTGTAGCAAATGGGTGATAAGCAACCTATTATTATCGTGGGTGCCGGATTGTGTGGTTCGCTGCTGGCTCTTCGGCTGGCCCAGCGAGGTTATCGTATCGAGCTATTCGAGAAGCGATCCGATCCGAGATTGACAGAGCTCGAAGCGGGAAGGTCCATCAACTTGGCGCTCTCTGCCCGAGGGCTAAAAGCACTAGAGCGAGCCGGGCTGACCGATGAAGTACGAGACATTTGCATCCCCATGCGGGGGCGCATGATACATCCGCTGGGGGGCGAGGCGTTTTTGTCGCCTTACAGTGGCCGGGCCGAAGACTATATCAATTCCATTTCGCGGCCAGGTCTCAACCAGCTATTGATCGAGGCGGCCGACGAGCACGAAGGTGTCAAAATCCATTTTGATACGCAAGTCGAAAAGGTCTACCTGGACGAAGGTAAAGTGGACTTCCGCGGGCCTTCCGGTCATGGGCAAGCAAGCGGTCAGATCGTGGTCGGTACGGATGGTGCAGGCTCTGTGGTGCGCCGTGCCATGATGGCCAAGACGACCGATCTGCTGTTCAACTACGAGCAAAACTTCCTGCGACACGGCTATAAGGAGCTCAGCATACGCCCCGGTACGGGAGACAATCTTTGGCAAATTCACAAAGAAGCCCTCCACATCTGGCCGCGTGGTCATTTTATGATCATCGCTTTGCCCAATCTGGACGGCAGCTTCACCCTCACCATGTTTCACCCCTACGAAGGCGAAGCCGGTTTCAATACCTTGGAAGATCGCGATGCGCGCATGGCTTTCTTCGAACAATACTATCCGAGCTTGCTGCCGTATTTGCCGCATCTACACGAAGAATACGAGACCAATCCGACGGCCACTTTGGGCACCATTCGCTGCTATCCGTGGCAGGCTTACGGCCGCACGCTCATTATGGGTGATGCGGCTCATGCCATCGTTCCATTCTATGGGCAGGGTATGAATGCCAGCTTCGAGGATGTTCGCGTATTCGATGAGATGTTGGAAGTACACGGCAACGATTGGTCGAAGCTTCTTTACGAGTTTCAAGAATCCCGCAAACCCAACGGCGATGCTATTGCTAACCTAGCTCTGGAAAACTTTATCGAAATGCGCGATAAGGTAGACGATGCCAACTTTCGCCACAAGCGTCAGATCGAAATGCAGCTGGAGCGCGAAAAGACCGATTACTATTCGAAGTACTCACTGGTTACGTTCCGGCCGGACCTATCCTATGCCGAGGCTAGAAAGCGCGGCTTGGCTCAAGATGAGTTCCTGCTCAATTTGAACGGAGATGAAGAGTTGGATTGGGTGTATGGGGAATTGATGGGAGGATGATTGGATGGGGCTGATGATTGGATGTAACTAATTATTGGATGATTTTGATGAATGGATAGAGGCGATTTGAGTTCGCTGTGGATGACCGTTGATTGAGTGGGTCTAATCGACTTTTTATGCCAATTCTCGAGTATTCTTTCGGATCTCTTCGGTAGGAGATAAGCGCAAGTTTAGATTGGATTGAGGGTATGGAACCATTAAGGAAGCTATGTGTTAATTTTATGTAAACTTTTTATTAACTTAGAGTGAAATAAAGCGAATTGCCTATTCGATGAGTTGAGGTTCAGTTATTCAATTTTTATGTTATGTGCCATCTATTTCAGACTTGCGGAAAAACTATCACATCTTCTTTTTATCGCATTCATGCTACGCTGCTGCTCGGCATGATGTGTTTCACTGGCCTGTCAGCTCAAACAGAAGTTGCAGCCCTGAGTGTAGGCGAAGTTTCTAGGGTGGACTTTTCAGAATCTGAGAATGATAAAATTCAGGTGGGCTTCGAGCTGATCTCCAATTTGATTTGGTTTGAGGCCGTAATCGATGGGCAGATCGGACATTTCGTGCTCGATACTGGCGCACCCACCTTACTGCTCAACGACTGGCAATCGCCTACGGGGCAGCAACTGATCGGAGAATCTGCCGATGGTCGGGCCGTACCCTTATCGGAGGGGCAAATCGAATCTTTTCAACTGAGTGGGGTAGAGCAAGGCGTACAGCGAGCACTTGGTCTTGATCTGAGTGGCATGGAAAGCCGGGCGGGCAAACGGCTGTTTGGTATGATGGGCTTCGAACAACTGCGCAACTACGAGCTGATGATCGATTATGAGCAGGGCCGCTTCGAGCTACTGACCAAAAAGCAGCAAAAAGAACGCAATGAAGAGCCCGTTTTTAGTATTCCCTTTCGATTGGTCGATCATCTGCCGGTCATTCGACTCAAGAGCAATGGACAGGCTCTGGTGCTGGCCCTTGACTCCGGGGCGGGATGCAACCTGATCGACAGAAAGGCCATAACGGGCAAGCTACGCCACACACCTACGGGAGAGCAGACGCGCTTGCACAATCTGTCTGGCCAAGCGGAGGTCGTAGCACTAATTGGCGTGGAATCACTCCAGCACCGTCAGCATGAGCTAGGACCTCAGACTTTTGCCCCGACTCAGTTTGGACCTTCGCTTTTTGACGATATTGAGATAGATGGACTCCTGGGCCAGCCGTTTTTTCAAGCGCACCGGGTGAGTATCGATTACAGGAAGGGGAGAATATACTTTTGGAGATAGTATTTGAAAGCTAAGCTTTCAAATACTATCTATCGCATAGCGACACGAATCGGTATGAATACCTCTTGTTGATGACGCCATCTCACAAAATTTGATTTCCTTTGGCCCACTAGTTCATGGGTAATTCTACGGCCATATTGTTGTTTAGCCAATCATCTTCGGTGGATGAAGGTTTGAGGTGGGCGCACTCGATTGGTAGCAAGCCTTTCACCGCCCAGCGCATGATCGAACGGGCCGAGCGATTGTGTAAGCGTAGTGGCTTAGACTATTTCCGATCCGATGAGACGACGCAAGTAGGGGAGAGCTTTGGCCAAAAACTTACCCATGCCATCAGCGAAATATTCGCCCGTGGCTATCAGCAGTTGATAGTAGTGGGAAACGACTGCCCACAACTCAAGGTGACCGACCTGCGGAAGTGCAAAAGAAAGCTACAGCAGGGCCAAAATATCATCGGCCCCGATCGCAGAGGCGGCGTGTACCTGCTAGGCTTGCAGGCCAGTGAGTTTGATGCGCAAGCCTTCCAGTTGCTGCCCTGGCAACAGCAAAATTTGCATTGTGAATTGCGTGCGCTGTTCACAAATGCGATCAGCTTGCGCAGCCTTTCTGATCTCAACAGCAGCAGTGATTTCAAAGCCATCGCCCCGTGGGTATGTGGGGAACGAATTTGGGCTGTTATCAAAAGCATATTGACCGAGCTTATCAAGCCAATAGCGGGTTTTAAAATTTGTACTTCCGCAGGTAGAAACATTACCATTTCGAGGAGGGGACCACCCGTGCTGTCATAAAAGAAGTTATTTCTGGTTTTTATTGAATTTCGATCTTTCATCGGTCCGGTGAAGGATGCTCACTGGTTTTATAATACATCGGTTTTCCAATGCTTTTGACTAAGAATTTATTCAAAAACCAAGCTCTGGCGATTCCCTCTCCTTGGGGAGCTACCTTTTCTAAGCAAGTATCTTTTTGCATAGCGAGAGCTAAAAAGACCTCTCCCCCGGCCCCTCTCCGGAGGAGAGGGGTGAAGTGGAAGGCGAATTACAGATATGAAAAGAAATTCAAAATGATGCTTTCTACTAGAGAGTCAATTACCTTTAGTGCAAATATTTCCAGCTTAAAAAGTGAACACCATAGTTCCCCTCTCCACCGGAGAGGGGTTAGGGGAGAGGTCATTAAAGCAGTCTTCAAAAATGGAATAAAAAAGATTTGTAAAGAGGGTAGTCCTTGCAGTAAGGATATTTTCCAACTCAAGCCCCTTCTCTTCTTCATACTCTTCGCCCTCCCCACCTTCGCCTTCAGCCAACAAACGATAACGGGTCGGGTAATCGACGAAGGAGGAGAAGCACTTCCAGCGGCAACCATAGCTATTAAGCAATCGAATCGAGGCACCACCGCTGATCTCGACGGCTATTTCTCTTTGGAAGTAGAGGCAGATGACAAAATGCTCAAGATTTCATATGTCGGTTACCCAACCATCGATATAGAACTAGATGGACGTGAAAATCTTGGCGACATTCTCATGAGCTCGGCGGTGTCTGGTCAAACCTTAGATACGCCTATTGCTGGTCGCCAGGGCCCAACTGTCGTCGTCACCGCCCTCGGCATAAACCGCAAAAACGAAGAGCTGGGCTACTCCGTCCAGTCGGTCGGTGGCCGCGAGCTGACGGACGTACAATCGGCCAACTTCCTCGACAATCTGGCGGGGCAACTGGCGGGTGTTACCGTTACGGCGGGACCTACGGGTGTGGGCTCGACCAGCTTAATTACTATCCGCGGTAGCTCCAGCTTCACCAACAACAACCCCCTCTTCATCGTCGATGGCATTCCTGTCAACAACAGCACCATCGTCAATGCGACCAACGAGCAGGCCGCCGGCTTCCAGGAGGTCGACTTCGGCAATGGTGCCATGGACATCAACCCCAACGACGTGGAGTCCGTCACGGTCCTGAAAGGGCCCAGCGCCGCTGCCCTCTACGGCACCCGGGCCGCCAATGGGGCCATTGTCATTACCACCAAAACCGGCGCCAACCCAGAAGGTAATCTGGGTATCAGCTTCAATTCGACCACCTTCATCGACCGGCCTTTTCAGCTGCCGCAATATCAGAACACTTTCGGCCAGGGCAACAATGGGCAGTTCGAGTTTGTCGATGGCCTCGGTGGTGGTATCAACGACAACATCACCTACAGCTGGGGACCTCGACTGGATGCCGGGCTACTCATTCCGCAATACGATTCGCCGGTCACTCTGCCCGATGGGCGCGTGGTGCGCGGTGGCGATGTAGCGGTGTACGGTGGCTTGCCGATTACGCCGACACCCTTCACAGCCCGGCCCGATAATGTGCGCGACTTCTACGAGACAGGTCTGACGGCCATCAATAATCTGGCCTTCAGCGGCCGTATCGGCGATAAGGGTACCGGCGGCAATTATCGCCTCTCTGCTACTGACCTGCGCAGTGATAGCTACATTCCCGGCGTCAATCTCAAGCGGAAAACCCTCTCGGCTCGGCTCAACCTCAATCCGACCGAGCGCATTAGCGTCAATCTTGGCCTCAACTACATCAACAGCAATAGCGATAACCGGCCGGCTGGCGGGTATGGTTCCGAAAATATCAATTACGATCTGACCGCCTGGCTGGGTCGCCAAACCGATCTAAATCCATTGCGTGACTACTGGCAGCCCGGACTCGAAGGCGTGCAGCAGTACAGCTTCAACTATACCTTCTTCGACAATCCTTACCTGATTCTACTCGAAAACCGGAACAGCTTCAACCGCGATCGCTTGTTCGGTTTCCTATCGGCCAGCTATCAGTTCGATCCATATCTGAGCTTGACCATTCGCTCGGGCATGGACTACAGCGACGAGCAGCGGCAGTTTCGCCGAGCCTTCTCGACCAATCGTTTCCGCAACGGCGGCTATGCCGAAAACCTAGTCGGCTATCGCGAGATCAATACCGATTTCTTGCTCCGCTACAACCGTCGTTTTGGTACGGTCGGCTTTGAGCTGTCGGCGGGCGGAAACAGATTAGATCAGTTTGCGACCAACCAGCAGGCGCAGGCGGTTACCTTGGCTCAGCCGGGTATTTTTAAATTGAGCAATGCGGCTAGCCCCGTACAGATATTTGACCTTGAAGCTCAGAAGAGAATCAATAGCTTGTACGGTCTGCTCAAGCTCAGTTTCAATAATTGGGTTTATCTGGATCTGACCGGACGCAACGATTGGTCTTCGGCTTTAGCCACGCCTAGCTCGACTGAGGGTACTAGCTTCTTTTACCCATCGGCCTCTTTGAGTTTGGTGTTGTCTAATCAGTTGCAACTCCCGCCTAGTATTTCCTTTGCGCAAATCAGAGCGAGCTGGGCACAGGTAGGTAATGATACCGATCCATATCGCACCAGTGGTACTTTTGTGGCCCAAACGCCAGTCAACGGTCAGCCGACCTTTAGCGATCAGTTTACCCTAGCCAATGAAAATCTGCTGCCCGAGCAGGTGACCAGCTACGAGTTTGGTGCCGATGTGCGCTTTGTCGACAATCGATTGGGGCTGGATGTCACCTACTTCAATCAACTATCTTCTAACCAGATCATATCGCTACCCATCGCGATCAGCTCTGGTTATACCGAACAGGTTGTCAATGGCGGCGAGGTACGCACCCGTGGTTTAGAGGCCGTACTTAGCTATCGCACGCGCTACCGCGAAAACTTCGGCTATCGGGCAGCACTCAATTTCAGCACTTTCCGCACCCGCGTCGAAAGTCTACCTACCGGTGCCGACCGACTCACGCTGGCCTACAGCCGAGTGTACGATAATCCCAATCAATCGGTCTTTTTTATCGTAGAAGAGGGCAGTGAGTTGGGCGATCTCTGGGGCACAGGCTATTTGCGCAATGAAGCTGGCGAGTTCATCATCAACGAAGACGGTCGCCTCATTGCCGACAACGAACTCAAGAAACTCGGTAACGCCAACCCTGATTTCATCCTCGGCTTCAACAACGAATTCCGCTTCGGGCGCGTTCGTTTGGCCTTCCTACTCGACTGGCGAGAGGGCGGTGAGCTCGTCAGCCGCACGCTTAGCCTGGCCGGTGTAGGTGGTCAGCTCGAAGAGACTGAGTTTCGCCCCGAATCTGGCCTAGTCTTTCCCGGTGTGGTCAATGTCGGTACCGATGAAAACCCACGTTTCGAGCCCAACACGACCGCCATTCCCGCTGAGACCTATTACAGACAATTCTACGACCGCAACCACGAAGAAAATAACGTCTATGATGCCTCTTACCTCAAGCTGCGCGAGCTGCGCATCAGCTACGACTTTGGCGATGCTTCCTTGAGTTCGGGCGTACTCTCTGGCTTCAGCAACTTGCGTGTCAGCCTCATCGGCCGTAACCTATATGCCTGGAGTGCCATCCCGCATTTCGATCCCGAGCAGTTTGCCATCCAAGGCCAGACTTTCGTGACGGGAGTGGAGGATATGACGTATCCGAGTGCGAGGAGTTTTGGGATTAGCTTAGAGGGAAGTTTCTAAATAAAAGGATGATGATAAATACTGATGTAAAAGAGGTTGGAACCCGGAGCGCTCGCTCTGCGAGCTTTAGGAACCCGGAACCCAGATTCTGGAGCGTTCATTTGCCCAAATTCCGCATTCTGGTTTCCGGTTTCCAAATATCCGGGTTCCTTGACAAAAAGCGTTTACAGCACTTACTAGCTCTCGTCCTCCTGCTAAACCTCCCTTCCTGTACTGAAGACTTCTCCGAAATCAACACCAACCCCAACGCGCCGACCGACGTACAGCCCAGCTTGCTGCTCCGTCAGGTATTGTGGGACTATGGCGAGCGGATGAGCTTCGATGGCTTCGTGGCGGGCAATTTGCTGAGCCAGCATTTTGCGGAGGTAGACTTTAACCGATTCGATAGAGGGCTGCTGCTGGAACCGCAGTTTGGTGGCGACCCTTGGCCGATCTTCTACCAGAATTTGCGCGACAACGAGATCATCTTGCAAAAATCCAGAGAGAGCGCGGCCTTGTCGATTTACGAAGGGCCAGCTCTGATACTCAAGGCATATATGGCCGGGGTACTGACCGATATGTTTGGCGATGTGCCGTACTTCCAGGCCGTTCAGGGTCGAGATGGCATCGTGATCCCTGCATACGACAGCCAGGAAGATATTTATCTGGCCGATGGCGGTATTCTCGATAACCTCAGAAGTGCCGTTCAAATTTTAAGGACTTCCGCAGGTAGTCCCATCCCGCTGGAAGGTGACATCTTATTCAACGGCGACTTAGCCAGCTGGGAACGGTTGGCCAATTCCCTCCTGCTCAAAAGTCTGCTCCGCATCAGTGCCCGCGTAGACGTAAGCGATGAGATGCAAGCCCTCTTCGATGAAGGCAGCTACATGACCGAAGGCAGCCAGGATGCTGCTTACAATTTCACAGCCGGCCCACCCAACAATTTCAGAATGGCTACCGCTCGGGTAGGTGATTTCAACAACTTCGTCATGTCGCGCACAGCCGATTCCATTCTGGCAGAGCTGAATGACCCACGCATCGACATCCTCTTCCGCCCGGCAGCTAATACGGGCGAGTTCAATGGCCTCCCAAATGGGATCGATCCCTCGCAAACGAGCATTGTGGTCGACGACTTTGCGCGCCCAGGCACCCTCTTCCGGGAGGAGACTGACCGCTACCAAGCCAACTTTCTCACGGCCTGGGAGACCCACTTCGTGCTGGCTGAAGCGGCACAAAGCGGACTAATACAAGCCGACTGGCCCGAATTATATCGCCAGGCCGTCCGACTGTCATTCGATTACTGGGGGGCAAGCGGCGCTGACGATTATCTGGCGCAGTCCATCGTCGACCCTGACCTAAGTGGCAATCCTGCTCAACTCATCGCTACGCAGCGCTGGGTCGCCTCCCTCGGCAACGGCTACGAGCCCTGGATCGAGTGGCGCCGTACCGGCTTTCCGCAACTCTTACCCATCGCCGCCAGCCTCAACAACGATCTGATTCCTATTCGCTTCCCGTACCCCACAGACGAGCAGGCCCTCAATCTAGAAAACTTTACCCAAGCCGCCGCCGCTACCGATGGCAACTCACCCAACGTACCTGTGTGGTGGGATATGGAATGACTTCTCGTCCGACGAGCTGTGCTCGTCGGACGAGATAAATCAAGCGCAGCAAACAAAAAATCAAAAATACATGACCACAAGCTCTTGGCAATGGATACTCATACTCGGCAGCAGTTTCTTACTGCTGTGGGTTTCCCCATTGGCCAAGAGCAAGGCTTCCTTCTTCAAAGCCCAGCAAAAGGGTAGGGCACCTGGCACCTGGGCACTCATGGGTAGCTTGGTCATCAGCTGGCTGTTTGCCAAGTCGATCACCAATGCGGCGAATCTTGGATACAGCTATGGCATAGTCGGTGGGGTTGCTTATGCGGCCTATTATTTGTCGTTTGCCGTGGCTGGTTTGGTCATTTATCAAATGCGGGTCAAGGGCGGCTTTAAGTCCCTCCATCACTACTTAGATACCCGATTTGGTCGAGGGGCCGTTATGGTTTTCTCCATTCTTATTGCTTTGCGCTTATTCCAGGAAGTCTGGTCCAATACGATGGTGATTGGCGGCTACTTCGGTGATCGCTGGAGTTTCGATTTTTATTTAGCTATCGGGGTATTTACTGTCCTTACATTGGCTTACAGCCTCAAGGGTGGCATGAGTAGCTCGATACTGACCGACCTCATTCAGCTGGCTTTCTTTGGGGTACTGATGGTGGTCATCCTGTCGGTCATTCTGCCCAATTCCAGCGGTGGAGCACAAGCCTACCTCACCAGTGGAGAATGGACCATGGTAGGTGGAGGTAATCTCCTATTCCTGGCTTTGATACAGTCGATCAGCTATCCTTTTCACGATCCGGTTTTGACAGATCGGGCGTTTTTGAGTGATGCACGTAGCACGCGGCGGGCTTTTCTCTGGGCTACACCCATTGGTGGTTTGGCCATCGTGCTCTTCAGTTTTGTAGGCATTTATGGTCAGCAGCAGGGGCTGAGTGGCCCATCCGATGCGCCGGTTTTGGTAGCCCAGCCGCTGGGTATCGTGATGATGCTGGTTATGAATTTCATCATGGTCACTTCGGCGGCTTCTACGCTTGACTCCAACTTTTCGTCATTTGCTAAACTAGCTGTGCTCGATCTTGGTTGGGGTAAGACAACCAGCGTAAAAGCCGGTCGAATCGCTATGATCGCCATCGCCCTCATCGGTAGTTTACCCATTTTGCTTCAGCCAGATATCATCATGGCCACGACCCTGAGCGGTAGTATGGTGATCGGTTTAGCACCCGTGTTTCTACTTTGGAAACTAAAGGCACCGCCCATGAGTTTCTATCTGTCGATAGGTGTCGGCTTGCTGACGGGCATCTTCTTGCTGCTCAACCAATACCCGAGTCTATTCGTGTTCAATTCCGGAAAATACGCCGCTGATCTGATGATGAATCTGGTAGGAACAGGGCTTTGTTTTGTGGCGTTTTTGGTGCCGTGGGCCCTTGCCCGCTCATCGGATGCGTCGAGCGCAGCGAGCTCATCCGATGTGTCGGGGGAGGGGAGTTCATCCCCACCTTCGTTCGAGACATCCGATGAACTTTTGACGGACGGAACGTTCCGTCAAAAGATGCATAGGATGTCCTCACTAGGTAAAATGGGTTGTTTATGAGTGAGTCAACCAAAAACCTCGGCCCCCTCTCAGGCCCCCTCCTCATCTTCGGGGGGGTGTATTCCAACTTGCATGCGTTGGAGGCCATGCAGGCGAAGGCTAAAGAGCTTGGCATTCCGCCCTCCAGCATCATTTGCACGGGAGACATTGCGGGCTACTGTGCCTTCCCCGACGAGTGTATCAAGGTGGTGCGCGACTGGGGCATCCACGCCATAGCAGGGAACGTAGAAGAGAACATCAGAGACGGGCTGGAGGAGTGCGGATGCGGCTTCGACGACAACAGCCGCTGCGATATTTTTTCGCGCATGTGGTACCCTTACGCACAGCAAAATACCAGCGAAGAATCGGTAGCTTATCTTAAAGGATTACCGAGTCAGCTCACTTTTGAATTCGGGGCTGTTGAAGATAAGACTTCCCTGCCTGTAGGCGCAAGGCAGGCAGGCGCAGGTGGAGGCATTCCCCGAATGCCGACATCCCGCTCCTTCTCCGGGGGAGAAGGACTGCGGGGTCGGAAGCTGAGGATCATACACGGAGGCCTCCGCCAGACCAGCCGGTTTGTTTGGCGATCGACCCCTTGGTCTGAAAAGGAGGAGCAATTCCAGGAATCGGGTGCCGATGTGATCATTGCTGGCCACTGCGGACTACCATTTGCCGAGCGAAGCCCGCGTGGGCACGAACTATGGCTCAACGCAGGCGTAATCGGTATGCCCGCCAACGACGGCACCACCGATGTTTGGTACCTAACTATCGCAGACAAAGACGGCGAGCTCGACTACAAGTTTCATCGTCTGGCCTACGATCATGTGGCCGCTCGCTCGGCCATGCTCGAACGCCCGCTGCCTAAGTCATACGCCCTCACCCTCAAAACCGGCATCTGGGACAATACCGAGATCATGCCCCCCGCCGAAGCCAGCTGGGAAGGACAAGCCTACACCCAAGACTTTTTCAGTACGGAAAAACCATCCCACAAAAGAAAAGCTTCCCATCCCGCATCTCGATCTGCTGGCGGGAGTTGGGTTAAGGGTCCTAACTCCTTAGCCCGTGCAGGGATGTCGGCTTTTGAGGAAAGCCTCCACCCGCGGAAGTCCAAAAAAGAACACAACAGTCCCCCGGGGACGCCCACCTTCACCCCGGAGTTCATTCCGGGTGCAAAGCAAAAAACAATGAACCAATACTACGACCCCAAAGACCTCAAGCGCTTCGGTACCATCAGCGAATGGCAGGAAGAGATGGGCGAGCAATTTTTCCAGTGGTACGAGAATGCCACTCACGGAGACTCGGCCCTCACCCAGCGTGAGAAAGCCCTCATTGCCCTGGCCGTTTCCCACGCGCTCCACTGCCCCTACTGCGTAGATGCCTACACGACGGCTGCCCTCGAAAGCGGCGCCGATGAGGAGGCCATGATGGAGGCTGTACATACTGCTGCCGCCGTCCAAGCCGGATCGACCCTGGTATACGGGGTGCAGATGAAGAGGCAGGTGGAGAAATTAACTATGTGAAGGGTACTGGGTATTAGGTACAGGGTACAAAGTACCTCGTACCTAATACCCGGTAACTTTTACCAAATACCCCGTACCCAATGGCAATCAAACCCCGTACCCAATCTTTAAAGTCTCGCGGCAGCGACTTGTCGTCGAGCTATGTGCAGTTGAATGTGCTGAGCGGTCAGCAAGTGATCGACGGTGGCATGGAACGTTTTGCCGATAAGTTGAGCGCAATGGGCCACAAGCCATTCAAGCCGACGGGCATCGAGATCTTTCAGCTAAATATCGGGAAGCTGTGTAATTTGGCGTGTGCCCACTGTCATGTAGACGCTGGCCCTGATCGCCGCCGTGAGAACATGGATAAGGCTACGCTAGAGCGATGCCTGGAACTGATCGCCGCCACACCCACCGTGAAAACAGTCGATATAACGGGTGGTGCGCCGGAGATGAATAAGCACTTCCGCTGGTTTGTCGAGGAGTGTCGGAAACTGGGCAAGGAGGTGATCGATCGCTGCAACCTGACGATCATCGTGGCCAACAAAAAATTTAGAGACCTTCCGGAGTTCTTTGCCGAAAATCAGGTGCATTTGGTGAGTAGCTTGCCTTATTTCAGTAAGTCGCGCACCGATTCGCAACGAGGCGATGGGGTATTCACGGATTCTATTGAGGCCCTTCAAATGCTCAATGCGGTGGGCTATGGAATCGAAGGGACGGGCCTGCTGCTCGACCTAGTATATAACCCAAATGGTGCCTACCTACCTGCCGATCAAGCGACTCTGGAAGCAGAGTTCAAGCGCCAGCTCAAGCGGCGATACGATATAGACTTCAACAGCCTGTTTGCGATCACCAACTTGCCGGTCGCCCGCTTCTTAGACTATCTATTAGAAAGTGGGAATTATAGCGAGTACATGGAGAAGCTCATCAATGCTTTCAACCCGGCTACAGTGGAGGGGTTGATGTGCCGCAGCACGATCTCCGTGAGTTGGGATGGCTATCTCTACGACTGTGACTTCAACCAAATGCTAGATCTGAAGATTGCCCACCCGATCAAGCACTTGAATGACTGGTCAGGCGAGAGCTTGAATGACCGGGATATTATTTTGAATCAACATTGTTATGGGTGTACGGCCGGGGCAGGTAGTAGTTGTGGCGGTACGGTGGTTTAGGACGGTGTTGCGCCCTCCGGTCGCAGCTACAAGTATTCTGCGACCAGAGGGCGCAGACCCGTCTCAAGCGCCAGCGCAGACCCGTTTTAAGCAGTGACGAAGTGTAGACCTGCCAAGGGACGAAGATTCTGGATTTCATTTCCAATCTCCTCAACCGCATCGAGCATCTTCTCCAAGTGCCCCTCATCCGTAAATGGATTGGTGAGGGTACATCGCAAATAATACCGCCCCCGCAACTTCGTGCTCACGATATAAAACTGCTCGGATTCAACCAGTTGCTGGCGGATCATTTCGTTGAGGGCATCAATTTGTTGGGCGTTTAGATTAGCTGTTTTGGGGAAGTATCTAAAGCAGACGATGTTGCAATCGGGGGGCATAGCCAGGTCGAAATCCATGCGCGAATTGACGAGCGTTGCCAGGTGCTGCCCCAGCTCATTGACGCGCCTGAGGTAGTCGTGCAGGAATGGAAAACCGTATTCGTAGAGCAGACTGTAGACGCGCAGACTCAGCATCTGTTTGGTGCACTCGAAGGTGCGGCGGCCCAGGTTGTACCACTCGTCCTCGCTCTCGAAGCTGAGCAGGTAGTCGGCCCGCTGGCGGAAGGTGCGGTAGGCATCTTTGCCCTGGCGGAAAAACAATCCAGTACATAGAGCCGGTACACAGCAGCTCTTGTGAAAGTCGATGACGATGCTGTCTGCTCGCTCCAATCCGGCGAGGATGGTCTGTCGGTATTCGGGCAGTAGACCGAATGGACCGCCGTGGGCTGCGTCTACATGAAACCAAAGTTGGTGTCGTTGAGCTGCATCGGCCAAACCAGCGAGGTCATCGAAGCTTCCTGTACTGGTGGTACAAGCACTACCCACTATGGCGATGGGCGTATATCCTTCGGCCAAGGCTTCTTCCACCGCCTGATCGATTTGGTCTACGCGTATTCTGAATTCATCATTGGATGGAACGAGTCGAATACCGCCAGCACCCCAACCCATGATGCGTACCGCCCGGTCTATGCAATAGTGGGCTTGCTCGTTGACGAGGAGGCAGGGTCGTAGCTCGTCGGTTTGGCCATCTTCCCAGACTTCGTTTTTGCCAGGCCATCGGGCGGCGCGGGCGGCGAGCAGGGCGGTCAGATTAGCGAGGGTGCCGCCGTGGGTGAGGAAGCCGTCGGTTGTATCGGGCAGGCCGAGCGCGTCGGCAAACTGCTCGATGACGATGCGCTCCATGACCGTGCCGGGTCGGCCCATCTCGTAGACACCCATGCCTGCATTGAGCATGCCACTAAGTTGGTCAGCTAGCCCCAGACTTGGCAGGCCCGGACTAACCTGATGACCCATGTAATGTGGGTGCAGAATGTGAACCGTGCGGTCGAGTACCTCATCGAGTGGGGCAGGGGTGCCTTTTCCACCTTCTTCTTTCAAGCGTTTTAGCCAGTAAGCGTACTCTTCATCTGGGGAAACCGTAGGGTTGGCAACACCTGCCGAGGTATCTGACAGATATGCATGTAGTTTAGCCTGCAAGCTGGCTGCCTTGGTATTATAGCTATCGGCAGAAAAAGCTTTGGTGAGCCGGGGACTTATTGGGTTCATCGGGGGAGACGTACAGCTTTTATGACCCAACCATCGGGGCTACTCATTTCGTATAGCTCGATCTTTTGCTCTTCGATCAGGATATTGACCAAGGAGTAAGTCGTTTTAATGGCGTAGCCTTTATTGGCTAAGAAGGTCGTCACGAACCACTTCAGACCCACATAGTCGGTATAATCCAGCTGTTCGGCTTCGCCCAGCTCGAAGCAGACCTCCTCTTCGCTAATGACCCGGTAGCCTGGGGCTTGGGTGGTATTGTAGGTGTTGGTCTTGTGTTCGAGCTTAATCTTGCCGATTACCTTGGGGCCGGTCAGCTTAATGCGGTGATCGTGGTCGCCATCGTCTTCGAGTTCGAGCACTTCGGTATCTGACATAGAATGACCGCCAATGGGTGCTCGCTGGCCAGGATTACTGCCTGCTGAGATGCCATTGGTGCGATTCATCGACTCTTCGGCGGCCTTGAGCTCGCCCTCTTCGCGTATGGCACTGACGGTAGCTTCGTGAAGGGCCCGCTTCTCTTTATGGCTGAGGACCATCTCGTCGATATTGCGCTCGGCCTCCTGGATGATCTTGATCAGGTTCTGGGCAAGCGCAGCCCCTTTCTTTAGCTCGTCGTGGAAAAAGGTCGCCTGGTGAGCCACCTTATTCCGGATGCGCGACATTTCCTTCCACTGCTTCTCGAAGTTCTTATCGCGGAAGAACTTCTTGAAGTACTTAGTGTAGTTCCCTTGCAGCTCAGCCTTGAGATCATCTAGCTCGTCTAGCGTTTCAATGGCGTTGAGCTTTTCGATCACCTTCTCGGGCTCGTTGAAGCCGGTCGATTGCTTGTAGATCAACAGACCCAGATCGTCAAAATCGGCATACTCGATGTTGCTCTCGATGATATAGGTAAACTGATTAGAGCGATTGCGCTTGCGGGCATTCACCTTTTCGATCATCTTGGGCGTAGCCGTTACCTCCCACCAGTTAGGCCCCACCCGCTGTATGAAAAACTTGGTCAGGTAGCGCCGTAGCAGATTCTCGACCAAATTGATCTTGGGATAAAGCTGATTGGCAATCTCAGACGAAATATCGTCGCGTAATACCCGAATCTGAGCAAAGCCGAGCTCGTGATTGAGGTGTCTTAATAGTCTATGTCTCAGTGGTTCTAGTGGCTCGAAGAGGGTGCTTTCTGCACGCAGCACGAATGCTGCTTCTATCATGTCGGTCAGGATCTTCGAGGTGTCGATAGCTTGTAGGTAGATCAATACGCCATCTGGCCCTTTGAGTATGATCTGGTCCGACATCTTCTCTTTAACGGTAGGGGAGTTCCCGCCCCATAAGTCTTTAGGATAGCTGACCCCGTGAACGAAGGATGTAAGGTCTTTACCGATCTTTGCCGGATCGATGCAAATGAGCTCGAAGCAGAATTTAGAGGAAGCCATGTCATATATGTTATTTTGATTATGTGCTAAAGATAGGAACAGGGTGGGGAACGGGTGGGTTGAAGTGTGATTTATATCGTTGATGAAGCCATGCTTCATCAACGATATAAATTTATATTTCCCCTTACCTTTGCGCCCTCAAATCAGCCAGCTATGGTTTACATCACCCGCCGGGAGCGTTTCAATGCCGCCCACAAACTATGGGTCAAAGACTGGAGCGATGAACGCAACAAGGAAGTGTTCGGCAAGTGCGCCAACAAGAATTGGCATGGGCACAACTACGAGCTATTCGTCACCGTGAAGGGCCGACCCGACCCGCAGACCGGCTTCGTGATGGACATCAAGAAGCTCAGCAAGTTGATCAAGAAGCAGATCGTAGACGACGTAGACCATTCCAATCTGAATATGGATGTAGACTGGATTCCCGCCGAGCTTCAACCGACCACCGAAAATCTGGTTATCCTTTTCTGGCAGCGCCTCAAAGACGAACTCGAAGGGTGCGAGCTACACAGCATCAAGCTGCACGAAACAGAAAATATATATGCCGAGTATTTCGGCGAGCAATAAAACTACATCTCCCACAATTATGGCCTACAGCCATCAAGATTTATACGACAAGCCACTCACCGAAGACTTAGTCGAGAAGTACTACGATATCATTGGAAAATTGGGTGAAGATCCAGACCGCGAAGGATTGATCAAAACCCCTGAACGGGTAGCTAAAGCCATGCAATTTCTCACCCAGGGCTATTACCAAGATGCGGAGGCCATTCTCACCTCAGCTATGTTTCAAGAGGATTATAGCGAGATGGTCATCGTCAAAAACATTGAGCTGTATAGTATGTGTGAGCACCATATGTTACCGTTTTTTGGTAAGGCGCATATCGCTTATATCCCTAATGGCTTTATTGTAGGCCTGAGTAAATTGCCGAGAATCGTCGATGTGTTTGCCCGGCGCATGCAGGTGCAAGAGCGACTAACCGATCAGATACTCCACGCTATTCAAAATACACTCAAGCCCTTAGGTGCCGCAGTCGTGATCGAGGCCAGCCATATGTGCATGATGATGAGAGGTGTACAGAAGCAGAATAGTACGACGACGACCAGTGCCTTCACCGGCGAGTTCGAGCGAGTGACGACAAGGAATGAGTTTTTGAAGCTGATCTCGAATAATTTGGATTAAAGGTATTCGGCCTTTGGCCTCATAGCGTTTAACTCGCCGCAGATGACGCGGATTGAACTGATTTGACGGATTTTTTTATTTGGCCTTCGACCGCATCTGAGGATTTGGAAACGGAAAAATGCGGATTTGCACGGATATTGACCTGCGGTCCACGTCACTCCTCTACTCTCTTCCGTATATTCCCCCACCAACACACATCTAAATGAATCGCTACCAACTCTCTTTTTATTCATTTCTGCTCTTCGCCTTGGCGTGTCTTTTCACCGCCTGCCAGCGCGACAAAACCCTCCAGGAAGTTAGTTCGCCGGAGGGGAAGAACCGTATCATATTTAGCCTGACCGAGGAAGGCGAGCTCAAATATCTGGTCGTTCACAACGACGAAATGATCATAGACCAATCGAAAATGGGCTTTGAATTTGCCGATCAAGAGCCGATGAAGGCGGGCTTTGAAATCGTGAATTCATCCGTAGAAAGCTATAATGAAAGCTGGGAGATGCCCTGGGGTGAGCAAAGAGAAGTGGTCAACAACTACAATGAGCTCATCGTAGAGCTGCAAGAAAAAGAGGCACCCAACCGCCGGATCGATGTCTACTTCAGGGCATACGACGATGGGGTAGCTTTTAGGTATGCTTTCCTCGAACAGGCGGGCAGAGATTCTGTCAGGATCGTAGACGAGCATACCCAATTCAAGCTGACTGAAAACCACAGCTGCTGGTGGATACCCGGCGACTGGGATATTTATGAGCATCTCTACAATACGACCCTAGTCTCCGAAATCGACGCATTGAGCCTTCGCGATCACCCCAATCTGGCACAGACGACCATACCCTACAACGCGGTCAATACGCCCGTCACCATGCGTACTAAAGACGGCGTTCACCTCAGTTTCCATGAAGCCAACCTGACCGACTACTCGGGGATGACCCTCAAGGTCGATACGGAGAATCTAATGTTGACCAGCGGGTTGGTCGGTTCGGCACTTAAAGATTTTAAAGTAGCAAGAGCCCTACCGTTCAAGACGCCCTGGCGAACTATCCAAATCGGCGATGAGGCAACAGACCTGCTCGATTCTCGGCTGATCGTAAACCTCAACGAGCCCAGTAAGTTGGAAGATGTTTCCTGGTTCGAGCCGCAGAAGTACATGGGCATCTGGTGGGAAATGCACACCAATCGTGGCAGCTGGGATTATGGTATGACTATGAGCGAAGACGGGACCTGGGTAGACACCGGTGATGCCCACGGCCGCCACAGCGCAACTACCGAGAATACGAAGCGATATATAGACTTCGCCGCCGAAAATAATATAGGCGGCGTTTTGGTCGAGGGCTGGAATACCGGCTGGGAACGTTGGATAGGCTTCGATGATCGTGAGGGAGTATTCGATTTCGTTACGCCTTATCCCGACTACGATCTGAATGAACTGAGCCGCTATGCCGCAGAGAAAGGGGTAGACATTATCATGCACCACGAGACTTCGGCTGCGCCCCGCACCTACGATCAGCAACTCGATACCGCCTACCAATTGATGAACAAGCACGGTATGCATGTCGTCAAGACCGGCTACGTTGGTCCAATTATTCCAACTGGGGAGTATCATCACGGTCAGTGGATGGTCAATCACTACCGCCGGGTGCTGGAGACAGCCGCAAAATACCAAGTTGCCATTAACGCCCACGAGCCGATCAAAGCAACGGGTATCAGGCGTACATATCCCAATGCCGTTTCCCGAGAAGGGCTGCGTGGGCAAGAGTTCAACGCATGGGCCAGCGACGGTGGTAATCCACCAGAGCATTTGCCCATAGTCGCATTTACCCGCATGCTGGCTGGCCCTATCGACTTTACACCTGGTGTTTTTGAGATCGATCTACCCACTAAGCCCGATAACCAGATCAATACAACCCTGGCTCAACAACTGGCCTTGTACGTAGTCATATACAGCCCGATACAGATGGCTTGTGATATACCAGAAAGCTATCAGGACCAGGTTGCTTTCCAATTCATCAGAGATGTAGGCGTTGATTGGGAACAGTCTCTGGCACTGGCTGGCGAAGTAGGCGATTTTGTAGTCATGGCCAGAGAGGAAAAGAATACGGGCAACTGGTTTGTCGGCGGCATTACAGACGAAAATGAGCGTACTTATCGGCTAAATTTTGACTTCTTGGAAGAGGGTGTCAATTATCAGGCAACCATATACGCCGATGCCGAAGATGCGCACTATCGAGACAATCCGACAGCTATTCAGATCAATCAGTTTGAAGTCAAAAAGGGAGATGAGCGAAAGATAGACATGGCCGAAGGTGGAGGCTTTGCGATCAGCTTGATAAAGAACTAGAATGATAGCAAGCCTTGTAATTCCCTGCTAATACTGCCTTTTGTACAAAACCGTTGCCGTACTCTGCCCCAGTAAACTCAGTTCCATTTCTTCGGCCGTCAGCCTGACGATTCCGAAGCAATCAGAGCCATATGCACTGGCTACAACAAAGCAGGGATAGTCGGCCTCACTCCCTCCTGTGCAGTCTCCGGGGCAGTTGGTGTGGAATATGGCCGCTTCTTCCACCACTTTTTCGCCTTCGTAATATACAGAATAGGTATTGGGTGTTAGCTCTAAGTGCTCGTCTATATCGACTTCGTTGTGCCATCGACCCATGATAGCGGAAAGGGTTTGAATATCAGCAGGGGCAGCAGAGGCGTATTGAGCAGGCTCGCTCTCTAGATTGCCATAGACCACGGGGCCGGGAGAACGAAATTGCTGATTGTCTGAAGGTGCCGCTTGGCCGGGCTGAGGAATTGGCGTGTCGGCAGTAGTCGGGACCGGACCTCTTTCAATAAGACCCGGACTACTGTTATCTTCCTCTGTTTGGTCGACAGTTGCGTTGGGACCGAGTGCTGGTTTTTGTTGACACGCGAGCAATAGGAACAAAAAAGCGAAAAGTCCGATTTTGATGTGCATGTGGTGGTTGTGTTGGTTATTACAATTGCTATAACGCAACGAAGATAGCCGCTGTTGTCATAAGTTAGAGCTTGTTCGCCTTATCTTGCCCGCCATGAATTTTCTCGCCCACCTGGTTTTATCTTCTCACGATGCCGAGCTACAGATCGGCAATTTGTTGGGCGATTTCGTAAAGGGCAGACCGCCAGAAACCTACTCAGAAGGCATCAGGCGAGGTATAGTTTTGCACCGGCGCATCGATCAGGTCACTGATATGCACCCAGCTGTCAAGCATTTGCAGACCTTGCTTTCGCTCAGGCACGGCCGTTATGCAGGTGTGGTAGTCGATGTACTTTTCGACCACTACCTGGCCAGGGATTGGAGTAATTTACTCACCATAGAATACGGCGATTTTGCGCTTCAAACTTACTCGAATATTAAGGCCAATCTCTCTGCTATGCCTCCAAAACTGGCCACCCGATTCTCCGCTATGGTCGACAGTCGATGGCTGGATGTCTATAAAACCGTGCCGGGCATATTGGAGGTGTTCGAGCGTATGCAGCCCCGCATCAAAAATCCGGAATATTTCCAGGATTTCGGTCTGACGATTAGTGAATTCGATGAGGAGCTATCGGCTGGTTTTGCTCATTTGTTTCCCGATTTGCGCGAAGCAGTAATCCAATTTTGTGCCGAAGATTGACCCTATAAACCTGCGCCTCGACCGATTTGTCGATCAGCTTAATGTAAAGGTGGAGAACAATCAACGCATGGTTCGCTGCCTACTCAGGCGAAAATGGCTGGTGCTCCAACCCGAAGAATTCGTGCGACAACTTCTGTTGCATTTCTTCATCGAAGACATGCGCTACAACCGCAATCGCATCACCGTAGAGCGCGGCTTGCAAGCCGAAGGCAGAGATCGAAGAACCGACATCCTCATCTTCGACAAACGCATGCGCCCATGGATGCTAGTCGAGTGTAAAGCTCCAAAGCAGAGGCTCAGCGATTTGACCTTTCAACAGGCTTCGACCTACAATAATCCACTACAAGCGCCATATATGATGATCAGCAATGGCCGGCAGTCTTATGTGTGCGAGGTAGACTACGAGGAAGAGCGATACAGATTTTTGGAAGCACCCCCGGAATATCCGGATGTATAAGTACTCAGTAAAAAACCTCGCAGTGTGCTTAAAACCGAAGCTCTGCGAGCGTTTATTTCCCCAACTCCCTATTAAAAAACTTTCTACCTTTCTCCTAGTGAATGCTCCCATCCTCCAAGTTCGTGATCTTACCCTTGCTTTCGGCCAGACGAAGGTTTTAGATAGACTTTCGCTGGTGGTCACATCCGGCGAAAGCGTAGCCCTCCTCGGCGAATCCGGGTCTGGTAAAAGCCTCACGGCCTTGAGCCTGTTAGGATTACTACCGAAGAGCTGCCAGGCGAGTGGAAGCATTCACTGGCAAGAGCAAAAGGAGAATCTGCTCGAAGCCTCCGAAAAAGACTGGCGCAGCATTCGCGGCCGCGAGATCGGACTCATCTTCCAAGAGCCGCTCACGGCACTCAACCCGACTCAAAATTGTGGCACCCAACTGCTGGAAGCGGCTAAACAATACCTGAATCAAACGGGAGCGGCGGCTCAAAGCACGGTAAAAGACTGGCTCCTGCGTGTCCAGCTCGACGATTACGCGCGAATCATGGCCGCCTACCCACATGAGCTTAGTGGCGGACAGCGGCAACGCATCCTCATAGCCATGGCCATGCTTGCCAAGCCTAAGCTCCTCATAGCCGATGAACCCACCACGGCCCTAGATACACTTACAGAAAGCGAGATATTGCACCTCCTGCGCAGACTGTGCCAAGAAGAGGGCATGGCTCTACTATTCATCACCCACGACCTAGCTGCTGCGCGATTCGTAGTCGATCAAGCCATTCTGCTACGAGCCGGTGAAACACTCGAACGAGGCTCCATCGACCGACTCATAGAACATGCCCAAACAGATTACGGCCGCAGATTGGTCAAACACAATGCCCGTCTCTTTACTAATCGCCGATGGCCAGACGACAAGGTCAATCCCAGTGAGCAAGTTGCACTCGAAGTTAAGGATTTGAGTTTGTCCTACCCACTAGAGGTCAATATCCTTGGGCGTCCCTTCGTTTGGCTCAAAGCAATAGATCGAGTGAGTTTTCAAATTCATTGCTCCGAGTTTTTGGCCCTTGTCGGTCAGAGCGGGTGCGGTAAGAGTAGCCTTGCTCGCTGTATCGCCGGACTTCAAATACCCGACAATGGGCAGATAGACATCCTTCAAAATGGAGAGGCCAAACCCGCTTTGTTGGGTCGCGTTCCTATGGTATTTCAAGACCCATTCAGCTCGCTTACACCTAGTCGGAGCATCGGACAGCAAGTAGCCGAAGTCGTAGCCCTCCACCAGTCTACTAGTAAATCGGACAGCCAAAAAACAGCCTATCAGCTTTTGGACAGGGTAGGCCTAGATCATATTGAATTTTACGACCGAAATCCCAATCAGCTGAGTGGTGGCCAGCGGCAGCGGGTAGCGATTGCGCGGGTCTTGGCATCTAAACCAGAAGCATTAATTTGTGACGAGGTAACCTCGGCCCTCGATGCGCCACTCCGTCATCAACTTATGGAGCTACTACACCAGCTCTGCCGGGAAGAAGGTCTCAGCCTGTTGTACATCACCCACGATCTGGCCTTAGCCCTCGAGTGGGCCGATCGCATCCTCGTCATGGACCAAGGCCGACTGATTGACAGCTTCGAGCCCGAGCAGTCAAAAGATAAAGCGAGAAACGTAAAAACCAGAGAGCTGATGGATGCACTTAACTTATCTTAGCTCGGTTCTTGGCCAAAGGCTAAAAATCGAGCTTAAAACTTAATTCATGATCCACACACTTGACCTCAACTTTCTCAACGTACCCGGTGCTATAGCCGCTTATTGCGTGCCAACTGAAAACGGCGCCGTACTCGTAGAATGCGGCCCCATGACTGTAACCGATCACTTAGTAGAGGGACTGGCCGCACTCGATCTGAAGCCGAATGACATCAAAGCCGTTTTCCTCACCCACATCCATTTCGATCATGCGGGGGCGGCATGGTGGTGGGCCGAGCAAGGGGCCGATGTATACGTGCACCCTGTGGGGCGGCCACATTTGATCTCACCAGAAAGACTGTATGGCTCGGCCCGCCGTATCTATGGCGACAAGATGGAATACCTCTGGGGGGAGATGCGACCTATTGTCGAAAGTAAAGTGATAGAAGCAGCCGATAGACAAAAGATTGAAGTCGATGGCCTAAGTATGGTTGCGCACTATACACCCGGTCATGCCAGCCACCACATTGCCTGGCAGATGGAGGAGTATGTCTTTTCGGGTGATGTGGGTGGTGTCAAAATTCAAAATGGACCTGTGGTGCCGCCCTGTCCACCACCCGATATCGATTTGGCAGCCTGGGCAAAAAGTATAGAGCGACTTCAAAGTTTGGACATTAGGCGAATGTATCTCACGCATTTTGGTCCTGTTGAAGGGATAGGTGACCACCTGCGCAAGTTGCAAAAAAGACTAAACGATTATGCCGAGTGGGTACGCCCGTATGCAGAAAAGGATGCCGACCCAGCCCTGGTTATGCCTGAGTTCATCGCCTTTATCAATAGCGAATTTGCAGAGCTTGGTCTCAGTGAAGCAGATGCCGCCGCTTACCAAGCCGCTAACCCGCCGGAGATGAGTTTGTCGGGATTGATGCGTTATTGGCACAAGCACGGCCTGCAAGCGTAGAGCTTGTTATCTTTGCGCCTCAATGATGTTTTCGTCCACGCTCGATCTGGTCATCATCGGCCGTTCAATCTTGTCTTCCTTCGGGAATCCGCAGGCAGAGCTCTATCGCGGGCTGGTTGGCGAATTAGCGCAAAATGGCCACCGAACGGTTTTCCTGGAGCGCAAAGCCCACACCCAGGAGCAACCGCGCGACATGCTGCGCACACCCTACTGTGAGGTCTGGACCTACGAAGATGTCGAAGAGCTTAAAAGCGACTACAGCGAGGCTGTTCGCTCGGCAGATATCGTCATGTTGGGCAGCAATGTGCTGAATTCTGCCGATGTAGCCGAGTGGATCGCCAATGAGGCCAATGGCGTAAAGGTCTACTACGATACCGATCTGGGGCGCACCATCCAATCGCTACGCAATGGTAATAACGATATCGAATGTGTGAGCTGCCGAACGCTACCGGGCTTTGATCTTTTCCTGAGCACGACGGGTGGTCCGGTACTAGAGCAGATTGGGCAGGAGTATAAAATTCGCTGTGTGCGGCCGCTCTACGAGAGCGTCGACCCGTACTACTATTACCGCACAGATGCCAACAAGGAATACGAGTTGGGCTTCATAGGCCAGAATAAACCCGGTCGGCTGGAAAGACTCGAAGGTTTGCTGCTGGAACCTGCTCGCCTGACGCCTAATCGTCGATTTGCACTGGTCGGTAATGGCTACGAGTCCAACATCTCAAACTGGCCCAGTAACCTGACTTTTGTCGAGTACTTGCCCGATACCAATTTGGTCGATTTTTACAATCGTATGCAGTGTTCGCTGGTGGTCAGTCGACAAGATCGAAGCGAGCTGGGCTTTACGCCATCCAAGCGATTGCTGGTGGCTGCGGCCTGTGGTGTGCCCATTTTAACCGATGGCTGGGCGGGTCTGGATCAGTTCTTCGAGACCGATCGCGAATGCTATGTAGTCGACAAATGCCAGGATGTACTCGATGTGCTTTATCACATCGATCCGAAAGCCCGTAAGCGCGTAGGTGCCGCCGCCCGCGAGCGCGTGTTGGCTGAGCATACAACCACCAATCGGGCTCAGCAGTTATTGCAATATTGGGAAGAAGTCGCTGACTAAAATTCGCCCATGGCGCGCAGATATTATTTGGTCAAGGAGGTTTTCTATACCCTACAGGGCGAAGGTGCCCAGGCGGGAAGGCCTGCCGTATTCCTGCGCTTTTCGGGCTGTAACCTCTGGAGCGGTCTCGAAGAGGATAGGCATAACGCAGTCTGTAAGTTTTGTGATACAGACTTCCGCGGGTCGGATGGTCAAAATGGCGGCCGATACACCGCTACTGCTCTAACCGACCTTGTTTTGAGCCTATGGCCGGGTGGAGGTACGCCCTACGTCGTATGCACGGGTGGTGAACCCCTGCTACAGTTAGACGCTCCCCTCATCGACTTCTTGCATCAGGCTGGATTCGAGATCGCCGTAGAGACCAATGGGACGATCGTTGTTCCAGAGGGCATCGATTGGATATGCGTAAGCCCCAAGGCCAATGCTCCGCTCAAGCAAATCAGCGGCCAAGAACTCAAGCTCGTTTACCCCCAAGTCGAGCCGTCTGCCCACCCCTCCTGCTTCGCCGATATGGACTTCGAGCATTTCTACCTCCAGGCCATGGATGGCCCTCGGCAAGCTCTTAACCTCAATCTTACGGTAGACTACTGCCTCGCCCACCCCCAGTGGAAGTTGAGTGTGCAGACCCACAAAGTGGTGGGGATAGACTGACCAAGCCTCAAGCCCTTATCTTAGCACCATGAAGTACCCCATCGGCGCGAGCTTCTCTAGCGAGACTAAGCAAATTGAGGACTGGCAAATGGAAGTGTACTGATCAGCCTACTATAAGACTTCACTAGTTTTTCTGCCAGTCGTCTTCGGTTGTACTTTCGTTCAAAGAGGGTTTGAGCCGACCGACCGATGATCTCGAGGTCTCTGCCCTGGCGGTAGCAGTGGCCGATGGCCTCCACGAACTGCTCAGGGGTATCGGCAATCAAGAGATGCTTGCGGTGCTCGGCGCGGATACCCTCCAGGCCAATACTGGTGCTGATGACCGTGCGGCCCAGTGCCATGGCCTCTAGAATTTTGGCACGCATACCACTACCGCTCAGTAATGGAACTATACTAATGCTGTGCTGAGAGACAAATGCCTGGGCATCTTCTACCTCGCCGTGCAGGAACACCTGATCCATTTCGAGGGCACTGAGTGCATGCGGCATATTGCGGCCGGCAATGTGAAACTCCAAATTGGGGTACCGACGGTGTATGGCCGGCCAAACCTTATTCAAAAACCATTGCAGTCCTTCTATATTCGGTGTCCAGTCTAGCGAACCTATGAAATGAATACTATGGGGCCTCTGATAACTGTCGAAGCTGGCCGCTAAGCCATCGGCGTCTAAGCCGAGCGGTAAAACTTGCGTCTTGCCCTGATAGCCAAGCCTGCGATACCGCTCTTCATCTCGCTTGGTAATGGGTAACAATAGGTCGTATTGATTGAGCTGCTCACGCTCGTATCGCTCTAGTTGTTTGGTGAGTTTTTTGAGGTACCAACGCTTGGGGCCATAGCCTAAATTCTGATAGCGACGCTCCCATATTTCATGCTCCACATTGTGCGCGCGCATCACGACCGGTGCATCCGTATATCTGCGTATGGTACTCAGATACGGGGCCAGGTAAACAGTCTCTAGCTGAATGATGTCGAATGGCTCGGATTGTAGCCACCTCCTCAAAGCCTGGCGATAATCGTCATTGTCAAATCGGCTGATGTGGTAGGAGGTGTTTTTGACTAGATTGCTGAGTGCAGGACCCAGCTTGAGTCTATTGTCGACCACCACGGTTTGCACCTTGCTGAAATAACTCATCTCATCGGGCAAGGTAGTTTCCGAATAGAAGTGCTTGCTGGTATTCATAGCCAGCAGTGAAACTTCGCAACCCAACTCGTTAAGACTTTTACAAATGCCGTGAATGGCTTGAGATTCGCCGTCTTTGAGTGGAAATGGGAATTTCTTACTGAGAACTAATATTTTCATAAACGCGACCCGCCAAGTGGGCGGCTTTCCAAAAAAGCTGTAGATAGAAATGTTAAATCAAAAGCTAGATACAATTTGGTCGCCTGGCGTTGCCTCACCAGGCGACCAAAAAAATTAGGGAGTAAGGCTGTTGTTGGTCAAATCATCATCGTACATGCGGTTGCGCGGGTTTACAGTTACGCGTTTGATTTCATTATAAGGTGCCTCGATCTCAAAGCTGTACTCCGGGTGTGTCCATGGCCAGTCGGGTAGTACGGTCCAGTTTTCGGCATATTTGGGTTGGGGCTTAGTGCCGCGCATCATTCTTGGGGCTGTGTAGTACCATTGCTGGTTGCCGTTGTTGAATTCGATCAATATTTCTACCGGCATGGGCATTTTGCCGTTCTGTTTAAGTTCGACGAGGGTTTTGTCGCGGTTGGCTACAGAAACGCCAACAACTTGGTAGTCGGGTGCATGGGTTGTATTTACCCAGTACTCTTTGTACCAATCGAGCTCGAACCCGCTTTCTTTTTCGGCCACGCGCACGAAGTCATTGACCGTGGGGTGCTTGAATCGCCATTCCCGGTAATAGCGAAGCATAATGCTTTTGAAGGTCTCTTCGCCTACGATATAGCGCAACTGCTCCAGCCAGATCGATCCTTTTGTGTAGGAACCGACGCCATAGGCCGCATTGGTGCTGAAATGATCGGCATGGGTAGAGAGCGGCTCCTGAAGGCCTGTCGTCCTGAAGCCTCTGAAGCCGGCGTAGTTGTGCGGGTTTTCTCGCTCTTGACCGGGCATGACTCCTTGGCCCCTCAGCCAGTTACCTACTTCAGTCGAGGCCCAGGAAGTGAAGCCCTCGTCCATCCAAGCATAGCGGGCCTCGTCGGTGGCGAGTAGCATTTGATACCAGGTATGCATCAGCTCGTGTACCGACACGCCGACCAGGCTTTGCAGATTTCTACGGCCGGTGATCAGTGTACCCATGGGGTACTCCATACCGCCGTCGCCACCCTGAATAAAGGTGTACTGATCGTAAGGGTAGGGACCATAATTCTCTTCGATATAGTCGAAGGCGCGATTCATAATCGCTGGCAGGGCCTCCCAATTTTCTTTGTAATCTTCCTCCTCTTGATAGAAAAAGTGCAATACGGTGCCATTGGGTCTCTCCAGGGTCGTATGCGTGTAGTCGGGGTCGGCACCCCACATGAAATCATGCACGTTTGGAGCTTTGAAATGCCAGCTTAATTTTTTGGGCCGGCGGCCAGGTTCGGGTGCATACCCATAACCGATCTCTTCCGGATTCTGTAAATAGCCCGTACCCCCCAAAATGTAGTCGCTATCGATGTGAATGGTCACGTCGAAGTCTCCCCAAACACCGTGAAACTCCCGGGCGATGTAAGGATTGGCGTGCCAGCCTTGGTAGTCGTATTCAGCCAGCTTTGGGTACCACTGACTCATACTGTAAGATATACCTTCGGCACTGTTTCTGCCCGAGCGGCGAATCTGAATAGGTACTTGTGCTTCCCATTCCATTTTGAGTATGGTACTTTGACCAGGTAGTATGGGTTTAGCCAGCTCGACCTCTAGTATAGTACCTTCCATGACGGGTGCCAGGGGGGTGCCGTCCTGCGTAAGTCCAGATACTTTGATGTAGCCTTGCTCTTTTTCGGAAAGCTTGCTGATTCTATCCGATACCCTTGCATCTGAATCTTCCAGATTTCTAGAGCGAACGTCCATCATGCTACCCGGCTGGAAGGCATTGAAGTAAAGATGATAGAATACCTGGTGTAATGTATCGGGCGAATTGTTGGTATAAGTCAGGGTTTGCAAGCCGTCGTATTGATGTTTTTTGACATTGAAATCGATGTCCATCACATAGTCGACTCGCTGCTGCCAGTAACCATACTGGGCTTGGCTAACTACTGACAATGCTAAAAAAAATAAGAGGCTAATCGAATAGCGCATAGAGAGTAATTTGTTGGTTACAAAACGTTTGAGTATTCCGCTTTTGGTATGGGCCTGCGTTCGGTCTATTGATTCAGATTGTTGATGATGGCCCAGGCTTGAGGTATGTTCTCTTCCAGTTGATCGACGGTGACTTCTCGCCCAGGCGCACCTTTCAGCCCTAGAATAAATTCGCTAGGAATCGCAAATACCTGAGTGGGAAACTCTTTGTAGTAGTTGCCGAGTTTTTCCTGATTGTCTTGCTGGTAGAGGAAATCGATGAAACGAGAGGCCGCAGATCGGTTAGGTGCGCCAGCCAATAAGCTCACACCACTGATGTTAACGAAGTTGAAGTCGCCGGTCTGCGTTTTAGGGTAACGGGCTTGCCAGTTGTCTGCTGCAGCTTGATTTTCGGGATTGCCGCCCCAGGTCCATCGGAGCAGCGCACCTACACTGACAAGAGCGATATCGATCTCACCGTTTTTTAGTCTTTCGAGTTGATCATAGTCGTTACCACTCATCGGGCCAAAAATGCGATCATTTAGGGTTTTGGTCCAGAGAGCTGCAGCCTGTGGATTAACGACTCGGTACAATCCGCTTACGATACCCGCCAGCCCGCTGCTATCGGGGTGAGCTACACCTATCTTGAGTCCTCGCTCTGGTGCTTTGACCAGTGACAGGTAGGAGTTGACTTCGTCTTCGGCGACCTGCCTGAAGTTGTACACAGCCACCATAGACCACCGGCGCAGGCCTGCGTAATAGCCTTCATTATCGACGTAGCGGTCGTCTACGGTTCCATCCGAGAAAGATTCTACGAAGAAAGGTTGGAGAACTTCGAAATTGCGCAATCTTACGGCGTCTTCTAGGGTCGGGAAAAACACGAGATCACCACCTATCGTACCGTTTTGAGCTGCGCTGATGATGCTTTTCATCGGCTGGAGGTAGACCGTCACATCGATGTTGGTCTCTGCTTCGAATTCTTCTACGATCTGTTGTTCGAAGGTATTGTACTGATAGGTCAGTATAGAAAGCTTAGGTGCTTCTGTACTTAACTGGCTTACAGTAGGTTGAGATCGATCGTTGGAGGAGCTGCCATCTCCACAAGCTGTACTGAGAAGTAAAGTTATTGTGCATAAAAATGCAGATAGAATTCGCATAGTCGCCAAAGATAAGGGCGCAAAAATAGGGAAAGTGAAAATGCTAAGCACATAGCCGCAATCCTTAACCTTATATTTGCACCACCAAAGAACAATGATAAATGCGTTTACCAGAAAGCAAGCGATTTTTTATGCTGTCGGCTATGGTTTTGCTGGCAGCTGCCAGCCGTTTGTTGCCGCACCCACCCAACTTTACGCCTCTGGCTGCTATGGCATTGTTTGGGGCTACTTATTTCAGGAAGTCATGGTTGGCTTGGTTAGTACCTTTCGCGGCTTTGTATCTAAGTGATTTGGTGCTCAACAATGTGGTATACGCCGAGGCTGGTACAGGATTTTCTTTCGGTGTGTACTGGGTGGTCTATCTTGCCTTTGGGCTAATCGTCTTACTGGGTTTTGCGGCTTTGCGTCGGAAAAAGCTCAATGTGATCAGGTTGCTCGGTGTGGGTATAGGCGCCACCTTGCTTTTCTTTCTCGTCACCAACTTTTGGAGTTGGTATACCGATCCCTTTGACATGTATCCGAATGATATAAGTGGCTTGCTACTGAGCTACGAGATGGGGCTTCCATTTTTACGAAATAGCTTTTTGGGGAATTTGGTGTTTGGGGCAGTGCTGTTTGGTGGGGCATATTATTTTAGTTTAACGCCTGCTGTTATGCCAGTGAAGCATCATGCAAATGTCATTGATGATGCTTTCTAGGTCTGTTCTTTAGCGGATGCAACTCATAACTCAGCATTAGTATCCATTTCCATATCGTCCATCATTTCCTTGATGAGTTCAAATTGCCCTTTCGCCACATCTAAATGAAAAAGCCGGAAACTGCACTGACGTAATAAGGATTTGAGAATTGGTCCGGCGCGTAATCTAAAACCTTCAGGGTCGACTAATAGCTTCTCGAAGTTAGCATCAAAATTGCCTAGGTTGGGTAGATCGATAAATGAAGCGACTTGTTCATAGGCTTCTTGATTTGCGGCATCCCATTCTCTGAGGTCTTCGCGAATGGTGGTATTTCTAAAGGCAAAACTGGTGGCAATCTGCTGCCTCAAGTCGAGGTCTTTGATTAGTTCTGACTCACCGGCTGCTACCATGGCATCCCATGTACTGGAAGGGTAGGTGCGAAAAACACCTCTTATGTTTACCTTGATAAAGTAATTTGCAAGCTTGTAGATACTATCTAAACTAGGATGAGCTGCTAGTCGGATGGCTTCGATAATTTCATCGAAGTCATTTTGTGCATCCGTTAAATTGAGATCGTGGCGTTGTATCTCGAAATCGACTTCTTCTCTTATAGATGCGATGTAGACAGCTAGCTTCTCTTCATTACGCTCGCGCTCGGTGCATTGCCCCACCCAGGTCGCTGCCAATATGGAAAAGATGATCAGGAAGACCTGGATGATGTATTCGGAGAGGGATTTAGCGTCAGGCGAGGGGAAGAGTTTTGACATACTAAGAGATTATTTTATCTAAGCCGAAAACGAATAGGTAAATTATAGTATGATCGAACTGGTTTATTGTCTACGTATGATGGCGTAAAGACGGGACCACGCTCACTCATGATTTCGACTATTGTGAGGGCTTCTTCACCTGTGCCACCACCAGGGTCGCGGATTATTTCATAGTTTGTTATGCTGCCATCTTCTTCAATAATAAATCTTACTACAGCCATGCCTTCAATATTTTTGTCTTTTGCTTCTTGGGGATATATTAAGTTGCTGTGGATGAAGGAAAGCATTTCTATTTCTTGGCAAACTCGTCGTTCATATGGGTCTGATTGCGTACAATTCTCAGAAATGTATTCAGCTCTAACATCAGCTTTAAGCAAGGATATCGGCTCTTTCTCACCTGCTATGTTATCAAAAACCGCCTGCCCATTATCAGCTGCTTTGTTTAAAGCATTGACTTGGGCACGTAGGGTAGTGAGGCATCCGACCAGCGGAAGTACAAAAAGAAATAAACGAATCATAGCTTAAATATACGATTTACTCCTGGCTACCGGAAAACCTTTTTCGGAGCTGATCGAGTAGACTCATACGCGTTTGGCCGTCTTTGAGGCGGTTGTCTGAGCGGTTGCGCAGTCTGAGTACAGCAAGGGATCTAGGTCCGATGATGTACTCGTTTTCGGCTAAGACTTCTCCTGGGGGCGTGTCGAATTCGAGGGTGTCGAGTACCGTTTCCCAAGCACTCATCTGTTTAATGCCGGGAAGGGTAAAGTCGACCGACTCCCAGAAGCTGTTGATGATGATGAGGAAGATGTCGTCGCAGATTTTTTGTCCGCGCTCGTCGTATTCGTCCATGGCCTCTCCGTTGAGGAGCATGCCGAGGCTGCGCTGGTAGCCTTTTTGCCAGGTCGCGTCGGTCATTTCGCGGCCGTCGGCACCGATCCAGAGGATATCCCCTATGCCTTCACCATGTATGGCACGGCCACAGAAGAAGCGACGGCGATGGAAGACCGGATTGTCCATGCGCAGCTTGATGAGTCTACGGGTGAAGTCGAAGAGTTGCTGCTCTTCTTCCGTCCAATCCCACTTTTGCCAGGTGATCTCATTGTCTTGGGCGTAGGCGTTGTTATTGCCGTTTTGGGTGCGGCCGTACTCGTCGCCCATCAGTAGCATGGGTACGCCCTGGCTGAGGAATAAAGTCGATAGGAAGTTGCGCTGCATACGGGCGCGGATGGCATTTATTTCAGGATCATCGGTTGGCCCCTCTTGCCCGAAATTGAAGCTGAGGTTGTGGTCTTCGCCGTCGCGATTGTCTTCGCCATTGGCGAGGTTGTGTTTCTTGTTGTAAGAAACCAGGTCGCGCAGGGTGAAACCATCGTGTGCAGTGATGAAGTTGATGCTGGCACTGGGGCTGCGGCCAGAGTATTCGTAGAGGTCGCTGCTGCCACTGAGTCGGTAGGCCAGCTCGGCTACGCCCACTTCGTCGCCTCGCCAGAAGGCACGGACATTGTCTCGGTACTTGCCATTCCACTCTGACCAAAGGACCGGGAAGTTGCCGACTTGATAGCCGCCGGGGCCTATGTCCCAGGGCTCGGCGATGAGCTTGACCTGCGAAATGATGGGGTCTTGGTGGATGGTGTCGAGGAAGGTCGACAGGCGCCCCACTTCATAGAGGCCTCTGGCCAGGGCAGCAGCCAGGTCGAATCTGAAACCATCTACGTGCATCTCGGTGATCCAGTAGCGGAGACTGTCCATCACGAGTTGCAGGCTCCTGGGGTTGACCATATTGAGGGTGTTTCCAGTGCCCGTATAGTCCATATAGAACTGTGGCTTGTCTTTGACCAGGCGGTAGTAGCTGAGGTTGTCGATGCCTTTCATCGACAGCATGGGACCGTAATGATTGCCTTCGGCTGTATGGTTGTAGACTACATCGAGTATGACTTCTATGCCAGCATCGTGTAGGTTTTTAACCATCTCCTTAAATTCGACGACCTGCTCGCCGAGACTACCCGCTGAGCAGTAGTCGGCATGTGGGGCAAAGTAGCCCAGGCTGTTGTAGCCCCAGTAGTTGCGCAGTCCCTTTTTGACCAGGAAGTCGTCTTGTACAAAGTGATGGACGGGCATGAGCTCGACGGCTGTTATACCCAGATTTTTGAAATATTCTATGACTGTGGGGTGACCCAAACCTGCGTAAGTCCCTTTAAATCTGTCGGGTAGTGTTTCGGCCAGTTGGGTCATGCCCTTGACATGGGCTTCGTAAATGACGGTTTGGTGCATGGGGGTCTCGGGCCGCCGGTCTCCGCGCCAATCGAATTGGGTATCGACCACCACCCCTTTACAGACGTAAGGCGCAGAGTCGGATTCGTCTTTGACCAGGTGACGCTCTTCATGATCGGAATCGATGGGGTAGCCATAGAGCTCGTCTCGCCATTCGACCATACCCGTAATCGCCTTGGCATAAGGATCGACCAGCAACTTTGCCGGATTGTATAACATGCCCACACGAGGATTCCATTCGCCTTCTACCCGATAGCCGTACAACCAGCCTGGCTGCAGGCGTGGTACAAAGCAATGCCACACCAGATCGGTTTGCTCGACCATTTTGATTCGATGTACCTCTTCTTCCGGGTTTTCGGGGTGAAACAGGCAAAGCGTTACGCCGCTGGCGTGTTCGCTAAAAAGCGCAAAGTTGGTGCCTGCCGGGCTGTAAGTCGCACCGAGTGGGTATGGCTTGCCTGGCCAAACTTCGAGATCGCCGAATTTGCCGTAAGGTCGGGTGGATTGTTGTATTGCTATAGTGGGCATATGGCAATATAAAGCAAAGCCATCGACTATTGCCGACGACTTCACGAAATGATTGGTATGCTTTCAGGGTTAGAGCGTTCCACGCAGCTCTTGCTCGCGCTCGATGGCCTCGAATAGGGCTTTAAAGTTACCCTTGCCAAAGCTAGTAGCCCCTTTGCGCTGAATGATCTCGAAAAACATGGTAGGTCTGGGCTCGATGGGCTTGGTGAAGATCTGTAGTAAATAGCCCTCGTCGTCTCTATCGACTAGTATACCGAGTTCGCGTAATGGTGCCACATCTTCATCGATCTCACCTACTCGGTCTAGCAGTACGTCATAGTAGCTATCGGGCACCCTCAGAAACTCGATGCCTCTTGCTCTGAGCTGGCGCACAGTCGAGATGATATCACTCGTAGCTACAGCCAGGTGCTGTACACCTGCCCCTTCATAGAAATCGAGATACTCTTCGATCTGAGATTTCTTGCGGCCCTCTGCTGGCTCGTTGATCGGAAATTTGATGCGACCATTGCCATTGCTCATCACCTTCGACATGAGGGCGGTGTACTCCGTAGAGATATCCTTATCGTCGAAGCTGATGATCTGGGCAAAGCCGAGCACATTCTTGTAGAAATCTACCCATTTATTCATGCCGCCCAGCTCGACGTTACCGACCATATGGTCGATGTACATCAAGCCGACGGGCTCGGGATTGAAGCTTGTTTCCCACTTTTCAAATCCAGGCAAAAAGGTACCATTGTAGTCTTTGCGCTCTACGAAGATGTGTACGGTCTCTCCGTAGGTGTAAATGCCAGACCTTACGACCTGACCGTCTCTGTCTTCTTCTATAGTCGGCTCCATGTAAGACTTTGCACCGCGCTCCATGGCATTTTCATAGGCTTGGGTCGCATCTTCTACCCAGAGGGCAACGACTTTTACCCCATCACCGTGGCGGTCGATATGTTTGCCGACTTCCGTGCCCGATTTGAGGGGCGAAGTCAGGACCAGTCGAATTTTATCTTGAACGACAACGTAAGATTCCGTTTCTGTTTCCCCAGTCCGCAAGCCGCGATAGGCGAAGGACTGAAAGCCCATAGCTGTCTTGTAAAAGTGGGCGGCTTGTAGCGCATTAGATACATATAGCTCCACGTAGTCTGTGCCGAGAAGGGGCATGAAGTCTTGTGCTTCGTCGTAGAGCTTGGGCAGGTCTGTGGTGGTTTGGGCAGTAGTGATCATAAGTATACGATTTGAATGCAAATGTACCTGGAATTGATGGGAAAGATCAACAAGGCATATATTTTGTGCTCTCAGCATTCCTGTAGGGGGAGTTGCAGCATTTGTGCATCTACTGAAAAAGTCTTTTTTATGAAAACTCATAATATCTACATGCTCACTTTTCTTGTAGGGCTACTTTCTTTGACTGCTTGTAAGAAAGAAATAACGAATTCTGAATCCGATAGTCCGAATTATACTTCAATACAGCCTATACCCGACAGCATAGAGGTAGGGGAAATCGTCATATATAATGCCTTTAAACACCAAATATTGGCAGGCCAAAGCGAAGTCTATGATCGACAGCTAATTATGAATGATGTGTATCATCGTCATCAAGTATTATGGGACAGCTGTTTGGGAATGATTTTTGGAGAACAGAATGCGTTGAAATTTCAAACAGACGAAGGCATGGCTGATTGGAATGAGTCACTTTTTTCCGAATCCGACCCGCTTATTGATTCACTAACTACGGTTATACTAGAATATGCCGTAGACTCTATTTTCAATTATCACACGATAAGATTTGATGAACTCGGCTATGAAACACCCAAGGCTCGGATCAGTCTTGCTTTTGTTCCTTTTCAGGGCATTGGATTTGGAGGATGCGCCAACGATCAATTCATATTGGAGCTCAACAATCCAGAATTCGAACTGATCTATACGCTAGAGAAAGGTATTCCCCATGAGTTATATCACTTCATCAATGAAAGCCTGTTGGGTCAACAAGAAGAATTTACGGCTCTAGATCTGGCCATCAATGAAGGGCTTGCCTGTCGCTTTACCGAAATGTATTTCAATGGCGATATTAGTAAATACGAGGCCGTAGAAAATATGACGCAAGAAGATTGGCAATACTACGAAGCCAGAGAAAAGGAGATTTTCCAAACCATGCAGCCTTACTTCAGCGATACCAGTGGTGATAACGGCTTACTTCATCCCGAGAGATACGATCTATTCCTAGATGCGCCTAGATCCGTTTACTATTGGTTGGGATATCAAATAGTAGAAACTTATCTTGAAAAATACCCAGAGACTTCGATGGAACAACTAGCTAGCATCCCATACTATGAAATCTACATGAAAAGTGCTTACGCAGATCAATTCAAGTAGGTTAGAAACAGAAGTAAACGAATACTTTACCAGGCTATCCAACAACCTCCTTAACGGCATCCGCCGCATCCTGCAGCGCGATAGCCGACCGCACATTCAGCCCACTCTCATCGATGATCTTTTTGGCCAGATCAGCATTCGTGCCCTGCAACCTCACGATGATAGGCACTTTTATCTCGCCGATATTCTTATAAGCATCGACCACGCCGTTGGCTACGCGATCGCAGCGCACGATACCGCCGAAGATGTTGATCAAAATAGCTTTCACATTCTCATCGCGTAATATGATTCGGAAGGCCTGTTCTACTCGCTTGGCATCTGCGGTACCGCCTACGTCGAGGAAATTGGCAGGTTCACCGCCCGAAAGCTTGATGATATCCATAGTGGCCATGGCCAGCCCAGCCCCGTTGACCATACAGCCCACATTGCCGTCTAGCTGTACGTAGTTGAGGCCGTAGCTCTTGGCTTCGACTTCGGTGGGATCTTCTTCGCTGGTGTCACGCATTTCGGCCAGATCGGGATGGCGGTATAGGCCATTATCGTCTAAAGAGAACTTACAGTCGACAGCAACGATGCGGTCATCGGGTGCATGCAAAACCGGATTGATTTCGATCAGGCTGGCATCGTTTTTCACGAAAGCACCGTAGAGCTTGCCAATAAACTTGACCATGTTCTTGAACGCCTGACCCGATAGCCCTAAATTAAAAGCCACTTCTCTGGCCTGAAAAGGCTGCATACCCAACTCGGGGTCTATCCAGGTTTTATGGACCAGCTCCGGGGTTTCTTCGGCTACGGCTTCGATATCCATACCACCTTGAGTAGAATAAATGATGACGTTGCGACGCTTGGCGCGGTCCATCAAAATAGAGACGTAGTATTCTTTGCAAGCATCGAAGTCAGGCGCGTAGGCATCTTCGGCGATCAGGATCTTTTGCACCAGCTTACCAGGACCTTCGAGGCCGCCGGGCGTTTGTGGTGTCTTGAGCATCATGCCCAGGATATTGCTGGCGTGCTCTTGGGCTTCGGCCTTATTCTTGGCCAACTTTACACCACCTCCTTTTCCGCGTCCGCCTGCATGTATTTGGGCTTTTACCACCACGACGGGGCTATTGGTTTCTGCCGAAAGCTTATCGTAGGCAGCCATAGCTTCGTCTAGGGTTTCTGCCATGTAGCCGCGCTGAATAGGCACACCAGCGGCTGATAAAATACTCTTTCCTTGGAATTCGTGGAGGTTCATGAAGTTGTTTTAATGGGTGGATTTTGAGTGGGCAAAGGTAGTGATTTTTGGTCTTGTATTCCAGTGTTTGCATTTTTGCAAATACTCGAATAGCACCTAATAATTTAATCAACCCATGTACACCATTAGAAAACTACACTACGCCATTCTCATTGGGATATTTCTATTTCCTGTGGAAGCTATAGCCCAAATCGTCAACATCGAAGACCGGCGAACGAGGCTCGACAGCACCGGTTGGCAAGGTCAAATCGATCTGGCAGCCCAGTTGGTCGAAAATGCTAATCGGGTACTTACCGTAAGCGCAGGCTTAAGGTTAGACGCGCTCGGCGAGAAGTCGCATTCACTGGTATTACTCGACTATAGACTCGTAGAAAATGGAGGTGATAAGCTGCTCGATAATGGCTTCGCACACTTCAGATATGGATTGGATATCGGTCAAAGGTTCCGCTGGGAAGCCTTTACCCAAGCACAGTACAACCTGCAACTCAGGCTCAGCTTCCGATGGCTTATAGGTACCGGGCCGAGGTTTGCACTTTTGCCACAAAACAGCAATCGCAAGCTCTTCCTCGGCATACTCTACATGTTCGAGTACGACGAATTCGAAGCCTCGGCACTTACCTACAGAGACCATCGTATCAGTAGTTATATCAGCGCGCGCGTGCCGCTTGGCGAGCAAATCGTCTTCACCAGCACCAGCTATTATCAGCCTCGACTGATCGACTTCTCGGTGCCGCGCATCAGCTCCGTCAATCGACTGGAGTTTACTTTCAATAGTACCCTTTCATTTACAACCAGCCTCAACCTCACTTACGACGGCCGCCTAAGCAGAGACTTCCCCGAAGTACCAGACCTGGTCTACAACTGGCTCAATGGGTTGCGGTTGAATTTTTAGACTTTCGCAGGTGGAAACCGTATTGAGTAAAACGTATAGCGTATTGCGAATAATATTTGATTTGGGTCGCTATACGCAATACGGTAAACGCTGTACGATCTCCACCTGCGGAAGTCTACATTGAAATTACGTCATTTGTTAAAAATTCCCTCTCTATGACCACCATCAAAGGTCCCGCTGTTTTCCTCGCCCAATTTATAGGCTCCGAACCGCCCTTCAATACGCTGGATGGCATCTGCCAGTACATGGCCGATCTTGGTTACAAAGGCATTCAGCTACCCACCCTCGACGATTGGCTGATCGACCTCAAGCAAGCGGCCGAAAGTAAGACCTACTGCGACGAGCTAAAAGGCCGAATCGGCGACTATGGTCTGGAAATCACCGAGCTCAGTACGCATCTGCAAGGACAACTGGTAGCCGTGCACCCCGCCTACAATGAGCTATTCGATGGCTTCGCCCCAAAAGAAGTGCGCAATCATCCCAAAGCCAGAACCGAGTGGGCCATCGATCAAATGAAGTTGGCTGCCAGGGCCAGTCAGAATCTGGGTTTGACCGCTCATGTCACCTTTAGCGGAGCACTACTCTGGCCGTATATGTATCCCTGGCCCCAACGCCCTGCCGGATTGATCGAAACGGGTTTTGAAGAGCTGGCCAAACGTTGGAAACCCATTCTCGATACATTCGATGAATACGGCATCGATGTGGGCTATGAGTTACATCCTGGGGAGGACTTGCACGATGGCGCCAGCTTCGAGCAGTTCCTGGAAGCAGTAGAAAATCACCCCCGGGCGCAGATCAATTATGATCCTAGCCACTTTGTCTTGCAGCATCTCGATTACTTGCAATTCATCGACTTTTATCACGATCGTATTTGCGCCTTCCACGTTAAAGACGCCGAGTTTAATCCCGACGGTCGCCAAGGGGTCTACGGCGGTTACCAGGGCTGGGTCGAGCGTGCCGGTCGATTCAGAAGCCTGGGTGATGGTCAAGTAGATTTTTCTGCCATCTTCAGTAAGCTCAGCCAATACGGCTTCGACGGCTGGGCCGTACTCGAGTGGGAGTGTGCCATCAAAAGTGCCGCACAGGGTGCCGCCGAGGGGGCACCCTTTATCGAGTCACACATCATCGAAGTCACCGAGCGCGCTTTCGATGATTTTGCTAATACATCTACAGATCAAACCACAAATCGCAAACTACTTGGATTAGACTAGTTAGTATGCTTGCAAAAAAGTCTGAAAGACTTTTTTGCAAGCATTATCTTACCCCCAGATGATATACACCTCCATTTCTAGAAACCGAGCCCAAGAATCCCGCTCCGCCATCCAACGCCTATATATCGCTATGCGCCATCTGGTTGAGCGAGGAAGTTATAAACCCGGAGGCATGTCAGGTCGGGCCCTGATCGACAATCTGATGATCCTTCGCCCAGAGATTTATGGCACCATAGCCGATCCTGAGCGAGTAGAATTGGACGGACTGCACTACGTCTTCCTTCGTCTGCCGAGAGGCATTGAAGAGTGCCGATTCATCAAACTCATCAGTCGGGAGGGATACGAAAAAAGCCAGTTCGACCCCATTGTTGCCCCCAAGCGTAGACGCAACTCCTACCGCATCGATAAAGACGAGATGCTGGTCGAGATGACCCGTGGCCGCTCGGATATATACGATATACTCACCCACCTGACTTTTCTCTATTCCGAAGCGAATAAGATCTATAAAAACAGTCTTGACAATAAAGGGAAAACACGCCGCGAGTGGATTCAGCTCGGCGAGTCTCTAAAGCGCATCGAGCGAGGAGAGGACTTCCAGCAAGAGACCGCCTACAGCTATCTGAGTACGCTTCTAGGTCGCACCTTCGATGAGGTAGTCGCCGCCTGTCAAAATTTCAATGCCGAACCAGAGGTGAATGACCTTTTTCACATCACCTGGCACTTGGGTGAACTGGCTCGTCAAGAAGATCAGGAAAATAAAGATCGGGAAATTGGCTTTTCGAGCAGCTTACGTGATCAGACAGGCCACCATTACTTCGGCGAGGTCTGGGCTAAGAATATCAAGCGATTTATGCTCGACTACGGGCTGCTTAAGCGACCGCTACACATTATCAGTGCCAATCTGCACTCGGTTATGAATGCCCTCTACGGCCCAGCGGCTCTAAAGAAAGAGGTGGGAAGTGGCAAAATAATAGATGCAGCCATGCTACTGAGTAAGCCCGAGGGCCGAAAGCATCGTGCCAAGGTCGAGCAAATGGCTAAGCGAAATGGCATGCTCGAAATAGACGATGAGAGCGGAACCAATATCGTAGTACAGCTATTCGATAGTGCCAAGTTCGATCAAGCTAAAGTAAGCCCCGAACTGAATTTTACGCAGGCCGAAAATCCGGAAGATGCGCCAGTGATCATAGTTATGGATTACGCCTTCGGCGAGCAAGCTTACGAAAGTATGGATGAGTTGTTGCGCCCCTACCACGATCCTACCTCCGACGAGATTCTAGATATGAATGTCCATTCCATCAATATCATGGGCAAGGCCGGTATCCTGGAAGGTAAAAAGGGTGACATTATGGTACCCGATGCCCACGTATTCGAGGGCTCTGCCGACAATTATCCCTTTGTAAACGAACTCAAAGCCGCTGATTTTAAGGGCCAAGGCTTAGATATATTCGAGGGCCCTATGATCACCGTCATGGGAACCAGCTTGCAAAACCGAGACATACTCGATTATTTCTTAACCAGCTCTTGGCGAGCCGCCGGGCTGGAGATGGAAGGTGCCCACTATCAAAAAGCGATACAGGCCGCTACACGCATCAGAAAATCGGCTAATCCGAAATTGAAACTTCGCTACGCCTACTACGCTTCAGACAACCCCCTTATAACGGGCCACACCCTGGCTAGCGGTAGCCTGGGCGTGGATGGGGTTTTGCCAACTTATTTGATTACGCAGCGGGTGCTGCAGAAAATATTTGCCTAGGGCCGAAGGAAAAACTTCGACCCTAGGGCTTTCTACTTTAGGCAATAGCCAATTCTCCCTCTAGTGCCGGAGCAGCAGGGAAATCAACAGGAATCTCAGTAACACCGTGTAGGTAGTTGGTTACGGTCTTGTCGCCGATGAGTACGACGGCATCTACCAGATTTTCCTGAGTAAAGCCAGCAGCTAGTAAGTTGTCTACTGTTTCGCGGCTTGGCTTTCCACGACGTAGTGTCGTTTCGCGGGCAAAGCGGGCCAGAGCATCCAGGCGGCTATCGAAGCTGGCGAATCCTTGACGCAGTTCGATCACTTGCTCATCTGTTAGGCCACTCATCTTGCCGATGGCCGTGTGGGCGGCCAGACAGTAGTCACATTCGTTCACTTGGCTAACGGCCAGGTTCACAGCTTCTTTTTCTTTAGCTCTAAGGCTGGTGGGTTGGCCTTGTAGGTCGAGGTATGACTTAAGGGCATTGTTGCTCAGCGCGAGGGTAGCGTATAGATTGGGAACGAATCCGAGCTTCGATTCCAAGTTGTCGAAGATGGCCTGGTTAGTTTCGTTTACGGTTTCGCGAGTAGGTACTGAAATATTAGACATGGTCTTTAAAATTTTATTGATTGTTGTGTTTTGAAAACGCTTCATTGCGTTGACATCACAAAAGTGGGGGTTGCAACCCCCTCCGTCCATGTCTGTTTTTCCCGCCTAGTTACCCATTTTTCCCAAAGCCCGAAATTTCGAGGCCGAATAGCCCGACATCTTCTTGAAAAAGCGGCTGAAGTGCGCACTTTCACTAAAGCCTAAGTCATAGCCGATTTCCGAGATTGGCTTGTCGGAATATCGCAAAAGGCGCTTGGCTTCCAGTGCCATTCGCTCTCTGATGACTTGCAAGGGCGTTTTGTCACTGTACTTCCCGAATAGATTGCTCAGTGTCTTGGGCGACTTGAAGAGCAGCTCGGCATAGTCTTGCACCTGGTGTTTGGTCGCAAAGTGCTGTTCGACCAGCAGATTGAACTGTCTGATGGTATCTAGCTCATCGCCATGAGGCTTGGTCTTCAAGTGCTGCACTTTGGCTAGCCGAGTCAGAATGACGATCAGCCGCTTAAGCAGCATGCGCATCATCTCGCCCTGTAGATTATCGTGATTGCCGAACTCGTCTATGAAAACCTGGCTGAGTAAGTTGAACTTATGCTGGTGGGCCTCATCCAGCTTGAGCAGCATCGGGCTGGGCATACCATAAAATATGAAGCCTACACAGCTGACCTCTTCATCGTGATCGATGATGCAGTAGAAATCTCGATTAAATCGCCAAGCCACCAGGTCTTCATTGCGCTCGAAGCGGAAGCGATGCTCGTATATCAACAAAATACAATCGCCCGATTCTAAGGTAAAGGGCACCTCATCGACCCAGGCTGTTTGTTTTGGTCCGGTATTCCACACAATCGACAGCAGATTCAGCTCGGATTCCTGCTGAACTTGCTCAGGCCAGTCTGCACGCTTTACGCTCAGGCTCAGATGAGCGGAAGTATTCGATTCCTTGTACCTGTAAATCATGGCAGCAAGGTATAGACTGTCATATCAAATCGAGCAGGGAATCGGCATTCAAAATGTGACATCCCGACACCTCCAGCTACCTATTACTCTACGCGCCTGCCTAGGGAGGCTACCTCTGCAATATTGAATACACCCAAGATCGGCTCCCCATCTCGCTCATTGAAAATATTACCGGGTGAGTTGGCGACGGGCAGCGCGAAAATACCTTCGTTGGTCACCTGCTCGGATGCTACATTCAGAAAGCGGAAAGCATCCTGACTGATTGAAAGGACTTCGGCAAAAACACTATCGCCTGGCTGGTAGGCCGTGGGCGCATCATCTTCATCCAAGGCATTGATAGCAAAGCGAATCGGAAAAATAAAATAGGTACCATCGATATCCGCCCCGGCATCGAAGGTCGCATCCCAGGCTATGGCCAGCTCGGCAGGGCGATTCAGAAGCGTATCATTCTTGTAGGCCCTGATCCAGTAGGTGTCTCCGCGACCAGGTAAATCGAAAGCGTAGAGTTGGGCGTAGAAGCCTTCTTCGGGAAAGGTGATGCTCTCTTCCTCGAATTCAAAACCAATGGAGTCGATTCGCGCCGTACGCCCTAGGGTCGTCTGGCTCAGGTAGGTCTCTCCATCCAGCGAAATGCGGAGTGCAAATTCGTCATTCACTTCACCGAGTTGGCCCTCATCCCAGGTGTATCGACCTTCGGTGCTTTCCACAAAATCGTAGCAGTTCGTACTCGTCAGGTTGCAGACCTCCACAGTGGCACCACTTACCAGCGGTGGTTCATCGCCAGCAAAGTAGTCGACGGTCTCGCTGATCACGATCGTTTGCGGCTCCCCATCATTGCGCAGCCAGGCATCGACTACGAGTTGCGACTCTTCAAACCGGCTTTCGATCTCGATGGGGTCTTCGCAAGCGATGAAGAGAAAGAGAAGACTGAGGTAAGGCAGGTATGTTTTCATGGTTGAGGTTTTCTGGAGACGCAAGGTTTTGCGTCTTTATCTTTTTGCAGGTGGGGAGATTTTGGAGACGCAAGGTTTTGCGTCTTTACTGATAGTTGAGGTTTTTCTTTTTTAGACTTTCGCAGGTGGAGTGTCTTTCTGTGTACGGGGGAGACGCAAAATTTTTCGTCTTTAAACGTGCGTCTTTACAGGAGTTTTGCGTATTTACAGAGTGTCTCTACTGGAATTTGAAGTTATATGATACGCTGGGGATGATGCTTCCCACTACCGAGAACCGGATCGCTTCGGCGTCCACCACGGCGTTTTGAGGTAGGCGCTCATCGCCTTGGCTGCCATAGATGCTGAAGGCATTCCGGCGGGCATAGAGGTTGTAGACGCCGAAGACCCACTCGCCCGTCCATCGCTTTTTGGGTTTGTCGGGGTTGCGGGCCAGGGTTAGGCTCAGATCGAGGCGATGATAGTCGGGTATGCGGAAATCGTTTCGGGCATTGCCGTCGTTATTGGGGATAAAGATACCTTGCTGGTAGTAGCCGCTATTTTGCAGGCTGATCGGGGTTCCGCTGGTGTAGATGAAACTGGCACTCAGACTCACTCGCCGAGACAGGTCGTAAAAGCCCGTGATCGAGAAATTATGCGGCTGATCGAATCGATTGGGATAGTACTCGTCGTCGTTGATGCCGATTACCCGGTTTTCGGTACGACTCAAGGTATAGTTGACCCAGCCGCTGAGTCGACCTGTTGTTTTTTTCAACATCAGTTCTAGCCCGTATGCCCGGCCCTCGCCAGTAAGTATCTGCCCTTCTACGAATTCATTAAGCAGCAAGTCGGCACCGTCTATATAATCGATAGAGTTCTGAAAGTCCTTGTAGTACACCTCGGCACTGAATTCGTATGTATTGTCTTGGAAATTCTGGAAATAGCCCAAAGCTACCTGATCGGCCAGTTGTGGGTCGATATTGTTGGTACTGGGCGTCCAAATGTCCAGTGGTACAGATGCGGCCGTATTGCTCAGTAAATGAATGTACTGGGTGGTACGATTGTAGCTGGCCTTGATCGAGCTCTTGCTGTTGAGTTGATATTGAACGGCCAACCTGGGCTCTAAATTGATCCAATCCTCGACTACTTCGCCACTGGGTACAAATTCTGTGTCAATAAGCGGCCGCCCTAAACCCTGTAGTGATTCTTCACCAAAAGTATACACATCACGCCCTCCCAGGTAGGCAAAATGGCTCAGCCGCAAGCCGTAGTTAAGTTGCAAGCTACTACCCACTTTTAACTCATTTTCCACAAACAAACTACTCTCCAGAGCATACTGCTGCTGTAAGCTGAAGTCGATCTCCTCACCCACATTCACAGATGAGGCATTGGCCGGCTGAAACTCATAATAGATGGTCTGCCCACCGAATCTCAGCACATTATCCGGGTTGATGAAATAGCTGAATTCCGGCTTAGCGCTCAGGTTGATGATGCGGGCATTCCAGTCGAAGACATCTTCCTCATCGTCGCCGAAGTTGAGCTCGTAGTCGTAGTTGCTGTAGTAGACGGTGAAGTTGCTGAACAGCCGGTCGTTAAATAGATGATTCCATCTGAAAGTGGCCGTCCGGTTGCCCCAGTTGAATCCCGCGCCAGCTCCAAATTGAAAGACGTCCCGACCGATGTATCCCGAGAGGAAGAACTGGTCCTTTTCACCCGCCCTGTAGTTGGTCTTGAGTGTCAAGTCGTAAAAGTTGAGTTTGATATCGCCTAGGTCGTTCAGCACGGGTGCGGCCAAAATATCTATGTAAGAGCGTCTACCGGCCAGCAAAAAAGAAGCCTTGTCTTTCACGATGGGTGCTTCTATGGCTGCTCGACTGAATATGGTGCCTATACCGCCCTGCGCCTGAAATTTTTTGCTGTTGCCTTCGCGCATACGAACGTCGAGAATGGAAGACAATCGGCCACCAAAGCGGGCTGGTATCCCGCCTTTATAGAGTTTTACACTCTTGACGGCATCGGGATTGAAGACCGAAAAGAATCCGAATAAGTGACTGGAATTATATACAGGAGCCTCGTCGAGTATGACCAGGTTCTGATCTATACTGCCGCCCCGCACATTGAATCCTGCGGCCCCTTCACCCACAGTTGTTACGCCAGGCAGGAGTTGAATACTCCGCAAAACATCCGTTTCGCCCAGCAATCTGGGGAGCTTCTCCAGCGTACTCATCTGCAACTGCTCTACACTCATCTGGAGGTCGGTCACATTGGCGTTCTCTTCTACGGCAGAGACGACAACTTCCTCTAGTAGGGTGCCTTCCGCACTTAGCTCTATATCTCGCTGGATATTCTGTAGGCTGATATCTTCTGAGAATTCCGTATTGGCAAAACCGATATAGCTGGCTACGAAATCGTAATTGCCCGGCTCTAAACTCAGCGAGTAGAAGCCATATTCGTTGGTGATGGTGCCGAGCGAAGTGCCCTTTACCTGTACGGTGGCACCTATGAGCGTTTCTCCATTATCGGCATCGCGCACATATCCACTCAGAGTGGTTTTTTGTGCAAAGGCGAAAATGGCAGAAAAACAAAAAGATAAAACCAGTAAAAATCGCAGTTTCATTCGGTCGGTTTTTATGTGGGCTATTAAAGGGAAAGACACCACATTTACAGGAATGGTTGGCTGCGATTGTGCGAAAGATTGTCCTGATAGACGAACGCGTCTAAATTCTATACGAAAGCACAAAAACCAAACCAATCAATCCCGCCCCGATAAAAAATATAGAAGGGCCGAGGGAAGCATAAAGCGTACCACCCATAATAAGCCCGAATATACTGGCCAGGCTACCCATACCATTGGCGTACCCTTGAATAGAACCCTGTTTCTCTTTGGGGCCCGTCTGACCGAGCACAGATAAAAAGCTGGGCCACATGATACCATTGCCCAGTGAAAGTAACACATTGGCTGTCCAGGTAGAGACAAGCGTACCCAAAGGTAGTATGGCAAAGCTGGAAGCCAGCATCAGCGCGCCTATTCGAACAACTTGCCGATCTGAAGCCCGGTTGCCCAGCCAGCTGAGTATCGGCCCCTGGGCCAGTATCATTACACCACTAGATATGGCTAAGAATATTCCCAGCTGAAAACTGCTCCACTCGAGCCCATTGCTGGCAAATACCGGAAAGCCGGAATAGAAAAAGCTAAACCCAAAGAAAGTCATGAAGTAGATCAAGAATAGGGTAGGGAGCTTATCTACTTGCCAAGCTTGCTTGAGGGTAAAACCTTCTGGACAGTCTTCCATCTCGAAGCACTCTTTATGCTCGTTACCAAACAGTTTGTGCAACCAGCTCTCTTTGGCCACCTCGTTTTGTGGAACCAATTCCGGCCGGCTCTCTGGCAGGTAGAAATAGATAACGGCTATGGCTACTAGTGAAATGAGCGCAGCAATGCCAACCGGCAGTAGATTTCCTAGAGCCGTGGCACCGAGTAAGCCCGCCAAGACCGGACCAATGACAAAACCCAAACTGGTGCTGGCTCCTAGCTTGCCGAAATTGGCCTTCCGGTTGGTATCGTCGCTTATATCGGCCAGATAGGCATTGGCCACCGATACATTACCGCCCGTAAGTCCGTCTAGTGCCCGGGCCAGAAAAAGCAAGAGCAGGGGAACGGATAAGGTGAAACTGCCCAAGGCATCGCTATCGATCTCAGCGATCTCCCAGATTGGTAATAGCAGACTAACGATAAATAGCACCCAGGCCAGAAAAGTCCCCGCCTGGCTGATGATTAGCACCAGCCTTCGGCCTATCCGATCACTCCAACCACCCAATAGCGGTGCACCCACCAATTGAAAGGCCGGGTAAGTTGCCCCCAGCATGCCATACACAAAAGCATTGCCACCGAACCCCTCCACCAAAAATACGAGTATCGGGATGATGAGACTGTATCCCAGCATCCCGATAAAATTGACCATTAGGACAGGGTAGAGACCGGTAGCGGTATTGGCTTTCACAGGCGGAAGATCGAAAAAATGAATGAGTTGACTCAGGGCGAGTTGATCATGCGTTTTCGGCTATTGGTTTCCACCTGCGGAAGTACAAATTATAATGTCTATTCCAATACTCGCTTTTTTGAATATGGCTCGATATTCAATGCCATCCACTCTTTGACATCTTCCTGTGTCAGTTCGCCAGCAGCTACAGCCAGGGTGAAGTTGATGAGGTGGGTATTTCCAGATTCCGTCGAATCGAAGGAGCTTGCATTGAAGCTATCTGTAGAAATCAAATTGCTTTTGAGTTTATAGCCGTTCAATTCAATAAATGCTAGTGCAGCTTCTAATCCAGTTCTCTTATTTCCATCATGAAAAACGTGATTTGAAATAATTGAAAACATGTAGAAGGCAGCTTTATCGCTTATGGTTTGATACATAGGCTCTCCGAACAGTAAGCCGTCTACTGCATCAACGATATAATTTAGTGATTCTGGGTTCAGCAAGTTGTCAGGACTGGCAAATCTTCCTCCGTGCGCAATAACTGAAGCCTTGTTGATCAGCAAAATATCTTGCTTTCTCAAAAGTTTCATCAAGCCAGAGCCTTAAATACATCGTCGTACTCGTCAAAGTGGCGGCTAATGATGTCCTTCAACATCTTAGTCTGCTCATCGTCTCCTTCCTTAATTTTCAGTAGGTCGGACTTGGATTTCCCATAGCCTACCGAATCTTCTTTCGCCAGATGCACGCCACCCATAGACGCATTAGCGCTTACAGGAGATATAACTCCGTTGTTTGATACGTTCTCACTGCCAGTACTAGATGTCGGAGTACTTTCAACCCGCTTCACAGCCTCTTCGAAGCCGGTGGGGTCTTCCTGACGCCACTTTTTCATTAGCGCCTCGATACGTACCAGATCTGCTTGCTTGAAAGACATACCTATTTGTTTAGATACTCGAACAACCCAAATATACTATTAAGTTTCCTTTGCCGCAATTTGTTTTAAATTATCACACTAGCCACGCCACTAACCCGATGAGAAGAATGGCTATTCCCGATAGCACCCCGATCTGCCATTTATTAAGCGGCTGTTTGGGCCCTTCAATGCCTCTCAACGGAGCGAACATATGCGCCAGTAAAGCAATAGGAATAAATAGAAACCCAAATAGGGATCCGACGAAAAGTCTAAAGAAGAAAAGCACTTTACGGCCTAAGCTCATTTTTTCATTGCTTGACTCTTGGGCCAGTTGAGCCACAGCTGCTGCATTTGGGCTTTCGCCAGTGACGGGTTTAGTGCCTAGTAGCGCAATGCCGTATCGCTCGTTCTTTTGCCAGTGCGGGCGCACGTAAACCCACTCGGTATCGACGAAGCCCGCGTCTTTAAAGTAGCGGTGGTAGTCTTCTTCTGGCGGGAAGAGCATCCAGGCATTGGCGATGAATTTGGAGATGGGATTCACTGGTTCTATGGGGCCGATCATGAGAGCCTTTCCGCCGGACTTGATGACGCGGTAGGCTTCATTTAATCCTTGCTGCGGGTTGGGCCAATACTCGATACTACCCGCCGAAACATAGCGGTCGAAATGATCGGTTGGGAAAGGGATATTTTCTGCGTCGCCTACTTTAAAGGTGCAGCCTTGCAAATCGGGTTTGGCTTTGGCATGCTTCATCTGGTGGGGGCTCTGGTCGACACAGGTTACATTCTCTGCGGGTACGCGACTCACGATGCCCTGGGTGGTAAAGCCCGTACCCGACCCTACATCGATCACTTTCAAAGACTTCGCATCTGACCAGTCGCCCCGGTCCAGTGCCTTTTCGCGCATATGCTCCGTCCAGAAAAGGGGGTTAACGAGCTTGTCGTAGAAGATAGATAGGTAGCGGTAAAACCAGTAGGCTTCTTGCTTGTGTTGCATGAATCTCATAGCCTAAAAATAGGGAATTTTAGAGATTATGTTTGTTTGTATGTTTCAATATTTGCAAACACACAAACAGGCGGAAAATCGCTCAAATCCGCGCAATCGCTGTCACCTTTCCCTTCACATTCTCATCGCGCTCGACGAGTATCTCCGCATCTTCTGGCAGGAAGAGATCGACCCGGCTACCGAAACGGATGAAGCCCATGTCCTCTCCGCGAACGGCTGTGTCGCCCGCTTTGACGTAACATAGGAGGCGGCGGGCTACGGCACCTGCTATCTGGCGCATCACGATGGGTACGCCGCCTTTGGACTTGTAGGCTACGGTGGTGCGCTCGTTGAGCTCGCTGCTTTTGGGGTGCCAGGCAACTAGGTACTTGCCGGGGTGGTAGGCTTGGTAGACGACCTCACCATCGATGGGGTGGCGGTTGACGTGGACGTTCAGAGGGGACATAAAGATGCTGACCTGGATGCAGCGGCCCTTTAAGTATTCCTGCTCTTCGGTGGGTTCTATGACGACTACCTTGCCGTCGGCTGGTGCCAGAATGACATTGTCTTGAAGAGTTGGGGCTGTGCGTTTTGGGTCGCGGAAAAATTGTAGAACCAGAATCAGCAGCACCAGGCTACCACCATATATAAGGACTTGAAAAAACGTGAGCCAAAACGAGCTGGATTCAGCACTGGCAGGCACTCCGGTATCTGTTTGGCTACCACCTGCGCCTGCCTGCCATACGCCGGTAGGCAGGGAAGTCCAAAAAAAGAAACCGGCGCATAGTGAACCAAGCACCATTAAAGTGAAAAGAATCGTACCTGTTCCTGCTTTGTGGAGTCTGACCATATGTGCAAATATGGTGAATTTACTGCTCAATCAGCATGAGGGTATCTACATCGAGTTCGATTCTAAAATAGGCTTCCATACGTTCTAGTTCGGCCTGTCTTTCGGTGTAGCGACCGCTGGCCGATCGGTCTATGACAATAGTGGGTATGTGATCGAGTTCCATCTGCATATCTTCAAGCTCAGACTGCTGCACCTGACCGATGCTGATGGACTGCAAGCGCGGAAAAGCTAGCTTAGCCTTCGTGCTTATGTCGTGCAAGTCTACGCTATCGATGGTAAATCGTTCCATCTGATCTTCGAGGGCTTCGAGTTCTTGCTGTTGGTCTTCCCAGGCAGTGCGCAAATTGGAAAGGTCGAGCTGTACCTGGTCGAGATTGGCCACGCGCTTGTTGAGTTGATCCAGGCGTTCCAGGTTTCCCAACGGGTTCAGATAGGGTAGGATGGACATATTCTGAATATTGAAGGGCGGCTCACTAAGAATACGGCTATAATGATCTACGCTGTCTTGGCTAAAGCTATTGCGCGTAAGCTGTAACACCAGTACGCTAGTATCGCCTTCTTGCGAAATGATGTTGTGATCGACACAGTCGTTCTTGAAGTACTGCTCTATAAACTGACTTACACCCCGCTTTACCTTAGTAGCACCGATCACCTCCCGCAAAATGAAAAAGCCCGGTATGATGATAATGATGCTGAATATCCCGATCAAAAATCTCGATCTTCTGGCAGAGGCTTTATCTAAATATTTGCGGTAGGGGAACCTGAGTAGACGGATGATGATGTAAGCCGTGGTGGCTATGAAAAAGCTGTTGAGGAAGAACAGATAGAAGGATCGGGCGGCGATCTCCCACTCGAATTCGGCCAGTCCGTAGCCTGTAACGCAAAGCGGCGGCATTAAAGCCGTGGCGATGGCTACGCCCGGTATAGCATTACTCTGATCTGCTCTCGTGACGGAAATGATGCCGGCCAAGCCACCGAATAAAGCTACCATGCCGTCGAGCAAACTAGGTGCCGTGCGTGCATCGATCTCTGCGGTATACTGATTGACCGGGGTGATGGCGAAGTACAAAGTGCTGGTAATGATGGCAATTAGTATGGCGATGCCGAAGTGTAGCACCGACGAGCGCAGCGTGTCTTTATCGTTGGTGCCTATACCGAGTCCGATACCCAAAATAGGACTCATGAGCGGTGAGATAAGCATGGCCCCAATGATGACTGCCCCGGAATTGAGATTGAGGCCTAGGGAGGCGATCATGATCGAACAAACAAGCATCCAGGCATTGGAGCCGCGCATCAATTTGGCCGATTTGATGCGATAGATCGCTTGTTCGCGATCCATGCCCTCGCGCAGGTCGATAAAATCCTCGAACCAATCTTTAAAAGCAGCAAACAGGCTCACCTTGGGTTGGATGACCTGACTGGAGTTTTCGATCGGATTTTTTGGGTTTTGCTCTGCCATGTGGGTGCGGCTTAGGTGTGGGTCAGTCGACCGTCGATCATTTCGAGGCGGCGATCGCTCATGGCGGCCAGGTCCATGTTGTGCGTAACGATGACGAAAGTCTGATCGAAATCGTTGCGCAATTTGAGGATCATCTCGTGTAGCGACTCCGAATTGCTGGTGTCGAGATTGCCGCTGGGCTCGTCGGCAAATACGATGGCTGGGTTGTTCATGAGTGCCCTAGCTACGGCTACACGCTGCTGCTCGCCACCCGATAGCTCCCCCGGCTTGTGGTCGAGCCGGTCGCCCAAGTCCAGATAATCGAGTAGCTCCTTCGCTCTCGATTTGGCTTTGCCAACATCGGTACCCGCTATGTAGGCGGGCATACACACATTGTCTACGGCATCGAACTCCGGCAGCAGGTGGTGAAACTGGAAAATGAAGCCGATGCGCTCATTGCGAAAGGCCGCTAGCTTTTTACCATTGCTGGTTTGTAGGTCTTGACCATCTATGATCAGTTTGCCGCTGTCGGCACTGTCGAGTGTGCCGAGTATGTGTAGTAAAGTAGACTTTCCTGCACCCGATTTACCGACTATACTCACGATCTCGCCACGGTCTACCTTCAGGTCTACGCCTTTCAGCACGTGTAGCTTGCCGTAAGACTTGTGTATATTTTGTGCTTCGATCATGCCCTAGTCAAATACAATGGTACGCTTGCCGTAAGGTAAAACGCGATGCTGCAAATGTAGGTATACCGCTTGGCTGAGCACCCGCTTTTCGATGTCTTTTCCCAACCGCTTGAGGTCGCTGATGCCTTCTCTATGAGAGACTGCGGCTACGTCTTGGGCGATGATCGGCCCTTCGTCTAGCTCGCTGGTTACGTAGTGAGCTGTGGCACCGATCAGTTTTACCCCCCGCTCATAAGCAGATCGATAGGGCCGACCCCCTTTAAAAGCCGGCAAAAAGGAATGGTGAATATTGATGACCCGATGGGGATAACGCTCACAAAAATCAGCAGAGAGTATCTGCATATATCGCGCTAACACGATCAGGTTTACGCCCAATTTTGAGATCAGCTCTTTCTCTTTTGTTTCCTGATCGGCCTTGGTGTCAGCCGTAATAGGTATATGGTGAAAAGGTATATCGAATCGTTCGGCTATATAGGCCAAACTGGTATGATTAGAGATGATGGCCGCAATGTCGCACGCCAACTCACCGGTCAAATGCCGCTGCAAAAGGTCGAACAGGCAGTGCGAAGCCTTACTCACAAACAGAGCAACCTTCGCCTTTTGGTCAGAAAAATGCAGCTGCCAGCTCATTTGATTAGGCTCAGCGATGAGGGTGTGAAAGAACTCGCCGATTTTTTTTCTCGGTATGAGAAAGTTGTCGATTTCCCAGGCGATGCGCATGAAAAAGACCTCATCGCCCTCGTCTACATGCTGGTCCAGGCTCACGATATTGCCTTTATTCTTAAAGACAAAGTCGGTCACGGTGTTGATCAGCCCCTGTTTGTCCGGGCAGTGAATCAGTAATATGGCTTGTGGTGTGGTCATATAGCGGCAAATTTAACTGGTATTATACTTTCCGTAACTTTGGTCAACATAATAATCGTACAGCATCCCGCCGTTTCATTCCTCAAAGAGTCACTGAGATGAGATCTATTCGCGTTTTTTCTATGTGTTGCATGTTTGCTGTCGGGACAGTTCTGGTATACGGGCAGCAGGCCTTCCCCAGCACCTCATTCCGTACACTTGATGGACAGACCGTAGAAAGCAGTCAGTTAGTCGGGCAGGGCCAGCCAACGGTAGTGACCGTCTGGGCCACCTGGTGTGCACCTTGCCAGATGGAGCTCAATCATTTCAAGAGCTACTACGATCGCTGGACGAATGAGCTGGGGGCAGAGGTCATCGCTGTCTCAGTCGATCAGCCCCACCACGTGCGCCGCATATCGCCCATGGTCAGACAAAAGCAGTGGCCCTATCAGATTGTAGTCGATTCGCAGCGCAATCTGCAACAGATGCTGGGCTTCAAGAATATCCCTCAGCTCTATGTGTTAGATGGCAGCGGCAAGGTCGTAGCTTCTTATAGCGGCTACAAAGATGGCCGCGCCGAAGAAGTGGATAAGGAGCTGGTGAAGCTGGTGAGGTCTAGGTGATGGGTGGTTTTATTTAGACTTCCCTGCCTACCGGCGTATGGCAGGCAGGCGCGGGCCAGCTGGTCTTGTTTTCCTAAGTTTGTTTTCTAGCGGTTATCATTTAAGCACCTCTGCATCATCGATTAGCGGATCCCCGTCATTATCCTCATCATCGAAGCCCTGGATGTCGCCGTCTTTGATGGTCTTTTTATAATCGGGGTCTTTTTCCAGGCGTACGTCTTTTCCGCCTTCATTGTGGTAGTCGCCGTCTGCATAGCGGGAGGCGCGGTCGAAGAAGGAATCGGAGCCGTCTAAGGTGGACTCGCTGGTGTCGCGGCTATTGGCATCGCCGCCGAAGGACTTGTTTTTTGCGGCTTCGATCTCGGCTTCTAAGCGGGCCTTCTCGGCTTCTTCTTTAGCTGCTTCGGCCTCGGCTGCTTCAGAAGCACGCCCGACTAGATCATCGAACTTGTCTTTCAGCTCTGCGCCTTTCTCGGCGGCTTTGTTGAGTAGCTCATCGCCCTTTTCCATGGCTTTTTGACCGAGCTTCTCGGCGGCATCTTTAGCTTGGAGACCTGCTTTGGCCGCGGCATCGAGGGCAGAATCTGCCGCCTGGCTAAATGCAGACGGCTCCTCGCTGCTGAGTTCGCCTTCCAGACCTGCTTCAAAATCGATTGCTTTCTTAGTGGTGGAGGTGCCGGGCTCGGGCACGATATCGTCGGTCAGGTTTATGCTGCTGTCTTTGCTGTCACCACTTTGCGTATCCATTTTTGAAAATTGCTCGTTGAGCCAATCGCCTGCGGATTTTGTAGCACCTGATGCTTTCTCGTAAGCGGAGCCAGCTTGCTCGGATAGTTTTTCACCCGCACTGCCCATTTTTTCTGATGCTTTTTTACCTACCTGCTCGGCTTTTTCGGAGAATTTTTCGCCTAAATCTTCCAGGGCATCGCCGGCTCGGTCTGCCAGCCCTTCGGCTTTTTCGTAGGCATCGCCAGCTTTCTCGCTGATCTTATCGCCCAAATCCTCGAAGGCATCACTAGCTTTTTCGGCCAGGTCGCCAGCGGTTTCTTTGGCTTTGTCGAGCGCCTGGCCGCCTTTGTGCTTGACAACGGACTTGGCACCGAAAAAAATGCGTTTTAAATCTCCGAATACAGACATGATCGATTTATTTTGGCGAAAGATAACAAGAAATGCACATGGAATGCACCTACCTGCGAAAGTCTAAATTAAAAAACCTAGCTTTACAGTAAAGACGGTCTATTCTATGGCAAAGAAAAAGAAATGGGAAGACATGAACCTGTCGGAGCGTAGAGCTTCTTTTATTGGTCACTTTAGGGTCTATTTGGTCATGAGTGTTTTCTTTTTCGTGCTCAATCTAGTCTCAGGCGCGGACAATTGGTGGTTCTACTGGCCGATGCTGGGGTGGGGGATAGGCGTAGCGATTCAAGGGCTTTCTGTCTACGGCCCACTGGCCGATAAAGAAGACGACCTCAAGTACGATGATTACGGTCAGCGGCAGCTCAATGCATCGCCTGATTATGTGGAGGACGAGCTGGAGCTGAAAGAACTGGACAAGCGATACAGGGAGGACGATTTGGTATGATGGGGCCAAGTCTTGGGTGTAACAATACTTGCTGGTTACTCGACTAGCCTAATCCCAAAATTCGCTGGAAAACACATCTGCCACCTTGTGGATGCCCTCTGTTCCTGCGGTATACCTTCTGACTGCTTGTAGAGACGCTCTGCGATGATGTGCGTAGTCGGGATCGGCGGGGAAAAGAGATTGGCTGGTGATGTACCCATTATCTGCCCCAGCATGAATAAAGCGGCCCAAACCACGGTATATACCCACATGCGTGATGCGCTGGCTACCGTCTTCGCGCAAGTTGCCGAAGAACAATAGGTCATTGGGCAAAAGAGCCGACAACTTATCATCTATAGGTATGGGTAAGCCCAGCTTCACTTGCTGGCTGGCATCGCGTGGAACGACGAAGCCATCCATCCAGTAGCACATTTTGGTAAAGCCGCTGCAATCCATACCATTAGAGCTGGTGCCGCCCCATAAATAGGGTTCGCCCACAAAAAGATCAATATAGCTCAAGGGATTGGCCTGTGTACTACGGCCTGTCCATTCAGAAAGCGGCTCTAACCTATTATTTGCCAATACGCCTTTTCGACCATCTACCAACTGCACTTGCGCAAATCGATCGGTCTTGCCACCTATTACATCTACGATCATTCCCCTAGTCGTAGACAGCAGAATGCTACCTCTTTCTCTGGTTCTCACGATATGATTTGCCCCCTTACATACGTGTAGATCACGATCGAAGTAATCATCTAAATCGGCCTTGCTGATCGGCTTCACTTCTCCATAGCTGAGCCAAGCCAGATAATTATCAGGGCAGCGCACTAAATACCAGTCGTCTTGCTTGAGTAGTAGCCTGACCGGTGTTCCGTGCAAAAGCTGAGTGGCCAACTCCTGGCTATGGCCAGGCTTAGATCGGAGATTAGCTACCGAAACTTTGATTAATCCGTAAAGCTTTTCGCCCAAACTACTATCGGGTAGTACTTGTACATCTACCCGCTCAATGGGCAGTTTACCTTGCTCCATCAAAGCCCGAGTGGCTTTGGCAGCCTCTGCATTTGTCGTGTAGCCGGTAATGTCGAACCGGGTATCTTCAAACGTAGCTGAGTTAGCAGACACATCGACTTCAAATTTGTGGTCTCGACTATCGGGCGCATATTGTTGAGCTATGGTATTGACCTGCTCTTCAATCGCTTTTTGATTACTATCGCCTTCAAACTCGGATGCACAAGCCCCTAAGAGGATACAACCAAAGGCCACAGCCAATTGTAATAATGTTCGATTCATGTTGTAAAGTATTAATTTTACGCCTGATTTTAGCGATTGTAATCGCTGCTAGACTTGACAAACATTGCCCCAAAGTATTGTATATCAAGTTGTTGTGTTAGGATTTTTGAACTTTTCGAGTCCCCAGATTCCAGGTTTCAATTTTCTATGCGCTAAAGAATTGTTCTAGTTGTAATTTGTTATTCAGACTACTAAAATATAGCTGTGTAATACTTTTCAGCTTTTTTTTCATCCTTTTGTATTTGTATAATGAATTTATTTGTTGCCCGGCTCAGCTGGGATACTGACGAAGCAGGGCTTCGCTCCATATTCGAAGAATTCGGTGAAGTAGAGTCGGTCAAGATCATCATGGATCGCGATACCGGACGTTCTAAAGGCTACGGATTCGTAGAAATGCCTAATGACGATGAGGCTACTAAAGCCATTGAAGAGCTCAACGAGAGCGAAGTAGATGGCAGAAATATTGTTGTCAAAGAAAACCAGAACCAAGGTGGCCGCGGCGGCGGCGGTGGTGGTCGTGGCGGCTATGGCGGCGGCGGTGGTTACGGCGGCGGTGGTCGTGGTGGCTACGGCGGCGGCGGTGGTTACGGCGGCGGTGGTCGTGGTGGCTACGACCGTGGTGGTCGCGGTGGCGGTGGCTATGACCGTGGCGGTCGTGGCGGCGGTTATGGCGGCGGTGGCGGCGGCTACGACCGTGGTGGTCGTGGTGGCGGCGGTGGTGGTTACGATCGCGGTGGTTATGACCGTGGTGGTCGTGGCGGCGGCGGTTACGACCGCGGCGGCAGTAGCTATGATCGCGGTAGTTCTGCTTATGATCGCGGTGGCTCGGTCTATGACCGCAGAAATCGCGACGATTCGGCTTACGATCGCAACAGCCGTCGTTTCGACGATGGCGAGCGTAGGCGCCCACGCATCCGCAAGGATGACTACGAAAGTCGCCAAGATGATAATGGCGGCGGCGATATGGAAGATTAATAAAAGCGGGTTCTAGTGTCAGCCAGACACTAGAACCTTCTTTTTTAGCACGGCATCATTTTGTTTTGTATTTTTGATATGCGAAATAAAACAATATAGATACGTGCTAAAGTCGACTTTCCTCCTTACCTTCTTTTCGTGTTTTGCCTATTTGTGCAGTGCTCAGATAGTAACTACACAGCCCGCTGCGCCTACGGTCGACAGCGAGGTTATCATTTTCTTTGACGCTACGCAAGGCACGGCCGGTCTGGCCGATTGCAATTGCGATGTGTACATACATACAGGACTTATCACCGACGAGTCCAGCAATCCCTCTGATTGGCAAGATATAGCCACTATGTGGGGTGTTGCCAATCCCGATTGGCGGCTCCAGCCAGTCGATGGTGAAGAGAATTTATATTCATATACCTTTTCACCCGATCTGAGCACCTATTTTGATCTTTCCGGGGGCGAAGACGTCCAAAAGTTAGCCATGGTTTTCAGAAATGGAGATGGTTCGCTGGAGGGAAAAGATGTTGGTGGCACTGACATATTTATTGATCTATTTAGCTCTTCGGTATTCAGTGCCACGCTCAGTGCCCCTGTCGAAGAAGGCGATGTTTGGCCGTTGGGCCTACCGCTGAATGTGCAAGCAGGCACTACCCAGGCGGCTACGCTCGAACTATACGACAACGACCAGTTGGTGGCCACCATCGACAACAGCACAGCCCTAGATTATGAAGTGACTTACACTTCGGCCAGCGATCATGAGTTGCGTTTAGAAGCTCAGACTTCCGCGGGTAGTTCCGTTGTTCGTACATGGTCGTTCTCTACTGCTCTCGTAGTCGAATTCTTAGAACCTGACGCCGGTTTGATCCCCGCCGATCCAGGCGAGTCCATCGATTATGAAGCCACCTCTTATCTACCCTTAGACCTATCTGTGAGCTTCGGTGGAAATACGAGCACCATCCCTGGCGGTACGACAACCAGCAGCCTAAATGCGCCGACCGAAAATAGCATCACACAGCTTATCGTTTCAGCTACTCACGAAGGTGTGACAGCTGCCGACACCCTAGCTATCGTAGTGGGTGGGCCTACTTTTCAGCCAGCACCTGGCGGCTTTCCGAGAGGTATCACTGTTACAGGACCGAATAGTGTCCATCTACAGTTGTATGCGCCCGGCAAGGATGATGTCTTCGTCATCGGCAATTTCTCCAACTGGCAGCCTACGGTGGCGTCCCGCATGAAAAGAGGCACCGATGCCGGTACCTTCTGGATTGACCTGGAAAATATACAAGTAGAAGACCTACTCTTTCAATACCTGGTCGATTACGAAATGCAAACGGCCGACCCCCATAGTACCCTCGTGCTAGATCCCTTCAACGATCCTTTCATTGGCGAAGAAACTTTTGCGGGCATACCCGACTACCCACTTGGCGGTGAGGGTATCGTCTCCTGGGTACGTATGAACCCACCTGAATACGAATGGCAAGTCAATGACTTTGTACCTGTAGATGAAGAAGATCTTGTCGTGTACGAGCTGTTGGTCAGAGATTTTATAGACGAACATTCATTCTCTGTCCTTACCGACACCTTAGACTATCTCGTTCGGTTGGGGGTCAATGCTGTCGAGCTGATGCCCGTCAATGAATTTGAGGGGAATATTTCCTGGGGCTACAATCCCAGTTTCCATATGGCACTCGATAAGTACTACGGATCACCCGAAGACTTCAAAGCACTGGTCGATGCCTGCCACGAAAAAGGACTGGCCGTGATCGTGGATGTTGTTTTTAACCACGCATTCTCACAAAGCCCGCTGGCACAACTTTGGTGGAATCCGCAGGAATTCAGACCAACTGAAGACAGCCCTTACTTGAATGTAGAGGCCAAACACCCCTTCAATGTTGGCTACGATTTCAACCACGAGAGCCCACACACCCGCAGGTATGTTAAGCGGGCCATCCGATATTTTATCGAAGAGTACCGGGTAGATGGCTATCGCTTCGACTTGAGTAAGGGATTCACCCAAACTGAAAATCCCAATAATGTAGGTGCTTGGAATCAGTACGATGCCAGCCGAATAGCCATCATCAAAGACTATGCAGATGAGCTTTGGTCGGTCAATCCCGACGCCTACATGATCATGGAGCACTTGGCTGAACCCCAAGAAGAAGAGGAATTAGCACAGTATGGGCAGGGTATGTATTTCTGGTCGGGCTTTGTTCCGCATGATAATTATATGCAATCTGCCATGGGCTATCCCAGCAATAACGATCTTAGCTCAGGCCTTTCCGAAAACAGAGGTTTTACAGGCAATAACCTCATCAGCTATATCGAAAGCCACGATGAGGAAAGACTCGTGTACAAGACAACGGAATTCGGTAATTCCAGCGGTAGCTACAATACCCAAGAACTTTCGACTGGTTTGGACCGCTCTGAACTGGCGGCTGTTTTCTTCTATACCCTTCCTGGGCCTAAAATGCTTTGGCAATTTGGCGAGCTGGGCTACGACTTCAGTATAAACCAATGCCCGGGCGGTGGAATTAACAATGACTGCCGAACAGACCCCAAGCCCATTCGATGGGACTATCGCAACGATGCCGATCGCCAAGATGTATACAACACCATCCGCAGTCTGCTCTTCTTGCGCAACAACTACGGCACCTTCCACACCGACAATATCGACTACCAGCTAGACGGTCTGGTCAAGCGCATACATCTGGAGCATCCTGATTTCGATGCTGCTGTACTTGGCAACTTCGACGTCGTGACCCGCCAGATAGATAACCCATTCCCCTCTGCCGGGACTTGGTACGATTACTTCACCGGTGAGTCATTGGAAATTACCAATCCGAATGCATCACGTTCGCTGGTACCTGGCGAGTATCGACTCTACCTGAGTGAACCCATCGATAGACCCGCCGATGGCCTCAGCCCTTCCTCGATAGAAATCGTCAGCCCCGAAACCTTCGGCCTGGTGCTTAGCCCTAACCCTACTGATGGTCCGCTGCGTTTGACTTTCAAACTGGACCGCGCAGCATATGTTGATATCCAGGTGCTCGACCTCACTGGCAGAATCCTGGATTATAGCTACGCCGGTCAGGTACTCACAAGTGATACCACTATGGATATGGATTTAGATTTGCCTGGTGGAAGCTATCTGCTTCGCTTCGCCGCAGACGAAAGAGCAGTGGTTATGCCCTTTGTGATTCACTAGCCCAGCGAAGACATCCGATGCATCTTTGGCTGAACCTAAAGTTCAGTCAAAGTTCATCGGATGTCTCGAACCAGGAGGAGCTTTTTGCCAAGTTCTATGTTGCATATGCAATCTTCGGGGGCGATAAGTCCTTCGTATTCGAGGTAGGAGCTATATCCCCATTCGCTAGGATGCACGACTAATCCAGCCTCAACCGGGTTTTGGTGTATGTATCGCAATCCAGAAGCACTTCCAACCAAATGATAAGTGGCTCTGGTGTGTTGCTGAAACCTAGAGCCTGTCAGACCGTAGTATTTGTTATGTGATTTTGTGTAACCCATGAGCCATCGTCTTACAGCTTCGCTAAGCTCTGGTGTTGGCATTTGATTGTAAAATTCCTTGCCAAATATGAAGTCTTTTCTAAGTGGGGTCTTCAAGGCAACCAGCACATGGAAATGGTTAGGCATCACACAATAGCCTAATATGTGTACTGCCGCTGTGAGCTGCTTACCCATCTTTTTAATAAAGAATCTGTAGTTGTCATCTTCTCGGAATAGGGTATGTCTATCGTTTGCCCGATTATAGAGATGGAAGATGTGCGCATTCATACTACAAATTACGAAAACTCTACGCTAGCCCAGCGAGGACATCCTATGCATCTTTGAATAAACCTAAAGTTTATTCAAAGTTCATCGGATGTCTAGAGCGATAGAAGCGAGAGATATCTACTTCCTCGGGGAGGGGTTGGTGGGAATCCAGGTGGTCGAATAGCCACTGACTCATGAGGGGGGCTAAGCTTGCACCCTTGGTACCTAGGCCGTTGAAAATGATCAGCTGCTCGTATTCTGGATGGCGGCCGAGTAATGGGCGGCGGTCTTTTACCGTGGGCCGGACGGCAGCTTGGTGAGCGTGGACTTTGACTGGGACTTTAACCACGGCTTCGACTTCACGCTGTAGCCATTGGCGGCCCGCTTCGGTGGGGTGATCGTGGTCGAATTGGTTTTGGGTAGTTGCGCCGATCCAGTAATTGCCGGACTGGCGGGGAACGAGGAAGATCCGGTTTTTGAACAAGCGTTTGAGGGATGGACCTTCGACGGAAGCGAGGAAAACTTCGCCTTTGGCGCCACGGTGAGGCAGGTAGCTAAACCACGGGTTGTAGCGAGCCCGCCAGCCTTCGCAGAAAATGATACGGTCGTAATGGCGATCTCGATATACTGCGCCGGCAGACTTTATTTGGAGGTCTTGGTAGTCGAGGTGGGTGTCTATCAGGTGGCCTTGCTCGGCGACTCTTTGGCGGTAGGCTTTACAAAGGGAATGTAGATCGGTACGGCCTGCCTGTAAGACGCCACCGTACGAAAAGGCGGGATGGGTGAGGGTCGTGATGTGACCAAGCTTGGGTTGGTCATCCATAAAGCCCTGGTAGGCGGGCAGACCAGATCTAGCCAGCCACGAGTTGCTCTCGCCTCGATTGGCGATGCTTCGCACCAGCGGAAGTTCAAAAAAAACATCCGTTCCCAGTTCGGCTTCCAGATCGCGATAGAGTTCTTTGGCGGCGGGTAGCAACTCATCGATTCGCCAGCTTTTGACGTAGCGGCGACCCGTGATAGGGTTGATGATGCCTGCGGCTACGTCGCTCGCTGCCGACAGACTGGAGTCGTGCAGGTAGGTAACCTGATGACCCGCTTGCTCTAATCGATAGCCGATGGCGCAGCCTGCGATTCCCGTGCCTATGACTAAGTAATTCAGGATCGTTTTCTTTTACTTATCGAGCGAAGCTAAATAAGGACATGAACTCGACGCGGATGAACACCGATTGGACGAATTTGACGGATTTTGTATAGTTCTAAAATCCGCTAGATCCGCTGAATTCGCGTAGATCAGCGGCGAGTTTTACGCAATTTATTTAATAGACGCCAGACGTAGGGAATATCTGCCCGCTAGAGTATGTGACAGCAGAGCCGATAAGCTGGACGCGCTTACCTTTCAAATGACATTCTAAGTCGCCTTTGCGCGAGCTGATTTGCTGAGCGGTCAGCTTTTTCTTGTCGAGCTGCTTGGACCAGTAAGGGGTGAGTAAGGTGTGTGCTGAGCCGGTAACAGGGTCTTCGAGTATGCCATAGCGCGGATAAAAGCAGCGACTGACGAAGTCGATCCCACGACTGCCGGGCGCAGTGACGATAATACCACGCTTTTTGATACGGCTGAGATATTCAAAGCGCGGTTTGAGGTCTTTGACGAGCTTCCTTTTTGATAAGATAACGAGCAGATCATCCTGACCCTGGAATACTCTAGCTGGATTCAAACCGAGGCCACGACGCAGGTTCTTGCTGGTCTTTGCTTTCTTGATTTTATCGGTTGGAAGATCGAGTGCGTAGCGATCGTCTTCTATTTTGGTGACGGTCAGCTTACCGGCTTCGCGGGTGATGAAGGTCAGCTTGTCGAGCTTTTCAGGAGCAGCTGTGAATAGTACATGGGCGGCGGCAAGGGTCGCGTGGCCGCAGAGCCTCACCTCTTTATTGGGGGTGAACCATCGGATATTGAACTTACCTCGGCCAGCAGCCACGACGAAGGCAGTCTCTGAGAGGTTATTTTCGGCGGCAATGTTTTGCATGATACCTTCGTGCGGGAAAGCAGGACAGGGAACGACGGCCGCCGGGTTGCCACTGAATAGCTCTTCGGTAAACGCATCGACTTGATAAATGGGAAGTGGGGTGTGCATACTAAGAGAACGGAAGTGATAATTAGATGTTTGAAAACAAAATCCCCCCGAAGCATTCGCAGCGGGGGGATTTTATTTTCAAAATGTAGCTTAGTACTATTTTTCCTCAGCTGCCTCTTCGGTAGCTTCAGCTACAGCCTCTGCTTCTTCTTCAACAGCCTCAACAGTTTCTTCTGTGCCAGACTCGTCAGACGAAGCCTGCGGCGATTCGGCTGACGAGGACTCAGCCTGGGGCGATTCGGCTGACGAGGACTCAGCCTGGGGCGATTCGGCTGGCGAAGCTTCAGCTTCTGGAGTTTCCTCTACCTTAGGAGCCGGGGGTGGGGGCGGCGTGCCACTTACGGCCGCGTAGAAGTCTTCTTGCTTGCGTGCCGTATCGGCGAAGCGAGCAGCGACCTTCTCTTCTTTTTGAGCGATGAACTCATTGAACTTGATGTTGGCCTCTTCTAGCGTGAGGGAGCCCTTCTTCACACCCCGCATGAGGTGCTTGTAGTAGAGCACACCTTTGAAGCGCAAGATGGCGCGAGCTGTATCGGTGGGTTGAGCACCTTTGGTCAGCCATTCGTAGGCGGCCTTTCGGTCTAGCTCGATGGTAGCTGGTACTGTCATGGGGTTGTAGGTACCCAGCTTTTCTATGAAGCGACCGTCGCGTGGGGCGCGGCTATCGGCCACTACGATGTGGTAAAATGGGCGCTTGCGGCGGCCATGGCGTTGGAGTCGGATCTTTACCGGCATATTGAAAGACAATTTTTTGGATGAACCATAACCCACTTACTCCCAAAATCAGGACGGTGGGTTTGTCGAAGGGCGCAAATATACGGGAAATAATGTTATCTCACCAGTTCACCCAGTGACTTGACGATCCAGCTTTGGCCGCCAGCCCACCCGCAGGTTTCTACCCCAGATCAGCACCTGAAAGCCATAGGTGCACCACCAATAGAGCAGTCCACTAAAGGAAAGTGCGCCAGCCGTAGCGAATAGCTCAATCTCGCGCAAGTCCTTGCCGATAAATTTGAAAACGAAGAAATCGACTAGTGCCACGATGGCATAGATCGACCAAAAGACCAAAGTGCCGCGTATGAGGTGGCGCACATACCACTGCGTGCGATTGAGGCCCTGGCCAGACGCAATTTTTGAAGTAGCAGAAAGCCTACCCGAACGCGCAGGCGAGACCGACCTGCGGAAGTACTGAAAAGAAAAAATCAGGTAGATGGGCACTCCAAATAAAAACAAAGCCTGCTCGAAGCCGCCATAGAACGGGCTATAAAAAAACCGCCCATCGTCGGGATGACGGAGATCGGGCATGAGCCACATCAATACGAAATAGAGTGTCTGACCGACCGGAAGTGCGAAGTGTTTAAGGTCGCTGACCCTAGGCCGGTATCGCGGAAATAGAGTCAACTTGATGTAGTAAAAGAGCAAAACCGGCAGCCAGAGGGTGAAGTAGTAGGGTCGAAATCTCAGCTCGCGCCACTCGGCAAATACCCCGCTATAGTCGAACAAATAGTGAAGTTGGGTGGCTGCGCCCAGCAAGAGCAAGAGTCCGAACGACCGATTGCCCCAAATATGACCCGATCGCTTAAAAAAGAACAGACAGCCGACCATCGTACAAACGACTACTGCTGCCCCCATAATGAAGAGGGTCAGCTCGTAAATACCGAATCCTGATAAGATGGGCATGATTCAAAGGTAAAAAGAAGCTTCTGCATGGGTCATAAAAAGAGGGGCGAGACTCCGTCTCACCCCCACCAACTCACGAATACTTGCAAAATAAGGGTTTAGTGTTTGTAGTGTACTTCTTTAAGGGCTAAAGTCAAGCTTACTTGGTCACCCGGCCGCGCTTTAGGTCGCGGTAAAAATTTTTCAAGTAGCTTTTTATTTCGTTGCGGCTACCTGCGCTCAGTAAGTCGAAGTCTTCGACCTGCTGCATGAGCTGATTTTCTAGGGCCAGATAGGTATCGGTGGCGGCATCGAGTTCGGCACTCTGGTCGAATTCCCATATCCACACGCGCTCGCCTGCCCAGCGCTGACCCAAGTCGACGCGCAATCTGGTGTAGTCGGTACCCACCATACCGGCGAAGTCGAAATCATAAGGCACGGCAGTTATCTGACCGTTGTCTTTTTGCATCAACTTCACATTGCGACCCTGCGCTAAGCTATAGTCCAAGTTGCCGATCATATACTGAAACAAGCTCACCATCTCGGCATTGTCGAAGCTGGTGTAGCTGTTGCCATACAAACTTTCAGGCTTTTTAGCGGATAAGCGATCCTCCAAATCATCGGTGTCTTCTATCAGTATGGCGTAGCTGGTTTCGGTGCTGCCATCGACTGTATTGACATAGGTCACTTTGAACAGCTCTGTGCGGAAGGCCGCTTCTCCGGCTATGGTACGGTATAGCTCGTAAGCCAGCTGCTCACGCAACAGATAGTCCTGCCCGGCATCGCCTGCTACGCAATGCGTGACCAGCTTGAAATCATTGTGTCTATTGAGGCCCTGCTCCAAGAGTTGACTCTTATTGAACTTGATCTTCAAGGGGGGCATCGCACATTGGGTGCGGCGAAAACGTCCTCTTACACGCACTTTCAACTCATAAGACTGATCGCCATCGTTGAGCGTAGCGGGCATATAGTCTTCGGTGCGGCGGTTGGCTTCGAGCAGGTCGTAATCGATGGCTATGCGCAACTCAGAAACGCCGTTTTCAGTAGCCAGTCGATCAAAGATACCTTGAGGTCCATCTGGTGCAGCGGCTAAGGCGCCGAAAGTGAGGCCGCAAAAAAGGAGGGTGAAGAGAAACGTTTTCATAATTTAAGGGGTCTTGTAGGTCTTAGGTGTCGGTTGTTACGATTGTAATGACTGTTTATTTTTTCAATCGTTGCATCAAATATATAGGCACATGCCATCCGACCGCAATTCTCTTCGCCGAGTGGTAGAAAAATGTCGATGAATGGTAGGGCGACCTGCTGAATGGTCATTTTTTATCGACGAATGGAGTGGAAAGTGGAAAGTGATTAGTGCATAGTGATTAGTGCATAGTGATTAGTGGGCCTCTCAGTGCTTTAGAGATCGCTGGCTAATAAGCTAATTACTCATTACTGTGCACTTTTTAATTTAGACTTCCGCAGGTAGGTACCAAAAACAAAGCCGGTCTGCGAAGCGTGCTTCACCGACCGGCTTTTTGAAAAGTTGATCTATGTCTTTATCAGGTGCCCTCTGTATCGCTGAAATCGAATAGGATACTGAATCTCAAGGTATTGTCTAGCGGGTTTCGCTGGTTGCTGGTGGGTACCAGGTAGCTGAAGTTGAGCCCGAATATATTGTACTTGAGTCCCAGACCGGCTGTGAGGTACCGTCGGCCACCTTTAGAGCGGTCTTCGTGGAAGTAACCGGCGCGTACGGCAAATTGCTGGTCGTACCAATACTCCGCGCCGACGGAGAAGGTGAACTCGCGCAGCTCTTCTTCGAATCCACTGGGTGCATCGCCCCAGCTGCTGATGATAGCTGCAATAGGCGACTGATCGCGGCGAGCTTCTGCATCGCAGTCTTCACCCAGGCAGGGCGTGGGTACCAGCAACTTATCTACCTGACCAGTCAGCGTGATGGTGTTGTATTGGTCCAACTCGAAGGTATATGCCGTACCCAGCGAGAAGTTGGCAGGTAGAAAGTCGCGAATGGTATCGCGACTGTAACTGATCTTAGAACCAATATTGGTGATGGCCAAGCCTATGGCAAATTTATTGTTGGCACCGCCAGCCGTTCGAATGTCGTCATTGCGGTAGGTGAAACCGATGTCTGCGGCGAACGCACGTCCTACTTCCAGTATGGTGCCACCTACTTCTTGACCGGCCGCCAGATCGCTATGTACATACTTGGCGGTCAATGAAGCACCGAAGCGATCCGAAAGGCGACGCGAGTAGGCAAGCGCGACTTCAAATTCATTGGGCTTACCGACGCCGACTGGCTGAGCGTTCTCGTCTGTAAACTGAATGTCGCCCAGACTGAAGTAGCGCAAGCTGGCACCTAAGGTCTGAAATTCATCCAGTCGCTTGTAGCCTGATAGATAGGCCAGATAGACATCATTGAGGCCTAGTGCTTGTAGCCAGGGGGTATAGGTGGCCGAAAGAGCTAAGTCTTCTTCGGCAAAAGCGAGTCGGCTGGCGTTCTGTGCCAGGGCGTTGGCGTCGGGTGAGAGGGCTACACCGGCATCGCCCATGGCGGCCGAGCGGGCATCGGGTGTGATGCGCAGAAACGGAACCGCAGAAATGACTGTATTGACGCATGGACGGCCGTCGATCTGGGAAACGAAGTTGCCGTTTTCCTCAAAGCAAGCTGAAGCGAGGCCAGGTTGAGCTTGTAGACTGCTCAGGGCGCATACTCCAAGTATAACGAGCAGAAGATATGATTTTTGTAGAAGAAGATTCATGAGCAGTAGTATAAATCTATAGTTTTTAAAGACAAGGGTTAAAGCGGTTCGTATCTATAATCGATCGATCTGAACGGCTACCCAATAAGCGAGCTTTTGCATTAGCTTATTGGATGTTACGGCTTTCTTAACGTATGCTTGCTTAAGCATATTTTGATAAGCTTATCCTATGTCTGAGCTAAGACGCTGCAAAGGTAATATCTTGCAGGCTCTTAAAGTAGACCATGCAGAATATCATAGCCGAAGACGCCATAGCCGCTAAAGTAAAAGTCAGCTCTGAGGTAGGTGAGCTTAAAAGGGTACTGGTGCATCGCCCCGATCTCGGCACCAGCCGGATCACGCCTAAACGGGCGGAAGAGCTACTTTTCGACGATATCGTACACCTACCGAGCATGCAGCGCGAGCACGATGTCTTTACGGAGGTTTTAAGAAGATTCGTGGGAAACGAAGGCGTTCATGAGGTCAGTCAGCTCTTCGAGGAGGCACTCGATCACGATGCCGAAGCCAAGCAAGAGATGATCGAGCTGATTGTTTCTTGGGAGGAACTGCCCTACCGGTTTGTCGACGTACTGCAAAAAATCGATCATAAAACGCTGACCGAAGTACTCATAACGGGCTATTACCAGCCCGAAGACCGGGTGCTTTTTGATCCCATTCCCAACTTCATCTTCACCAGAGACATCGCGATCACCATCAATGATCATTTGGTTATAGCCAAAGCGGCCAAGCTTGCTAGATCACGAGAAAATTTTTTGACCCGTTTTATGATGTGGGCACATCCACTTTTCAGCCCACTTAGAGAAAGCGGACGCATCATCAATCTAAACGACGTCAATCGATTCCCACCTTCTAACCGCGGAGAAAAAATCAGCATTGAAGGTGGCGATGTAATGATCCTCAATGAGGATACCGTATTAATAGGTACCAGCGAGCGGTCGTCCGACTACAGTGCTCGTGCATTGGCCGACTCTTTATTTGAAAAAGATGTAGTCAGCGCAGTGGCAAGAGTAAGTGTACCGTCAGATCGATCTTTCATGCACCTCGATACTATTTTCACTCAAATCGATCTGCATGATTACGCCTGCTACAAGCCTATCATTATGGATGGCTTCAACAATACGGTTGAGGTGTGGCGTAAGAGTGGAGCTACTAAAAGCTACACTAGCCTGAAAAGTTACATCTTACAAGAGCTCGATCCGAAGGCTCGCTTTATTCCTGCCGGAGGGGGCGTTTCTCCTTTCCAGGAACGCGAACAATGGACAGACGCCTGCAATCTGGTTGCGCTAAGACCCGGTGTAGCCTTGTCTTATGATAGAAATACTACGACCGAAAAGGCTTTTGAAGCGGCTGGGTATCGCATTATGGGTGCGGAAGACCTACTAAAGGCCATGGACGACGGCATCATCCGTGCGGAGGAAATCAAGAAAACGATTATAGCACTGCCGAGTGGTGAGTTGAGTCGGGGTAGGGGAGGTAGTCATTGTATGACGTGTCCAATATTAAGGAAATAACTTGGGGCTAAAAGCCCCAAGTTATTTCCTGTTTATATCAAGTGTAAAGGTCTCCCTGCCCGATCTTCTGGGCAAAACAGATGCGGTCAATCTCCCTTCTGCTACGAGATAGTAATCGGATATTGTCTCCAGAGGCATTTGCACCGTATAGCTTCCATTCTCGCTCATTTCCATTTTTAGTCGTTGCCAGGGGTGAAACTGGGCGGCCCGGCGGAAAAGGTAGACGGCTTTTATTTCTTCGTCTTCTAATGTGGATACACTAGCCGTAATAGTGACTATGTCGCCATCGACGGAGACTTGCGGCTCGGAGATATCGGGTGCTGCCGCTTGGATGAGCGGATGATTACTCAGGTATTCGGCCCGGCCGTCCAGTAGCTCGCTGACACCTACGATTTCCAGGTCTTCGATGCCGAGGTTGACTGTATTTTCATAATTTTGGTCGAATAGCTCTGCGGGGTAGAGTGCGTGCGGCTGGTCTTCTATGAGTGGTCTAATGGTTGTTCTGATCTGTTCGGCCAGCTCTTTGTATTGTTTCTCGGCCAGCCAGTCTTCGTAGATGGTGCGGGCATGAGCAACATATATCTTGCGATATAGCGGCTGAGACAGCAGCTTTAAAATTAATGGGCGCCGTTTCTCACGCTCGCGCAGGTGTAGCAGCGGGCTCATGGTTTGTAGCTCCTCATTGTCGAGACTACTTCCCTGGCCGGTATGGCGGAAGCCACCCAAGCTCATATTCATATCCCAAACGACGGGATGCCAGATGTTGAAGGTGTCTTGATATAGATAGTAGTTGTGGCAAAGTAATCCGATGTAGCTATCGAGGTTCACCAGCACATTATCGTAGGCGAGCATCCATAGTACTTCGTCTACATCCAGGACATTATGGATGGCCTCCGGTTCTTGTTCCAGTTTTTTGGTGAAAGCTGCCAGCGCACGCCAGCCGTCTTCACTATCGGTTTTGAGTTCGTATTTGTCTAGGTAGCAGGCCGTATCATCGCCCAGATACTGAAGGGTTGCCCGTTTTTCTTTGTTACAGCCTACAGCTACCTCTTTTTTCCAGTCGGGATCGCATTTGAAGAGTACGCCATCGCGATCGCCAAAGAATTGAGCCAGCATATCTTCATCGACCGACTGGGTGAGGTTGTAGAGGCCGAGATAGTCTCCATTTACGGTTACGCGTGCGAAGTTGGCCCTGGGGGCATTCATGTACTGTTGGGCTATCTCGTAGCTGAGCGCTTCGCGCAGGTAGCTGGGATCGCGAAATACGTTGCTCAGCTTCAAGCGGGTGTAGCCGCCAGGAAGCGTTCGGGTCGAGTCTTTGTAGTCTATTTTGATATTGAAGGGGAGCTTCTGCCCATCCGAGTTGAGCACAGCATATAGCGAGCTATTCCCCTTATATCTGACGCCCACACCTGCGTAAGTCTGCCCATCCAAAGTCAGGTCTGCTTTGAGACGCTTATCTCTCCTTTGCTCTTTGTAGGTGGTTAGCTTGCGCTGCCAGTTGGGGTCTTCGAAGTCGATCTCGATCTCGACGATGTGGTCTAGCGCATATAGGTCTTTCTCCTGTCCATCTAGAATAGCATGTACTCCGAAGAGGATCAGAAAAGAAAAAATGATCTTGGCGGTTTCTCGTGGCATAAACATGCTTTAATCAACCGCCAAGATACGATGAATCGGTAGGCATTAGGGCAGGCCCTAATTCAAAATCCGTAAGTAACCTTGCATCATTTCGCTGTTCCAACTGACTTCGCTGGGTTCAGCCCCATCTTTGCGAAGCCAAATTCGATAGACTTTTGGAAAGCGAACATCATTGAATTCGACATCAACGCCCTCAGCAATTGTGAATGCAGGGTCGCAATCATTGCAGATAATGGAAAAACCATTGCCGTTCACTTGGGTATCTTCACTGAATTCTAAAGTTTCAGATAAAACCAAATCCTCCATTAAGTTAATTACGGTTTGGCTAAATGAAATAGAATAAAATGAAAATGAAATTAAAATTAATATATAACGATACATGTTGTTCAATAATTACAAGTACAGGGATGACCCACCATTGAGAATATTCTCAATGGAAATACATGGGCCAACTATCTTTTTTGCATAGCAAAAAGGAAGCCTGCATAGAGGGGACTCTACGCAAATTTTTATGGGTTATTAAAATTTAAAAGTGATATGAGGGGATATCATGTGATCAAAAGACAGCGAGTTTAAACTATTATATATGGGCTGTCAATCGATACCGTACTGCCGGACCCATCTTCCTACAGATCAGAGTATTGAGTAATCTTTTCAATAATGCTATGAGGGGAAACTATATTAAGGCACAAATATATAAAATCTATGCATATTGCAAATTTGCTAAACATAATTATTTTTTTCAAATAATATTTTTTTCTATCTAATCCATCTATAAGTCATCTTGATGAGGAAATTATTGGCAATCGTGCCATCGAATAATTCATCGGTCAATGATCGAAATACGTTTTGACTTGGATCGCCGAATATGGTGCTACCCTGTGACCAAACCAGGAATATTTCTGAACCAGGTAGATATTCCCACCTAGCTACCAAATTCGAGCGAAACTGCATGAAGTTGAAATCGGGGTCGGAGAAAGTATAGTCAATGGCCCGATCATTATCGTCATCTACAGCATAGAGAGATTGCTCCTCATCGAAGCTGATCTCTGATTCGGAAAAGGTCTGAAACCGATCATCAAAATCCACAGCCAGGGGATCGGCTACTTTCTTGAAATCAGAGTAGACACCGCGTGCGATGAATGGTTGACCGTAGTACTGGATTGTAAAGTCTGGGCTGATGTTGTAAGAGGCCCGCAAGGTTAAACTGAGTGTCTGCCGGTCGATTTCGCCGACCAGGTATTCTGTGCGACCATCGTCAGAAACGGTGGTGAAGTATTGCTCTTCGCGCCGACTTTCACTAAAGCTGGGGCCGAATGACATCGAAAGCGCGTTAGTCGGTTGGTAGTTGATGAACAGGTTGAAACTGGCTGAGGCGACGTTGCCGTCGTAAGAACGGCCCCCATTGAAGGACGGGCTGAGCACCAGCCGCTTTCTACTATCTGTACCGAAACCGAAAAAGCCCCCAAAACCAATAGGTCTTCTCAGCAATGGCCCGCCCCGCAATATATTTTTGGTGATGTCGAGCTGCTCGAAGGTAATTCCACCGTTCATATTCCAGAAATTCTTGAATTGCATCCAGGCATTGGTGTTGTACCTGCGGCTAAGGGGGGTGCCGCCAAAGTCCCAGGTCATATTGATATTCTGGTTCCACTGCAAGCGCCTGAAGATGCCGAAGGGCTGCTGCCATCGTCTAGCGGCGAAGGCAAAGAAGTTATACTCATCGGCGTTGATCAAAAAGCCGATATCGTTCAGCTCCAGTCCGGGCGATCGCCAGGTCACGCCCGCATCGAAGATCCATTTGCCCTCTACATTGCCAACGCGCACGGTACCGCCTGTGCCGCTCAGGCTCGTTCGGGTACTGTCTATGGACAGGTGGTCGGCATCAGGCCGCTGGAAGAGTCGCTCGAAGGCTGTCTGGGTGGCCAGGATCGATTCTTCGCTACCAGCTACCCGACTCACTACGGCATTGGCACTGATGTACCAGGCGCGGTCATCCCAGCGATGCAGCAGGTCGATCCCGGCAGAGTTGGCCGTGCGGTGAAGACCATCGAGCTCATCGGTCTGGATGTCGCGATTTACGGAAGTGATCATAAAGCCGACATTGCTGTTGCGTTCATTGAAATCCTGCTGTACCCGCCCGACGGAATAGGCAGTGAAGGGCTCGATCTCTGTCCGACTTTGTTCGCCATTGAAATCGATTTTGGCAAATTCGCGCTGGGTAAAACTGCTCAGTAAGCCTAGAGATAATCCACTTTGCGTTTTGCCGCTTACTTTGGCGGCACCCAGTATGGTTGAATTATCCGGTTGGTCGACGTAGTAACTGATCGATGGGTCGCTACCCACGAAGTGGCTCGGTGGCCCACCGATTCGCCGCGAGTAAAAAAGCAAATCCGAATTGAAGTCACCTCCAGTCTCTGCTTGCGTGAGCTGATAGTCGAATATATTGCGATTTTCCACGAAGAAGGGCCGCTGCTCGCGAAAGAATATCTGAAAGCCGTCGAGGTTGATGGCGCCAGGGTCGGCTTCGACCTGCCCAAAATCAGGGTTGACGGTGAAGTCGAGTACGATGTCATTGGTCAGCCCGATGCGCCCGTCCAGACCAGCATTGATAGAGGTCTCGGATCGGCGACTGAACGGATCGCTTTCATTGTACTCTCCGCCCGTATTGAGCTGCCCGAGCACGTAAGGGGCTAGCTCTAGCGGTCGCCTGGGCTTAACACCTTTGATGCCCGTAAGCGTACCGAATCGACTCACCCATCCCTGCTGGGCCTGCTTGAGCGGTGCCCAGGTGTCGAACTCGTCATATCTGAAGAGCCTTCGCGTGCTTTGGATACCCCAGGTCTGTTCTTCCTCCTTGCCGAAGCGCAGCTGAGAAAGCGGTATGCGGCACTCGGCCGTCCAGCCCAGGGAGTCTATCTGCGTGCGCGTTAGCCAGGAAGGGTTCCAGCTGTCGTCCCAGCTATTGCCATCCTGACTGATAAACTCATCGCCTTTCACGCCACTGGCAGAGGTGGTAAAAGAGAAGCCCGTTCGTTTGTCGTTGAAGCTGTCGAAATTGATTTCCACCCAATCACCGGGAAAATTGTCGCGCCTTGCTAGTCGAGCCTCGATGCTATCGGGGTGGGTGTCGAAGCATCGCCAGCCCACGTAGATGTAGCGATTGTCGTAGAGTATCTTGAATCGCGTCTGTTGACTGGCAGGTGCGCTATCATCGGGCTCGCGCTGGTGAAAGCCATCGCTCCAGGCGACTTGCTCCCAGGCGGCATCTTCCAGCTTACCGTCTATAACGGGTGCTTGGCCCTCGATTCGTTGGGTGCGGTAGGTCGGGCGGTCGTTGGTGTCTTGGCTGAGGAGGAGACCGGGCCAGCTGATCGAAGAGAACAGGAAGGTAAAGACAAGTAATCGGAATGGCATACGTGCGTGTAAGACTAGAATATAAACGAGATAGGTTCGTGGGTAAGATGCGGTTTGGGGGTGGTTACCCCTAGTTAAAAGTTGCATCGTCGGGCATATCGGCGATTACTTCGTAGAGCTTGCCCTTGTTTTCCATGACTTGGGTCCACAAGTTGTTTGGGTTGCTTTTGAAGAGGTAGTTGACATCCATGCGGGCCGTTACCCAGGAGCCGTATTCTTCTAGTTCCGCTTTCAATTGCCCGGCCGTCCAGCCGCTGTAGCCGAGGAAGAAGCGAATGTCTCTAGGCGTGATGAGTTGCTGCTCGATCAGAAACTTGAGCTTGTCGAAGTCTCCACCCCAGAATACACCCGGAACGACCTCGAAGCTGTCTTCCAGCAAATCGCCCATCCGGTGCAGGTAGTGGACGGTATCTGGCTGTACGGGCCCACCATAGAAAACCTTGGCCTCGATCTCGGGAAAGTCCTGAATCAACTCGCCCATCTGCATATTGGTCGGTCTATTCAATACAAAACCTACCGAGCCTTCCTCATTGTGCTCGACCAACAGCAAGGCCGTACGCCTAAAGTTGGGATCGAGCATGAAAGGCTCTGCCAGCAGTACGGTTCCAGACTTGATTTCAGGCTTAACCAATTGATCTGATTTTGCAGTTTAACGGTCTAAAGCACATCAAAGTTACTACCTGCTGCCAAAGATTAAGCTCCCCACCCGCACCATTGTACTCCCCGCGTCTAAAGCCAGTGGATAATCGCCGGACATACCCATGCTTTTTTCTCTGAACTCGGCCCGGTCGCTGAAAAATTCATCCTTCAAAACGTGGAAGGACCGCACCAGCTCGCCAAATTCAGTCTTGATCTGTTCGCTTTGGTCAGTATAGGTCGCCATGCCCATCACGCCCACTATGCGTGCGCCTGCGCCGGGGTCCTCTTCCTTCGATGCCCGCCACTGTTCGATCAGGTCTTTTCCTTCGCCATCATCCAGGCCGTATTTGGTCTCCTCCTGGGCGATGTGGTATTGCAGCAAGCAATCTATCGTACGACCTGCTCCTTTGGCCCGCTTGTCGATTTCGCGCAGCAATCGCGGGCTATCTACGGCATGGATGGTATGCACGAAATCGGCAATCTGCTTCACCTTATTGCGCTGCAAGTGCCCGATCATATGCCACCTGATGTCTTTGGGCAGCTGCTCGTACTTGTCGGCCATTTCCGCAGTCCGGTTCTCCCCGAAGTCGCGATGCCCCAGTTCATACAGCGTCTGTATATCTTCAACCGGTTTGGTTTTTGATACCGCGATGAGGCGCGCGCCAGCCGCTTCGACCTGGGCAGCAATGCGATGAAAGGCATCGATGTCGATCATGCCGAGTTTGTGTTTTTATTTGGTATGGTTTGGCAAAACCTTAACAGTGAGATTGGGTGATTGGGTTTAGCTTTGTAAGCAGTGTAAGCTTGTTTTTGACATCGGACGCTTGCAGGATTACCTGCTCTCCGCTTTAGCTACGAGCAGGTAAACGCTACAAGGTCCTGCTCCTTCCCGGAAACAGAACCTCTTAGCGTGCTCAAAACCGCAGCTTTACGGAGGTTTAGAGCTCCTGAGAGCGTTCGCAGGTTATTTTTAACACGGATACCGGGATAGAACGGAAACCACAGATTTTTTTAGGACGTGGATTAGATGCCATGGATACGCGCTAGTCTGCCGACCTCCGGTGGGCGCTTTTTGGATGCCGCAGTGCAGCCATAGTCGATTTTAGCTTAGCAAGCTACGAGTCTATGGTCTTCATGGTTTTTAACGATTCTTTTTGCCATGACTTAGACTTTAGACGAAATCGAGCTCGTTTATAACACATCCCAATTTCTCTAAACCGTAAAACACATCCCACTCATGACTTCCTACCAAATCGAAAAGAAAGATCGCCAACGCCGTCGGGCCGCACTGCTCAAGACCAGTTTAGTGGCCATCGTGCTCGTTATGCTGCTGTTTGGCTGGGAAGCGGTTGAGGCCGTGTTATCGCTGTTTCAGGAGACAGAGGTTGTGGAGCAGGTGGGGGCTTGATTTTGTACTTCCGCAGGTGGGGTGGTTTTATGAGAGTAGAGTGGGATCGTTATTGCTGTAATTTTTAGGTGAATTGCATATTTCAAGTAATTCCTATTTCCGTTACAATACTGCTGTTTAGACTAAATGCCAATTGCTATTTCTAGGATTTGTGTATATTTAGGTTGGTAATGATAGCTTTGTATGTTCTGTGGTTCTAGCTCGACTTATATTTGATGTTATTTGCATAATATTTCATTTTTAGATTTAATCGATAAATCTGAACTCCAGAATTCTATTTTCTGTCCCTCGTAAAACTCTAAATAAAAATAACCTCTTTCATTTTTGTCGATTTCTATTAGTCTTCCATTTTTTTCAACTCTGCCTCTATAGAGGTTGTCAATTGTTAGATGCTCAACCTCGCCAGAATTAAATAGCTCCATTTTAGCGATCAGTATATCTGAAAAAACAATATTAATAATACTTGCAACCTGAATTTCTCTAAATACTACTTTTAGCAAGCTACTATTTGTAATAATTTTAATGCAATCAAAGTCATTGTGAAAATCAATCCAAATACCATTATAAGTGTTTTGAGATAAGTTTTTAAATAATTCTATATCTTTAGCTTTCATAGTTTTTACTTTTTTATCTAATACTTAACAAATAGTTTCTAACTATTCTTATTTCCTGTTGAGTCATTGAAGTGGCACTTTTTGAAGCTCTTGTGATGCTTCTGACCTCACCTTTATAAAAGTTCTTGTTATATACTTGCTTGTGAGGAGTCGGCACAACTCTCCGTAAGACCGTCCAGCCAAATCGATCTGATTTGTTGTGTGGGCGCCTTCAAAGTTACCGAATTTCTTCCTCCGTTTCAAAACAACAAGTTCATTGGCTTGCTGAGGAAGTTTTATAGAAATAATATTAGATATTTGGAGCGGTGGTAGAGAGTGTTACAAAAAGTGCATCAAGAAAGAAAAGCATAACTTTCGTAACTTCACTAATTCATCATGTAAGACTGCACCTCAAATGTATACTACTCCCCCGATTTCTATACAATAAGACCTAAAACAACACCTTCTCCTAAGGGCTCTTTTGCCTCGAAAAACTGAAAAGTAATTCCCTTTCCTAAATTATCACCTAAAAACTCTTCTGAAACAAATTTAATCAAAACGATAGCTCTATCTCCTGGATCTAATTTTGATACATTTAACAAATTTATTTCTCCTGAAGTACGAGTCATTTCTATAAATTTAAATGTAGGTCGGTACCCAGAATAGAATGGGGTTTGTCTTTTGTGCTTACCCTTGAATAGTCTGATTTCTGCTAAAAGTTCTGTCATGGTTTGATACTGTTATCGTATTAGTGGACTATAACTGAATGTCCTAGTGGTCTAGCCACTAAGTTTCATTACAAGTGATTTGGTTTTCTTGACGAGTGTGTCAATATCTGCTTTTGTGACTTTACTCCAGTTGATCGTTTTTGCCCATTTTTCATTGTAATACTCAACGTACTCAATTACTTT
>JBCCPC010000015.1:0-86694 GCA_039025055.1 Bacteroidota bacterium | reverse complement strand
GTACTATCGGGAGACGTACTATCGGGAGACGTACTATCGGGAGACGTACTATCGGGAGACGTACTATCGGGAGACGTACTATCGGGAGACGTACTATCGGGAGACGCACTATCGGGAGACGCACTATCGGGAGACGCACTATCGGGAGACGCACTATCGGGAGACGCACTATCGGGAGACGCACTATCGGGAGACGCAAAATTTTGCGTCTTTACATACTGCGTCTTTACAGGGGGTTGGAAGGCGAACTCGAAGGGCGGTAGATCGTCACCTATGGCTTCGGCGGCGGTGAGATTGTCTTTCGGTTCGGCTTCCGATTGGAAGGGTTTCTCTTCTTTATCTGCGCCAGCGGACTCGATTTCCAGCTCGATGTGGGGGAACTTGCTGATTGGTGGGGGGGTATCTGACGCTCGTCTTTGGGCGTATGGCTCCGTGAGGTCGAGCAGGTCTTCGGTTGTGTTGCTGGGCTCCAATTCCGGTTCTGGGAACTCGAAGCCGAGATCGAGCTGATCCATATCATCTTCCGCTTCCGACTGGTAGCCTGCTGGCCGCAGCATGATGACTCGCTGGATGGGAAAGTCATCGTCTACCTCTTCAGTGATCTCGAAGCCGTGCTTGGCAAAGAAGGCTTGTGCCCGCTCATTGTAGTGGCGTACTCTGGCACTCACGGGCTTAGAGTCGCCCAGCCAAAAGGTAGCTTCTTCCAGTAGCTTGGCCGCTACACCTTGACCCCAGTACCTTCTGGCTACGATGATGAGTACGATTCTGGGATTGTTGCCACCTTTTGCCCAGATGAGCCCGGCCAGTTGCCCACGCGCTGGATCGTGGGCAATGTAGAGCATTTCATCTTCGCGGCCCATGGCTCTCACGGCCCAGTTTCGGGCTTCCTCTACTACCTGATCATTGGCCGCCCGTTGCTCTTCCGTCAACTCTGGATGGTCGAATGCCGGAAATATGGCCTGCCAGACGAAGGTCTCCAAATGCGCCAAGTCGGCGGGGTTGCCAGAGCGGTAATTCATACGATACTGGAAATGTAAAAAGATTTGGAGAGATAAAGTTGAAAGCGACCATCTGACAGGCTCATCGAGCTGAGCTTGATAGGCTTTTTTAGCACTGAAGCACTAGGAACGTGCACGCCCTGAAGGACGCGGAACATATTCCACCTGCGGAAGTCTAAAATAAGCTACTTTTGCCATGATGTCTTCTTCCCGCATCATCCACGATAGCCGTCGGTTTTCGCTTACCATCGAGCGACTGTGTCGGCATTTGATCGAAGAACATGACGATTTTGAGACAAGCTGCCTGATCGGTATACAGCTAGGCGGAGCTAGATTGGCTGATAGAATTGCCGAAAAGTTGACTGAGCTGGGCGTACAAGCTCCCGATACCGGCAAGCTGGACATTACCTTCTATCGCGATGACTTTCGCACCCGCTCGGAACCGCTCAAGGCCTACCCGACCGAGATCGATTTTTTGATCGAAGGGAAACGCGTGATACTGGTAGACGATGTGCTGTTTACCGGCCGCACGACCGTGAGTGCCATGAATGCGCTGCAGCATTACGGTCGCCCCGCCCAGGTAGAATTGCTCGTACTGGTCGACCGTCGTTTTAAACGAAGCCTGCCCATTCAGGCCAATTATCGCGGCCTTACTGTCGATAGCCTGCAAGACGAATACGTGATCGTGGAGTGGAAGGAGGACGAAGGCGAAGACCAAATCATATTGCGTGGCAACTGATCTTATGGCCAGTATTCAACAACTTTCTACGCCCCATGTGCTGGGCATCAAATACCTGACAACCGCAGACATCGAACTGATCTTGGAAACGGCCCGCCAGTTTAAAGAGGTCATTAACCGGCCGATCAAAAAAGTGCCCAGTTTGCGCGATGTAACCATTGCCAATCTGTTTTTCGAGAACTCTACCCGCACCCGCATTTCTTTCGAGCTGGCCGAAAAGCGACTCAGTGCCGACACGATCAATTTTTCAGCCTCCAGCAGCTCGGTCAAGAAGGGTGAAACTCTACTCGATACGGTCAATAATGTGCTGTCGATGAAGGTAGATATGGTAGTTATGCGCCACCCGGCGCCCGGTGCCCATCACTTTCTGTCGAAGCACATAGACGCAAACATCGTCAATGCCGGAGACGGCACACACGAGCACCCGACCCAGGCTTTGCTCGATGCCTACAGCATGATCGAGCAGGTCGGCGATCTACGTGGAAAGCACATTTGCATTTTCGGTGATATCGTGCACTCCCGCGTGGCCCTAAGCAATATTTTCTGCCTCCAAAAGCTGGGCGCCAAGGTGCGCGTATGTGGTCCGCCGACGCTCATACCCAAGCACATCGGCAAGCTGGGCGTGGAGGTCAGCTACGATGTCGACGATAGCCTGCAATGGTGCGATATTGCCAATGTATTGCGTATTCAGCTGGAGCGACAAAACACTAAGTTCTTCCCATCGCTGCGGGAGTACAGCCAGTACTTCGGTATTAATGAAGAGCGGCTGAGCAAAGTCGATAAGCAGCTGGTCATCATGCACCCTGGACCGATCAACAGAGGCGTGGAAATAACCAGTGGCGTGGCCGATAGCGACCACAGCATCATACTGCGGCAGGTAGAAAATGGCGTAGCTGTGCGTATGGCCGTACTGTACCTACTCGTAGCTCGCCGAAGAGAAATACCCCAAGATGTCTGAGGGGATTAGCCTGAATAAGTATATCGCTGAGCGGGGCTACTGCTCGCGCCGCAAGGCCGACGAGTTGCTGCGCGCAGGTCGCGTAATGCTCAACGGCCAGGTCGCTCGCCCAGGAAACCGAGTCATGCCCGGCGACGAGGTGCTGATCGATGGCCAATCGATAGCCGAAGAGCCACCGCCGGTATACATTTTACTCAACAAACCGGCAGGCATCACCGTTACCGCCGACCCAAGGATTGAGGACAATGTCATCGACTTCATCGGCTACCCTGAGCGCATCTTCCCCGTTGGCCGTCTCGACAAACCCAGTGAAGGCCTACTCCTTCTCACCAACGACGGCGACCTGAGCAACCAACTCATACACGCCCGCAACCTTCATGAGAAGGAGTACCTGGTTACTCTTTCGCGTCCCTATGACCGCCTCTTTCTGGATCGCATGGGCTCAGGTGTACCTATACTCGATACTGTAACCCGCCCTTGCCAAGTCGAAGGCGTAGATGAACGCCGGTTCAAGATCATCCTGACCCAGGGCCTCAACCGGCAGATCAGGCGTATGTGTGAGACTTTGGGCTATTACGTTCGCAGGCTGGAGCGGATTCGATTTCTGAATCTGACTGGTGAAGACTTAGATCGTGGAGAATGGCGAAAACTAACTGGAGAAGAATTGAAAGGGCTCCGACATCTGGCAAAAAACTCCAGATAAAGAGCTAATGTTCTTTCCAATCACTTAGCTTTTCTGACATAAATATTGCTATAAGTTGCGGAGCAATAAATGCGAGTTCCGCCTCCATTTAATCTTGCCATGACGCGTTTTAAATACACATCCTCTTGAGAATTTTGTACATCTATTTCCATATCAAAATCGCTCAACAAATCGCCATGCTCTGTAGCCATAAATAGCTGAGCCCCCAGATGGTCTGGCAAAGTGAGATCAACCTCGGCATATTCACTGATCAGTTTCAGATCGTCATGCGGCAGGCTGTCATCGAATATCATCTCAACCAGGCCATAAGTCGATTCAACCGAGACCAAATTGACTAAATTCTGGCCTTTGATCGCTCCGTAATCAGAGGTTGCCTCCAGGGTCAGATTATCAGGCACCCGCACTTCCAATATCGACTTCACTGAGTGTACCTGTGCAGGATTTTGCCCATATGTCTGAAATGAACCTTCGATTTGGCCATCGCTATTCCGCCAAACATCATTGATATCATTAACCGTAGGGCGGACTTCCCGGAGTGAGGCTCGCCCCTCGTTTACTTCGTACTCGAGTTCCTGCATGTCTGTAGCTCGCTCGCCATTGATCCATAGAGAATGAGTGACTTCTATCCGATCAGATTCGGCAGATACGAGAATTATTTCACTGAGCTGTGTATGGATGACGAGTTTGTCTAAGTCGCTGGCATCAAAGCTTTGCGTCTTTACTTGAGACATAAGAAGGTTCGTGCTACACAGGGTAGCTATGCAGATTATTAAGCGCAACATGACTATTTAATTGAGTGTAAGGGGAAGGAGTGAAATGAATAAAGACCTCGTTATGTAATTTACCGAAGAACCTTATTTCTTACGAATAAAGATATCATCGTAAGTAGATTGCAAACTGACCAGCTTTCCACCACCATTGATGGTCGCATTGAGCTTGCCTCCCTCGTTCATAGTACCTCTATCTACATTCAGGTCAAAATCGGTATACATATCTCCGTAGGAGGTCGATAAGCTTAAATTCGCAGCAGTCGCAGCAGGTAGCGTCAGATCGACATCCGCATACGTCGCATGTAGGCGAAGGTCCCCACTGGGTGGACGTGCCGTATATTCTGCTATAATGTCTCCATAGACGCAATTAACCGCTACAGGTCCTGCGACATCGAACAAATAGACCTTGTGGTACATCATGGTCACATCTACTTCACCGCTGAAGCTTTCGATGCGAAAATGGCTACCATCGGTAGTAGATTGGGTGTATTGCAGGACGGCCGAATGGGGTAGTTCTATCGTGTATTCGTTGTTTTTCTTACCCACTTGTTCGACGGTAATGGTATTCCCATCTTCGGTGACTGACAATCCCCATCCGGTATTATCTTGTAAGCCACTTACGGAGATCAGCTTAAGTCCTTCAGCCCTGGAGTTTCTTTTCCTAGGGCCAGCACCGGAAATGCGCATTTCATTGGCATCCGTACCGACAATTTTCAGTTTGCCGATTTCAGAAAAAACTACGGTCTTGTTAGCCGCATTTATGGTAAAAGCCGCTTGGGTTTCCTGAGCGTTCAGCGTTAGATTGGCCAGCAGAAAAAAGAGAATGCTAAAAAAAGAAAGTTTGTGCATTTGATTCAAATTTTGTCGAGCTTGAAGCGGCCTAATTCGGCAGCATCACGCAAGTATTGGGGTAATGAGAGATCTTGACTCCAGTCGTGGAGCCTGGGTAAAATTTTTGTTTCTTCGAGTTCGATCAGAATTTCGATCAGTTGAATTTGGACTGCCGCAGGTCCATTGGGTTCTAGTGACATGATGAGCTCCTGTCGGGCATAATGATACTGGCCAAGTGTAGCTAGTGCTTCCAAGGCCGCTAACCTTACGTTGGGGCTTGGATCTTCTCGGAGTAGTATGCCCAGTCTGCTTATCAACGCTTCGTCTACATTTGGCTGACTGGCGATTAACCTGGTCGCTGCTATGCGGTGGCTGCTTCGCTCCCCTTCCAGAAGTTCTTCCCACTGACTTGCAAAGTCTTGAGTATTTGTTAAAACAGAGCTACCGCCCAGCCACCATCCCAAGCTAAATACCAGTAAGATACTGGCTGCTATTGCCGAATATCGTAAAATTCGAAGCCTGGGCGATTTGCTTTCAGCAGACGAATTTTGAAGATGATGCGCTGCACTTCTCAAGAACTCATCTTCAGAATAGGAAGAGATAAGCTTATCTTGACTGTTAAGCCAGCCATAGATTCCGCGATATTCTTCGAGCCGCTGATGCAAAGATTCATCATTTTGTACAGCCTTTTCCAGGGCAACAATTTTTGAATCTTCCAGCTCACCACTCAGGTAATCGATCAGGTCCGTTTCCGTAAAATTGGTATTCATGACTCGATTTGATGATAATTAGCTCTTAATTGTTGACAAGCTCTATGCATCCGTACTTTTACATTGGCGACGGAAAGTCCTAGAACTTCAGCGATCTCAGCGTACTTGAGCCCGCGGTTCCAAGCCAGGTCAACCACTTCCCGGTATTTATTCGGTAGTGCTTTCCAGGCTTCTCGCCTATGATCGGCTTCTTCTTCGGCGATCATCCGATTGAGAGAATCGTTGCCGACCTGCGCCTGCCTGCCCGCGGTCAGCAGGCTGGGAAGTACAAAAGCTGCATCCGACTCCATTTCTGATCTCTTTTGCTGCCGTTTGAGTCGATCTTGGTGGCAATTTCGAGCGATGGTATACACCCAGGACCGAAATGTATGCCCAGATCGAAACCCACTGCGATATTTGATGACGCGCTCGAAGCAATCTTGCAAGATATCCTCAGCCAGTTGGCGATCGCCCAAGCAACGTCGATATAAATAACCGAAAATCGGATCTCGATATCGCCGGAACAACTCAGCGGCCGCAGACAGTTTATCGGCTGCGAGTTGTTGCATGAGTTCTTCGTCACTGGGGTCCAAAAGCGGGGTCGTTTGGAGGGATTACTGGCTTGAAGGCGAAAGGTTACAAAAAAGAATAAAAAAAATTTTACTTGAAGCCGCTCGACGCCTCCTGGGACCGCTCGACGCCTCCGAGGAACATTGAGCCGCTTGTCAGCGGCGGCTCAATGATGCCTCGGAGGAGCTCGCTAGTCCACGACTAGCCTCTCCCCTTCTGAATACGCCCCAAACTCCGGTGCATACATACACTGCACCTGGCTGAGTCCATTGCTGAAATCGCCCTTTTGGGTTACGAAGAGGTCGTACTCCAGGGTATGCGTACCACGGGGCAGCTGATCGAAGAAGAAATTGACCGCCAGATCGGTCGGATTGAAATAGAAGCCCAATCCACTGCGATAGCGATAGCCGCTGAGCTGTTCGGTCGGTTCCAGGCCGGCGGCGCGGCGGTCTTTCAGGTGCACGAAATCGAGCTCGCGGTCGGCCGTGACGACCAGCTGTATGCGCAGGCGGTCGCCCGTGCGTAGCTCGGTGGCATCGGTTATGGGCTCCAGCCGCTCGCCCTGATCGGTATTGACCCGGCGAAATATCTTGCGCTGCAAAGCCAGCGGCCCATCAGCATCAGCCTGTACCTTGTCGATGTCTTCGGTATACTGCCAGTAGATAGCCCCCCAAGAGACAGATTTTCCTTGATTATCGAGCTGTACCTCGGCCAAATCGGGGCTGACCGACTCGGCGGGCAGACTCATGCGGTAGTAGCCAGTACCGGCCTCGGCGCGGTTTTGCGCATAGGCTAGCTCAGTAGACCAAAGACTACGATCTGCTTTTGGAATGTCTACGCCGACTGGTGCGCCTTCCAGAGCCAGCGAAATGGCCTCATCTCCGCCATCGGCATCTTGTAGCAGAGCGTAAATAGCAGCAGCTGTGGCCTTGGTACTGGCCCAGCGATTGGTACGCTTATTTTGTAGTAGCCAAAGGCGCATTTCGTCTAGCTCCTCTTGGGTAGCACCGTTTATGAGGAAGGCTTCCATCAGACGAGTGTGGGTCTCGATGGGCAAATCGTACCAGCGGTATCCGCGGCCGTATTTCCAGTGCATGCCGAGCTCGTCCTTGCGCAAAGCCCGTTCTCTGAGGCTTGTGATGACCTCACCAGCACGTTCGGTCATATCTTCCATGGCAAAACCGGATGCGACCAGGGCTTGCTCGTACAGGTTGCGATCCGGCCAGGTATCATCCAGCCTGTCTATCAAGAACTTCCAATACGGTCTGAGGTTTCGGGCTAAGTTGTACTTACGCAGGCGGATATTTATCTCCTCCACGCTGGTGAGCTTAATCTGGTCTTTATTATAGTAGCTGCGCAAATAGAAGTAGTGGACTTCCACGCTGCTGGGCACATAAGTCGCAGCCAGGCTATCGGTCAGCTCTCGGCCTTTTAGCCAGCGGTTGAAGACATCTAGTCTATAATTATCCAGGAAGGCCAATGCAGGTCCTACGACATCGAAGACTTGCTTGGTTTCATCGGGATTCAGGACCCGCATGGTCTGTAGTCGCGCCAGACTCTCCAGTACATAGGCGGTAATGTACGGACTCACACGCCCGCCCGGCATCCAGCTGAAGCCCCCGCTTTGGTCTTGTCTGGCTGCTAGTTGTTGCCAGGTCTCGGATTGGCGGGCGGCGACAGCTTCCAGGTCGAAGAGGAGCCCCAGTCGGCGACGCTGCTCGCGCTCGTCTTCAGCTTCCCGCAGCCAGGGGGTTTCTTCGAGCAAGGCTTGCTTCAGGTCTTGGTTGCGCTCCAGCTCGCTGAGGAGGGCGGTAGAATCGCCTTTCCACTGCTCGAAGACCGTCTTCCAGGTCGGCTTGGTACGCACCAGATGGTGGCTGATCTGATTAGCGAAGTAGCGATTGACGAGCTGCTCGCTACAGTTGTAAGGATACTCGACCAGGTAGGGCAAAGACTTAACCGCCAGCCAGGCTGGGTTGCTAGTTACCTCTAAACTGTAGCCCATATGGGTGAGGCTAGAGCTGTTGGCATTGGCGAGGGCATCCAGAGTGACAGTCTTGCGCTCCTTGCCACGCAAGAAGAAAGACTCCGTGCTAGTCAGGAAGACGCGGTTGGTCAGTATGGGCAGGCGATCTTGCTCGCCATCGCTGAATTCACCAGCCCGGGCAATGACGCGATACCCGATCTCGCCACGGTCAGCTGCACCCGCCGGTACGGCTATCTCCCACTGCACGACCTCACTGCCATTCGGCTCTACGGTGAAGCTGGCCGGAACATTGGCCAGATCATAAATCGCAGCCAGATTTTCTTCTGTTTCCAGGTCGAATAATTCCAATTCTGCTTGGCCGCTCAGTGCTTTCTCGCTCAGGTTGCTCACTTTGGCCGTAAATAACATCCGATCACCTTCGCGCAGGAATCGGGGTGCATTGGGCTGAACCATCAGCTCCTTTTGCGTCTTCAGCGACTTACTGCTCAAGGCATAGGCCAGGTCGGTCGTATGGGTCAGCACCTGAAATTTCCAGCTGGTTAGTGCTTCGGGGGAAGTGAAGCTGATCGATACCCTACCCTGCTCGTCGGTATATAGCTCGGGCTGGAAGAAAGCGGTTTCTTGGAGGTTGGTGCGGATGCTGGGTACACTCCTACCGGCTTCATTTTTATCCAATTCAAACTCAAAGCCACTAGGTATATAATCTACAATTTCTACAGGCTCTTCAGACACTGCACCTTGGTTAAAAACTTGAATGCTAAACTCGACATCTTCAGATCGCTCAGCAGCCGGAGGTGGAGGCGGCGGTGGAGGTAGAGCTCTCGAAAGTCTTAAGTCATGATTTTGAACATCAGCTGAGTATGCCACGAAATCTCCACGATAATATCGATTGTACTGCCACTGCAAGGGGCCAAAATCAAAGCGGGGTAGACTGTAGGTCTTGCCGTTTACCGTACCGCCTACAGCATAGTAATCTATCCCCCTTCTGGGACCAAAGCCATGTCGGCTGTTAAGAAGCTGTGCTCTAAAACGTGGATACAGTCCGCCAAAGCTCCAACTATGGCCCACTAACGCATCAAGGCTGGCATCGTACATGGAGGCCAGCACCTGTGCTTCGGTGCCTTCGCCTTCGCTATTATTTACTTTCAAGGTCCAGGTTTCGGGCTCGCCGGGGCGCAATCGGTCTCTGAACGTCTCGTACTCGATGGCTAGCTGGCGGTCCTTCCAGGGGATGTCAAAACGCTCTTCGTAGCTGTAGTGCCGATTTCGATAGACGTATTGTAAGAAAAAGACCAAACCGCCTCGGTCGTCTTCGTTTACGGTATACTTGTAATTATTGCCATTGCTGAGTAGCTGGCGATTTAATTGCAACGCCTGCGAACGACTGGTCCAGCCAGCTACGCCTGCTACTGAAGCTGGCTGGTGCACTAATCTGAGCATAATGTCCTCGCCCACAGAGTAGGTTCTTTTGGGTATTTGGATTTTTCCAAAAACCCCTTCGGGTAACTCACTGGCATCCATATCGCTTAGCGAAATCCGCTGGTAGAGCTTCTGCTCCTCCCCTTCTGCATCTACATAGCTCACCGTAATGCGGTAGTGCCCGGCATCCCAATTTTCGACAGGTAATTCTAAGATGGAATCAGCACGGATCTGCATTCGGTCTCTGAAGATGGTACCACCTGCGGAAGTCCATTCTTCAACAGGCCCCGAACTTTGGTAGGCCATATCAGGGAAGCGCGCTTTAAAATCTTCTCGTGAAAGGATCGGCCGATCGGGTACAGACCAGCGCCGTTCACGCAATCCCGGATCGGGATGCTCGACCGGTTCTACCTGTACGCTCAGATCCCAGGATTCGGTATTACCAGGTGGCAGGTCGAGGCGAAGCTTGGCCTTATCAGCAACGTCTAGATCGTTGTTTATCGAAATTTTAAGCTGGGCGTACGGCTGCTGAACGGGTATATTAGCTTGCGCAGCGTGGGTCTCTCCCGTCTGGTCGGCCACATCGACATAAACGGTAAAGCTGTAGTACGGGCGATAGCGATTGTCATTTTGCTGTATGGCTTCGGCCAGGAAATCAATCTCGAATTTCCCGTCGGCATTTGTAGTCGTTTCGCCTTGCGCCAGGATAGCCTGCGTAGACCCCGGCCCGCCGCCATAGTACCGATACGACCACCAGTTGACCCGCCTTTCTACGCGGTAGCTAACGCGCGCATCGGCCAAGGGGGGACCACTGTACGCCAGCGCTTGCCCTTCTAAGGTGACCGAATCTCCCAGAACAGCTGGTTTTTTCGGCTGGGGCAGTTTAACCTCAAATCGAGGTCGCTTGTACTCTTCTACTCTAAAGCCACGGCTACCCATACCATCTATGGCCAAACGCCAAGAACCGGATAGACGCCCTTTGGGTAGCGTAAAGTTCATACGCATAGCACCATATTGGTCGGTGCGCCCCGTTTCGGCAGCCAGCTCTTCGCCATTGGCGTCGTACAGCTTCAAGGTAATTTCTTCATTGGTCACCAGGCTGGGCATACCCTCGGCATCGGTATTGACAATCAGCACTTTGGCAAACATTTGCTGCCCAGGGCGATAGATGGCCCTATCCAAAAAGAAATGCGCCCGCCTGGTATCACGTCTACTATTGTTGTACCCATATGCTCGCAGATTGTGTTGGAGGGTATCTTTGCCCAATACAAACTGAGCTATGATCGAGCCATTTGTAGTAGGCAGGCTAAATCGGCCATCGCTCCCTACCTGAATGGGTTGCAGCGGATTGTATATTGTTCTATTGCGTTGGTTATTGCGCTCAAATCGGTTGACTTGCACGCCACTAAGTGGAGAGCCCGTGTTACGATCTACGATCTGATACCTTTTCTCGGCTGGTGTAGACGCCATTTCCATGAGGGCCATTTGGCTGATGGCGAACTTTACCGAAGTCATACGCCGATCGCCAGAACGATTAAAATTGGCATCTTCACTCATTAGGAGGACATATTTGCCCACAGCCAAATCATCGAGCGCCATCTCTGTTTCATGTTCTCGATAATCGTCATTAGGTGTCAGCTTATAACTTCCTGATTGTATGGGTTTTAATGCCACATACCGATCATTGATCTCTCTCGGATCATAGATATCTGGCCCTTTATCTAGTGTATAGTCCAGCCTCACCAATCGATAGAACACTTCTTCTACATTTCGGTAGTCGAGCTTCACCAGCACAGACTCGTCGGGCATGTAGACCTCCTCGGCAGTCAGTAATAAACGTTTGGCATCTATGTCCACCACTTGCTCATTAGCCAAATCCGCAGCCCGGCTGCCTGGATAGTCGGACATAATGGCCACATAACGCGCTCGGTCTCTGACCAATCGCAGTCTTTGCTCTTCCTCGGTATCTCCCCAGAAGCTTTGATTATTCGCCTGCAAGCTGGCCAGTTCGTAGGCAATTTCCGCACCAGCAGGTGTATCCAGGTGTAGATTCAGCAGATCGTCGAGCGCCTCCTTATACATTTCGTCTTCGCCCGTCAGCTGGTGCGCCCAGCGCAATCGGGACAGGTCGGCAAGTACCAAAGCCGGTCGATGATAGTCGGAGATGGATGCCTCTTCCAGCCGTACTTCCAGCAAGCCTTGATAGATACGCAGCCTGCGATAAGCCGTGCTATTGGTATCGGGCGTAGCCGGATTGTAGTTTAAAAACAGATATGCAGGTAGGAATAATTGGACTTCCGCAGGTCGAAAAGCTTCTACGGGTTCGGGTAGTACACTCAATCCCTCATCCAGCTCATTCAATACATCGAAGACGATCAGGTCGAATAGAGTGGGCATTTCGGCCTCCCGATTGTAGCCCTCGTCTACGATGGCCTCGATTTGCTCTAGCGGTAGGCGGTTATTCTGTGCAGTCTCTATGGCTGTCAGGGCATGATGTATATATTGCCTGGCTATCCGCTCGGTCGACCACTCCGCTAGTGGCTGGTTGGTAGCAGTGGCCTCTTCTACGGGTTCATCGTCTTCCAATAGGGCCGTTTGTCCGCTGTTGCCGAAGAGCTGTTCCTGCATGTAGCCTTTGTAGCCTTTGGCCAGTTGGAGATGTAGCAGAGCTTGTATAGCTGGATTGCGGCTGGCTTCCAGGTCTCTTTCCAGTTGCTGGATGGCAGCTTCGGTCCCGTCTTCACTCAAATTTTTTATAGCTGCTGCGCGGTAGAAGTGGGCTTTGGCCAGCTGATCGATCTTGCCATCTCGGCGAGCTCGCTCAAAAATGGGGGCCAGCTGTTCGATAGCTGTCTGATAACGGCCACGAGACTGGGCCTCGTCTACGCGCTGCCAGTCTGCGCTATAGGTTTGCGCCATAAGTAAAGTGGTGGTGATCAGGCCCAAAAAGGCCAATGCAAATCGCATATGAGTTTGATATTTAGGGTCGTGGTAAGATAACAGCGTTCTCACTATAGATGCAAACGAGGGGTGGAATACATAGATTGCGATACGCTTGTTATGGGTTAAACACCATCGATGGCTAGTGGAGTAAACGGGAAGTAACGTTATAGTACTTGCTGGTTACTTCACTAGGTTAAATAAAGTTAATCGGGGCAACTATATCTGTCACCAATCATCTGGTATGTACATCCTCATCCAAAAAACCAAATGATGTTATTCAGCAAAAACTATTATGCCCTTTCTACTATAGTCATGATTTTGAGCTCCTTGCTTTTCTCAACCTGTTCCTCTGATGATAATGATGAGCCAACGCCAAGTAACGTAAGCAGTAATACACTAAGTGAGGCCATCGGTGATCCCTTAAATTGGTACTGGGTGGATAAAGCAGACGTCGTTTCCCGCAATGGAAACTCATCTGGATATGGAGTTAGCTTTAGTCCCAATTCAACCGGACTTTTGATTTACTTACCGGGTGGTCGAGCATGTTTCGATGCCTTTTCTTGTTCGACCAATTTAGGAGATTACGGAGAAGCCGAGTTTAATGAGAATGGAGTTCCCGACTTCCCACTTTTTAATCGTGCCAACCTCTCTGGCAATGCCAATAACCTGTTTAAAGACTGGAACCATCTTTTCATCGCCTACAGCTCTGGCGATGTCTATGCCGGCGACAACGAAGGTGTAGATGTGCCCAATGGAGGCGATGACGATCAAACTTTTAAGGGCTACCAAAACTTTCGATTAGTCCTGGAAGAGTACCTGATCTTCATTGATGAGCAAGGTCTCGAACTTACAGAAGTCATACTAGCCGGCTCGAGTGCTGGCGGTTATGGCGTTCTGGCCAATTTCGATCAAATGGCAACACTTATTTCTAACAAGTTCAGTGACGTACAATACACCCTGATCAATGACGCAGGCTATCTTTTGATCGATGAGGCTGTCGTACCCGATTGTCTGAATCAAGATTGGCAGAATACTTTCAATATTCAGATACCAGCGGATATCAACGAATTTTCACAGCCGAATTTCGCTTTTAACTTTTTGTCGATTTACGAGTATCTCGATCAAAAATATCCGACAGCCAACTTCGGTTTTTTTGGTTCTTATTCCGATGTAATCAGTCGTACGTTACTCAGCTTAGGTCAGGAAAACTGTGCCTACCAAGTCGGCTTAATCGAAGCTGAGGCATTCAAGGCTTCACTACTTACCCAACAAGAGCAACTCCTGGCCAACCTATCCCGCTGGAGAGTTTACTACCGACAATCAGAGGAGCATACCATTTTACGAGCACCCGATTATTTCAGCTTAACGGTCAACGACAAAAAATTCATCGATTGGGTCAATGAGCTACATGCTGGTACAGCGGAGGATGTTATTGCTCCATAGTACCCGATAGACTCTTTAAGATATGCTCGGCAAAATCTCTGTGATTGGCCAAACGGGGCACCTTGCTTTGCCCACCGGTCTTGCCCCGGCTGACCAGCCATTCGCGGAAGAAGCCGTCTGGGAGGACGTATAGCTCCAATCGGCGGAGGGCGTAGTCGTTCTGGCGCTTGGCGCAGTAGTTGTAGTTGCGGGCCTGGAGGGCTTGGTCGAGTTTTTCGGTGAAGTCTTCCACATTGGCGGGGGAGCGCTCGAACTCCACAAACCACTGGTGGCAACCCTGGTCGGCTACCTCTATGTACTTGGGGGCCACGGTATAGTCGCGTACGAAGGCTCCGGTGGCTTCACAGGTAGCGGTTAGGGCATCTTCGGCTTCGCTGCGCAGGAGGTCTTCACCGTAGCCATTGATGAACTCCTGGGTGCGGCCGAGTATGCGGATTCGATAGGGTTCTTTGGTCGTGAAGGTGATCAAATCGCCCATGGGGTAACGATACAATCCTGCGCAAGTCGTAATCAACATGACGTATACCTCACCGGTCTCTACCTCGATGAGGGTGAGCGATTTGTACTCGCCCCGCTGATAGTCTTCCCAGCGAACGAACTCGTAGTAGATGCCGACATTCAGCAGCAATAGCATGTCGCCACCTTCGTCCCGATCTTGAACGGCGAAAAAGCCTTCGGTGGCATTGTAGACCTCGTGGTAGATAAAGTCTGGCCTGGGAAAGAGGGCATCGAATTGAGGCCGATAGGGATCGAATTTCACCCCACCGTGCATAAATACCTTGAGTCTGGGCCACACGTCTAGCAGGCTGTCTTTACCTGTAATCTCTAAGACCCGACGGAATAGGGGCAAATTCCAAGTCGGTACGCCACCGAGTAGGGTCAGGGTGCTGGTTTGAGCCGCAACATGGGCTATTTTTTCGATTTTCTCCTCGTAGTTGGGCTCGGTGGCCAGCCAAACATCGGGTACATAAAAGGATCGCATCAATTTTGGGATGGAGTGGATCAGCACGGCACTGATATCGGCTATGGGCACGTCTATCACCGGATGCTTGCCCTTGTACGCGCCACCGACCAGCAGATTTTTGTGGTTGAAGAGTTGAAGGTCTTCCCGCCTGCGCAGAAGCGAAACCAGCGTTATAAAAGCCGATTTCTGATGGTTCTCTTTGATAGAGGCAGGAGAGAGCAGCAAATTTTTGGTAGAGCCCGTCGTGCCGCTGGTGGTCGCTATCCAGCAAGGCTTCTCGGCGTAGAGTAGCTCGTTTTCCCCTTGCAGCATGCGCTCGAAGTAGGGGGCCAGGTCTTCGTACTGGTGAACGGGTACTTCGGAAGAGTAGGCAGCCGGATCATTAGCGAGGCTGTCGAAGTTGTGCTTGCGGCCAATTTCTGTATCCCGATTAGGCCAGAGTATTTGGTAGAGGGTTTCGCGCTGGGCGTCCCAGGTTGCTTCGTAGTGCTGGTCGAGATCACTGGCGTACCAGTTGACATAAGTCTTGAACAGCGAATTAACCAGGTGGAACATGAATGCGCGCGGTGTGGTGATCTCTTGCCTTATTAGCGTAAAGGGCAAAGCCTAAGTTCGGCTTTCAAGTGCGAAATTACGCGTTTTAAAGTTGTTGCAAACAATGACTTAACGCCATCCGCCAGTGTCGGGGTATCTGATTGAGTGCTTTTGCAATCTTCTGGGTGTTGAGTACACTGAAATGGGGCCGTTTGGCGGGGCTGGGATAACCATCGGAGGTTATTGGGGAGACTGCACAGGTCTCTATGCCTACTAGTTCGTGGATAGCCAGACAAAAATCATACCAGCTGGTGGCACCTGCATTGGCATAGTTGTAGATACCGGGAGCCGCCTCGATATGGAGTAGGTTTAGGCTTGCTCTGGCCAGGTCGCGCGCATAGGTCGGCCCACCGATCTGATCATAAACGACTTTGAGTTGCTCGCGTTCTCGACCGAGTCGAATCATACTCTGCACGAAGTTGTGTCCGTACTCGCTGTATACCCAACCCGTGCGAATGATATGGGCATCTGGATGCGCTTCGAGGATGGCTCGCTCGCCAGCTAGCTTGGATTGGGCGTAGGCATTTTCTGGATCGGTTTCATCGGTTTCGAGTAGGGGTCGGTTGTATTTATTGGCGTATACGTAATCGGTGCTGAAGTGGAGAAAAGCACTAGCATGCTTTCGTGCCATAGCAGCGAGTCTACCCGCGGAAGTCCCATTGACCGACATCGCTTTATCAGGTTCGTGCTCGGCCCTGTCGACGGCTGTGTAGGCGGCACAGTTGATGCATAGATCGGGGTCTACATCGGCAAATGCTTCTTCCACGGCTTCGCCGTCGGTAATGTCGAGCTGGGAGCGCGTGTAGGCAAATACGCGCCAATTGTTCATGGCCTTAGATTCCTCTATCATAATTCGGCCCAACTGGCCGCTTACCCCTAGCACCAAAAGTTTCTTCATTGACACCAAAGGTCATAAAAAGACAGCATTGGATGGTGGGGTATGGGTCAAAAAAAAGTGACCGGGAAAGAGCAAATGCTCCACCCGGCCCGAATAAATAGCAACTATCTACTTATCTTCATTTTCCCTTCTGAAGATAAACACCCTTGCATCGTTTAATGGATGGTGTGTTAGAATTTGGTTTTTGAATTTTCTCAAAAACCGGCGGCAAGTTGCCTTGCCGCCGATCAATCTCAAGGACAGATAGATTGAGAAATAAACCAGTTCTTTTCATATAGAGCGGGCGTTCCCGCTTGTTGACATTACAAAAGTGCACCGCAGAGGCAGCCATTTCAAACCAGCTTAAGGAGTTTTTTTGATTTTCTAACCCATGTATTTCAGTTACAAATAATTCATAATCAATTATTTGTAATTGAAATAGCATTATTTTCTAAGCAAATATTTGAATTGTAAATTATTGAATTTACATACCAATTGTTTTAATTTGCAGTGCTGATCCAACAGAATATGCGCCCTGAAGCCTTTCATGCTTACCTATTCCGGCAATACGACCGCATACGCGACGAGTCTGAGTTGACCGTTGAAGAAAGGCTTGGTGGACTGCGTGGGTTACTACTAAAGCTTTGCGAGCTGGCAACTGAGGGTGATAGACTGCTTTTCAGTACTTTTCATGCCAGGCTGGCATACGTAGCACATCGATTCAATTTTACACCCGAGCTGACCTATCAGTTGCAACGGCTTTACTATAGGCGTAGCTACGGCAAAAACGAAGAAGAAAAACTGAGGCCCGCTTTTCAGGCACTCTGCAAGGCTACCCTAATCTGCTTCGAGCAGGAGGCTCCTAAGGGTTGGAAAGAGCTAGCCAACGCAGATTTTCCCGAGCCCTATAGCCCACCAACGGTCGTAGATCGCGAGCCCGATAAGAGGGTACTCTGGATCGGGACCGATGCTGATGCTAAGGTTTTGCACCTAAGAGACGAGGCTAAACCAGAGATCACCTACCGCCTGCTCTATGGCCTTGAAGATCAGGACGAGCCAGTTTTGGAGACCATCAAACTTATGCAGAAGGTGGCCAGACCGCCTTTTTTGCTCAATTTGATAGCAGTAAAACACCTTAGTGGCGGTAAGCTGCGGGTGGATGCTATCATCTTGTTGCCCGATTATTTGGTCGATGTTACGGCAGTGGCTTCTGCCTTCGGCACCAATCCACCGCTTATATGGTCGGTCTTGAGTCGCAAGTTGCTACCTTTCGAGCAGCGGCCCGCTTTGCTAACGGGTAATATCGTCAATCACTTCCTGGATGTGTTGATGTCTGCCCCGGATACACCTTTTTCGGAGCTGAAACGGCTTATTTTTCAAACTCAGCCTCTAGCCTTGTGCTGCCTGACCGACAAGGAAGTGAAAGAGATGGTGCAAGGCTTGCAAGCGCACTATGTGAACTTGCGCCAGGTTTGTAAGCTAGATCTAGAAAAAGTAGGCATTGAAAGAGACCGTTGCCGATTGGAGCCTTCCTTTTACTCGCCCAATTACGGTCTACAAGGCCGGCTTGACCTGCTTTACATGGGCAAAACCGAGCAGGGTCCACAAACCAGCATCGTAGAACTCAAGAGTGGATCTATATACCGACCCAATCGGCATGGGCTGAGTCAGTCGCATTTTGTGCAGACGCTGCTCTACGACTTGATGATAAAAAAGGCGTTTGGCAAAGACGCCAATGTAGCGGCCTACATCTTGTATAGCAAGACGCATGAACGGCCGCTTAGATTTGCGCCTGCTGAGCCGTTCCGTCAACGAGAAGCCCTGGAGATACGCAATAAGCTGCTCAGTTTGGAACTACTGCTCTGTGAGCTGCACGTTGGGTCTTCACTACTTAGGTCCGTGGATCGATTGTTTTCGCGACTGCGACCGAATGCGCACAAGAACATCTCTAGTTTTACACGAGACGATTTTGATCGGATCACCAAAGTTTATTCCGGGCTCGAGTCGCTGGAAAGACGCTATCTGGGTGCTATGCTCGGCTTTACGGCCCGCGAGCAGCGGCTGGCCAAGCTGGGTGAATCGACCAGCGAGCGAGCTAACGGCCTCGCCAGTCTATGGGTAGACGAGCCGCAAGATAAAATAGATCGGTTCGATGCACTGGTCGGTTTGAGTTTCGGCAGCTACGAGCCAGAAACTGGCAACCTCCACCTCACGCAGTCCGTCGATTCCGACCGCATGGCCAAGTTCAGAACAGGAGATATCGTAGCACTCTACCAAACAAGTTCTCTCGAGGGCAAGCGTGGCGAGGTTTTACATTCGCAAGTATACAAGTGTACGCTCATGCACCTAAGTCCTGATCGAGTGACGGTACGCCTGCGTTCCAGGCAGCTGGATGACCACGGTTTCCGGGAGGCCAGCTATTGGACGATAGAACGAGACGTGCTGGACTCCAGCTTCGGAAACTTCTACAGGGGCCTTTGGAAATGGGCTGAAAGTCCGTCTCCCATTCGCAGGCGATGGCTGGGGCTGGAAGCTCCTGGTCAAAGTACTGCCATTGATTTGAAGCCCAGACCCGGACTAACAGACGAACAGCAAGCGATACTCGCCAAAATTTTGGCCGCACCAGATTACTTCTTACTCTGGGGACCACCGGGCACTGGTAAGACGAGTGTGATGCTGCACGAGGTGGTTACCTACCTATTGAAAAATACTCAGGAGAACCTTCTGCTGCTGGCCTACACCAATCGTGCAGTAGATGAAATCTGCGAGAGTATCGAAAGAATAGATGGTGGGTTTAGCGATTATCTCAGGATTGGCTCTCGATTCGGTACGGCCGATGCTTATCAAGAGCGGTTATTGCAGGTTCAGGCCGAAGAGATCGATAATCGGGCAGCGTTGCGAAACTTGATCGATAGACATAGAATAGTCGTCGGCACAGTAGCCAGCATAGGCGGCAAGGAGGAGCTATTTAAACTGAAACAATTCGACCGCATTATCGTAGACGAAGCCTCTCAGATTCTGGAGCCTTTACTCATTGGCTTGCTCTCGCGCATACCCAAAGCACTCCTCATCGGCGATCACCGGCAGCTGCCAGCGGTGGTACAGCAGAAAGAGCGGGAAACCGAGCTGCTGGAGGATGAGTTGCAAGCGTTGGGACTTTTCAGTCTCGCCGGTAGTTTGTTCGAGCGTTTATACTGGCTAGCCAGGCAAAACAATTGGAAATGGGCCTACGATCAGCTCAGCCATCAGGGCCGCATGCACAAGGATATCATGGCCTTCCCCGCCAAGCAGTTTTACGGAGGTAAGCTATCGGTATTACCCGAGGGTACAGGTCCACGAAGAGAAGAGCAATTGGCCCCATTGCCTTTTGAAGCCATCTCAGCGAATCTAAATGGCCTCAGCAAAATCGCTCAAAGCAGGCTACTATTCCTTGACAGCCAAATCGACAAAAGTGCTACCGACAATAAAGTCAACCGCCACGAAGCCGAGCAGATCGTTAAACTGATCGATACCTTTGAAGAGATATACCGCCACCAAAATCACCCAATAGAACCAGGAGATATAGGTATTATCGCACCTTACCGAGCCCAAATCGCCCACTTGCGCCGAAGACTGAGATCAGATGGAAAAAATCCTGACCACTACACCATCGATACCGTAGAACGATACCAAGGCGGAGCCAGACGTATCATCCTCATTTCTCTTTGCGTTAATGACGAATTTCAAGTCGACAATCTCGCCCAAACCGATCGAGATGGCATAGACCGAAAGCTAAACGTAGCTATGACACGAGCGAGGGAGCACTTGGTGGTGGTGGGGTGCAAGGAATTGTTGGGAAGGTCGGAGCAGTATAGGAGGCTTATTGAGTTTGTGGGTTAGAGTCCCACCAACCACCTAACAGACTAACAGACTCCCCCAATCGACCAACGATTCAACCTTCGCACTTCCCGCGCCTTTATTATCTTTACACAACAATAGCATTACACACTTAATATCAATATGGATTCACCACCGCAAATGCAACAACCTAAATCCTTCTGGAAGCGGCCAGAGGGAGTGACAGGCTTACTATTTCTTGGCGCCTTGATCGCAGGGGGAGCTTTTTTAGCTACGACCATCAATTGGGCAGCGCTTTTTGCAAATACACTGTATCTGGCAGGTACGCTTGCCGTTTTAGGTGTCGTGATCTATATGATCCTCGACCCCAAGATGCGCAACCTCATCTGGTACATGTACAAGAGCGTGATGCGCTGGGTGACGGGGCTTTTCGTACAGATCGACCCCATCGGCATCTTAAAGACCTATGTCGAAGAGCTGCAAAACAATCTGCGTAAGATGAACAAGCAGATCAGCCAGCTTCGCGCGCAAATGCACAAGCTCAAGGAGACCATCGTCAACAACCAGCGGGAGATCAATAACAATCTTCAACTGGCAGGTAAGGCCAAAGAGACCAATCGCCGCAATGTGATGATCTTGAAGAGTCGCCGGGCTGGCAGGTTGAAGGATAGTAACATCCGCTTGGAGACCCTTTACAAAAAGATGGAGGTGCTATATCGCGTACTCACCAAGATGTACGAGAACAGTTCCATCCTGGCCGAGGATATCAAAGACCAGGTATCTGTCAAAGAAACGGAGCGCAAGGCCATCCACGCCAGCCACTCGGCTATGAAATCGGCCATGAGCGTGATGAACGGCAATCCCGACCAGCGCGCCATGTTCGATATGGCGATGGAAAACATTGCCGATGATGTCGCCAATAAAGTAGGCGAAATGGAACGATTCATGGAGCTCAGTGCCAATTTCATGGACTCGGTCGATCTGCAAAACGGTGTTTTCGAGGAAGATGGTCTGCGCATGCTAGAGCAGTGGGAGAAGGAAAGCGACAGCCTGCTACTCGGCGATCAAAAAGACACCTTGCTTCTGCAAGCCGAGAACGATAGCGAAGTACTCGACCTGGACGCGCCTATCCCCGAAAAGGCTACCCGCCCAAGCGGACAAAGAAACCAATACGACTCATTCTTCGAATAAATAAAAATCAAAAAAGTCGCGCTTTGCGCGGCTTTTAAAATATAACCCATTATGGCACGCTTAACCTCATTTAGCAAACTGCTGATTACTATTGCCATCTTAGCAGGTGCTTACTTCGGCTTTACCTTAGTTACTGGTAATAGTGACAACAATGGAGAAGGTAATAACGCTGGCTCAAATACAGAAGACACGCGATACAGCGGCAATGCCGACACGCGACCCGCAGGCTCCGACGATGTGATCCGCGTAGGTGTCGTAACCTGGGGCGGATATGCCGGTGGGCAGTACTTCAACCGAGGCTTCAAGCCGAGTGCAGAATCCATGTATCGCAAAGAATATGGCATCGATGTAGAGTTTGTGCTCAATGACGACGTGGTGTCTAGCCTCAATGCCTTCAAAAATGGCGATATAGACGTGCATTGGTATACCATCGATGCCTTTCCGACCATTCTACCAGACCTGAAAGACTTCGATCCTGTTGTTCTTTATCAGGCCGACTGGTCACGTGGAGGAGACGCCGTGGTCGTTCGACGTGGCATAAACTCGGTAGCTGACCTACGTGGTAAGTCGGTAGCCGTAGGTGAGTTGACGCCATCGCATACCTTCCTGCTCTATCTACTCGAAGCCGGTGGACTTACCGCTGATGATGTCGATCTTAAATTCTACCCCTCAGCCGTAGAATCTGCCCAGGCCTTTAAGACCGGTGTGGTCGATGCCGCCGTGGTTTGGTCGCCAGACGACGAGCTTTCCGTGCGCGCAGTGCCTGGTGCGAAAGTGCTAGAAAGCACAAAAACAGCCACCAACATCATAGCCGACATTTTCTTTGCTAAGCGCGAGTACGTCGAAAAAAATCGCGAAGCACTCCAGGCCCTGTACGAAGGCTGGATGCGCGGAGCTGCCGAAATCAACAGCAGTGCCAGTGCCCGCAAGGAAGCTGCCGAGATACTAGGCCGCGAAATGGACTTATCAACTGACGATGCCGATGCCATGATCGGGAATGTCCGACTGACCACCCACGGCGATAATCAAGACTTTTTTGGTTTCAATAACTCATTTAGAGGTGTAACTGGCGAAGAGTTGTACAGCCGCATGGCTAAAGATTATCAATCATTGGGCTATATCGGTCAAGCTGGGGTCGACGGTTTCCGCCAGATCAGCTACGGTCGCTTTGTGAACAGCAGCACCCTGAGTGGCCCCAGCCATAATGCCGAAGGCCAAGCCAACTTCGATGAGATCAGCCAGAGCGAAGGTGAAGCCGCCGAGGCCATCGCCGTGCGCCAGGTCAGCGTCAACTTCGATACGGGTTCTTCTACTTTAGACGATCGCGCCAAAAACATCATCGATGAAGAGATGGTGCCTATCGCCCGAGCATTTGCAGGCTCGCGCATACGTGTTGAGGGCAATACCGACAATACGGGTAGCCGTGCCACCAATGTAGAACTGAGCCGCCGTCGAGCGCAGTCCGTTGTAGCTTACCTGGTACGGGAATACAACTTCGATCCGGATCGCTTCGTCGTCGTCGGTAACGGGCCAGACAATCCGGTTTCTAATAATAGCAGTGCCGGTGGCCGTGCAGCGAATAGAAGAACGGACTTTGCACTGATCAGAAATTGATCTTTTAATGGACTTCCGCAGGTACTCTCTTCCCTGGTATGCGTATGCGCTCTTGGCTTATGCTGTAGCTGGTACCATTTGGTGGTCGGTCTTGTTGCTGCGCAAGAATGCCGAAGCCTTCGATGCCCGGGTTGCTGACCTTTCCACACGATTGACCATCAGCAGAGAGCTGGAGCCCGGTCAGACAATAGAGAATACAGCCATCTACAAAGAGGCCGACCGCGACTACAGAGCGCAGCGGGGAATGATCATCGGGGAAGCAATTTTGCTACTGAGCTGCATACTTGGTGGTACTTATCTGATTTATCGAAACCTCAAGAGGAGGCTGATGGCGGCCGACCAACAGCGATCTTTTTTGCTCAGTATCACCCACGAACTCAAGAGCCCGATCGCAGGTGTCCGACTGATTCTTGAGACCTTCCAAAACCGCCGAGACCTGCCTGAAGGTACCCAGATCAAGCTAAGTACCAATGGCCTGAAAGAAGCCGATCGCCTCACAGAACTGGTCAATAATTTACTGCTGAGTGCCAAACTCGAATCAGGCTACCAGCTCAGTAAAGAGCAACTCGATTTGAAGGCACTCCTATTGGAGGCTGTAGATGTGGTCAAAACCAAGTACCCAACAGCAGAGATCAAGCTCGATGTAGACGATGATCTGCCATTTTTCAAGGGTGACGATACGGGTATGACATCCGTTATTCTCAATTTGGTGGAAAATGCAGCCAAGTATAGCCAACCTGCTCCGAAAATTGATATCGAGCTTGCTCGAAATGGTCCAGAGGAAATGGTCATGACCGTATCTGATAACGGCCCCGGCGTACCAGATGAGCACAAGTCTAAAATATGGCGTAGGTTCTATCGTATCGGTAGCGAAGATACAAGGCGCACGAAGGGAACTGGCCTAGGGCTTTTTATTGTGAAAGAGCTCGTGCAAAGGCATCGAGGACTGATCGAGCTGGATGATAATGAGCCAAACGGGGCGAGGTTTAGGGTGAGGTTGCCTGTCTAATGGGTTATTAATTACCGCAGCAGGCTAAAGCTTGCTAAACATGCACGAGCTAAAGCTCGCAGAACTGGTAGTTCGGTTTTATATATTTGCCGTCTCAATTCCAAATTATGTCATCGCGCACCATTAAATCTGCTCTTGTTTCAGTTTACCACAAAGACGGGCTCGGGCCGATCGTAGATGCACTGTCCAAACATGGTGTGACTATTTACAGCACGGGTGGAACTGAGCGATTCATACGCGAGCGAGGTATAGACGTAACTGCTGTGGAAGACCTTACGGGCTATCCATCCATACTCGATGGGCGCGTAAAGACGCTCCATCCAAAGGTACATGGCGGTATCCTGGCCATGCGAACCGAAAACCATTTAGGGCAGTTGACCAAATACGATATTCCGACCATTGATCTGATCGTAGTAGACCTCTACCCATTTGAAGAAACCGTGGCCAGTACCGAAGAGGAAACCCAAATCATCGAGCAGATCGATATAGGGGGTATTGCACTCATCAGAGCTGCAGCTAAAAATTATGGCGATGTGGTCATTGTACCATCGATGCACGACTACCCTACCCTTCAAGAGATTCTCGATCGCGACGTGCCAAAGACTAGTATGGAAGAGAGGCGGGCACTCGCCAGAAGGGCTTTTGCCGTAAGCAGCCACTACGACACGGCCATCTTTAGCTACTTCAATGCCGATGGGGAGGAAAATTACTTTAAGCGATCCGAAATGACGGCCCGCTCTTTGCGCTACGGAGAAAACCCACATCAGGCAGCTTCCTTCTATGGGCCACTTGATAAAATGTTTGAGCAACTGAATGGCAAAGAGCTGAGCTACAATAATTTAGTAGACATCGATGCCGCTGTTCAAATCATGGCTGAGTTGGAAGACGGCGATCCTGCTTTTGTGGTTCTTAAACACACCAATGCCTGCGGTCTGGCTGTAAGGCCGAGCGTTGAAGAAGCCTGGGATGCAGCTCTAGCAGGCGATCCGGTCTCGGCTTTTGGAGGTATTCTCATCAGCAACAGCGAAATAGACCTAGCTACCGCGACCAAGATCAATCAACTTTTCTACGAAGTATTAATTGCTCCGAGTTTTGCAGAAGATGCTTTTGAGCTTCTTGTCAAAAAGAAAAAGCGGGTATTGCTCAAGTACAAGCACCTGCGCAGACCGGCTAAGTCATTCAAGAGCCTACTGAACGGTCTGGTCGAGCAAGACACTGACTTACAGCAAGATTCTCCCTCTGATCTGAAAGTAGTTACAAAGGCCTCTCCTACAGCTGAGCAGCAAGCCGATCTTTTGTTTGCATCTATAGCTGCTAAGCACCTTAAATCGAACACCATCGCCTTGGTTAAAAACCGTCAATTGATCGGCATGGGCTGTGGCCAAACCAGCCGGGTAGATGCCTGCAAGCAAGCCATAGCCAAAGCACACAACTTCGGCTTTGACACCAAAGGTGCCGTGATGGCCAGCGATGCTTTCTTTCCTTTTCCAGACTGTGTAGAAATTGCACATCGAGCGGGTATCGAGGCAGTTATCCAGCCCGGCGGAAGTATCAAAGATCAGTTGAGTATCGACTATTGCGACGAGAACGGACTGCCCATGGTTTTTACTGGCTACAGACACTTCAAACACTAGTATCTTCGAGCCAAACTCACAAAAAATCTCAGGCTCTTGGTCCTTACACTAGACATAGGAAACAGTCGAATGAAGTCGGCTGTATTCGGGCGATCAGGAGAATTACTATCCACAGATACCTGGAATAAGGACAATTGGCAGCAATTGGCAAGTTTCGCAACCAACCAGCAAGTAGATTTTATCATCTATTCGAGTGTGGCTAATGAGCCACCAGCTGATTGGGTAGCTCATTTGGAGTCGCTTAGCATCAGCTTAGAGGCACTCAGCGATAAAAGTCCATTGCCATTTGATTCAAACTACCGGAGCATGGACACTCTCGGCCGCGATCGTATCGCAGCTATCGCTGGTGCTATCGAGCTTTTACCAGATACTAATTGCCTGATCGCCGACATGGGTACTTGCCTAACGATGGATTTACTCATCCAAAAGCCAAACGAAAGTCCCAAAGTCCCAAAGTCTCAAAGTCCCACATTTATGGGTGGAAATATCAGCCCAGGCTTACAAATGAGGCTCAAAGCCATGCACGAAGGCACCAAACGGCTTCCTCTCGTATCGGTTCGTGCTATCGGTGAAGAGCTGGGACTGGATACAGAGTCAGCTCTGCTTCACGGTGGTTTAGGTGGTTTGATCTATGAAATTGAAGGTCTATATGCTCGCCTGTGTGCAAAATTTCCCGATCTTCGCCTGCTCATTACAGGGGGTGATGCCCATTTAGTACAAGTACACCTCGCCCCAGCAAGCTTATACCAACCCCACTTGGTCCATTACGGGCTCTATAAAATATCGACCCTTTATGCCGCTTAATCGGTACATAATCGCTTTTTGTTTTGGGCTGTGCCTTTTCTCTGGCTTTGGTCAGGCAGTGCAAGCTCAACGTACAGAGTTTATAGAACTCAGACCCAAGCAAAACAGCCCGCTTTCCCGATTCGGGCTCGGTGACCCACTTGATCAGTGGTATGCCGCTTCGGCGGGTATGGGAGGTATCAGCACGGTATGGCAAAACCCGTATATGCTGAACATCATCAACCCAGCGAGTCTGGCCAGCTTGCAAACGGCCAGTTTCGAGATAGGTCTATACGGTCGGGTAGGTACCCTCATGGACGATAGCGGTGAAGCAAGTACTTCCAGCGGTAATATCCAATACATGGCTTTGGGATTCTCTCTGAGAAATTCGATAAATGTCAATTTAGACCGTGCTGACAATAGATGGAATGCAGGCATGGCCTTTAGCTTGGCCGCTACCAATCTAGTGGGCTACGATCTGGAGTTACAAGATGTAGACCCCATAAATGGTAGCTCGACAAACCTGCTGAAAGGAAATGGCGGCACCTATCGAGTAACTTGGTCCAACGGCTTCAGGTACAGAGCGCTTTCTGCGGGTATCAATCTCAACTACAACTTCGGACGCATTACTAATGATCGAGTGGTCTTTTTCGACAGCCTTTCGACTTCCCTGGCCACTGAAGTCCTGGAGGAATACAATGTAAATGGCTGGAACATCGGCTACGGTCTTCAGTACGCCTTCGACCTCAAAGACATCGATGAAACCGGCGAGCGCGTGCCAAACGGCAAGCGCATCATACTCGGCCTAAATGGTCAGCTACAATCAGAGATCAGAACGAAAAGCGATTTGCTGACACGCCGCTTTTCACCTAGTGCCATATTTGTTTCAGACACGATTCAGACCCAAGAAGACACACCAGGTAATGTTGTTTTACCTTCCAGCTTTACTTTTGGTATAGGCTATCAAGATGCTAACCGGCTCTTCCTATCGGCAGAATACGGCATCAGTAACTGGAGCAATTACAGAAACGACGCCCAAAACGATAGACTTGTAGACGGAAGCAGACTAGCGTTCGGCTTACAGTATATACCAGACTTCGACAGCTACAACAGCTATTTCAAACGTTTGCGGTATAGATTGGGTTTCCGTCTAGAAGATGATCCAAGAATATTAGAAGGTGAGCAAGCCAGACGACAGGGAGTCACATTTGGAATAGGTTTTCCCATCGTTTTACCAAGACAACAAGTGTCTTTTTTAAATATTGCCGTCGAAGTAGGTAGATTCGGTGTGCCGGACGTCATAGATGAGAACTATGTACAGTTCACCGCCGGATTTTCACTGAACGACAACACCTGGTTCTTGAAACGCAAATTCAATTAACGTCATGACATTAACGAATCGATTTTTCATCATACTAATTGCTACCCTTACATTCGGTACTGGTCTACAAGCTCAATGTGAGAGTTGGGTAGGGCAAGATTTCAAAGACCGCGCCGAAGCTGCACACGTATCATACAGAAACTTTGTGCGCGAGATCAAAGACGGAGATTACTCCAAACTACCTGCCGAGGAGTTTGAGCTGGCTTACGGCAATTGGCAAAAGGCCTTTGAGCTTGCACCCGCTGCAGATGGAGAACGAGCTACTCATTTCAGAGACGGCCGTTTCTTCTATAAGGCATTACACAAGAACGAATCTGATGCGACCAAGAAGACTGAGCTGGCAGACAAAGTCATCGCGCTTTACGATCAGGAGATGCAGTGCTATCCCGACAACCGCGCTATGCTCCTGGGTCGCAAAGCCATGGATATGTTCTATCTCTACGGCGACTACCGTATAGGTACCATCGACGTGATAGAAGAGGCTATGGATGAAGGTGGTATGGACACAGAGTACGTCGTTTTCATACCGCTAGGTGAGTTGATCACTTATCACTTCGGCACCACCCACGAACTGGAAGCAGACAGAGCCCGTGAGCTATATGAAGAAGCTGTAGAGATTGGCGATTTCCATGTAGAGAATGACGAGACTTACGGCGAGTACTACAAGAGTGCCGAAGAAAATATGATTGCCAAAGTGCGCGAAGTGGAAACTGATCTGTTCGATTGCGACTATTTCAAGGACTTACTATTGCCTACTCTGGAAGGTAAAGAGGAAGACCTCGATGCCATTTTCGGGGTTTATCAGCGTCTTACTGCACAGGGATGTGACGAGTCCGACCCTGTACTAGTTGAGCTGAAGGCCGATTACGACCGCATACACGAAGCCAATAAGGAAGTGTACGAGGCAGAGCTACGTAGAGATAATCCTATCTACGATGCTACTAAACTCGCCCAGGAAGGAGAGTATGCGCGTGCCATCGAACGCTATGAAGAGGGTATTGCAGAAGAAGATGACTCCGAAAAGAAGGCCAATGCCCTCTATACCATGGCTACCATTCAGATGACTAGGCTGGGGCAACTCAGTGCCGCAAGGAGCAACGCCCGTCGCGCTGCTGCCGAGAAGTCTGGCTGGGGTAAGCCCTACATCTTGATCGGCGATATTTACGCGCGCATGGGCCGCAATTGTGGCGACAGCTGGAACCAGCGCCTGGCTATTCTGGCAGCTCGCGAAAAGTACCGCTACGCACGCAGTATCGATTCTGGTTCTGCTGCTGAAGCCAACGCACGCATCAGCCAGTACAATAGTTCGCTACCTACCAAGGAAGAGGCTTTCTCCAGAAATCTGAGTAACGGAGCTTCTATAACTGTCGGTTGCGGAATCAATGAGACCGTGACTTTGGAGATCGGTAGTTAAAGAGCTTATCTAGCACTTGCCAAGGCTCTGCCTTGGCAAGTGCTAAATAAATACGATCTCATCTGCTTCATTTAGATATAAAGTGACAGCAGGCCCATCACCCACATCCTCTCTTTGGCGCCTCTGCACAACGTGGTCCATCTGCCTGAGTATATCTGACCTGACTTTGCCAAAACGCACAGGTAAATCTGTGTGCTCAGCCATAGCCATTGAGGCTAAGAGTGGAGATTCAAGCTCCTCACTCAATCTGTAGCAAAAGCTGTCGAGAATCAATCGAGCAGCGACCAATCCATTATTGTCAGCGAGCTGATCGGGTATTTTTTTGGAAATTGGCAATAGTACCGTACATGGCCTTCGATGGTACAGCAGCAAATTATCGATCTTGGGGTGTAGACGGGGAAACCACTTTTGCAGCATCTCCAAGTCGGCAAACAGCAACTCTGGGCGGTTGACAGGAGATGGTGGGCAAAGTGCTAAATGCCGGTTCATGGTATCTGCTTTCCGATAGTCGCTAAGTACCTGCCAGAGATTGGCCGTGGGTGCTAAAACCAAACCACCCTCCACAATGGTGTCTAGCGCATCGTTGGCAATTGGTGGCAAAAAAGGGTGCATACTGGGGTAGTAGTTCTTACAAATTTTCATCTGAATAAAGATTCAGTTTCGCGTTGGCGATTCATCCCGCCGCTCCTGCTGCAAGCAGTCGCACGGGATGCCGCGCTTTCGGTGAGCGCGCTCCACCTGCGGAAGTCTAAAAAATGATAGAACGAACTAGAACGTGCCCACAAACCTGACGCAACATGTACTTATGCATCACAATCAGGCTGTAAAAGGCTATTGGCTTTTGGGAAAATGGAATCGGCACTCAGGCCGTTATATTTGTATATATCCGAATGAAAGCACATTGCCAAATGCCGACAAAAAGTCTGCCAAACAATATGAGCTTTGTGCGTTTCACAATAGGAAACTGTATTTTGGATCAAAGATTGCACAGTCTCTATAATTTAGCGTCCTCAGTATGATAAGCTTGAAATACCGACACCTCTTTTTAGCCCTATGCCTTTGTTTTACTGCCCTGGACACCTTGTTTGGGCGCCATATCATCGGTGGCGAACTAACTTATGAGTGCCTGGGGGTAAATGCCTCTGATACTACCTTGATGGACTATCGCTTTACGATGACTGTCTATAGAGACTGCTCTACTGATGGCGGACCGAATCAAGGGGCTGGCTTTGATAGTGATAGTGGTTCTCCTACGCCGACTTTAATCGGTACTGTGACCATTTACCGAGGAAGCAGCAGTATTCCATTTATAGCGTCGATAGATCTGGCGCAACCGGATGTAGCCGATGTATTACCAGATATTGGCAACCCTTGTCTTATTCTGCCACCCAATGTTTGTGTTGAGCGCGGTATTTATGTCTTCGAGCGAAGCCTGCCCATCTCTGATGAGACCTATACCGTTGCCTACCAACGATGCTGTCGCAACCAGTCTATAGATAACCTAGTCAACCCGGGTGGTGTGGGCGCGACTTATAGCATAGAAATCACACCAGAAGCCCAACAGCTATGCAATAATAGCCCTGTATTTGTCAATTTTCCGCCTATTGTACTTTGTGCGCAAGAACCTTTTGAGTTGGACTTATCGGCAGAAGATGCCGAGGGAGATAGTCTGTTTTACTATTTCTGCTCACCGACTGTGGGTGGTGGGCCAAACGGGATGCCAGGCCAGTCTACTACTTTTGTTGGCGTAGCACCAGACCCCGATTCTCCCCCACCCTACGGGCCAGTTGCTTTTTCTAATCCTTTCAATTTTGAAGAGCCACTCGGGCCTGATGGTGCTTTTTTATACGACCCGATCACTGGCCTATTGAGCGGTACACCGCCCATGCTCGGGCAGTACGTAGTCGGTATATGTATAGACGAGTTTCGCGGCGACACCCTGCTGAGTACCACCAAAAGAGAGTTTCAATTCAATATCGCCGCTTGTGAGCGAGCCGTATTCGCCGACCTCAGAGAAGATAGCATCACGCCCGACGGCAGGTTTGTTATCGATGTGTGTGGCCCTGGAGATTTTACCATCTTCAATGAAAGTACCCTCGAACAGTTTATCACAACTTACAACTGGACACTCTCCACTGGGGCTACAGATACCATTTTTGGCGAAAACCGGGACCTGGTCGCTACGATCAATGAAACGGGAACCTATGAGGGAATTATGATCTTAAATCGGGAAAGTAATTTCAATTGTAGCGACACAGCTCTATTTGAGATCAATATCTTCCCGGAGCTTATCCCTGATTTTGCTTTCGACTACGACACTTGCATAGCGGGGCCAGTGTCATTTACCGATTCGAGTTTCTCGGCTGAAGATGTACCCATTATCAATTACCTCTGGAATTTTGGCGACGGTTCACCACCCGGGACCAGCCAAGACTTGCAGCATTTGTACATAAGGCCCGACGATTTTCCGGTAAGTTTGACGGTCACAGACAGCAATCTTTGCCAGGCTAGTATAACCAAACCGGTGCGGTATTTCCCGGTGCCTCAAACGATATTTCTCAATCCGTCGACTTTGACGGGTTGCGAGCCGACCGACCTGCTGTTTGTCAATGCTTCGATACCAGTGGATGAAACCTACGATGTATTGTGGGAGTTTGGCGATGGCGGTACGAGTACGGAGCTCAATCCGACCTATCAATATGAAGAGGCCGGGGTCTATGACGTCTACTTGTCATTGACCAGCCCGATAGGATGTTTTACAGATACTATCTTCCCGAATTTGATCGACATTCAGGAGTCACCCACGGCTGGTTTTAGCTTTTCGCCCACTAATCCGAGCAATCTGGAACGCGATGTATTCATCGAAGACGAAAGCCAGGAGGCCATTGCCTGGCTTTACGATGTAGGCGGATTTTTTCAGACGCAGGCACCTAATTTCACTTACACATTCAGAGATACGGGTTTGGTAGCTATTACGCAGTATGTCACTCACCCGAGTGGTTGTATAGATTCCCTGACCCAGTTTATAGATATAGAGCCCATCATCACCTTTTTCATGCCCAATGCTTTTACGCCTAATGGCGATGGACTCAACGACGATCTGTTCCCGAAAGCCTTTTTATTCGGATATCGAGATTACAGGTTCTCAGTCTGGAACAGATGGGGGCAAATGATATTCACAACCAACGATCCCGATGCTGGATGGAACGGCACATTCGGAGGTAGAGATAGTCCTGGTGGGGCATATTTGTGGGAAGCAGAAATAACCGGGCCAAGAGGAAAAGTAGAGCGATATAAAGGTACGGCGACCTTGCTTAGATAACACCTGATGGCGTAGTCTGCAAAAAATTGCAAAAACTATGGAAACTTTGAAACTAATTTAAGTTTCCTGCGGTTCTCCGGCTGATGGATGAAACCAAAAGCCAGATAGTAGAAGAAGCGGAAGGGTTATTCATGCGTTACGGCCTCAAGAGCGTAAGCATGGACGATGTGGCGCGCAAACTGGGCATGTCGAAAAAGACGCTCTACCAGCACGTAAGCTCTAAAGAGGAGTTGATTACGCTGGTCATGACCTGCAATGCGGAAAAAGACATGCAGCAATTTGAGGAGAATCAAAATGCTTCGGCCGATGCCATAGACGAGTATTTGGGCAATAGCCGCTACTTTATCAGAGAGATGCGACAGATCTCTCCTACCTTTTTTTACGACATGCAGAAGTACTACGGCGGCATCTGGCAGGAACGCAGACAGTCGCACATGGGCTACTTCGAAGACGAGATCAGAAAAAACATAGAACGAGGCCAAACTGAAGGCTACTATCGGGAAGATGTACACCCCGAGGTCATTATGAAGATGCACAACCAAACCATTATGGCCATCGTCGACACCAGCCTCTTTCCAGCTATGGAAAACTCTATGGAAGACCTCATCCGAGAGCATGCCCTATATCACTTGCACGGCATCTTGACCAAAGCTGGTCGAAAGCGGCTGCAAGAGCACTTAAAACGCGAAGAACTCTAAACTCGACCACTCCAAAAATCTAGATTATGAATTACCCCAAAGCCTTATCGATTGTACTGTTCTGCTGCTTTTCATGGTCGTTATCAGCCCAAGATCCAGCTACAGAGAAGCTGAGTCTGAAGGGTGCCATCGACTATGCCCTCAGCAATAGCAATGCCATGGCCAATGCTCGTTTAGGGGTTGAAGATGCCGATTTGTTCATCAAAGAGCGGCTTTCGACGGGCCTGCCCAATATCAATGCCGGGCTCAATTTTCAGCACTACTTGCAGGTACCCGTTCAGGCCATCCCCCCAGAATTTTTGCCCCCTGGTACAGAAGGACCGACTGAGGTTAGCTTCTTGCTCAAGAATAATTTCACTGCCGACATCGGCTTATCGACTATGGTCTTCGACGGCAGTTTTTTCGTAGGCTTGCGGGCAGCTAGAGAGGCCCGCAGCTATGCTCAACTACAGCTCGACACCGAGGCAAGAAAAGTCAAGAATCAAGTGATAGACGCTTATTTGCCCGTATTACTCCTCAGTGAAAGTATCAACGTCATAGACCGAAATATCGATAATCTAACGACCCTATTCAATGAAACTTCAGCCCTCTATGAGTCAGGTTTTGTGGAGTTGCTCGATGTAGACAGGCTGCGCTTATCCCTCGATAATCTGCAAATCGAAAGAGACAACCTGGAGCGACAACAAGAAAATGTAATTCGGGCACTCAAGGTCGCGATGAATTATCCCCTAGACCAACAACTATCCGTCCAGGACGAGTTAGATCAAATGTCTGTAGAGGTTGATGATGCAGACTTGCGCGGGTCGATACCTTTCGGTCAGCGGCCAGAATTGCTACTGCTAGACCGAGGACTAGCATTGCAAGACCTCAATACCGAGTTGCAGCGATCGGCTTACCTGCCCAGCGTATACGCCAACGCAGGCTACCAGTACCAGTATCAGGGGAACACCCTTAGCGATGGTTTCTGGGCACCAACAGGTGTAGTCGGTCTAAATGTTGCCGTACCCATCTACGATTTCGGTGGTCGCAAAGCACGTGTACAGCGCGCACAGATCGAGCGCGACAACCTTTTCAATCAGCGCAAAGACCTTCAAAATCTAATTACGCTGGAGGTTGAAAATGCGCGCAATAGCTACAACGCAGCCAAGCAAACGCTCACGGCCCGTACCCGATCGCTCGACTTAGCGGAACGCATTTACGAAACGACCAAAATTAAATATCGCGAGGGCGTAGGTAGCAGCCTGGAAGTCGTTCAGGCCGAGCTGGCCTTTTACGAAGCCCAAGCCAACGAACTCAACGCAACCTACGAGCTACTCGTCGCTAAAGAATCACTATACCAGGCATTAGGTAAACGCTAAAATCGACCATCCTACAAAAACTCCTTTAAACTGTTGAAACCAATGCAAACGAACTACCCAATCTACCTCCTGCTCCTACTAGCCATCGGCTTCTCGGCCTGTGGTGCTGGCGAAGAGGAAGGTCCCCAAGGCCTGGAGGAACTCAGCGAAAAGCTTCGCGAAAAACGAGCCGAGCTGCGCAAACTCACCGCAGAGATCGAAAGCATACAGGATTCGATTTACGTACTCGACCCTACACAAAAACCGGCCGGTACACCGGTCACCCTCCTCGATTTGAATACATCGGGCTTCACCACATTCGCCAATCTGCAAGCTACAGTCATGGCCGACGAAACCGCCATGGCCACCAGCGAAGTAGCCGGGCGAATTACCAACCTAAGGGTCGATGAGGGTGATCAGGTCAGGCGAGGCCAGTTGATCGCAAGCATCAATATCGATGCCTTCACCAATCAGCGCACGGAAATCGAAACCCAACTCAGCCTGGCCCAGACTGTCTTCGAGCGCCAGGAAAGACTCTGGAACCAAAACATCGGCTCTGAAATACAGTATCTGGAAGCCAAAAACCGAGTCGATGGACTAAAAGACGCCTTGGCCAGTCTACAAACCCAGATCGACAAGCAGAATGTCTATTCCCCCATTAGCGGTGCCGTCGATCGAGTTATGCTGCGCACCGGCGAGTTGGCCGCACCGGGTGTGCCCATCCTTTCCATCCTCAGCACCAACCAGCTGGTTATTGCCGCCGATGTGCCCGAAAACCAAATGAGCGGCATCAAGCGTGGGGAAGAGCTAACGGTCTACATCCCAACTCTAGACCTCAAATTCCCAAGCCGTGTGCGTACGGTAGGCAGTACGATCGATCCCGCCAACCGCACCCTCAAAGTCGAGCTCAACGTACCCCGCCAGTACATCAGTAGTCTAAAGCCCAATATGCTGGCCGAAGTAGAAATGCAAGCCGAACAATTCGACGATGTGATCACCGTCCCGATTAATCTCGTACAGCAAGAGGTCAATGGGCGGACCTTCGTCTTTGTCGTGGCCGAAAACGAAGCGGGCGAGGCCATTGCTGAGAAGAAGTACGTCAGTCGGGGCGACAACTACGACGGTCAGGTCATCATCACTTCAGGTCTAACCAGCGAAGATCGGCTGATAGATCGCGGTGCCCGTGGGCTAGTCGACCAACAAGTGATCGAAATCAATAACGAGACTATCACCGAAGAGAATGGCTAAAACACAGAAACAACGCAGCTTCGGCCTGACGAATCTGGCCGTCAACAATGGCACCAGTGTTTTCCTGCTGGCGTTCATGATACTGGCCTTTGGCCTACTGGCTTACGACAATATCCCGAAGGAGCAATTTCCCGAGGTTAGCTTCCCGACCGTATACATTAATACCCCTTACTTCGGCAACTCGGCCGAAGACATCGAGTCGCTCGTAACCCGCCCAATGGAAAAAGAGCTACAATCGGTCGTAGGCGTAAAGACCATTCGCTCCACCAGCATCCAGGATTTCTCGGTTATCACCGTCGAATTCAATAGCGACGAAGACCTCGACGAGGCCGTCAGACGCGTCAAAGATGCCGTAGATTTATCCAAGCAAGAGCTCCCTACAGACCTCGATCAAGAGCCGACCGTGCTCGAAATCGATCTGTCGCAGGTGCCCATCATGACCGTCAATATCTCTGGCGACTATAGCCAAGACGATCTCCGCCGCTTCGCAGAGGCCATCCAAGACGAGCTCGAAAATATCAGCACCGTCAGCACCGTAGAGCTACGTGGCGCCCAGGAACGCGAAGTCGAAGTGGCCGTCGATTACCGTGCCATGCAAACGCTCAAGGTCAACTTTCTCGATATCGAGCGGGCCATCGCAGCCGAAAACTTGACGCTATCTGCCGGTGAGATCGACCAGGATGGCCTAAGCCGTGCCGTGCGCGTAGTCGGCGAATACGAAGACCCCCGCAATTTGGAAAACCTGATCGTCAAGGCCGAAAACCAGCGCACAGTTTTCTTAAAAGACATAGCCGACGTCACCTTCGACTTCGAGAAGCCGACCAGCATCGCCCGATCGGATCAGCTGCCTGTCGTCTCACTGGATGTCATCAAGCGTGCGGGCGAGAACCTGCTATCCACAGCCGACGAGGTTAATCAGATCTTAGAAGAAATGGGAGAAATCCTACCGAATGACCTCAAAATCGCTGTTTTCAACGACCAGTCGATCAATACGAGAAACGAAGTGCGAAATTTGGAAAATAGCATCATTTCGGGTGTACTGCTTGTGGTACTCGTCCTGTTATTCTTCCTCGGTTTGCGCAACGCCCTATTCGTAGGCATCGCCATTCCGCTCAGCATGCTCATGGGTATACTCTGGCTCTATCTGACAGGGGTTACGCTCAATATTGTAGTGCTCTTTGCCCTCATCCTGGCACTCGGTTTACTGGTCGACAATGGCATTGTAGTAGTTGAAAACATCTACCGATACCGACAGGAAGGAGCAGACTCTGTCACGGCCAGTAAGCTAGGTGCCGCCGAAGTTGCGCTGCCGATTATAGCGTCTACAGCCACTACCCTAGCAGCCTTCTTACCGCTCGCTTTTTGGCCTGGCATCATTGGTGAATTCATGAAATACTTCCCGATCACCCTCATCCTGGTGCTCACCTCATCGCTCATTGTCGCATTGGTCATAAATCCCGTTTTCACCCAGCGCTTAATGACGATAGATGAAAGGGCTGAGACTTCCGCAGGTCGGAAGCGCAAGCGCAACAAGGCTTTGCGCAACGTGGCCATCATGACTTTATTGGGCATAGTAGGCTTTGTAGCAGATATAGATTGGCTACTAAACTTGATGATCATCTTGGTCGGCGTTACACTACTTTACTTTTTCGTACTGCGACCAGGCTCCTTCTACTTTCAAAACAAGGGGCTGCCCGCACTCGAAAGAGGTTACGATCGATTTATCCGGTTTGCCCTGCGCAATGCCGGGAAGGTGTTCGCAGGTACCATTTTACTTCTGATCGTTTCAATCGCCCTATCGGTCATCAGTCCACCCAAGGTCGTATTCTTTCCTTCAGCAGACCCGATTTACATTAATGCATTCGTAGAGCTCCCTATCGGTAGTGAGATCGCTTCCACCAACGAAATTGCAGAGAATGTCGAAGATCGAATCTTCAAGGTTATCGAACCATACGGCGAAGTCGTCGACGCCGTTCTAACCCAAATCGGTGAGAATACAGCCGACCCGAACGGACTTCCCGAACCTGGTGTAACCCCGCACCGTGCCCGAATTACCATCTCTTTTGTTCCCTATCAAGAAAGGGAAGGCGTAAGTACGACGAATATCCTAAGCGAGCTTAGAGAGGCAGTCGGCGGTATACCCGGTGCATCCATTACTGTCGATAAAAACGCTGATGGCCCTGCTACCGGGAAGCCCATCAACCTGGAAGTAAGCGGGGATGATCTCGACAAGCTGGTCGATCTCAGTGATGACCTCATCGCCTATCTCAACGCACAAAACATCGCCGGTATCGAAGAGCTCACGCCCGACATTAAACTCGGCAAGCCCGAACTGATCGTCAATGTAGATAGAGAAGCTGCCAGGCGGTTCGGTATATCGACCCAAGATGTTGCCCTCGCCTTGCGCACCGCCGTTTATGGCCGCGAGGTTTCCAAGTACAAGCTGGGTGAAGACGACTACCCTATTTTCATACGTTTACGCGAACGAGAAAGAAATCGGGTAGAAGATCTCCTCAGTCAGCGAGTCACCTTCCAAGATCCAAGTAATGGTCAAATCAAGCAAGTCCCCCTACAAACGGTTACCGATGTCGACTACAGCTCTACCTATAGTGCCATCAAGCGAAAAGACCTGGAGCGTGTACTGACCGTTTTCAGCAATGTATTGACTGACTACAACGCCAACGAAATCATTGTACAGCTCGAAGACGCAATGAAAGATTACCAGCTTCCGAAAGGATTCACCTGGGAGTTTACCGGCGAGCAGCAGCAGCAAGCTGAAGACAGTGCTTTCTTGGGTGGGGCTTTTCTAGTGGCCTTGTTCACCATGTTCATCATCATTGTTGCCCAGTTCAATAGCCTCAGCTCTCCGTTCATCATCATGATGGCTGTCCTATTCAGTACGATCGGTGTTTTGCTGGGTTACTTTTTCTTCGGTGGTACTTTCTCTGTAGTCTTCACAGGTGTAGGTATCATATCTCTAGCCGGCGTAGTCGTAAACAATGCCATTGTACTCATCGATTATACCAAACTGAGAATGCAGCAAAAAGCCGAAGAGCAAGGTATCACAGATGAGCATGGCATCGGCAAGCAAGCCATTCTTGATAGCATCATCGAAGGTGGTTCTACTCGTTTGCGGCCGGTATTGCTCACAGCTATAACTACCGTACTTGGGCTAGTACCTCTAGCCATTGGTTTCAACTTCAACTTTTTTACCTTGATCAGTCGATGGGATCCCCAGTTCTTCCTAGGGGGAGACAATACCGCCTTATGGGGCCCAATGGCATGGACGGTCATATACGGACTGGTATTTGCTACCTTCCTAACCCTGGTTGTTGTGCCTATCATGATCTGGGGGATCTACCAGTTCAGGATGTGGCTGAGAAAGCGATTTAAGGCCCAAAGCAGCTAATTTGAACCGATAATATAATTTTGAGCCACCAACGCTTACCATTTTTTTGGATTTGTTGAATAGTGTACCTACATTTGTAGGAGGTTAGAACAAACCTAAGATGTAATTTTTTCATGTGATATGTTTGTGGCTGGGTTTCCCCGTTTGGGAAACCCAGTTTTTTAGCTCTACTATCCAGCTCACGTGCACACAACTATCTTGGATTTCCGCACAGTTTTCCACACCCATTCTAGAATTCATACTTAAACCACCGCGTGCTTAACACGTTAACTTAGTATGTTTACACATAGTTGACATAATAACTAGGTTCTGCCGCCATTAAGAATTGTGTTGTTCATAGTGTTTGTTTACCGCCTTCGGCAGAGTCCGAAGGCTTTTTAGTTCATAGGCAGTCAAATACTAAGCCATCTACAAATAGCTTTTCGTTGATGAATTACCCGGTATACAGTCTTTTCAACGCTTTTCACTGAATTACACTAGATTTTGAATCTATAGTATTCATATTTAAAATCTTTATCTATCTTTGATTGTGTAATACTTGGTAAATGAAAAAATCAAAAAACGAGCATATCGTCCTCAGAAATGGAGATGATACCATAGAACTAGACTATGTAGATCTACGAAAAGCGGTACTCGTTTTACGTGCCATTAACCACGATCTCAGACAGCAGATTATTGCACTATTAGAAGAGCACGAGCACCTAACCGTTACAGAAATATACATAAAGTTAAGACTAGAGCAATCTGTCGCGTCTCAGCATCTGGCAATATTGAGAAAAGCTGGTATAGTAAGACCAGATCGGCAAGGCAAGTTTATTTACTACTCTCTTGCGAGAGACAGAATGGAACAGATAGCCCAGCTGGTAGAAAATTTGAGCGAATAACCGTTTTTGACCAAAAAAATACCGTTTACTTACAAAAACATACCGTTCAATAATAAAAACACTTGAATCTTTATTAGATTTGATGCATATTTGTGCCTACTAACACATCCCTGAATATGCAAATCGACAAAAAAGAGTTAGAGTTTTCTGCCCTGTTACTTCGCGCCATCGCACATCCATTGCGCATGCGCATTCTCAGTTTTATAGATAAGAACGGGTCTATCAACGTCAATAAGATTTACACCTCACTAGGCCTGGAGCAATCGATTACGTCTCAGCACCTCCGCATTCTTCGAAATGCTGGACTCGTCTTTACAGAGCGAGATGGCAAGTTCGTGAAATACAGTATTGCCTATGATCGCATAGAAGCAGCAGGTACAGCTATAGGTCACTTTCTAAACATGGACAGCAAACCTATTACGGCTCAGAATGCTGCCTAGGTCTATTCCTCTTCCAGTGTCTGATATTCTGGCTGGCCTGAAATTTGTTTCCCGAATAGAAACTCTTTAATGAGCAGGATTACACCAGAAAAAATAGCCATATCGGCAATATTAAATACGGGTCGAAAAAAATGAAATACTTTTCCTCCCAAGAAAGGAAACCAATCTGGGTACTCGCCAATCCAGATCGGTAGGTAAAACATGTCCACCACAGCGCCAAACAATAGAGGTGCATAACCTCCGTCTGTAGGCCAAAATTGAGCTACGCTTCCATCTACTAAGGACTCTGAAAACAGCACACCATAGAAAACACTATCGATGATGTTACCCCCAGCCCCGGCTAAGACTAGGCTGAACCCTATGATTGTTGCCCGCCTAACATTTTCGATTAGGGCTTGCCTCAGGAAATAGGCCAGTATTATCATGGCCGATATTCGCAAAAAAGTAAGTATCAGTTTTCCATACTGGCCGCCAAATTGCCAATTGAAGGCCATGCCATTATTCTCTTCGAATCTCAAAAAAGCCCAACTTAGCCCTAGAATAGCCTGCTCTTCGCCATGCACGAAGTTCGTCTTGATATAAAACTTCAATCCCTGATCGGCGACAATGACCAGCAGTATGATAACCCATGCCAGCCGACCAGAAGAAATCATGTAAGAATACCTTTTTAGGCTTCTCTAACGATCAATTAGCGGTTTTGCTTAGCCTCTATACTCAATGTAGCGTGAGGAACCACCAACAAACGTTCTTTGCTGATAAGCTTTCCCGTTTCTCGACAGATACCATAGGATTTATTATCAATCCTGATCAGTGCATTTTTGAGATAGCCGATATATTTCTGCTGTCTGCTTGCCAGGCCTTGCAATCGTTCGGCTTCTGCCGTGCCGATACCATCATCGAGCCCTCTGAGTTTGGTATCTTCATTGTCTGCGGTCTGTTTGAGCTGTTCTTTGTAGTAATCCAAGTCTTTTTGAGTAGCCTCAATTTTCGATAGAATTACCTGCTTGAACGCCTCCAGATCTTTGTCACTGTAACGGCTAGTTTCTACTTGTGCCATGATATGAGATAGTATTAAATGCACGCAAAGATAAGAATATCTTCACTAGTCTATTTTTTGACTCCTTCTGCATCGTGAATGAGAGGTATGGGTATCCACCATCTTTCTATCGCGATTTGGTTTCCAGAACAAGGTTCTGCTATATTAAAAGTGCGCTTGATCCAGAACTGTCCGTTCCTAATAGCTTGTTTGTCGGTATACGAAATATTGAATGGACCAGAGTAATGTTCACTGAGCATTGTCTGGTCACCGAAGGTGAGCAAATCTCCATCTAGATCGATGGTAGGCCACTCTTCCGGGCGATCGAAGCTAAAATAAATTTGATTGAGGCGAGGTCTATCTACTGGCCTCACTCTGTATGGAGACCAGCCCTCGGTTTGGCCAGTACGAGATACCCATACGCCACTGGAGTTGCTGTAATAGCTAATATCTTCTAAGTGATACTTACCCTCCGAGTTGATGAACTCAATGCCAAATGTGCTGCCAGATTTAAGAAATGGGGAGTAGTAGCTGCCGCTGGGAGAGAGTTTTAGAGCAACTCTGGCTCCATTGATTAGTAGAAAAATATCGGTGGCGGTGGAGCGGATGCGTGGCGAAAGGAAGCTCCCAACTTTTTTCAACCGGAAGTACAAATAACCATCAGCAGGAACCGTAATGCGCAAGGCATAATCGGCATTGCCGTAGGTCTGAACAACCAGCCGAGCGGCGGAAGCCCCTTCGGCAACCATCGCATTGGGAGCTTCGGTGACATCTACCCCACCGTCACCGGAGCGTACTGTTTCGTACCAGTTGTCGAGCGCGAAATAGCCCGACCATCCCTGGTGCTTACATCCCAATACGTAATAAATCGATTGATCCGACAGTAGCTGCTCATAGGCAGCAGAAGCTACTGAGGTCTGGCCTAGTGCATAACCATGTATTAGTAGGTTAAGCAAGCAAATTCGCCAAGACAAGTGTAGCTTACTCATTTAAATATACCAACTCGAACTACTGATAGGCACTTATACTCCTCTACTGTATATGGATCTTAAATCAGAAGTATATACAAGGGCCAAATTACTTCTCTGTGCTTGTGGAAGCGAAAAAAGTGTGGCTTTTAGCCACCAATAGAATGTTCATAAAGTCGGTTTCGGGATATCGGTTTCCTTTCTTTAAAGGTACGTTTCTGGGATATACAACAAGCTTAAAAGAGCGTGCTGTAGAGCAAAAATAAGGTTTTTTATTGAGTTTCAGCCTGTACGAACACCGTACTCGACCTTAAAGTGAACATTCAGCCCTTATTCTTCTTATTTGTGCATGCCAATGTACTACTCCGAGCATAGACAGATTGTCGATTACCCCATAGAAGATGTCTGGGATTTTTTCTCTAAACCACAGAACTTATCGAGACTCAGCCCTAAAGAGGCAGGGGTTAAAGTCATATCGCCAGCCATAGAACAGTCCATGTATCCCGGTATCGTTGTGCATCTGAGGATGGGTCCTGGGTGGGCTCCAAAGATCGACTGGTATTCAAAGATCACCGAGATACAAGCACCCGATTATTTTGTCGATGAGCAGCTGAGTGGCCCATTTGTCGCTTGGCATCACGAACATCGGTTTGTGTCGCTTGGGCCAGATCGCACGGAGATTATCGATCGCCTTCATTACCAGCCACCATTGGGCTTATTGGGTGCTCTGGCCAATTGGCTGTTTGTGAGAGGGCAAGTCAGGCGTATATTTAAGTACAGGCAGGAAGTGACGAAGACTTTTGATTTTTCAAGGGCGTAGTCGATATGAGCAGCGGGCTGTTTACACCCTTGTCAGATAGGAGTTCCGACCTGCGGAAGTCCAAAAAAAAGAAACTCTGGATTATAGACATTATACGGACTCTAAATGATCATACCAGAAGCTACTGTCTCGTTTGTTTGCTCGTCGATGAGGATGAGTGAGCCGGTGATTCTGTTTCGGCGGTAAGGGTCAACGAATAGCGGTTGTGTGGTTCTGAGCAGTACTCGAGCTATGTCATTCATGCCGATGTGTTTGTCTTCTTCGTTTCGATGGAGGGTGTTGATGTCGAGTTTGTAGCGGATGTCTTTAATTACACAGCGCACTTCTCGGCTCGTGTGCATGAGGGCGTACTTGCCTCTGGGCTGTAAAGGCCGCTCATTGAACCAGCAGATCATGACTTCGATGTCTTGAGTGACATCGGGTTGATTGGCGGTACGGACGATCATACCACCGCGGCTGATGTCGATCTCGTCTTCCAGGCGGAGCGTAACGGACATGGGCGGGAAAGCTTCTTCTATTTCCCCTTCGTAAGTATCAATAGCGGCAACCTTGCTGGTGAATCCGCTTGGCAATATAGTCACTTCATCTCCTTTCCTGATGATACCGCCCGCTACGCGGCCTGCGTAACCGCGGTAGTCGTGGTGCTCGTCTGTGTACGGTCGTATGACGTATTGCACTGGAAAACGCGAATCGATAAAATTATGGTCGCTGCCGATATGTACATTTTCAAGATAGTAGAGTAAGGTTGAGCCGTCGTACCACCTCATGTTTTCGCTGCGGTCTACGACATTGTCGCCCGTAAGGGCACTGATAGGAATGAAGTAGACATCTTTTACGTCGAGCTTGTTGCTGAAAGCGCTGAACTCGTCTTTGATGCGTTCATAAGTATCGCGATCCCAATCGACCAGGTCCATTTTGTTGACGCAAACGACTAGGTGGGGAATTTGTAGTAGGGAGGAAATGAAGGCGTGTCTTTTGGTCTGTTCGACGATGCCATTTCGGGCGTCGACTAGTATGAGCGCGACATTTGCAGTGCTGGCCCCAGTGACCATATTGCGGGTATACTGCACGTGGCCAGGTGTGTCGGCTATAATGAACTTACGCCTGGGCGTGCTAAAGTATCTGTAGGCGACATCGATGGTGATGCCTTGCTCACGCTCTGCGCGGAGGCCGTCGGTAAGCAATGCCAAGTTGACACCTGTCTCTCCTCGCTTTTCGCTGGTTTTAGAGATCGCTTCGTACTGGTCTTCAAAGATCGACTTGCTGTCGTAGAGTAGCCTGCCGATCAGCGTTGATTTGCCGTCGTCGACTGAGCCCGCTGTCGTGAATCGAAGTAGTTCTGTGTGGTCCATGAGATTATTTTAAAAGTAGCCTTCCTTTTTACGATCTTCCATTGCGGTTTCAGAGCGTTTATCGTCGGCGCGGCCTCCTCTTTCTGTTTGCCTGGCAACGGATACTTCTTTGATTATGCCATCTAGATCTGTAGCATCGCTTTCCCAAAGCCCTGTGCAGGTGATGTCGCCGATGGTTCGGCATCGCACGCGCATGTTAACGATATTTTCTTCTGGTCTTCGGGGAATAAACTCACTTTCTGCAAGTAGCATGCCGTCTCGTTTAAAGACATTTCGCTCATGGGCATAGTACAAATTGGGAAGCTCGACTTCTTCCATTTTTATATACTGCCAAACGTCCAGCTCTGTCCAGTTTGAAATAGGAAATACCCTAAAATGCTCGCCATAGTGTTTGCGGCCATTGAATATATTCCATAGCTCCGGCCGCTGATTTTTGGGATCCCATTGTCCGAACTCATCGCGATGACTGAAGAAGCGTTCTTTGGCACGCGCCTTTTCTTCATCCCTTCTACCACCGCCCAGAGCTGCGTCGAATTTGCCGTCTTCTATGGTCTGAAGCAATACGGGGGTTTGGAGATAGTTGCGCGAGGCGTTATATCCACTCTCTTCGCGAAGCTCTCCTCTATCAATGGCTGCCTGAACGGAGCCAACGATGAGTTTAGCACCGATACGTTCGACCAGATCGTTTCTGAATCGAATGGTTTCGGCAAAGTTATGCCCCGTATCTACATGAACTAATGGAAAGGGAATGCGAGCAGGGGCAAATGCTTTTACGGCCAAGTGGACCATCAATATAGAATCCTTGCCGCCACTAAAGAGCAATGCGGGATTTTCAAATTGAGCGGCGACTTCGCGGAGTACGTATATGCTCTCGGCTTCAAGCTCGCGTAGATGGTTTATTTGTAGAGACGAATCAGACATTCGATGTTTCTGGTTTAATTCTGGCAATCAGTGATTCCATGATTGCATCTACACACTCATCTACCGTTTTATCGACGGTAGTTAGGTGGAGGAAAGGCGCATTAGGGGCTTCGTATGGGCTATCTATTCCGGTGAAACCTTTTATTTGGCCAGCTCTTGCTTTTGCGTAAAGGCCTTTTACATCTCTGGCTTCACAAACCTCTAGAGGTGTATCGACAAATATTTGAAGAAAGTCGTCATGCCCGATGATGTCAGCTACATTTCTGCGTATTGCTTTAGTCGGGCTAATGAACGAGCACAAGCAAATTTGGCCACTATTCATGAAAAGCTTAGCAACTTCAGCTATTCTTCTGATATTTTCTGCCCGATCTTCCAAGCTAAATCCGAGGTTTGAATTCAGACCAGACCTGATGTTGTCACCATCCAATAGTTGGGCCAAATACCCCATGGCAAAAAGTCGGCGTTCAAGCGCAATGGCAATGGTGCTTTTACCTGAACCCGACAAGCCCGTGAACCATATCGTGCAGGCGCGCTGACCGATGCGTTCTTCACGCTCTTGGCGACCGAGCATACGATCAAATATCGGGTGAATATTATCGGGCATGAAATTGAAATGAGCCGCAAAGATAGGGCTAATCCAGCAGCTTAATACTTCTTATGCAAAGCCTATTGGATTGCTTTTTATGGCTCTTAACTTAGCAATAGCTTCCTTTGGATTTTCGGACTTGAAGATGCTGCTTCCAGCTACTAATACATCTGCACCTGCTTTGAGTACCTCCTGTGCATTGTGCAAGCCAATGCCCCCATCCACTTCTATGATGCAGCGAGCATTGCGCGTATCGATCAATTGCTTGCACCGCCGAAGTTTTGGAATTGACTGATAGATGAACTTTTGTCCTCCAAAGCCAGGATTTACAGTCATTATAAGAGCCAAGTCAATATCTTCAATTACATGGTCGAGAAAAGAAATGGGCGTATGTGGATTCAATGCAACGCCAGCTTTGCAGCCTAATTGCTTGATGGCCTGTACGGTGCGGTGTAAATGATTGCAAGCTTCCGCATGGACGGTAATAACGTTGGCCCCGGCTTTTGCAAATGCTTCTAGATAACGGTCTGGATCGCTGATCATGAGATGAACATCTAGTGGTTTTTTGGCATCGCGATTGATCTGTTCGATAATGCCCATACCAAAAGAGATGTTGGGTACGAAATGCCCGTCCATAACGTCTAAATGGAACCAGTCGGCTTCGCTATTATTTACTACATCGATGGCTGCGCCCAAATGCCTAAAGTCTGCGGCTAATAAAGAAGGTGCAATAAGCTGTTGTTTCATGGCGGGAAAATACTACCTTTAGCCTCCCTACAATAGAGCTAATGTTCTTTAAGGGCTATTTTTTACAGCTTCTCTTAAAAAAAGAAACCGGCTGACCAAGGTCAGCCGGCCCGAAAAGAGCTTTGAGAGGCTATCTACATACCAATCTTTGGGGATTAAAACCACCCCGTGTCGTCTGTCATGAGATTACATTGCTTGTGCCTGATTTGCACAGATAGCCTCTGGTCGTTTTGGGTTAAAATCTGTTAGTGGTGCCACGGTCGTTTCCGTTGACAATACAAATGTGCAAGATCAAGTAGGTACTGACACGTACAATCGGCTAAGTTTTTGGAATATTTAAATTTCTTTTTCTCACATAAAACTTTATCTTTCAGCTATTTGTAAAATAATCTTCATAGTATTTTAGATACATATATAGTTTCGTCGACTGCTATTTTATCCCAAAATTCAGGCTTATGCCACGCATTTTTTTCTTCAATCGGCCTCATAAGCTATCATTTCATCTCTTAATCGTTGGGATTCTTCTAACGAAAACGTCTGTAACTGCGGCACAAAATATCGATTTCAGTCTGAGAGATCCGCTAGACGGCTATCAGATGAATTCTATTTTGAGGCCAGCCGATACTTTCGATAATACCCGTTTTTGGACAGCAGCCGGAGTAGGTGCTGGCCTGTACTTAACCTCAACTTATCTTCTATACCAGACCTGGTACAAAGAATTTGAAACCGGCCCTTTCAGGTCATTCAACGACTGGCCCGAATGGTCGCAAATGGACAAGGCAGGGCACTTGTATGCTGCATACTTTCAAAGTCGATTGAGCTACGCTGGGGCTAGATGGGCAGGAATGAAAAGGCCATCTGCCAGATGGACTGCCATTGGGGTGTCAACGCTTATACAAAGTACCATAGAGGTTTTCGACGGATTTTCAACGGAGTGGGGCTTCAGTTGGTCAGATGTTGGAGCAAACACTCTCGGTACTGGTCTATTCATAGCTCAGGATATACTCTGGCAGGAGCAAAGGATACTCATTAAAGTGGGCAATAATTTAAGAGGCCATCCGGACTGGCCGATCACAGTAGATGATGTACAGAGCAATCTCGGGTCCATAAGTCGAGAGCGCTTTGGCGACTATCCATTCGAGCGTTTTCTTAAGGACTACAACAATCAGTCTATTTGGCTAAGTGCCAACATAAAATCGTTTTTTCCTAAATCGAACCTACCCGTTTGGCTGAACCTGGCTGTAGGATATGGAGCAGAAAACGTTTTCGGAGCTTATGGCAACAGTTGGACTGTTGGAGACACCAGGTTTCGCTTTCCCGAAGATAGATACCGGCAGTGGTTTTTGAGCCCGGATATCTATTTAAGTAGGATACCTACGAAGAAGCGGTGGGTCAGGCTAGCTCTTGGCATACTGGATATACTTAAAGTTCCGGCGCCTACTATGGAATACAGCAGAGGTAAGCTGAAATGGCATTGGTTGATGTGGTAAGTTGTAAGAGTCAACGGATACCTAATATCCAGCCTTCGTGTTTAACGATTTGCTTTCGATCTCTAGCAGTAGACTTTTTGGGACCGGAAAAGTAATCAGCAAGCTCTCCATTTTGCTGTGCCAGTCTTAGCCATTTGATGTAGGTCTTTACTTGCTCTCGATCTGGTATATCGTCTTTCATAGGCCTTTCGATAAGCGAGGGCCAAATTTCCGCAACAACGACCTCACCCTCCTGCGGGTACTCTAGGCCCGTTTCAAAGGGCCAAACGCGGACCTTGCCCTTTAGCTTAGGATTCATAAATCGCAGATCATACAAATAAGGAATGCCCAGTAAACTTTGGCTACCTACGCTACCTATATAGGCCAGCTTCCAACTAGACTGCAGCTGTCTATGTGCACTTTCAACTATTCTCTTTTCGTGCAGTTCAACACCTTTTCTCAATCTCACTGGATAACTAAAGTCTTTAGTACTGCCCAAAAAAATTCCGCTCTCACCTTTCGGCGCACCCCAGAATGGCCCTAGGCTAAGTCCTAAACGCCGATTGAGATCTGAGGCCATTTGAAATCGATTGTTTCGATTATTAACGTCATCTTCTATTATCCTATGCCATTCTTTCCATATGGCTTGCCAGGGTGCTCCCGACAATCTTAGTGCCTTTGCCAGCCCTTTAGGATAAGAGAAGCTAAAATCGCACCCAAGAAGAACTTTCTGCCCTCTCCTACTCAGATCGAACAACCGACGTTTTATCGCAACGTATGCGCTGTATCTCGTTCTATAATACCTAGTGTATATAGGATTTCGTTTTCCCTGGTCAGAGAGAACATCCGACTTACCTTGTGCTACCCAAATGGCATCTTTGGTCGGTTTTTTAGGACTTGGCGCATTTCTTGCGCTCCAATCGACTATTATAAAGTGATCAAAAGCATCCACTTTATGGTGAACCCTGAATATTTATGGAAGGTTTACATAAAAAAAGAAACGCCGGTTGCCATCGCTATTGTAACTTGCAATGGTCAACCGGCGTCTTTCGTAGCTGTACGCCTATCAGTTACGGCTACGTCATGCGACAGTTAGGAATCATAGTGTTAAAGTCCCCTCACTTGTGATTCTAGAAACTGACTGTACGCTTTTCATGTGATTATTTGTGGACAATAATATAATAATGAGTCAAAATTAGCTTTACCAGAGGTAAAAGAGTCTACCCCACCAAAGCTAATTATCCTATAGAAATTCGCCATTAGTTGTTAAAAAATTTAACTAAACAATTGATTATCAACATCTTAATTTATACTTACAATCAAAATTATCTCTTTTCTAGTGCAGTTTATTATCCAACTGATCTAAAAGAAGCGTGTACAAACGGTCATAAGGTACTATTTCTATCTCAATGGCGTCTGGATTAGCAGTACTCGGGTTTTCTTGGAGCTTTTTCATGAAATCAGATGTCCGCTCCTCAAACCTAGTTCGATTGAACCGAGCTACTCTAAGCTTAGTGATTGCCTTTAAGAAATGATATGTCCTGGAAAGATCAGGAATCTTCTTAAGGTATCTATCCGCATAGCGTTGAAGGCTTGTCAGACGTTCATCTGCTTTATCATAGGCTTTTCTATGAATGATCCACAGTACTTGAATGACCAAAATGGGAATATTGAACCTCAATCTGTCTTTGGAGAACTCAGGCATCTCGTTCAAGAATTTACCTAGCCTGAATGACTTCCTTTCTTCAGGAATAACATTTATGCTATCGAGCCAGTACAGATAAGCCCTTAATAGTAAAAATCTTTCCTTAATGTCTTCTGCTTGGTCTTTGAACTTACTATGGTCAATTATACTATTACATGTATCGTAGGCTAAGCTGTAATCTTCACTGTGAATAGCAAGATAGATGTAAAATTGCTTAGCTCTGAACCAAGGGCGTTTCCCGATATCTACCTCTTCTAAGAAGCGTTCATAGGCAGATTTTCCAGACGAATAAGCCCTAGTTGGCAATGAGGCGTTCATGATTTGAAACAAATAGTTTCTAACATGCGCTCTTGGATAGAATGGCTTCTTTTCTAGCTTTCTTATCTGATCTTCACAGATGCTCATTACAGCTAGATAGTCCTTTGAATAAGCCTTTGATGATATCTTAATAAAGTAGTAATGGTTATCAAAATCGATGGTTGATACCCCTTTGTGTTTATCATCCAGCTTTTTCAAAAGTGTTTCTGCAATTTCAACCTTCTCTTTGGTAGGAATTTGAGTGTTTAGAACACAATCAATCATTTCAAAATAACTGGTAAAAGCATCCACCTCGGCGTTGTTGAGCTTATTAAAGGTCTTTGCGAGCTCAATATACTTTTTGCTTTCAGCTAGATCATGCTTTTTAAAGTGATAGTAAGAGAGCATCAACTGTGTACAATGTAGCGAAATACTAGTCATTTCAGCCTTCTGTGCCTGCGCAAAAACCTTTTTGACGATATCAAAGACCACAGAGTATTTATTTTCCCTGCGCATAATATCTGCTACACATAGCTGCTTTCTAAGGTTCGTAAAAATCTCATTGTAGTTTCCTCTAGATTTTTCCTTTGGCTCCACCATCAAAACCGTATTTATAAGCTGCTGCTTCAAACGGTACTTGAGCTTCGCATACCTCAGGTCTTGAGCCTTTCCAAAGAGTACTTCACTTGCCTCTTTATCAGTCTGTACTTCCTTGTTCGACAAGGACTGATAAAGCTTAGATAATAGAGAGTTTTTCCCCTTTCCAGAATTGCGAAAAAGAGATATCCGATTCAGGCTCGAAGGAGTTACGTAGTCAATTAGCTCTTGCAGTTGTAGCATTATTCCCAGATTTTAGTGCACTAGTAGCCACAATTTCGGGAATTCTGTTAGAAAAATACAAATTTTATTTATGTGTCTATCAGGTATTTATATATAAAAATTAACTCTTAGACTGGAAAATAGCAAAGATAATCGCCTTAAAACTGGTAGTAGGGTTACATTTTGGTGCCCATACATTTGTTTCATCTTTAAGACACGAACGTGTCTTAGATGCAAATTCAAAACTTCAGCAAAAAACACATTATCATGTTTACTTGGTTCATCTCTATCTTAGTTGCACTCAACATATCTCTCACACCAGTAGAGCAGCCTCCACTGGACGGTGGTGTCGAACTACCAACTACTACTGAAAAAGGTGGTGTAGTAGTAGAAGACATGTCTGGATCTTAATCTAAGATTCTACTTCGATTGGGGATAAACGAGGACTGATACTGAATGTCTATCTGACTTCAGAACCTTAGATTCCCAAAATTTGCTAAAGCAAGTTAAGCCTCTACAGCAACTTGCTCTTCGGCCGGCAAACCTTCTATACCATTTACCGTGGTGTACTTGAAAGCCAGCTTTTTATCTGGGTAAATGTACTGAAAAGCTGATTGAACAGCTAATGTACCCTCGTGGAAACCACAGAGTATTAGTTTCAATTTACCCTCGTAGGTATTGACATCGCCCACCGCGTACACGCCCGGAACACCGGTGCTGTAATCACGAGTGTCTACTTTGATAGCAGATTTCTCGATTTCGACTCCCCAATCGGCTATTGGTCCCAATTTTGGGGTCAAGCCGAACAGGGGGATGAAAGCATCTGCTTCTAATTCACTGCTGCCTTCCCTTTTGTGTTTGATGGTAACTGACGTCAAGTGGTTTTCACCGGAAACGTCAACTACTTGAGCATCAGTAAGTAAGCGTATTTTACCTTCGTTGGCGAGTTCCATAACTTTCTCTACGCTATCTAGTGCACCTCTGAAAGATTGGCGTCTGTGTACGAGGGTCACTTCGCTGGCAAGTTCTGCGAGAAAAATCGTCCAATCTAGGGCGGAGTCTCCTCCGCCCGCTAAAACGACGCGCTTGTTGCGATATACTTCCGGGTCTTTAATGATGTATGCAACACCATTCCCGTTTTCATACTTATTTAATTCTTTGATAGGGGGTTTTCTAGGTTCAAAACTGCCCAGACCTCCTGCGATACATACAACAGGTGCCTCCATTTGAGTACCCTTATCAGTTGTAACTCGCCACATTTTTTCACCTACTTTTTCAAGAGTCTCAGCGCGCTCACCTAATGTGAAAGTGGGATTGAAAGGTGAAATTTGCTCCATCAGGCTATCTACGAGATCACCGGCCAATACAGATGGGTAACCGGGAATGTCGTAGATCGGCTTCTTAGGATAAATCTCTGTAAGCTGCCCACCCGGCTGTGCTAAGCTATCTACCAAATGGCACCTCAACTTTAAAAGACCTGCCTCGAAAACGGTGAAAAGCCCTACCGGTCCAGCACCGACAATAATGATGTCTGTCTTGATCATTTCTGTTTACTTTAATGTTTTTGTCTTGCAAGTGAACTTACCTACAGATGCAATCCGCACTCATCTTTTTTCTTATCAGCCCATCGACCTGCCCTGCCCTTTCCGGGCCTGGTGCAATGCGTGCAGCCGATCGAGCCATAACCCAATGCCTCTAGCGGGTGGCGAGGCAGTTTATTCTTGTCTAACTGGTATAGGAACTCTCCTTCGCTGATATCAATCAAAGGGTGGAAGTGAAGGAGACCTTCAACTAACTCCCATATGGCCATGCCTTGCCTATTCATAGTCTGATAGGCGTGAACTCCCGACATCCAGACGCGGTGCCTTTTCTTCAGTTCGCGAAGTGGCATCACCTTATTGTAGTGACAGCAGCGATCCGAGTTTGAGTTCCACATTTCAGATTCAAGCGTCAGTTTATGGCGAGCAGGGTCTGGTTTTACTTCCTGCATAGGCAGGCCTGTCAGCTCGTGCAGGGTCTGGCGATAAGCTAAAGTCTCTGGAAAATGGTATCCCGTATTGAGAATGGTGACTGCTTGCCTGGGATTGGCTTGTGAGACTAAATACAGCATAACCACTGACTTAGTGCCAAAAGAAGAAGTAAAAAGTACTTGATCTACAGGAAAGTAATCGTATAGCTTTCGTATGCGGTCGGCAAAGCCCAACTCGCGGAAATCGTCGTTGAGTTGAGCGACCCAGTCTTCAGTAAGGACAGTATTTGCGGCCTGTATCATGGTCGGATGTGGTCCTGAGTTAGTCAGTCTGACAAGTATATTAGTCTCGTAGCAGACTGCTGGTTACTTCGTTGAGGGCTTTAACTTTTGCGCTAAAGTCGCAATTTAATCTATCTCTAAAAACCTTAAGGTTGGATAAGAGTTGCGGTGTTTCCTTTTCGGGTAGCTGTTTTTCGAGCCATTGGCGAAAGCGCTTAGCGAATGTAGGCGACTGCCCATTGGTACTAACAGCTATCTTAAGTGGCCCTCTAGTAACAATGCTTCCGAGGTAAAGGTCGCAAAGATCGGGTGTATCGGCCACATTGACGATTCGGCCGTATTTCTTGGCCGCTCGCCAGACTTCCAAATTTACTTCTTTAAAATTGGTAGCCGCGATAACCATATCGGCTGACTCGGCATCTTTTTCCTCAAATAGTCGGGTTTGCCATTCTATGCTCCCACCTCCAGGGGAAGCAAATATGACGTGCTTATGACCATCGAGCTGTGTTTCTTTAATTGGCTTGCCAAGCAATTCCCTCAGTTCTTCGCCCATCCAGGGGGCGACGATCATTACATTCGCATTGGGACTGGAGCGAAGTAAAAAATTGAGCTTTTCGTGACCTACCTCACCTGCACCCACAACGAGCAGTCGCAGTCGGTCGAGACGCAGAAATACGGGGTAGAGTTGATTTCGATCTTCAGTCATGCTTACAGCGTTTGGACGGCTACCGGGGCAATAGGTAACGATTCAGTGGCAGTAGATGAAACTTGTGCGCCACCACCGAACTGATCGATATGGTCATTTCTGACAAAAAGATTTCCGATAGCCGAGCTCTGATAATTCGCCAGATCGACTACTTCGCCAATGACAATAATTGCAGGCCCGCTACCCTTTTCTCGATGCACACGATCGGCAAATTCGAGATCATTTACCCGGCCGGTCCAAACGCGCTCATCAGGTCTGGAACCGTTTTGAATAACCATTATAGGGGTATTTTTATTTGGACTTCCGCAGGTCCAAAGATCGCAGATAGCCGATAGCTTACTCAATCCCATCAAGATCACAGCGGTAGCATTTGATTGGGCAGCTTGCTTCAGGTCCGGAGCCAGGCTACCATCACGAGTGCTGGCCGTCATAACCCAGAAGCTTTGAGAGACACCTCTTCTCGTAGGCGGAATACCCTGCAATTCAGGTAAGGCCACACAGCTACTAATACCCGGCACCACCTGAACGGGAATACCATGCGTCTCCGCATAGACTTTTTCCTCGTGGCCGCGACCGAATACGAAGGGGTCTCCACCTTTGAGTCTGACGGCATGACCATATTGCTTGGCAGACCGCACGAGCAGGGCGTTGATTTCCTTCTGGGTTTTGTAGTGACTGCCCGCCCGCTTACCTACATAGATTTTGAGGCAGTGGTCGGGTACTTCGTCCAGTAATTCGGGAGCGACCAGGGCATCGTATAGAAGCACATTGGCGGTATGCAGCGCCTTGAGGCCCTTTCGGGTAATGAGATCAGGGTCGCCGGGACCAGCACCGACCAAGGTGACGCGGGCTATGTTTTTAATTGTCTTCGTCATGGTCTTAGGCTTTGTAGTATTGATCGATGACGAGTTTGTCGGTGCCGTTTTCTCCTAACTGTGCTTGACGAGTGGCTTGTACCCAACCAACGAATCGCTCCGCTATGGAATGATAGGCAAGGGCGAATTCGTGAGTGGGTTCTTGCTGTTTTATGGAGAGGACGAGAGCGGAGAGGGTGGGAGGCTCGTGCTCACTACTCGTCAGACGAGGCCCTATCGGGCGACTCGGCTGACGAGGGGCGGGCGGGCGGCTCGGCTGACGAGGGGCGGGCGGGCGACTCGGCTGACGAGGGGCTGGCGGGCGGCTTGGCTGACGAGGGGAGGTGTCCCGTCCCGCTTTCTTTCCACTGGAAAGAACACGGGATGTCGCGCTTTCGGAGGAAGCACTCCACCTGCGGAAGTGCAAAATATGAACCAACTCATCGGCGTGGCGAGGCAGCAGATGCTCATCGAAGTCTTTGAGTATACCCTTTTGGGTGTTGCACTTGCGATCATCGGCGAGGAGGAGGGCTTTGGCACCGATGACCATGGCAGAATAGGAGTGGTAAAGCGCATCAGACCAGGCCTGGCCGCCCAGCGACATGCGGGCTGCTTCTACCTTTTCTTGGGCATCTTGAAGAATGGTGCTGACCAGATCGAGGCTGACACCGGCGCACTCCCCTACCCCGACTTCTTGCTTGTATTCTTCGTCCATGCCCCAATCCTGGAAATCGAGATCGGTCAGCGTCTTGGTGTCGGCCAGATCGTTGAGCAGGGTATAGAAATACTTTTTGCCTTTGCGCAGTGCATAATCGTTGTAGTACTCACCGGTTTCGGCCTGCTCTTCGTAGTCTTTAAAGAGAATGCGCACGGCCTCGGGCACGCGTCGCGTAGGTAATTTGATAACTTTTTGGGCAATAAATCCGCGGCCGTCGGGTGCAATGCCCCCACCTACTACGACCTGCATAGCTGGCGCGATACGCGGCCCCAATCGCATGGAGCTACCGTGCAGGCCGATGTTGGCGGCCATGTGCTGACCACATGAGTTCATGCAGCCGGAAATTTTAATACGGATGGCCCGCGACCCAACCAAATCGGGAAACTCCTCGAAGACCAGCTGCTCGAGCCGCACGGCCAAGCTGGTGCTTTTGGTAACGCCGAGGGCGCAGGTATCCGTACCCGGGCAAGAGGTGATATCGGCCGTGCTATCGAAACCCGGAAGGGCCAGATCGAGGGCATAGAGGCCGTTGAATAAATGTGGTAAGGCTGAGGGTGGGACGTACCTGAGTAGTAGCCCTTGATTGATGGTGATGCGAACGTCTTCGCTCGCGTAGGTTTTGATGACTTTGGCCAAAAGGCGGGTCTGTTCAGCCGCTAAATTGCCGAGCGGTACGCGAATGGCTACGGCGCGATAGCCCCCTTGCTTTTGCTCGATTACATTGGTATCCAGCCACTGCTGATAGAGCGCGGGCTCTGCGGTATCTGTCTCCGGGAAATTATCGCCGGGTATATTCCCTGTGTAAGGCTGCCAGCCCGTATCGATGGGGTAGCTTTTGTGTGGTACGGCGGTGCGCTCTTCTTCGATCAGGCGCATGAGCTCTTCCAGACCCAGTTTCTTGAGCAAGAACTTCATGCGTGCCTTCATACGTTTTTCGCGCTCGCCATAGCGGTCGAATACGCGAATGCCCGCCTCCATAAACGGAATGAGCTGATCTTCGGGCAAAAACTCATAGGCCGTTTGTGCGACCATGCTCACGGCACCGAGTCCACCACCCAACACGACCTTGAATCCGCGCTTACCATCCTGAATTCTGGGTATGAGCCCAAAATCATGGAAGTAGGTAAAGGCCGAATCCTTCTCGCTGCTGCTGAAGGCCGGCTTGATCTTGCGCCCCATTTCCTGGCAGATCGGGTTGCGCAGGAAGTATTCAAAGGTAGCCTGTACATAAGGCGTAATATCGAAGGGTTCTTTGGGGTCTATACCCGCTAGCGGTGAAGCGGTAATGTTTCTGACCGTATTTCCGCAAGCCCCCATGGCGGTCATGCCAGCTTCGGCCAGGTCGCGCCAGACGTCGGAGCTGTCGGCCAGCTTGACGTAGTGCAGCTGTATATTTTGGCGAGTAGTGAGGTGAAGATTGCCGTTGGTATACCTTTCGCTGATGTCGGCCATGGCCACCAACTGATCGGGGGTGATATGACCGAAAGGTATTTTGGTCCGAAACATCTGTACCCCCGACTGACGCTGACCATATACGCCGCGCGTGAGGCGGTAGTGTTTAAAACGCTCTTCATCTTCACGCCCGGTTTGATAGGCCATGATGCGGCGTTCCAGCTCTTCGATGTCTTTCTGATCGGCGTCCGATATAAGTGGATTCGGGGCTGTAGCAGTCATTTTAATGCACGTTTGTTATTGCAATAGTATAGGCTTAGCACGAGCCATGAAAGCTTTCAAATACCACTTTGTATGAACATATGTTTGTAGGTTGTAATGATTTTAAATTTTAAAGTACTGTATGAAAATTATTTACATATTTATAAAGTATTAATACGAAAAAGCAGTGTCGGAATTTTACATATATTTTTATTTTTAAAGTAATAAAAATGGCCTAAGTCTCCCCAAACTGGATTTACCAACCAAACGTTATATTTTTCGATAGTATCTTTATGTGTAATGAAAAGATCGCCGCTCCTAGACCGCATCACACTCAATCCTGAAATTTGCCACGGCAAGCCTACCATACGCAACACCAGGTACATGGTGTCGGCTATGCTAGACTATATGGCCGGTGGCGATTCTATAGAAGATTTAATCGAAGAGTTTCCAGGTCTAGAGCGAGATGATTTTAGGGCGTGTATTGCTTATGCGAATCTGCTATTAGTTGCGAATGAAAACAAAGTCGTTGTTCCACTTAGCGTATGAGATTTTTTATCGATGCGCAGCTTCCATATAGATTGTGCAGTGTTTTTGAAAACGCTGGACATACTGCACAGCATGCCAGAGATCTACCAAAAGGTTATGAGACTACAGATAACGAAATCCTCGAATTACTAGATTTTGACATTGTAGTAGTTTCAAAAGATAGCGATTTCTATCACTCTGCTTTGATAAGATCATTGCCTCGGAAGCTGGTGTATTTAAGAAAAGTGTTATTGCGATACTTTGATCTTAAACAAAAGGAACATTCTCAATTACTTTTCCTACCTTTGCGCCCGCTTTGGAAAGCACTAGCTAAACAGAGCCAAATTCGCTTTTCGTCGTTTTCTGAGAAAACGACGAAAACCAAAGCGAACTAATCATATTTCATCACTTCAGTACGACTGAATCCAATGAGACATTACGAGACTACATTTATCGTAGACCCAGTGCTGTCGGGGGACGAAATCAAAACGACGGCTCAGGCGTACGTAGACCACTTACAGCAAGAAGGCTGTAAGATCGTCTTTGTCGACGAGATGGGTCTGCGCACCTTGGCCTACCCGATCAAGAAGCGCAATACCGGAGTCTACTACAGCATAGAGTACACCGCCGAAAACGGCGTATTTATTCAACCCTTCGAGCTGGCCATGCGCCGCGACGACCGCATTATGCGTTTTCTGACTGTCACCCTAGATAAGTACGGTGTACAGTACAACGAAGACAAGCGCAATGGTAAGATCGGCAAAGCCAAGCGCGCTAAGCAGAGCAAATCGGCCAAAGCCGAGGCTACTGCCCACGGCATAAGCCGCAAGCAAAGCGACGCACCCAGCGTAAGCGGCGTACCAAGCGGAGATGCCGAATCTCGCAAGGAAGAAGAAGAGTAGATTCCAATAACCAAAAAATAAAATTCGATGGCAAGTCGTGATGATATCAAGTTTCTTTCCAATCCTAAAATTGGCCAGAAGCGCAGAAAATATTGCCGTTTCAAGCGTTACGGTATCAAATATATCGACTACAAGGACCCAGATTTCTTGTTGTCTTTCGTCAATGAGCAAGGCAAGATTCTGCCTCGCCGTATCAGTGGCAACTCGCTGAAGTACCAGCGCAAAGTGTCTACTGCGATCAAGCGGGCGAGGCATTTGGCTATGCTGCCGTATGTGACGGACTTACTAAAGTAAAAGGTACTTGGTATAAGGTACTTGGTACTCCTTAATAAGGTACCTCGTACCTCGTACCTAATACCCAATACCTTGTACCATTTCTCATTCTAACCGGCTGTAAACGGGGAACCTCCCCAAAAGGTCGGGACAACAACATTACTAATCATGCAAGTAATCATGCTGAAAGACGTCGACAAGGTCGGCGATAAGCACGAAGTAATAACGGTAAAGCCTGGTTTCGGGCGCAACTACCTCATCCCACGTGGATTGGCGATCATCGCTAGCAAGTCTAACCTCGGTCGTTTGGCAGAGATGACTCGCCGCGAGGAGGCGCAAGAGCAAAAGCGTTTGGACGATTATAAAGCCATGGCCGCCAAAGCAGAAGGCCAGACGCTTAAGATCGGTGCCAAGGCAAGTAGCAGTGGCCGCATATTCGGTAGCATCACTCAACTACAAGTTGTACAAGCTCTTCAAGAGCAGTTCGGTATCGAAGTCGAGCGTAAGAAGATCGTCCTGCCCGAAACGGCCAAGGAGATCGGTAGCTACGAGCTGACCCTCAAACTCCACAAAGAAGTCATGCCTACGCTGACGATGGAGATTGTGGAAGAGTAAATCGAAAATACTTCTGTTTAAAGAGCCCTCGATGCGTTGCGTGGAGGGCTTTTTTTATAAGAGTAAGGTGTACAAAAACAACACCGCTAACAACACCACCAACCCTTGTACCCCCGTCATAACCGTATAGTTGGTATAGGACTTCCGCAGGTCGATGCCTCCGAACTCTGTGACGACCCAAAAGTAGCTGTCGTTGGCGTGAGAGACGGTCATAGCACCAGCACCGATAGCGCCAATGAGCAGCGCCAACTCTAGCGGTTTGTCGAAACCGGCGGGTATGGCGATACCGGCCATGAGGGCGGCACAAATCTGAATGGCATTGGTCGAACTACCCTGGGCGGTTTTGAGTAGGGCAGCCACCAAGAAAGAAACGATCAGCAAGAGCAGACCCGAGGGGGCTTCGCCAGCCAGCCAACTCTCGATGGTGAGTCTTAGCTCTGTACTTTTCAAAACGGCACCAAAAGCGGCACCAGCACCAGTAAGAATCAATATAGGACCGGCCAGGCGACCACCTGCGGAAGTCCAATCCATCAAATCAGACCACGAGCGGCCCTCCGCCAGCGGCCAACAAGACAATACCCCTAGAAGCAGGGCGATGGTCGGGTCTGTTATGATCTGAAGATAAGCATAAAGCCCTTCCGTTAAGTTGAAAAAGCGCAGAGTCGTACCAACGGCAATAAGTACAATCGGCAAAAATATAGGAGTGACCGAAGCCCATCTGCTGGGTAATCCTTGCTCGGGCCTGGGCTGAATGGCCTGCTCCACGTCTTTTATATCCAATTGTGGCCCCCAGCGTCTGGCCAGATACCAGGCAACGAGAATGGCCGGTAAGGCCAATAAGAAACCTATCAACATGATGGTGCCCAGATAATCGACGGCCCCAAGCTGATCGGCAGCGGCCAATGGCCCGGGCGTGGGCGGTATGAGGGTATGGGTGGTGTAGAGCCCACCGGCCAAGCCCAGCACCAAAGTCCCCTGGGCAACACCCGTTCGCCCGGCCACCGACCGATTGAGTCGACTGAGGACTATAAAACCCGTGTCGCAAAAGACCGGAATGCTGACTACCGCCCCAATGAGCGTCATGGCGAGTACTGGCTTTTTCGGCCCTACGAGGCCCAAGATCATATCGGCCAATCGAAGTGCTGCCCCAGAACGCTCCAGGGCCACCCCGATGATGGCACCAAAAATGACCACCAAGCCAATAGAGGCTAGAATACCCCCAAACCCATTCTTGAGGGAATCTATGACTGCTGCCGGAGGTAAGCCCACGGCTAAACCCAATCCTAAGCCCGCTAGCAATAGGGCCAACAAGGGGTGCCACCGCCATCGACCACACGCTAGCACGACGAATATAATGGATGCTACAATGAGTCCTATGAGGGGCCAACCCGTTGCCGTGGTGATCTCTTCACCCATATTTTGGCAATATTTGTAGTATGAAAGTACTGATTTTACTGTTCGGTCTCATTCCTTATTGGGCGTGCGCCCAAAAAATTGACCTAGGCGAATGGCAAACCAAGTGGGACAACTCTAAAGCCTACCTCTTCGAACTCGTAGAACTAGCCGACACCCTCGACCTCGACTACCGACCCACCCCTGATCAGATGAGCTTGCGCGGGCAGCTTACGCACATAGCCAAGAATATGTACTTCTTATCAGGTCGATATCTGGAATACCAACCCGACAGCTTTGATAAAGAGGCCATCTTCATCCACTTGGATGACAAGGAACTAAGCATAGAAGAAATCAAACAAGAGCTGGAACAGGCATTTTCTTTTGCGGAAGAAGCCATTAAAGCAGTACCTCCAGGCGGATTCGATACGATGGTCCAGTTTTTTGCAGGCCCCAAATCGAAACGCGTCATCGCGTGGCTGCTCCAAGATCATGTGACACACCACCGCGGGCAGCTGATCGTGTATTTGAGGTTGCTGGGGTTGAAGGAATTGCCGAGGTATAGAGGGTGGTAGGTCTGCTGCTGCTCGACACATAGGATGAGGCGCTCCTAAGGTCGCGCACGCATCCGATGAGCTCGCTAGTCAAAAGGGCCAGCGATCTAGAGTCATCCATACCCCTGCAAGCAAAGCTAAAGTTGACATGCCAACTCGCCAGTATTTAAATGGCACTTCAGAAACCTCTACCACCAAGTAAGTCGCTAAAAATATCAAGGCCACCACCGCCAGCTGCCCAGCCTCCACACCCAAGTTAAAGCCCAGCAATACGCCAAGCAAATCACCACCTTCAAAGGCCAAAGCGCGAAACACCCCACTGAAGGCCAGTCCGTGAATAAGGCCAAAGCCCACGGCAATCAGGTAATTCAGATATCGATGCTTCTTATGCCACTGCTCTGAGAAAGCCAAGTTATAAATCGCTCCGAGTACAATCGTTAAGCCGACTAACCACTCGGTCACAGGCTGTGAAAGCGCACTGCCATATAGACCAGCCAGCAAAATGGTCAAGGCATGCCCAATAGTAAAAGCCGTAACCAGCACCAGCAGCGGCCGCCAGTCTTTTGGCCGGAAAGTGGCACATACCGTTATGAGAAAAAGAATATGATCGTACGCCCCGAAATCTAAGATGTGCACCAGGCCCATGCGTACAAAAAAGAGCCAATCTGACATTATTGCTTTCTTTGTGGCTCAAAGGTAAGCGCGCCGTATGACTATTCGCACCACACCTATCGATGGATTATTTATCGTAGAGCCGACCGTGTTTCGAGACGATCGGGGATACTTCTATGAAAGCTTCAATCAGCAAAAATGGCAGGAGGCGACCGGGCTCGACACAAAGTTCGTACAAGACAACCAAGCTAAATCGACAAAAGGTGTGCTACGCGGCCTACATTTTCAGAAGGCAGATTTTGCTCAAGCAAAATTGGTGCGGTGCCTAATGGGCAGTGTATACGATGTGGCTGTTGATCTAAGACCTGATTCGCCGACGTACAAGCAGTGGTACGCTTTGGAGCTGAGTGCTGAAAATCATGTACAGCTTTTTATTCCGAGAGGTTTTGCACACGGCTATTTGGTGCTCACCGATTCGGCAACCTTCGCTTATAAATGTGACAATTACTACCATAAAGCCGCTGAAAGTGGAATGCGATACGATGATCCGAGTGTCGGGATTGAATGGCCTAAAATGGAGAGCGGATATCTACTGTCTGAGAAGGATTTAGGGTGGTAGGTGGCTGCTCGACACATAGGAGGAGGCACTCCTTTGGTCGCGCACGCCTCCGAGGAGCTCGCCAATCTAAAGTCTTATAGCGAGCCGAAGGCGAGCGGTCTAAAGTCTCGCAATGAGCGCAGCGAATGGTCTAGAGTCTAAAAGCGAGCCAAAGGCGAGCGGTCTCGTGTCTTGCAGCGAACGAAGTGAGCGGTCTAATGTCTCACAGCGAGCCAAAGGCGAGCGGTCTAACATCTCTCCTGCCAGAACGTCAGCCCTTCTTCCTTTGGCACAAAATTCGCACTTCCGCAGGTGGAAGACAAAACCCATTTAGCGGTTGGGTCTCCATTACTTTCAACATCACCCAATCACAAATTAAAAAAGCTCCTATGAAGCCGATCAACGATCGCGTTATCGTAAAGCCAGCTGCGGCTGAAGAAAAAACGAAAGGTGGAATCATCGTCCCTGACACCGCCAAAGAAAAGCCCCAACGTGGCGAAGTAATTGCAGTAGGACCTGGTAAGGACGGCAACGAAATGACCGTAGCCAAAGGCGATACCGTCCTTTATGGCAAGTACGCCGGGCAAGAGGTCAATATCGATGGGGAAGACTACCTCATCATGCGCGAAGACGACATTTTGGTTGTCGTCTAAGAGTGCCCCTCAATAACTCCTCAGCCTACCAAATTCAAAAATCTAAAATTTTAACCAACAATGGCTAAAGAAATTAGCTTTGACCGCACTGCCCGCGAGCAGCTGCGTGACGGTGTCGATGCATTGGCAAATGCCGTCAAAGTAACCTTAGGACCCAAAGGTCGTAATGTCGTAATCCAAAAATCATTCGGTGCACCTCAAGTTACCAAAGACGGTGTAACTGTAGCCAAAGAGATCGAACTTGAAGACCCAGTAAGCAATATGGGCGCACAGATGGTCAAGGAAGTGGCCAGCAAGACCGCCGATATTGCCGGTGACGGTACGACGACAGCTACTGTATTGGCACAAGCCATGATTCAAGCAGGTCTTAAAAACGTAACCGCTGGTGCTAACCCTATGGACCTTAAGCGCGGTATCGATAAAGCAACCAAAGTCGTAATCGAACACCTCAACGATCAGTCAGAGGTAATCGGTGATGACTTCAGCAAGATCGAGCAAGTTGCTGCTATTTCCGCGAATAATGACAGCGAGATCGGTTCCCTGATCGCCGACGCGATGAAGCGTGTCACCAAAGACGGTGTCATCACCGTAGAAGAAGCAAAAGGCACTGATACCTACGTAGAAGAGGTGATGGGTATGCAATTCGACCGAGGTTACCTCAGCCCATACTTCGTGACTGACCCCGACAATATGGTCACCGAGTACGAGAATCCTTACATTCTGATCCACGACAAGAAGATCAGCAACATGCAGGATATCGTGCCTATTCTGGAAAATGTAGTTCAGAGTGGCCGCCCACTGCTGATCATCGCTGAAGATATCGAGTCTCAGGCGCTGGGTGTATTGGTGGTCAACCGCTTGCGTGCACAGCTTAAAGTTGTAGCTGTGAAGGCACCCGGCTTCGGCGACCGTCGCAAAGCCATGCTCGAAGATATCGCCATCCTAACTGGTGGTACGGTCATCAGCGAAGAGAAGGGCTACAAGCTGGAAAATGCTTCCCTCGATCTGCTGGGTACAGCCGAGAAGATCACCATCGATAAGGACAATACCACTATCGTAAACGGTGGTGGCGACGAGGAATTAATCACCAGCCGCACCAACCAGATCAAGCAGCAAATCGATACAACCACCAGCGATTACGACCGCGAAAAGCTTCAGGAGCGTCTGGCTAAGCTGGCCGGTGGTGTTGCGGTACTCTATGTAGGTGCAGCTACAGAGGTGGAAATGAAGGAGAAGAAGGATCGCGTAGACGATGCCCTCCACGCAACTCGCGCAGCTGTAGAAGAAGGTATCGTAGCCGGTGGTGGTGTAGCCCTCGTTCGCGCCATCAGTGCACTCGACGGAATGAATGCCGACAATGAAGACCAAAATATCGGTATTCAGATCGTTCGCAAGGCACTCGAATCTCCGCTACGTACCATCGCTGACAATGCTGGTGTAGAAGGCAGCGTGATTCTTCAAACGGTCATCAACAGCAAAGGCAGCCACGGCTATAACGCTCGCACCGACGAGTTCGTAGACCTCAAGAAGGCCGGTGTGATCGACCCAACTAAAGTGACCCGCATCGCCCTCGAGAATGCAGCCAGTATTGCCGGTATGGTCCTGACCACCGAGTGTGTGATCAGCGACAAGCCAGAGCCTGAATCCCCAATGGGCCCAGGTGGCGGTATGCCAGGTGGCATGGGCGGCATGATGTAGAAAATGCTGACACAAAAATAAAAGCCCCCTTTGGCCGATTGGCTAAAGGGGGCTTTTATTTTTGTGTTATGCGCTATTTATGGATCATCCTTCTGCTTCTGAAATATTCTTCAACTTTTGCTCAATTCCCCACAGATGAAGGCATCAGCCCAATAGACCCTACCATCATCGGTTGGGGACAAACGCCGACTATCGAGCGCGGGCCTCAGCAAACGGACTCTTTACAGCTTGGCCTGGCAGACGTTGGAACTCCGGAAGATGCTGCCGGACCAGCCGATCTAGTCGTAGTCAGCTTAGGAGAAGAAGGTACCGCAACGTATGCTTTCGACCCTGCACTCGAAAACGGTCCCGGGTGGGATGTCGCTGTATTCGAAAATGGATTCGCCAGCGGAAACGGATTCTTCCTAGAATTAGCCTTTTTAGAAATCAGTAGCGACGGAGAAAACTTCTTTCGTTTTCCCAATGCCAGCCTAACTGATACTACGACTCAACTCGGCACTTTCGGCCTTATTCAACAAGACAATTTAGACGGCTTGGCCGGAAAGTACGAAGGGCAGTCCGGTACGCCTTTTGATTTTTCTATACTCGAAAGTGAACCTGACCTAGATGTTTCAGCCATTACACATGTCAGAATTATAGATATTATTGGCCGCGTTAACCAACCTACTTTTGATTCGGAAAACCGCCCCATCAACGATCCCTGGCCAACGCCTTTTCCCAGTAGCGGTTTTGATCTCGATGCTATCGCCATTAGGTATCAGGGACCGTCGAGCACCCATGTAGTCGAAGATCTCTCTAAAGAAATCGCTATTTATCCAAATCCCTTAAGACCGCTTCAAAATTTCAGTATCCTCGGGCTAGAAGAGCTCGACCTCAACAATTATACCTATCGATGGCTCACGCCAGATGGCCGCACTACTGTACAGCACTCGAGTAATGACCGCACTGCACCTCAAAATGCTGGACTATACATTCTTGAAGTAAGAGAAAACAGCCATTCAAGTCGCATAGTAGCTAGAACCAAAGTCATCGTTAGATAGAAGTTTACAAGCAGCATTGAAATATGGGCTCTATAAACCGTGACCCAAGCCATGTAGTCTCTTGTTTCTGATATCTTGTCTCTTTTCTCCAAAAGTACAAGAAATCTCCTCACCACTGGCAATAAGTGGAGACATCAGATCAGACTGAGTGGCCCGGGTCAGCTGACTCACGAAATGGTAGACTTGCTTAAGAAGGGATTCGATTTCGCTATGCGCTAAAAACTGAGATTTACCACTTCGCCTTCTTGACGCCTTTCTTCTTTTTCTTCTTGAATTTAGGCTTCTTCTTAAATCCTCTTTTGATGAATTTGGTCTTGGGCTTTCGGCCACTTTCACCCGCTCCATATCTTTGAATGTCGAGGGATATACCTTTATCTACCACACCTGCCAGCGAACGCTCGATCAGATCAGCAGAACGACTATCGACATCGAAGAAGCTGAGATTGGCCTGAATATCGACCTTTCCTATTGCGATCTTCTTTCCAGGAACTTTTCGGTTAATCATACCGATAAGTTGATTGACACTCAAACCATTTTTGCGCCCCATGCGAATACAAAAGCGGGTATAATCGATATTGCGATTTTTCTCGGGTCTCGTATCGGAAACAGCTTCTAAATCACCCCGGTCAGCATATTTTTGGCTGAGGTCAGAGAGAGCCAAAGCCGTGAATTGCTCGATCAGATCGGCCCGGCTCATTCCTTTGAATAAGTCAACGACCTCAGATTTGAGTATTCGGCTGAGGCGTTCATCAGTAGAAGAATAACTCAAAGCTCGCTGCGCATAAGATAGTACACGGGTGCGGTAGACTTCTTCGGCAGTAGGCAGTTTGCCTTGCTCGAACTGTATGCCGGTATGCTTTTCAACCGCTTGTATTTTGCGTTTCTCCCGACCATTGATGATGGCTAGTGAAATACCTTCCTTACCAGCGCGCCCGGTTCTACCTGATCTGTGAACGTAGACCTCGGGTGAGTCGGGCATTTGGTAGTTGATAACATGCGTAAGGTCTTGCACATCGAGACCTCTCGCTGCTACATCAGTTGCTACCAACAGACGAATTCGCTTATCTCTGAACTTCGCCATGACCTCATCGCGATGTGCCTGACTAAGATCACCGTGGATGGCGGCCGTCACCAAGCCGGAAGTGCGTAGGTCTTCGGCAATATTGTCGACTTCACGGCGGGTGCGACAAAAGACGACGCCATAGATATCAGGCTCTAACTCGATGAGCATCTGAAGCAATCGGAACCTATCCGCACTCTTGACCTGGTAGAAGCGATGCACGATCTTGGAGTTGCCTGCGTCTTTGTGCCCCATACTCAGCTCGTAGGGATCGCTCATATACTTTTCGGCCATGTTGCGGGCCTCTTTCGGCATGGTCGCACTGAACAGATAAGTCCGCTTCTCTTTGGGTGTAGCTTCGAGTATAGCATCGAGCTCTTCCTGAAAGCCCATGTTGAGCATTTCGTCGGCTTCGTCGAGGACGAGCTGGCTGACGGTCTCTACCTTTAGCTTCTTGCGTTTGATGAGATCGAGCGTGCGGCCGGGTGTACCGACAACGATTTGAGCCCCGTTTTCTATAGCCCGAATCTGCTCACCTATGGGTGCACCTCCATAAACCGCTACACAAAAAATACCTTTCCTGAATTTGGAAAAGTCCTTGAGATCGCGAGCTATTTGAAGACAAAGCTCGCGAGTCGGACAGAGTATAAGGGCCTGTACACCTCCCTCCTTTTCGACCGTCTGTACAATAGGCAGGCCAAAGCCACCCGTCTTTCCAGTTCCCGTTCGGGCGAGGGCAATCAAATCTTGCTCGCGCTTAAGAATAATAGGAATGGTCTGAGCTTGTACAGGAGTAGGTTGTTCAAAGCCCAATTTTTCGATAGCGCGCAGTATTTGCGGCTCAAGACCACAGGCCTCAAAATTATTCATGATTCATCTTTTGGAGCGGAAAACACCGCCTTATAAATTGATGAATCTGAGCGCTTTCCCTTTTTGTGGCACCTACAAATGGCCACTTGCACACTACTACTTCACCTAATTTGGCGCGAAGGTAGCTTTAATTTTATTGGATTTTAAAAAGACTGAGGCCGTCTCAAAATCCCTTCGGGCTTTTTCGACGGCCAATAACATTTGGTTTGCTATTTTATTTAGTTGAAAACAGAGTTTTCAACTAAATAAAATAGCAAACCATCATTTATGGGGTGACCTCAGCTAATATATTGAGTTTGGTTTTTTGGGAAGGTATCTACCTGCGGAAGTCTAAAAATAAAAACACTTCTACTCCAATAGCACCCGGCCAACACCCAGCAACTCTCCACCGGATCGCAGCTGTAATACATACCACCCTTGCGCCAATTGTCCAAGATCGATGCCAGGCCGCTCGGTAGTTGGCCCGTAGGTATAGAGCAGTTGTTGACGACCTAGCATGTCGATGACCGTTACTTCTAGCTCCTGGCCGAATATAGCATCTGGCAGCTCGATCCAGGCTGGCCCCTGCGTGGGGTTGGGGTAAACCCTCAGCTCGGTAGCACGGGGCGACCACTCGAAAATGCTGGTGGAAATGAAGTCTTGCTCGATAGTGAGTAAATAGTCATTAGTGATGATAGGCTCGTTAAAGTCGAAGTAAATACCAGCCCGGTTGGTAAAGGGTGTACCCGGTTGTATACCCGCTTTTGGTAGTATAGTGAAACTAACGGCACCGTGACTGGCGGGCTCGTTGACGAAGCTATCGGGTAGCATGATGTTGTCGAAAAAGAAGTTGATGGCACCTGCTGTATCGATGTCGGCCCGGAAGCGGTGACTGGCCGCGCCCAGCTCGATGGTGCTCGGGTCGAGTAGTGGATGCAAGGTGTCGCGAATGAATACGTTGAAAGCTGTATCGGTACCCGTATTTTGGAAACGGATGGTATACTCGACGGGTACGCCGGGCTCTATGAAGTTATCGTCGCCATAACCGCGTGGCTCGGCCAACTTGTCGTTGGGATCGTAGGCACCGATGACCTCCAGGCAATCTTCGTCCACCCAAAACGCATCGCTATTTGGCGGAATTTGAAGGGCAAAACCGTAAGTAGCATCTTGGTCGTTGCCGCTGGTACAGCCTTCTACGAATGCAGTCGGCATAGTCAAGCCGGGATGATTAGGCTCTTGGTCTACAAGTATGTGGTAAGTTGCTCCAGTAGCGTCAAACTGATCAAAGTAAGGTTCGTTATCTAACTGATTACCAGGCACTTCTTCCTGTCTAAGCATGACGGCATCTTCGGTGATCACGTAGTTTAATTCCCCGAGCATGGGCAGACCGACATTGGTGATCTTGAAGCTAACTTCACCTTCGTCCGTACAACGCCCGTCTACGCGCAGGCTGGCTCCACCCCAGGCATTATCAGCTGGCGGACAAGGATTGTTGGGTAGCCCCATAGCGCGCACGCAAACTGCTGCACCGAGCGGTATATCAGGGTTGCAGGTCTTGACCAATAAGCTGACATTGCCTGTACCGAATGGAGGCACATCGCCCACGCTGAAATACACCAGGGTCGGATCGCCCGGTGCTGCACCTGGTACGATACTATCGTAGGGTATACCAAATCCACTTTGGCTAATCTCATCTGTCCAATCACCCAGATCGACAATGATCTGTGCGTCTTCGGCCGTTACCGTTCCGGTATTTTCATAATACACCCAAATGTTGCTAAAAAAGCAGCGACGAATAAGCGGGATGGTCAGATTGACAGTTAGTTGCGGGCAGAGATCACCAGTGGGTTGTATGCCCAGATTTATATCATCTGCGGGTATACCACTACTGATATCGACTGTAGTCAGCGGCAGACAATTTTCGAAGAGGGTGTTATCGAGTAGTACTTCAAGCTCATAACTGGCCAGGGGTAAGGTAGCCGTCCATTCACCGTCGAGGTCTGTGTAAGCGTAGAACTCTGCTTGAGTCGTTGTATTGGTAATCTTGATGAGGCGGCTGCCCAAAAGCTGCTCGTCAGTTTGTAGCGTGCAATCACCGTTGGCATCTATGTAAACGGTACCGCTTAGGGTTTCGCATTCGACATCTTCGGGTAAGACCAAAATCGAGTCTATGAGCTCGAAATCATCTTGACCTGGGCAGATATCTTCTAATGGTGTTGCGATGTAGAGGCCAGGGCCATAGGTATACGCATCAAAACCTTCAGATATAATAGTCGAACCATCTGGCAGGGTAAGCTCTGCAACTATAAATTCTCCATTAAACTCGAAGTAGTAAAATTCTCCGAAGCAGGGAATCGAATCTTGGAAGAAATCATCCTGTACAATTTCAAAAGTGGGTCCATTCCAGCTGACTATCTCGGTGTAGTTGCAATCAGGTTGATCGAGGAAGTTGACATACACCTGGTAGTCGCCAGCCTCATCTGGATAAAACTCTGTAGGGTCTACGGCCAGTGTATCGCCAGTTTCAGTGTTTACCCAAATCACTTGCTGCGAGCCCGGTGTCTGCCCGTCTGGATAATTTATTTGGACTTCCGCAGGTCCGGGCATCAAGGCACACGGATTGAAAATCGTTGCAAATGATAAATCAACAGTTGGCCCATTCAAACCTACGAGATAGTCATTGACTTGTGTGCACAATACCCCATTGCTGATCGTAAGGGTGTAGATACCTGCAGGTACATCGATTAGATCTTCTGTCTGCTGACCATTGCTCCAGCTAAACGATACGCCATCCGTATCGGGGGGAAGCGTGATATCGATAGCGCCATTACTCTGGCCGCAGTCTGCATCGGTGATATTGGCTTCGACCAGCAGACAGACCTCTTCTTCTTGAACCCACCCTGCTTCAGCACTACAGTTACCGGCATCGAAAACCTGTACGACATAATCTCCAGGCTGGGTAATTACAATCGATTGAAGGACACTACCATCAGTCCAGATATAGTCGTAGGGCGGCACACCTCCAGAAGGTACAGCAGTGAGTAGTACACCACCACCCGGATTAGGAGTAGCGAATATTTCAACTTCGAGGTCAGAATCTTCGATAGGTACGAAGAACTGAATAGTCTCCTGGCACAGATCAGTCACATCATACAATATGGCCGAATAAACACCCGTCGCCACACCAGTAAGCGTAGTAGCGTCTTCTAGGGTAGCCACGAAACCTTGTGGTCCGTAAACTTCGATTACAAAGGGTGGAGAAACGTTGTCTACTGAAAATTCCAAAATCCCAGTCGGGGAGCCATCGCAGGCACCTGGTGTGATTGATTGGACGGCAAAATCCAAAGGGCAACTATTGAAACACGGGTTTGCGATGGTCAGGAAGCCTACGCAATCTGGATTATCAAGTTCCTGGACCTGTAAAAAGAGCTGGGTGGCGAGGTCCTCCAATTCTACCGTTATTTGCGTGGGTACACCGAATTGGCCACCTTCCGAGCCTTCGATTACTTGCCATTGGCCCTGTTGTGTCGTATCGATAGGTGTAACAATAACAGTTATGGTAGCTAAAGTCCCCTCAGAAGTAGGCTGACACTCAACGAAGTTGATGTATTCCACATTTAGGCAAGACTGGCTCGCCAGATTTCCGAAGAATAGTGATGTAAGAAGCAGTAGAAAAAGGTAGCGTATAGATCTGTCCATGGTAGGAGATGATTGAGCGTTTAACAAAGCCGGAAAGAAGCGACCTGGAATATGTGGTTCTTTCACGGTACAAATATGCTGTTACGCAAAAGGGAAAACAAGCACAAAAAATCAAATTTGTGTAGCAGTAAATTTGAAAAAGTACATGATCAAATCAATAAATTAAGACAATACTATTAAAAAGTGTGTAGTTTGTGATTCGATAAATAGGCTAATAGACACATACATAATTACCCAAATGCTTGCACACAATCTCCTCGACGCTGCATTACTAAGTCTCGACAAAGCGGATTGGCAGCAATTGCATCAATGGCTGAATAGTCCTTTACATCATTCGCATGCACCTAGTCTAGAGCTATTCCATTGGATGGCCGACTATTTTTCGGCTCATCATGAGCTTCCACCGACCGATCTTCAACCGCCATCATGGGCACAAAAAGGCTTAAGTCGCCTTCAATTTCGCAAATACAGATCACTTCTGCTAGAGAGCGTGGAAAATTTCCTGGCCTGGAAAGTCTGGCGAAGTCGAGAGGAACAGCGCGCCAATGATCTACTAGAAGCATATCGACTGCGGGGATGCTCTCAAAATCTGGCCAAACGTCTAAAACGAGATCGAAAAAGATTTAAGCAATATGAACTTTGGAATTCAGACCATCTATCAGCCGGATACGTAAGGGAAGAACTCGGACTTATAGTAGACAACATAACCGAGCGTAGAAATACGACTACCTTCGAGGCTGCTGAACAGCGCCTATTGAGATGGCAAACAGCAGAGCGTATGCGCAAAGCAGTCGCCACCCTGGCGCGCAGCCAGACCAGTGGCATACCAATAGAGATGCCCCTTTTCGATGCGTACTTAAACCAAATCGAGTCTTCTCCCGAATTGCTCGAAGAACCAGCCATCAGTCTTTACTACCACGCCTGTCGGCTGTACCGCCCAGACCACACCAATAATAAAACGGATCATTTTTCTGCACTCACCCAACTGCTTCCTAAGTGCCTTCCTGGCTTTACACCTACTGAGCAAACGGCATTACTCAAACTGACCATAAATTTTATGATCCGCCGAATAAATACGGATCCAAATACAGAAATTCTACAAACAGCTCTTGATCTTTATCAATTAGGCCTCGATAAAAAACTACTACTCGAAGAAGGTCACCTCAGCGTTTTCACCTTCAATAATTTTGTAAGTATTGCCTTAAAGCTACACCTATCTCACACTGTAGAGACTTTTATCGATCAAAACGCCCACCTGCTTTCGCCACAGCGCAAAAGCGAGACCCTGGCTTTCAACCGAGCTCGGCTATTATACGCTCAGGGCAAACCCGATCAAGCCTTGCTTCAACTCCAAAGTATAGACTATCAAGACCCCTTGGATCTGCTCAACGCCCGCATGCTTCAAATTCGAATCTACTACGAAGCGGGTGAAGACCAAGCCCTTTATGACCTGCTTCGCGCCACTCGTGCCCTGCTGCGCCGCCGTCAAATCGGCTATCACCAGGAAAATTTCAGGAATAACCTCCGCATGGTACAAAAACTGCTACGGCTGGAGTGGCACAGCAAAAAAGCGGTCGAAAAGTTTAGGCAGCAAGTGATCGAAATGAAGCCGCTTTCAGAAAAGGAGTGGTTGTTGGGGCGGCTGTGAGCCCACTATTTATCGAGACTAAGATTTACCTTTACAGTATGTCCAACAAGAAACTGACAGGCGGAAAGAAGAAAGCCAAAAAGAAAAAGAAAATCAGCTACCACAAGCAGCCTGAAGACTTGAGCTTGCGCGACTGGCAGTTGGCTCTGAGAAAACAATTTGGTCAGTCACAAAGCTATCGGCTGGAAAACCAGGGAGATCATCCGGTCTGGTCGGATTTCACAGTCATCAATCCAGAAAAAAAGACCCAGTATCGACTGGCGATACGCGGATTGGATTTGAAAGACAATTTCTGTTCTTGTTATGATTTTCGCACCAACCGCCTGGGTACTTGCAAGCATATCGAATGGGCGCTACAAAAACTCTACAACACCTGGGGAAACAAGCAGTATTTTCGTTCGCCTATTCCGCTGCGTAGCTATAGCTCTCTTTCGGTAGACTACCAAGGGGAGCGACCTCAATTGCGCCTAAGGCTACCACAAGAAGCATCTGAAGAGATGCGCACCCTCGCCAACCGCTTCTTTGATGCAGACTTCAAAGTACGAAACTCAGCTTGGCCACGTTTAGACGAATTTCTACAAAAAATAGCTCAGATCGATCCGGATTTCCGCTGCTACCCCGATGCCACCGACCTCATCATACAAAAGCGAGAAGACAAAAGGCGAAGCGAGAAAGCCGACCGACTTGAAGCTGATGAAAATAGCTTAGACGGATTGATAAACGCCACCCTATATCCTTACCAGCGAGAAGGCGTACTCTTTGCTTTTAGAAAAGGACGTGCCCTAATTGGCGATGAAATGGGCTTAGGTAAAACGCTACAGGCTATAGCTGCAGCCGAACTCCTACAGCGAGAGATGGGATTGGGTGCTACGATAATTGTATGCCCGACCTCACTAAAATATCAGTGGAAAGCGGAGATCGAACGGTTCACCAATCAAAAAACCATGGTCGTTGAAGGTGGACAGACCCTGCGTCGTAAGCAATACCAGGATATCGATGCAGTCTACAAAATAGTAACCTACAACGTAGTGGCCCGCGATCTTCACTACATCAACACCGCCATGCCAGACCTCATCATTCTAGACGAGGCACAACGCATTAAAAATTACGATACTAAGATTTCTCATGCGGTCAAACGGCTAGAAGCTCCGTACCGCATCGCCCTTACGGGCACGCCTCTGGAAAACAAGCTGGAAGACATCTACTCCATCGCACAATTTGTCGATCAATACCAGATGGGGCCGCTCTATAAGCTGCTGGCTCGCCACGAAGCGCGCGATGAGCATGGAGCCGTGCGTGGCTATCGTTTTTTAGATGAGGTACACGAAAAGCTTAAGCCGATTATGATACGACGACTCAAAAAGGAAGTCGCCCATCAACTACCAGAGCGGGTAGATCAGAACCGACTAGTGCCCATGACTCCAGTGCAATTCGACATGCATGAGGGCTATGCTTCCGATGTGGCCCAATTGGTCGCCAAATGGAAGAGACACGGCTACCTACGCGAGAAAGACCGCCAGCGGCTCATGAGTTGTCTGACGCTGATGCGCATGAGTTGCGACAGTACCTTTTTAATCGATCAGGTGACCAGGCACGATACCAAGATCCAAGAACTCTTCTACATCCTGGAAGAATATCTGGTCGACCCTGACGAAAAGGTGGTCATATTCAGCCAATGGGAGCGCATGACCCGAATCGTGAGTCAGGAACTCGATGCGCGTCAGGTGCGCCATGCCAGCTTGCATGGTGGCGTACCCAGCAAAAAAAGAGGAGACCTCCTCAAAGAGTTCCGCGAAGAGCCCGACTGTCGAGTTTTCCTGAGTACAGATGCGGGCGGTGTAGGGCTCAACTTGCAGAGTGCAGCCTTGGTGATCAATTTAGATCTCCCTTGGAACCCAGCCGTACTCGAACAGCGCATTGCTCGAAGTCACCGCCTCGGTCAAAAGAAGCGGGTACAGGTCATCAATTTGATCAGCGAAGGGACCATAGAGCACCGCATGGTACACCGCCTGCGCTTCAAGTCGAATCTGGCCGAAGCCGTACTCGATACCGGCGAAGAGGCCGTCTTTATGAGCGACCGCAAGTTTGCCGACTTCATGAAAGAGCTCGAAAATGTACAGCAGGCTCCGATTTCTGACCATCAGCCAGCCCCTGCTGGTCATCCTGCCCCCGAAGATCGACCAGAAACGCCCACCTCCGGCGGAAGTCCTACCACTGAGGAAACGATGACTCCTGCTTCATCCGAAGAAAAAGCACCTCAAGCTGAACGGCAACCTCAGTCAGAACCGAGTGCGCTGGTCTCCGATGGTGTCTCCTTCCTCACCCGACTGACTCAGACCCTGAGTGATACCAACGCAACCGAGGCCCTAGTCAACGAGCTCACCGAGACCGACGAAACTGGACAGACCTACGTCAAAATCCCGGTGGGCGATCAGGCGGTAGTAGGCAATGCACTGAAGTTGCTGGGGGCCTTGTTTGGGAAGTGATTGTTGGGATAACTCGCTACCGCGAGTGGGATGAACTCGGCTATGGCCGTTGGTGGGATGGGTGAAATGCCAAAGCTCTTTTGACCATCTCCAGTGGAATTCGTTCTTGCTCCAGGCGGAGGCCGTTTTCATTAAGGTGATGATATAGGTCTCGCTCCTCTTGTGTAAGTTGGGATAGATTTTCAGCTTGTGCCTGTGTAGATGCCACATGATATTCTGGCAAGGCATCCAAGGTTGCTCTATCCATAAGCAGGGTGCGCAGGTGAGGAAAGTAAGTGCGAAGCTGGTTGAGAATGAGCAAACCGTGGGCATCCAGATCACCCCAGTATAGGAGGTCTAATTTTTGCAGCCATTCTGCATCTTTAAGGGCAGACACTTTAAATCCGGAACCGAAAACAGCAAGCCCAGCTTTCCAATTGGGCAAAGTGAGGAAGTTAAGCAGACCTTCGTATGTGGTCTTATTTTCTACGATGATGGCTCTTTTGAAAGGGACAGATAGCTGGTCAAAATCTTCTTTCGGTAAGCTTAGGTCGGTTAGGCCGGAGAAGTGTTTTTGAGCCAGCTCACTATCTAGTAATCGAATGCGTATTTGTGGCTGCGGATAGCGCAAGCCAAATCTGCGCTCGAAAAAATGCCTGCCTCGCGGCACATCTGCCACAGCCTCTTTCGGCAATATGGCATTGAGTAATTTGGTGAGTATCGATTGCTTGGTCTCGATAAATTTGGTCGGCACGCTTATGGGTAGCTCCCGAATATAGTACCTGCCAGCCACATGACTAGTGGTGAAATAATCAAGCACGAGCAGCAAATCGGACCAGTGACCAGCGTGGGTTACGATATCGAGTACATGGGTACGTAACCACTCTTTACCCAATCGAATATTTGAATTTTCGATCAGTTTTAAATCAAGGAGAAATTGATCGTAAACCTTCTCACGTCCGATCAGCTTGAGATAATCTATCAAAGTCGGAATGCGGATACCGTAAATGAAACTATTCCAACCCATTTTTCGGGTTTGGACCACTTTCCATTCGAGCACGTAGCCGTAACCGCGTTGTGGTTTGCTGCCATCGATTAATAGCTTTTGCTCGTGCTTAATCTTATCAAAATATTTTAGTCTGGAGCTTGCCGAATCGCGCTTAATGCGTTTCAAGTTTCTTGGAAATATGGGCTTACCGTCGATCGATTCCTGCAAAATTTCTGGCCACCATCGCTCGAGTTTGTCTACAATTTCATCAGGACCGATCACGACATAGAGGTTTCTCGTTCTCGGCGGCGGGTGCGTTCTTCGCGATATTCTTCGATGGTCAGGTTGCGTACCATAGATCGACTACCCTCGGGATTGGAGACGAAATGCAGGCTGCCGATATGCCCTTCGATAATATTGATTTTTTGAAGAGGCGTAACAATGAGCAGCTGCAAATTGAGCCTGTCGAAGAGGCGCAAGGCATATCGGGTACTCTCATCCGAGCCCCGGCCAAAGGCTTCGTCAATGACGACGAATCGGAAGCTGCGGTCTTTACCTCGTTTGTTGCGCAAACCGAACTGGAAGGCAATAGCCGAGGCTAAAATGGTGTAAGCCAACTTTTCTTTTTGACCACCCGATTTACCGCTGCTGTCGCTGAAATACTCACGACTATCGAGTGTATCCCGGTCTATTTCGTCGGCCCCGAAGTTATACCATTCTCTGACATCCGTCACCTTCTTTGTCCATCGGGCGTCGGCCTCGGTTTCGGCTTTAAAGCGATCGAGTAGCTTCTTGACTTCCAGAAACTTTCGCTCGTTGTAGGCCTCATCACCTTCGGGGCCGAAGGTGTCGCTCAGGGCTGCCTTGAGGTCGCGCTTGAAGTCGAGTATATCTTCGGTCTTAACTTCCTCGCGGCTGATGGTGATGTACGAACCCGGATTGTAATCGATATCGTGAAGGTGCTCGTTGATCTGTTGGATTTTGCGGGCAATCTCGGTATCGGCGCGATCGAGTTGGTTCTGAAAGCCGACGATTCCGCGGATGGTATTCTCGCGCAGCAGCTGTCGAAATCGCTGCTCGAAGTCCGGCAGTTGATCTCGTTTGAGGGACTGATAATGACGACGGAAATCCGGAAGCGTCGATAGGTCGGCATCCATCTCCCGACCCTCTTCGGGAAACTGATGACGGAAGTCGCCCATGTATTTTATGAGACTACGATCGATGCGAGCACGCTCATCCCGCCGTCGGCTGAGTTTGGAAGTCAGCTTGTCTTCTATGACGCGTATGTCGTCCTTTAATTCTGATTGACCGATTAGCGACTTCAGGGTTTCGGATGGTTTTATTTGGGGCAGCGCCAGGTCGGAAAAGTTCTCGAAAATGGATTCCACCTGCGGAAGTCCTTCTTCTGAAACAGGCGGTACAGTAGACACCCCCAACTCGCTCAAATCCCGATAAATATTGTTGCCGGTCACTAGTACCTGGTTCTGCAAACTCCCGCGATGGGTCAGCAGGTCTTCTTTCCGCTTTTCGATGATAGCCAGCTGGCGTTTGAGTGCGTCGAGTTGGGCTTCCAACTCCTTGAGTTTACCGCTTCGGCTCTCCAACTGGATCAGTTCGGCTTTGTATTTTTGGATGCGCCGCACGGAGGTCGAAAAGTCTATCTGCTCGAAGTCGGGATAATCTTGAAGGCCGATCAGCAGGTCCCGCAAATTATTCTGCTTGGCTTCTTGCTGCTGGTGCTCATTCAGCGCATTTTTCGATTCATCGAGCTTAGCCAATGCGCTTCTTTGCCGATTTTCCAGGGCTTTGATCTTGGCCTCATTCGTCCAGCCGAGTATGTATCGACTGCGATCCGAGAGGTCGAAGCCGTCGTCTTTGACATGCCTGCGCCGATTGGTTTTACTCAATCCCTGAACGGTCAGTGCCCGCTCGGCCTGACGAAATTCTTCCAAAGTTTCGCAACATTGATAATCGTAGCGGCGGTGCATCTCATCGGCTAGCCAATCGCGATGCTCGCTATCGGTCTTTATCCTCACTTTTCGGACCAAGCTATTCGAGTGGAGATCAGACTCCGGTCTTCGCCTGTGCGGAAGGGTGCGCAGGTAAACCAATTTCTGCCCCAAGTTTTGACTGTTGACGAGTCGATTCAGTGCCTTGTAATGCCGATCTGCCACCAATATGCTGAGCCCGAAGTTGCGCAAAATACGCTCGATGGCGCCTTCCCAGTCAGTGGCATTTTCGCGTACTTGCAGCAGCTCTCCCGCAAACGGCAGCTCGGCTTCGGGCAGTTGCAAGGCTTCGCATAAACGTCGGCGCAGCTGCAATTGACGCCTGGGAATCGAGGTAGGCCGATTGCGGAGACTTTCCAATTCAGCGGTCAGTTCGTCACTCTCTTCCTGGGCTTTGGCTTTTCGTATGGCCAGGGCTGTGCGCTGGTGCTGTAGACGATCGAGCTGCTCTTCGACTTCTGTCAGGCGCTCCCCGATCTTGCGCTTTTCATCGATGGCTGTGGCGGCATCGGTTGGCATAACCCATCTTTTTGCCTCGTCGAGCCGATCCAAATTTATCAGTTTTCCAGACAGTCGATCTGTTTCTTGTCTGCGGCGATCGCGCTCTTTTTCCAGCTGCCCGATTTGCTGGTTGAGCTGGGCTTTTTGCTGATAGATTTCATTGCCCTGGAGTTGGGCTTGCAAACGATTGGCCGCCTCTCTGGTATCCGATATTTCCACTTGTGTCCGATCGAGATCTGACGAAAGGCCAGCGTATTCGGACCTGTATTGTACAAGCTTTTCTTGTGCCAGCTTAGCTCTGTGGAATGCAAAAAACCTGGGGAGTTCGATGCGCACTTGTTCCAGCGCATCGATGGTGTTTATCAGCTTTTCTCGCTTTTTATCGGCTTCGATCAGGGGCTGTAGCAACTCTATTTGACAGCGGGCTTTTTTCACTTCATCGTAGGCTGCTGTGGCCTCGGCATAGCCAGCGACCAGCTTTTCGATACTTGCGTCTATGTCTGTGCGACCGAGCATGCGCTCGCGGACGAACTCCGTCAAATTGCCCACGTTTTTCATGCTGACCGTCTGGAAGAAAAGTTCCAGGGCTTCTTCCTGTTGAATACCGAATCGCCGCCGGAATTGGTCGGCATACTCTTGAAAACTTCCGAATACCTCAACGGCATCATCATTGCGAAGCCGTCGCTTTAGGGCCGACCATTGGGTGCCGAAGTCTATGAAATCAGGCTTGATGCACATCCCTTTGGAAGCTATGACGTAAAACCTATTAACGCGCTCTTCGGTCATGCGAAATACCTGCGCAAGGGTGACTACTTCTGCGGTGCCTTCGTTGATGAAAGCCGCCAGCAGTACGCTATAATCCGTATTATCTGGTCGCAGGAAAACGTCTCTGCCCTTGCTCGATCCACTTACCTTCTCGTTTTTATAGGCGCCTTTGATATAGGTGCGCAGATTTCTCTCCCGGCCCTCGGCACCGGCAGCTTTGTTGTAGACGATCTTACGCCCGGGTACGAGCAGGGTCGTGATGGCGTCGACCAAAGTAGACTTGCCCGAGCCTATATCGCCGGTCAGTAAGCCATTGCCGCCCTTGGGGTCTATCGACCAGATACTTTGGTGAAAGGTTCCCCAGTTCATGACTTCGAGGCGGTGGAGCCTGAAACCCGCACGGTGGCCAGGTGTATCGGTATTGAGATCGAGCAGCATGGGACCGCTAAATTACTTCGTTTTCTTCTTCTTGGCCGAAGCGTTCGCGGTGGTATTTTTGCAGCGTATCCAGCATAGTGGCTATGTCTTCGGCGGGCAAGTAGGCTTTGATGATCCGGCGAAGCTCGTACTTGTCTTTTTCTTGCTTGATGGGGCTGAGGAATTTGAAAGTAACCAACTTCTTGATGGTCGCTACGACTTGATCTTCGCGCTTGCGTTCGTTGGTGCCCGAATCTGCCCAATACAGTCTGACCATATCTATCATTTCACCTTCACTTAAGACAAGCCGACTCTCGTTGCCGGCAGCCTCGAATTCGAGCAGGCGTTTGCGCAGCAGCAGTAACAGCAGTGTTTGCGGATAGGTGAGCCGTCGCCTGCTCATCAATCGTGGAAAATCGTCTTCTTCATCGATCTGCTGCCTTAGGTATGCGTACCCCTCGGCTTCGTCAATAAACAGCTGTAGCCGCAATGGCTGAAAATAGGCTTCCAAGCGCAAACGATGGCGAAGCAATAGGTTCCAGGCATCCGTCTGATCGCGGTATAATACACCGCGCAGCAAGTGAACGGCGGGTATGCCATAGGCTTCTTCTAGTTCGTCGAATTTTGTGTCGCTCATGCTAGGAATACAGTTTCGGGAAAGTCGACGGCTCGCCAAACTTCGTCTTGTTGGTAGAGAATTCGCTGCCGCCGTTCCGGGTCGATGGTCGCTCGGTTTTGGCCCTCCCATTGGGTGGCGATATTGAAATAGGTGACCAGCTCAGTCAGTCCGCGCTCAACGGGCATTTGCTGGGTCACTTCGAGCAGGCTGATCTGATCGCGCTCGCGAAGGAGCACATCTAGTCTACCCTTGAGTTCGAGCGGGTCGACATACAATTGGGTGTAGAGCAAATCGGTATTTACGGTATCGGTCTGACCGGCTTCGGGTAGAAAATCGCTGAGTCGCAACTGCTCGGGTGGCGCATATGGGCCTCGGTCCATAATGAGCTGCAAGCTAGGTCTGCCACTGATGCTTGCAAATGCCCGCTTATTCGGCGGATCGCTTTTTACGGCCAGTGCCAGCTTCTCGAAGTCGGTCAGTAATTGCGTGAGTCTGCGCCCTTCGAGATAAGCCTTGGATTGCAAGAAACGCCGCAACTGCTCGATGAGCCGGTCCGTCATCTGATTGACTCGAATACCGGCATCGACGAGGTCTTGCTCTAAGCTGAATAAAGACGAGCTTTGGATGGCGTCGTCCAACTCGGGCAGAGAGGCAATTTGGCTCAGGTGCGCTTTGAGCTTGTCGCGTTCGCGCTGATTCATCAAAAAGAGCCAAAACGCAGTGAATGTCTTACCCTGATCGGTATCGAGTATGGCTGAGCGGCTATTGAAAATTTCTTCCAGCAGTTCACCGCGAGCTGCTTCGTAGCCGACCAGTTCCTCGCGCGCCTGGGCATTGAGTCGGCGAAAGTTGTCTTCGATTTGGCGAAAGTCGGCCAGCAATTGCTGGGCATTGATCTCTGCCAGTTGAAATCGCTCGCGTATGGCCGTGGTATCCATACGGTCTATTTCGCCTCTTTCGAGAGCTGCGAGCTGCTCGTCGATCTTAGCTCGTCGTGCTAGTAGTTGGTTTCGTCTCTCCTCTAGGTCAATAGTCGTTCCTTCGGCCAGGGTCCGCAACTGCTCGAAAACTTGAAGTAGCCGACTCTCGGCCCCTACAAATTCCCGGCTCTCCAGTTCACTTACCCATTGCAAGGCCTGCTCCCCGGCCGGAGTCAGCTCGAAGGTGGCTTCGTCTGCGCCATCGCCATAAAACTGCCGCAAGAATCCGTCTTCCGTCCAGCTTTCCAGATAAGCAACTGGCGTGCGTGGGTAAATGGTCTCCTCTTCATTGGCTGCAAAAAGAAAGTCGGTCAGCAAGCTCGTGATCTCGTGCTTCCCGTAGCTGTTCTTCCGCTGTTTGCGAAAAGCACTATACAGAAAAGCCACCACCAATCCCGCCTGGTCTTTACGCAATAAACGCACCGCCGGGTGGCGACGCAGTAATTCGCTGGCCGTGCGGGGATTACTGAGGGTGGGCATAAAGGGAAGGTAGGAAAAAAATGTGAGGGGAGGGGATAACTCGCTATCGCTCGTGGGAAAACCTCGGCTATCGCCATTGGTGGGATTGGTGAGAACCGGGATTTACCACCGCGCCCTTCTCTATTTCAGTGAAGCCATAAGTTGGTCGCCGTTAAGAAATGATTTTTGGTTGAGCGATGGCGAGGGCGTTATTTTGATTTTCGATTGCTCTTCTCCCTCTTTTTTGATTTTTTGCTTTTAGATAGGGCCCCTACCCCATCTAACGCTGTGGGAGCAAAAGAGGTATGGGTGCTAGTGGGCGTTAGCTATCTCCCTCTTTTTTCCGTTTTACTCCCGACGGGAGCAAAAGACTTCATTTCAAATAAACGAAAGATAGCTAATACTGCAATCATTTTTATTGCTCCTTCCTTCAGCTTTGCCAACGCGCCCTTCTCCATTTTAGCAGAGCCACAAGTAGATCGCCGTTAAAAAATGATTTGTGTCTGAGCGATAGCGAGTTTAAATCATTTTAGGCGAGCTGCTTGTGGCAAAGCGTTAAAAAATGGAGACAGGCTTGATTTTTTGTTACTTTTTAGCTTCGCTGCTGCCTTCGGCGGTCATCAAGGAAAAAGTAAGTGTTAGAGGAGAAAATGTAATGGATGCGACCAGAGGGCGCATCACCGTGTGTGAGACAACTCGCTATCGCTCGCGGAATAAGCTCGGCTATCGCCATCGGTGTGATGGGTGAGAAACGTTGTTCACCAACGCGGCCTTATTCATTTTAGCGAAGGCCCGGCTTCAAATCCGTTAAAAAATGATTTCTGTCTGAGCGATAGCGAGTTTAAATCATTTTAGGCGAGCTGCTTGTGGCGAAGCGTATAAAAATGGAGACAGACTTGATTTTTTGTTACTTTTTTATCAAGAAAAAAGTAAGAAACTACACGCACTATGTCATGTTTTAGCGATTTTTATATGTTTTTAGATAAAAACCTGCTGAAGATTTGTAACTCTACGCACACGTCCCTAACTTTAGATCAATAACCACCCGTTCACATCTACCCATTCTAAACTTGACCCGACTTTTCCTCGACACCGAATTTAGTGGCCTAACCCAGCAGGCAGAGCTGCTTTCTGTAGCCCTCATAGACGAAAATCACAACTGGTTTTACGGCGTTTTCGATGAGCCTGACTGGACGCAGTTGTCGAGCTGGCATCAGGAGCATGTGGTGCCTTATTTGGCTTTTTCCGCTGAAGAGTATATGGATTTGCCTGGTGAGGGGACGTATTTGAAGTTGGATCGGAGGAATGTGATGGAGGGGCTGATGCAGTGGCTGTCGAAGTACGAAAAGGTCCAAATCTGGGCCGATGTACCCGCCTACGATTGGGTGCTGTTCTGCGAGCTGTTTGGCGGGGCGCTGTCATTGCCCAAACCTATACATTATGTGGTGCGCGATTTGGCCACCTTGCTTGAAGCCAAGGGGTATGACGTGGATGTGGATCGGTGGGGGCTGGCTTTTGGTGGGGCGGAAGTGGTGAAGAGTAGTGATGGGCGGGGAGATGACCTCTCCCCCGACCCCAGCTATGAGTCTGTGGCCCCTCCCCCAGACTCCGCAAAGGAGAGGGGAGACGTTACGTTCACAACCTTACTCGGAGACTTTGATTCTGCCCCAAATGGTCTAGTTAAGCACAATGCGCTGGGGGATGCCTGGGCGGGGATGGAGGTGTTGAAAAAGTTATTGGCTAACCCAGGAAACGTTTAAGCAATGGGTGCAGCCAATCAACAAGTAGGTCAGGAACAATCAGTATATAGCTTCCATGCCTTTGTATTTCCTTTTTCATGGCGGTATGAAAATGACGAAAATCTAATCTTTGAAGATCAGACCGATCTATCCGGAATTATAAGTAGGCTTCAAAAAGACAAAAAGTGGACTAGAAGAGCTTCTTGGGCTGATATTAACACCCTAGTTCAGTACAATGAAGTGGCCTATTTCTATGAATTCGTTAGGCCTGTCCTTTACGATACAGGCAAAGATTCAACGCTTCAGTGCCACTACTACTACAATTTTTCAGAGGACCCTGTCTATTATAAAATAGAACTATGGGACCAGTCGGTCTATAGCCTGGAAGTTGACGACATCGTCATTAGCTTTTACGATAACGGCGTTGGGGTGATGGCATTCCACCTCATTAACCGAGAGAAGAGCCAATCAAAACCCAATGACATATTAAAGATCAATTTTTATGGTAGAAGGGTATATCCGCCTTTCTTGAACACCAATTTAAAAGAGGCGGGCAATCAAGCCTTCTTTGATGATAATAATTGGGAAAGGGGACTTGATGAAACCATTAATCTAAGCAAAGAATTAGCCAAGTCGCTTAGAATAGAAAGCAGTAGCAAAATGATCGCTCATGACGACTTTCTAAGCTGGACCCAAAACAGAAGCTTAGACAGACCACCAAAGCTTATTAAAGATATTTTCCCAAACACGCTGGAAGGTGCATTAAACATCAAACCCGTATTAGACGACAGAATGTATGTGATCAGCTGGTTTGGGCACAAAAAGATATTGAAAGAAGTTAAGGGTGTTTTTCCAGCAGAGAAAACATCTCAGACGCAGTATCAAAGAAATGCATGGTGGTACAAGTATGTATTTGTTGACGGTCAAAGTAAGAGTGTGGATAACAACCTATTCCAGATGGAAACTATCGATACTTCTACCTATACTCGTTGGACGCAGTCTGGAACTTTTTACGGTATGAGCAGATATTCACTCGTGGTACTCACAGGCGAGATGAACATTCCATTTCCGACCATTTTCCTGACACATACACAAACCATCTACTACAAGTTAGCTCTTTTGTGTCTAGTACAGAGAGCTGGCTTACTAAGATTTTCGGAAGAAATAACGGCGATCAGCCAGCTAGACCGTAAGCGTAAAAACATAGGTATTCGAATAGGTAGCCTTTACAAAGAATACCTCCGCTTCATCAATAAAGTCTATTTCCGAGAAGTTACTGCTCAAGAGCAAGGCATTGAAATGTACAAGATGATCCAAGACCGCATGAGCTTACCAAGCCAGGTCCTTGGTCTACAGCAAGAAATGGAGGAGTTGCATCAATACGCCATGATTGTAGAAGAAGAGAGACGCAATGACAAACTAGACATCCTTTCTTATATCGGTGCTTTTTTTGTAGTGCCCTCTTTTATAGGTACATACTATGGTATTGGCGGTTTTGAGGTAGCTGAATACTGGTACTGGATGGCAGGCTTTTCAGTGGCTTCGGCTTTATTGGCTTATGGGGCGATTCGGGCTAGAGGGATAAATCGGGTTCTTTGGCTATTGCTGCTAATTGTGCTTATGATAGCTGTTATTTTTGTCTTTCCACAAATTTTTGGTAGTGAAATCATAAATATATATAATGAGCAATAACAAAAATAATCTTGAAAACTACGGCAAGTTATCAACTTCCAATTTGTCAATATTTATATATGCCTATTCGGCATTAGTACTGATTGGTTTAACATTACTTATCATACTAATTTCAATAGAAGAGAACAACAAAAGCATAGTAAGTATATGCATATACCACTAGCGAAGTGGTTTGGGAAAAATTTCTATGTTTAGGCTGTGGATTACCAACTTAGCCAAAAGGATTACGATAAGCTTCGTCAGCTTCAAAGAAGCATAAAATTGTCGCGACGTCGCTACCGAAAGGTAACG
>JBCCPC010000014.1:0-90895 GCA_039025055.1 Bacteroidota bacterium | reverse complement strand
GGACACTTTTTCATTATTCATGGCACGGTAGAAAGCTTTGAGTATATGCTTTTGCTCAAAGATACCTGGAAAACCGAGCCCTAAGTCCGAACTCTGAAGATGTTTAGCTAAATCAGAGCAGCGCCTGTTAAGGCGGCGATCCCCAAAGTCAAAGTTGAACTGACCGTGAAGTGTTTCTAAAGCATTTAGCATGGCTTTTTATCTAATATCGTACTTTGTGGGTAAACCTCACCCTCCGGAGAGGGGCTAGGGGAGAGGTTATAGAAGCAATCTCTGACTGAGCTAAAAAATACGTGTAAAGAGGACAGCTCTCTAGCAAGTGAGAGCCAGAATGAGAACGCAAGCATACTTTATCTATACCCATCTTACCTCCTTATTTCCCTGAAAAACCCTTTTGATTCGCTATGTTTGCCCTGATCGAACAAAAATTTGGTAAGTTGGGGAAGAATTATTCAAATATGCGGAATGTTACTCCAGTGGATGCAGTAGTAGATAGGCCCTCTCTTTTTTGGCTGTTCACGGAGTTCAGCCGGGCGGCAGCAGAAATGGGCTTTTTTATTCCCTATAGGAAATGGATTGCCTGTAAAGATATTGGCGATCAGCACCCCGTACTGGTGCTGCCGGGCTTCATGGCCTCGGATCGTTCCACAAAGCCATTGCGCAAGTTTCTCCAGCAGTCGGGCTACAACGCTTATGGATGGGATTTGGGCCGAAACACGGCTAAAGTCGAGTTTCTAGATATATTGTTAGACAAACTGGAGTCCATCTACGAACTGGAAGGCCAGAAGGTCAGCCTAATCGGTTGGAGCCTGGGCGGCGTATTCGCCCGCCAGATGGCCAAATCCAACCCGGAAATGGTCCGTCAGGTGATTACGCTCGGCTCGCCATTCAAAGGCGTCAACCAGCCTAACAATATCGCCTGGCTCTACAATCTAATCAGTGGTGGCAAACGGGTCAGAGAGGTCGATCCTGTTTTACTGGAAGACCTTCCGCTCCCACCGCCAGTGCCCACCACGGCCATCTATACTAAAGAAGACGGTATCGTGCCCTGGCAGCTCTGCATGGAGGAGGAAACCGACATTCATCAAAATATTCAGGTCAGGGGCAGTCACACAGGCCTGGGCGTTAACCCGACCGTACTAGAAATCATAGCCGATCGGCTCTTGTACAAGCAAAGTAATTGGGAATACTTCCAAGAGGATAATGTGATCAAAGATTTGCTCTTTTATCCCTCCCTATAAATAAAAAGTGGTTGTACAAATCCTCTGGATTTGTACAACCACACCAATGTTTTGGGATTGAAATTCCAAAGGAATTTCAATCCCAAAAGAATTAATTGTAAAGTAACTGCTTTAACCTTTTCGACCCCTTATTGATCTGACCTTTAAAAGTCTCCAGGGTATCGAACATGATGTCTTGTTGCTTAGCGGTCAGCTTCAAGCCACCTTGGATCGCCTTTTCGGCTACGCCTTGCCACTTGGCACCATTTTTTGCCACCCCATCGACGATGTCATCGGCAGTTTTAAGCGTGAATTCATTCACAGACTTAGTGGCCTTGGCCAGGTCGAGGTATTCCCAGTTGATCTTGTCACTTAACTGATCGTAGGTTTTTTGAGCCTGTGTCTTCGCCTTTTTGGTGAGCACAGCCACATTGTCCTTCAAATCGTCAGCTACTTCGGTAGCGACCTCTTGCGCCTGCGTATTGATGGTTTTCGCCGTCTCCTTGATCGCCTTCGTGCTATCGGAGAAGTCGAGCTTGATTGCTCCTTTTTTTGCTGTTTTCTTAGCCATTATTCCTTGATTTTGAGCGTTAACGTGATTGTGTTATTCGAGACTTACTTCTTCGCCAACTTCTTAGCTTCTGCGATCCATGGAGCTGGATCCATGGTCTTGAAGCTGCTGCCAGCTTTTGCCAAAATTCCCTCTAGCTTTTCAACCGAGGTCTTTGCTAGTACTTCAAAGGACTTGATGCCCGCATGATCCAGTAGCTCCGCTACCTTGGGACCAATGCCGTTGATAGTCTTGATATCGTCTTGCGCGAGCTCTTGCTTAGCTTTGGCCACCTTTAGCTCCGCAGCTTCCACTGCTGCTTTTGGGGCTTGCGCTACGGTCTTAGCTGCTTTCTTGGCGGCCTTTGGGGCATTCTTCACCATCTTGGCGGCTTTCTTCGCCTTGGTCTTGTTGAGCCCGAAAAGCTTGATGAAGCGCTTGCTGCCAGTTATATACTGACTCTTGACTTCCTCTAGCGCATCGAAAGCGATGTCTTGCTGGCGATCTAATAGGGCCGTACCCTTGTTGATTGTTTTTACACCCAGCTTCTGCCACTTAGCAGCAGATTCCAGAGAGATGTCGACCATCTTGTCTGCGGTCAGCAACACATCGTCGTGCAGGTCACTGATACCAGTCTTCACCGTATCATAACCTTTTTGAATGGTGCTAGAATTTGTGTTTTTGCGTGCCATATTTTGTATTTCTTTTACGTTATTTTTTAATGACACCACAAAAATAAGGGGCGGCAGTTACGACTGAGTTACAAGTCAGTTACATACGAGAGTTTATGAAAAGTTTTATCAACTCATGGACCGGTTTCTTTGATTTTTTTGTACTTCCGCAGGTGGGAGCATCGCGAAGGCCCCGGTAGGGGACTTCCCCCAAGCGAGGAAGGTCTGTAAGCGCGCAGCGCAAGGGCCTTCCTTTTGAAAAACGCGCAAATCAACATCCTAAAGTTAATCAAGGTAAAATTCTATATAAAAAACATTTTGTTATATTCGTATGTGCTTACCACCAAAACACAAGAAAAACTATCCATTTTAGCCGATGCAGCCAAGTACGATGTCTCCTGCGCCAGTAGCGGGAGCAAGCGAAAAGGCACCACCGACGGGCTAGGGAATAACACGGGCATGGGCATCTGCCACACCTACACCCAAGACGGACGCTGCGTCAGCCTGCTGAAGATTCTGCTCACCAACTATTGCATCTTCGACTGTGCCTACTGCGTCAGCCGGAAGTCCAATGATGTCAAGCGGACCAGATTTACGGTTTCTGAGGTGGTAGACCTCACCTTGAGTTTTTATCGAAGGAATTATATCGAGGGATTATTTCTGAGTAGCGGCATCTTTCGCAGCCCAGATCATACCATGGAGCGGCTCGTACAGATTGCCAAAAATCTGCGGCTCGACCACAAATTCAATGGCTACATTCACCTGAAGGCCATCCCCGGCGCGAGCGATGAGTTGATGCACGAAGCCGGTCTCTATGCCGATCGCCTGAGCGTCAATCTCGAAATGCCCAGCGAGCGAAGCCTCAAAAAAGTAGCCCCCGAAAAGAGTTATGCCGAGGCTTACAAGCCCATGAATTATCTGGCGGAGACCATCACGGGTATGCGCGAAGAGAAGCGCGTGGTCAAGTCGGCTCCTAAATTTGCACCGGCTGGTCAGTCTACCCAAATGGTGATCGGTGCCAGCCCTGAGACAGACCTGACCATACTCGATCTGGCCGATAGCCTCTACCAAAAGCAGAAGCTCAAGCGGGTCTACTACAGCGGTTATGTCCCCATCAGCGAAGACAACCGGCTACCGGCCTTGGTCAATCCGCCGGTCGAGCGCGAGCACCGTCTCTACCAAGCGGACTGGCTGATGCGATTCTATGGCTTCGACCGGCGGGAGATCGTAGATGAGCGCTTCCCCAATCTCGATCTGGCCATCGATCCTAAGCTGGCCTATGCCTTGCGCAACCCACAACACTTCCCGATAGATGTGAACACCGCTCCTAAAGAATGGCTGCTCCGCGTTCCCGGTCTAGGTGTAAAAAGTGCTAATCGAATCGTCAAGGCCCGCCGGTTTCGCTCCTTGCGGAAAGAGCATCTACAAAAGATCGGCATCGTCTGGAAGCGAGCCAAGTACTTCCTCAAAACAGGAGATCGAGACTACATACAGCTGGATTGGAAACCGGAAGACTTGCGCCAGCGCATTCTGCACGATCAGCGACCTAAGCGAAATCAAAATCAACTCAGCCTGTTCGCATGACCATCCTCTACGACCAGAGTTGGCCAGGATTACTATCGGCCATATTCGAGACCTACCGCCTCAAGCTGGCAGATAGGGTAAGTATAGTTGCCGAAAACGAATATCAAGATCAGCTCTTCGGCCAACCGCTTAGGGTAGATACTAACCCAGAGCGAGCCGCGCGCATCATTCGGGCACTAAACAGCAAGCGAAAGGGTCTGTCTAAACTGCTCTGGAGAGGCTTCCTGAGCGAGGATGCCCAACGGGAGCGCATACTCCTACACACCATTCGCCGTATTTTCAAATCCGGCCCCGATGTAGTCGATGATCTCACCGACGATCTCATTCACCGCTTGCGCCGACTCGATAAGCAGATGGGCCGCGAAATTCATCGTATGCATGCCTTCGTCCGTTTTCAGCAAACGCCCGATGATCTGTATGTCTCCCTGATCGAGCCCGACTTCGATGTGTTGCCGCTCGCTCATCAGCACTTCGTAGATCGCTACGCTATTCAGGACTGGCTGATCTACGACTTCAAGCGTAAATACGGTATCCATTGGGATAAGGAGCAGCAAAAGGTAAGTTATGTGTGCCTAGAAAACAATTCGGATGAAGGGCAGCGTGGTCCGGCCAGGCAACTTAGCAAAGATGTGCTGGCGACAGGTGAAACGCAGTACCAAGAGCTATGGCGCACCTACTTCCACGCCGTAGACATTCCCGAGCGCAGGAATTTGAAGCTGCATCGGCAGCATGTGCCTAGGCGGTATTGGAAGTATTTAATAGAAAAGCAAGTGTGATGACTCCCTTCGGTCGTGGGATGACTTGGCTATCGCCTCGCGGAATAACTCCCTTCGGTCGCGGGATAACTCGGCTATCGCCATCGCGGGATGACTCGGCTATCGCCATCGTTGGGATAAACTCGCTGTCGCTCGTCGGGAGAGGCTACCCTCGTTATAATGTGTTCACTTGTGCTTTAGAAGCCCAGCGACCGAAGATGTCGTCGGCCGAGCTGTGCTCGCCCGCCGACAGGTATATTTACAATTTGAAGAGCAAAGTACCGAGCAGAGGTTATGAGACATCACCGCGATAAAAGCTGCTTGCGATGCAAATTGCTCTTCGTCGGCCGAGCTGTGCTCGTCCGCCGAAAAGTATATGCAGGTTGTCAAGAGCAAAGTGCTGTGCAAATTCTTGTCAGCGGACGAGCCCCGATAGCTATCAGGGTCGGCCGATGACATATACAGAATTGTGCTCAAAGCTTAACACTGTACAAAATCTCGTCAGCCGCCGAGCCATGCTCGGCGGATGACAGGTACAGCTCGTCCGCCGAAAAGTATATGCATTAGTGACTAAGAAAAGAATTGCAACGTTTTGAAACGCTGAAATCAACGGCAGAATTCAATAGTTGTGCTTTTTTGTGCAGACAATGAGCTCACCGTTGTAAAACTGCTGTTCTTCCCGTTTCTTGAGAAAGACTCTGACGGCCACAGAAACTATCTAAGTGAAAATCATAGAGAAAAAAGTTGCCAAACTGACGCCGGTAGAACTCGAGCAACTGGAGGCGTTAATCTATAGATATTACAAATCTGCTTCTCCTAAATTTATTGCAAACCGACTTGAAAAAGACCATGGATACGACATTGTCATGCTCAAGGAAGGAGACACGATACAAGGGGTAAATTTTTATCATTTGACTAAACACAAGGTCGGGCATTGGAGACGCACGAACTACATCCTACATTTTGGGCAAGTGATGAAAAGAAGTGGTTACCGGGGCAATATCATCTGGACGCATTTACAAGATGCCACGCCACATTACAGTGTGTGGTATACACAGGCCCCTGCCTTGGAGCTATCCCACGAGGGCCCTAAAGGACCGAGTTAATTCCGATCCCGCTTCTTATAATCTCCCCGCTTCCAGCTATCGAAAAACTGCTTCCAGGCCACCGGGCTGAAGATATTCATGGGTGGTCGCTGGCCCACATAATATGTCTGTCTGGACTGCTGACGGAGGTAATAGCTCGATGTCTCGCCCGGGTCGCGTTCTACCGTTTCGCGGAGGTCGTAGAGTAAGTCGGAGTTGATGTTTTCGATAGCGCGAGATTGTAGCTCAGGCGTCACGTCCATAGCCAGGAACTCTAGCTTGAAGTGCTCGCGACTGGGCCAGGGGAAAACCACCGTTTCGGGCAGATTGACAGCGTCTTGGGTCAGTAGCTGTACGATGCTATACTTATCGTCTTCGAGATCGGCAGGTATGATATACTCTGCATTCTCATAACCGAGAGCCGTAAACACGATGGTGTCGCCGCGCTGGGCTACGATGCTGAAAAAGCCTTCGAGATTGGCATAAGTGCCCCGTTGGTCCCGCTTGACGACTATGGCCGCATAGGGTACGGGCTGCAACTCCGCTTGAGACCCGTCTAAGACAAGGCCGGAAAATTGTACCAACCCAGGCTGGTCACTAGCATCCGAAGGGTTGTCTTGGGCAAAGAGACCTGCGGAAGTACAAATAAATAAAACGAAAAATAGCAATCGTGCCATGGGGTAGTATTGTGAAGGACTGATATATAGACAACGATCCGGCCCCGTAGGTTGGGTGTAAGGCTTTTAGATTTTGCCGACGGCCGTCGGCAAAATCTAAATTTACCTCAACGCCAACTCCAGCACTTCCTCCATTCTGCTCACGTAGTGTATATTCAAACCCTTCAGATAGCTGGGCTCGATCTCGGCTACATGCCGCTCATTGGCCTGACAGAGGATGACATTTTTCATGCCGGCGCGTCTGGCGGCGAGCAGCTTTTCTTTGATACCACCAACGGGTAAGACCTTGCCGCGCAGCGTGATCTCGCCGGTCATAGCGAGTTTGCTCTTCAAGCGGCGGCCAGTGAACGCACTGGCTAGGACTGATAGCATGGTGATGCCCGCACTAGGACCGTCTTTGGGTGTTGCGCCTTCGGGAACGTGCAAGTGCACGTCGGTCTCGTTGAATTGCTTGGAGTCGATACCCAGCTCATCCGCATGAGACTTGATGTAGCTCAGGGCAGTGATGGCACTTTCCTTCATTACATTGCCGAGGTTACCGGTTTGTAGCAGCTTGCCTTTACCAGGGCTAAGACCACATTCTACGAAGAGGATGTCACCACCGACCGGTGTCCAAGCCAGGCCTACGCCTACACCAGGTCGCTCGATGCTCTCGTAGCCATTGTCGAGGAAGAGCTTAGGGCCGAGTATTTCGTCTAGCTCTTCGGGCTGTACGCTGAGTTTGTCGGCGCGCTCGTAGGCGATCTCTTTAGCGACATGGCGCATGATGGAGGCTATACGTCGATCCAGCCCACGCACGCCGCTTTCTCGGGTGTAGCCCTCGATCAAGGCTTTCAGCGTTTTGACCGGGATCTTGACTTGAGCGGCCTTTAAGCCATGTTCCTTACGCTGCTTGGCGATCAGGTGCCGCTTGGCGATTTCCAGCTTTTCTTCGACGGAGTAACCAGCTATGCGGATGATCTCCATACGATCGCGCAAGGCGGGCTGTATGCTGGAAATATCGTTGGCCGTAGCGATGAAGAGCACGCGGCTCAAGTCGATGTCGAGATCGATATAATTGTCGTGAAAAGTGGTATTTTGCTCGGGGTCGAGCACTTCAAGTAAGGCAGAAGATGGATCGCCCCGGTGGCTCTGACCGATCTTGTCCACCTCGTCGAGCACGAAGACCGGATTGGAGGTTTTGGCCTTTTTAAGCGACTGTACGATGCGACCGGGCATGGCACCGATATAGGTTTTGCGGTGTCCGCGTATTTCGCTTTCGTCGTGCAGACCACCTAATGATATGCGTACATACTCGCGGCCGAGCGCGCGGGCGACTGACTTGCCGAGGCTGGTTTTGCCCACACCCGGTGGGCCGAGCAACAGCAGAATAGGTGCGCGCAAATCACCCTTTAATTTAAGGACAGCCAGGTGGGAGATGATGCGCTTCTTCACCTTGTGTAAGCCGTAGTGATCGGCATCGAGTACCTTTTCGGCATTGTGGAGGTCGAAGTTGTCGGGCGTAATCTCGTTCCAGGGCAGGTCGAGCAGCATCTCCAAGTAGCTGAGCTGGATGCTGAATTCGGCGACCTGTGGGTTCATGCGGCGCAGGCGGGCAATCTCGCGACCGAAAGTCTCTTCTACTGGCTCGGGCCAGTCTTTGTCTTTGGCGCGTTGCTCTAGCTTGGCAATCTCCTCTTCGTGGGGGCTTTGGCCCAGCTCGTCTTGGATGGTCTTGAGCTGCTGATTGAGGAAGTAGTCGCGCTGCTGTTTCTCTATATCGCCGCGCGTTTTGTTCTCGATCTTATCGCGCAACTCCAGAATGTGGAGTTCTTTCTGGACTTTCTCCAGCACTTTTGTGGCCTTTTCGATAAGCGAATCGACTTCGAGCAAGTGCTGCTTTTCGTCTATGGGTAAGTTGAGGTTGCTGCCAATGAAGTTGAGCAAGTAAGCCGGGCTCTCGATATTGGAAAGCATGAAAGCAGCCTCACTCGGTATCTGGGGCGATAACTCGACAGCCCGCTGCGCATGATCGGAAATGGAATCGATGACAGCCTTGAAAGTGTCGTCATCATCGGGGGGCATCATTTGTGGGCGGCTACTGACTTTTGCGGTCAGGACGGGGTCAGTGGCTGTCATAGCGCGCATGTCTACTCGCTGTCGGCCACGCAGAATAGCGGTGAGGCTACCGTCGGGCATCTTCAAAATCTTCATGATGCGGGCTACCGTACCAATCTGGAAAAGGTCTTCGGGCTTAGGATCTTCTACCTCCGTATCGCGTTGGCTGAAAACGGCCACAAACTTATGACTGCTCCAGGCATCATTAACAGCCTGTATGGATTTCTTGCGCCCAATCGTAATAGGGATTATGATGCTCGGAAAGAGCACGGTATTCTTGAGGGCCAGAACTGGCAGCTCTTCGGGCAGATCGTCGGAAATGGACTGATCATCTTCGGCGTCGTCTAAAGAGAAGAATGGAAACATTTCCGATTCTTGGTCGGTGCCGCCATGTGCCAGTTTATTTTTCGGGGAGGAGTTGAACACGAAGAAGTCTTAATTATAGAATGCTGTAACATGCACAGGCTGGCAAAGATCATGCCAAGCCCAAAAATCTGCATACAATTATCTTTGTGGCCATGAAAACAACCCCCCTAACCGAAACGCATCGTGCGCTAAACGCCAAGATGGCCGATTTTGCCGGATACGAAATGCCAATTGTGTACAGCAACCTTAAAGAAGAGCATCATGCCGTGCGCGAGCGGGCGGGCCTGTTCGATGTGTCGCACATGGGCGAATTCATAGTAAGGGGTGCGGATGCGGAAGCTTTTCTTCAATACGTCACGACCAACGACCTCAGTAAGTTGGTGCCCGGCCAGGCCCAATATAACTGCCTGCCCAACGGCAAGGGTGGCATAGTCGACGATTTGCTGATCTACAAGCTACCTCCGGGCGGCATGGCGATGGGCGATGCGCCCGCTTATTTACTGGTTGTGAATGCCAGCAATATCCAGAAAGACTGGGATTGGCTGCACAGCCATGTCGAAGGCTACGATGTAGAGATGATCGATATCAGCGAGCAAACGGCTCTGTTGGCTTTACAAGGACCAAAGGCCGTGGAGATACTTCAGCCGCTTACTGAAACCCCGCTGGCAGATATTCCCTACTATCGCTTCGTTCGCGGGCAAGTAGCTGGCATCGATAATGTCATCATTTCCGCCACTGGCTATACCGGCTCCGGAGGCTTCGAGCTCTATTTCGCCGCTGATAAAGCCCTCCACATCTGGGACGCCATCATGTCCGCTGGAGCTAATCACGGGCTGCTTCCGGCAGGCTTGGGTGCACGCGATACCCTCAGACTGGAGAAAGGCTACTGCCTCTACGGCAACGATATAGACGATACCACTAGCCCCCTTGAAGCCGGCCTCGGCTGGATCACCAAGACGGCAAAAGGCGACTTCATAAGCCGTGATGATATTATCGCCGAAAAAGAAGCTGGGCTCAAGCGTAGACTGGTCGCCTTCAAGCTCGATGAAAGACGGGCACCGCGGCAAGCTTATCCGCTTTTGGATGCCGGTGGTAATCGTATCGGCCAAGTGACGAGTGGTACGCACTCGCCTTCACTGGGCTATCCGATTGGGCTGGGTTATGTCGATGTGGCATATAAGGCACCAGGGAGTGAGATATACGTCGACTTCGGCAGAAAGCAGGCGAAGGCTGAAGTGGTGAAACTGCCGTTCTTGTAAAGGCGGCGAGTTCAAGCGAGGGATGCAAAGCATCCCGAAGCCCAGTCAAAGCTCAAAAAAGCTAAATCCATGCGTATATTTCTCATGCTTGTCCTAATGGTATCTATCCTATTTGCTTGTCAAAATAGCCAGGAGGTCACTGCTACCGATGGCGAAGTCACCACAGAACACGCCAATATGCCCAAGAAGCCCGCCTTCCGCTATATGCCCCCCGATGTCGAAGGTGAGGTGACTCCCATCGAAAAGACGGCGGAAGAGTGGGCGAATATCCTGACGGCAAAGGAGTTTCACATCTTGCGCGAAGGCGGTACCGAGCGTTCTTTTACGGGCGATCTTTTGAGCAATACCCAAAAAGGTGTGTATACCTCCGCCTCTTGTGGCCTGCCGCTTTTCCGCTCCGAAACTAAATACAAGTCTGGCACTGGTTGGCCTTCTTTCTATGAGCTCATTCACCCCAACTACATCGAAGAGGAAGTCGACAACAGTCATGGTATGCGCCGTATTGAAGTGCGCTGCGCCCGTTGTGGTAGCCACCTAGGACATGTTTTTCCCGATGGCCCCGAGCCGACAGGCTTGCGGTATTGCATTAATAGCGCTGCCTTAGATTTTGTGCCGGACAAATAGTGTAAGTTTGCGTCTCTATCAGCGGCGTCTCTGTGTTGGCCTGCGGCCAACACAGAGACGAATTCTGGATATATTTCTGGCCGACGGCCAGAAATATATCACGCCCTCATAGTTCAACGGATAGAACGTGGGTTTCCTAAACCTAAGATGGTGGTTCGATTCCACCTGGGGGTACGAAGAAGATTTAGGAGTTGTCTATAATTTTTAGGGTTCTTTTTGGATAATCGCCGAAAGAACGGGGGTGTTACATAAATTGTGTTGCTCTTTAAGTTTGATAATCCCCATGCTCAAAACCCTCCGCTCCCTCAACTTCGGCTGGATTATGATCCTGATGGGCTTATGTGCCATTGGGACGGGTTTGAACATGGTAGATCCGAGTAGTAGTGGCAAGACCTGGTTGTGTTTTGATAAGGGTTGTGTGACGGTTCAGGGCGTGAGTGTGGTGGTGCTTGGTATATTCATTATAATAGTAGGGATTGTCGGAATCATCCGCAAGCGGTAAGACCTATGCTTGCTACAAATATCTTTCAAAAGCACTTACGCAAGTTTGTGAAACAATGTAAGTAGCAATCAAATATTATCTTTACATTATGGAGTACTGGGAGGAATTACGCAAAAAGCTAAAGCCGTGGAAAGACCCTATTCTGGGAAAGACCGTGGTTGATCTATTTGCTGGTTGTGGAGGACTATCCTTGGGATTCGAGGCTGCTGGTTTTGAGACTGTAGGCTATGAGATGGATAAAGCAGCCGCTGCTACTTACAACAAGAACCTACTCGGCCATTGTCATCATGAGGAGCTTAGTGTAGATACCGAGTATCCAAAGGCTGATATTGTTATCGGCGGCCCCCCTTGTCAGCCTTTTAGCGTTGGAGGCAAGCAGCTAGGCTTGAAGGATGCAAGAGATGGCTTTCCCATCTTTTTATCCGCAGTTCGACAATTAGACCCCGAATTTATCCTCTTCGAGAATGTGAGGGGCATGCTCTATCGGAATAAGTGGTATCTCTTAGAGGTCATATCAGAGCTAGAGCAAATGGGGTATCATCTGGATTATGCCTTGCTGAATGCTAAACACTATGAGGTGCCTCAAAATAGAGAGCGGGTTATTGTTCTGGGGGCCAAGAATAAAGTACGCCTACCGAATAAAATAGATCGAGTGGTGACCGCTGGTCAAGCATTGGGAAAATTGGCATTTGAGTTCGATGAAGATTCCAAATTCTTTACACCTTCGATGGATAAGTATGTTGCCAATTATGAGAGAGCTTCAAAATGTGTTAATCCACGAGATCTCTACCTAGATAGGCCAGCTCGTACGCTCACATGCAGGAACCTAGCTGGAGCTACGGGCGATATGCACAGAGTTAGATTGAAAGATGGCCGGAGAAGGCGCATAACAGTCCGAGAGGCTGCCAGACTACAAAGTTTTCCTGATTGGTTTCAATTTGAGGGTACTGAAACCAACCAGTTCAATCAGATTGGTAATGCAGTAGCCCCTTACTTCGCCTATCATCTAGCGCGGCAAATAAAGAGTTATATTCTTGGCGATGATCAGAGGGAATTGCCAACATTAGACTACAACCAGCTAATACTCTTTGAAGATGAGAAAGTATATCAGCGAGGGACAGTCTAAAACTTTTGCGGCTAAGCCAAAAGCCATACAGGATTTAATAAACACTACGCTTTACATTCTTGACAGCTTTGGTATTCCAATGGATGGAACTCCCAGACGACTCGAAAGAATGGCTCTGGCCTTTCTAGCATGTGGAGATGTAAAGTCCGTGAGAGAGTTGATCCACGTAAAAGATCTTAACAGTGGATACTCCTTGAAAACCAGGGATTTAATTGATTTTGTCAATCTCCACTTTTCAGAAACAATCAGTTCAGGTTCTTACGATGATATCAGAAGAAAGGATCTAAAACTCCTTACGACAGCAGCTGTAGTTGTTAGATCAAAGCCAAATTCAGCCACTAATGACTCGCGAAGAGCTCCCAGACCTTGTTGCATACTCAAGCCAAAAAAACTGGATTTATCTCATAGAGGCTGTACACAGTTCTGGGCCCATAAGCGAAATCCGCTTGTTAGAGCTTCAAGTGTTGACTAAGGAATGTAAAGCTAGCATAGTCTATGTTACAGCCTTTTTAGATAGACCGACCTTCAGGAAGTTTGTAGCTGATATTGCCTGGGAAACTGAAGTATGGATTGCTGATAATCCAGATCACTTGATACATTTCAATGGGGATAAGTTTTTAGGGCCGTATGGAGGGTGACTAAAGGCCTTTTTACCCCCGCCTCAAAACCACCACCCCCTCCTGCACATCAACCACCTGCTTAAAAATCTCGCGCAAGATGTCGTATTGGTGGGCGGGAAAAATCGCCTTGGCCACGCGTACTGAGAAATTGACATGTATTATACGACTAGCAGGGTCGTGGTTGATCATAAACTGGACCTGGATGGATTCGTCAGGGCTTTTCAGGCGTATGCTTTCGGGTAGCTCATCGACCACATAGCCTTCGGGGATAGTAAAATCGGCTATGTAGATTTGCTTGAAGGGGTAGGCGAAGTCTAAGGGGAACTGCCGATCATTATTTTCTACCAACTCGCTCTCGAAGACATCGAATAGGATGGGCTTTAGGTAGATGAAATCATCATAGCTTTCGCCGATTTGCGACTGGGCGTCGATCTCAACGGTCAGGGGTTGGGTCGGGTCGGTCCAGGTGTCGTAGTCTCGGGAGATGAGTTCGGTCTCGGGGAATTTATCGAGAAGTCCGTCTATTACGGGTCCTTCTATCAGATCGGTGGTGTCTTTCAGGTCATTGTAAGCGCGCAATGCCGAGTACTGCTTGCATTGATTTTTGATGTGGAGTTGGCAATTTCCATTGGCATCGATCTGGCCGGAGACTTTGTAGAGGGTGGTAACTAATGGAGCTTGTACATTGATCCAGTAATTCGTAGTGTCGGTAAACACCCAGGCGGACTCGTTGAGGGCATCGTGTCTGGGAAGTCCGACTTCTGATTTGTAGCCGTCGGCATCGAGGAGGTATTCTTTGCCGTCGAGAGTAGCGAGTACCATCAGGTGTTGAAATTGTCGGATAAGCGGGTATGCCATAATCGGTCGGCCATAATCTCTCAGCCCGGTGAGTACTGGTCTCACTTCGATGTCGTTAGCCGCCAGGATCACGTACAGCATCATATTCATGGCACCGGAATTCGCAATGCCATCCTTCCATGCATTTTTCAGCTGCCTGTCTATACCGAAACTATACTCGCCATTCCATTCCATGTGCTCGTTGATCAGGTTCAGGGCATGCTGTGCCTTTTCAACTTCTGTATTTCCAATCAGTGGCTCTACCTGATCGGAAAGCCGCTCTGCCTGCAGCCTGTCGAGAAATCGCTCTCCTATATTTTCGTGTTCAAGAAGTTTATAGGCTACTGAAAACCAGGTTCCCATATATGGCCTTCGCTCTAGTAAGTATGGGGATATATAGCTTTCTAATTGAAGGAAAACATAAGGGATATAGTCGGATAGGTTGTTTACATAAGGCTCGGGATCGAAGGCGTCTAGGTCTCGCATTTCAAATCTGAACTGTGTACCCTCAATTCTGTCGAGGTCCTTCTTGCCATTCTTTTCTTTAAAAACGTCCTTTTTTTCATTGACAGACATTTCTTCAAAACTGTTGCTAATGGCTATATAAGTAGTTAATATTTCCGCATAAGCATCAAATACAGCACACCTGACCGGAATATCTTCCTGGAAATAATATCGACTTAATTGAAAGATATTTTCATCTGTCATGTCATACCGATATTCTATGATGGCCCCTTCCGTTACTTGTGGAAATGTGAATTTGACGACAGCTATGTCTTTGTCGAGATCTTCTTCAATAAAATCATCTTCAGTTAGTACATATTTATTACCGTCGGGGAGGTAGATGGCGGCTTCTACATTTTTAACCTCCTGCGTTTCGATCATATACTGTATATCGATGTCGGCCCTATCGAACTCGCTGGAGCTGAAAAACTTGAGGCGGCGGTGTACGGTGGTATATAAGGTGAAAAAACGGCGATGCTCCTCAATTCGATGTCTTACCTCATCGTGTAGTACATAAGCACCCGCAGAGGTGTCAGATTCTAAGCGGGCCATGGCGAGATCTTCGGGTGGGATAATACCGAATTCGATTTCAGAAGCATCTTGGGCGGATAGCATCGAAAATAGAAATAGCAGAGATATGGCGGTGGTGTATTTCATGGTGATTTTTGATACGGAAGGCCCTTGTGCTACGCACTGTAGACTTTCCTCGCTTGCTAGAAGACCCCTTCGGGGCCTTTTACCTTACATCTTCTTCAACACCACCACGCTCTCTTGCACATCCACTACGCGCTGGAATATCTCGCGAAGATTCTCATACTGATCGGCGGCGAAGAGCGATTCGGTAACGCTGACCGAGTAATTGATCTCCAGCTTGTGCTCGGCTTCTTTGTACTGCATCACCATCTGCACGCGGATATCGCCTTCGGGACTTCGCATACGTATAGCTTCGGGCATCTCGTCGACTATATAACCTTCGGGGAGCTCGTAGGTAGCGAGGAAAACCTGCCGAAACGGATAGGCAAAATCGATGGGGAACATGCGCAACTCGTCTTCGACCAGATCGTCTTGTAGGGCATCGAACAGGATGGGCTGTAAGTAGATATAATCGTCTATGGTCTGGCCGATGGGGGCTTTAGCGTCTACGTCGAGTTCGAAGGCTTGGGTCGGGTCTATCCAAGGATCATACTGGCGTTCGGTCATTTCGGTATCGGGGAACTTTTCGAGCAGTTGATCGATGATGGGGCCTTCCACTTCGTCGTTTTCGTCGGCCAGGTCGGCGGTGGCATATAGGGCGTAGTACTGCTTGGCCTGGTTCTTAACGCTCAGTTCGGCCATACCATCGGCATGAACCTGGCCCTCGATCTGGTACACGTTAGTCACGACAGGACTTTTGACACTTATCCAATGGGGTTTTGTTTTGTCGAAAACCCAAGCGGCTTCGTTGAGGGCAGCTACCCGCGGAAGTCCAACTATAGAAGCATGCCCATTGGCGTCGAGCAGATACGGCTTTCCATCTAGAGTAGCCAATACCATGAGGTGTTGGAACTGTCGTAGAACCGGAAACTCCATGATGGGGCGTCCGTAGTTGCGCAGTCCGGTCAGGGCTGGTTCTACTTTTATATCATTGGCTTCGAGTAGGGTGTAGAGCATCATATTCAGTGCGCCAGAGCCGGCTACGCCTTTGTCCCACAGGCTGTTGAGCGACTCCTGGGTGCCGAAGTTGTAGTAGCCGTTCCACTCCATATGATTGTTGATGGCATTGAGGGCGTACTGGGCTTTTTCCTGCTCGTTGCTGCCCATGAGCGGACCTATCGCTTCGGCAATTTTTCTGCCGCTATTGCTGCGCATAAACCGCTTGCCGATGTAGTCGTTATCGCATAGTTCGCGGGCGGTGGTTTCCCAGGTGCTCAGATATTTCGACCAGCCGGTGGTATTGTTGTAATAGCTGTCGAGCTGTAGATAAACGTGCGGTAAGTAGTCGGTAAAATTGTTGACATAAGGCTCGGTATTGAAGGCAGGTACATTGCACATCTCATACTTGTACTTGACAGCCGATACGCCGTTGGCGTGGTTGGCGGGCTCGGTGCCTCTGATCTGATTTTCCTGCTTCACGCAGAGCATATCGAAAGCATTGCAGATGGCCCGATACGAAAAGAGCGAATTCATCTCCGCTTCGAATTTCGACCGCCGCACGGGTATGTCTCGCTGAAAGTAGTGGGTCGGTATCTGCGAGATGTTTTCGCTGATGCGCTGGTACCGGTATTCGAGTATGGCACCTTCTACGACTTGTGGAAAGGTGAAGCGTATGGTAGCTTGGTCATCACTCAGGTCGTCTTTGATGAAATCTTTGCTGCGCAGCTTGATACTCTCCCCGCTGGGCAAAATTATCATCGCATTCAGGTTCCTGATCTTCTCTTCCTGACGGGTGTAGGTCAGCTCAATATTGGCGCGGTCGAAAGATTCTGGTTTGAGCAGCTTTACGCGACGGTGGTAATAAGAGCCGAGTTTGTAGCCATCGCGCTCGTCGACAATGTAGTGGGAGACTTCCTCGTAGAGCATATAGGCCTCTGCGGAGGTGTCGATGGCCAGGGAGGTCATGGCAATATCTCCGTCGGCTATTTTTCCGAATTTGATATCGGGCAGATCTTGCGCAAAAAAGGAAGTGGAAAAGCTGACGAGCAGCAGTGTGAGTAGGTGGTATCTTTTCACGGTGGTTTATTTCTTTACGGTAATACGCCCTCTGGTCGCATTTGACCCAAGCAGCGATTCATCGGAAAGATAACAAAACATTTACAAATTGGCTTTACGCATTTGCCACGTTTACCCTTCTTTACTACGGTGCCAAAACACGGCAGATGCTTACAGTCATCGACTACTTCATTTTAGCTCGCTTCACCAAATACTGCTGCAAAATAGGTCTAAAACCTGCGTTTATGTCGGCGTCCACAAAGTCGATGCGGTACTGTAGGCACTTCATTTTCAGCCGTTCGCGATAGGCAGCTACCTGCTCGATATAGTAATCTTTGACCTGATTACTTTGCAGCTTGACGCGCTCGCCGCTCTCCAGATCGATGAACTCGTAGGGCCGGTTTTCGAAGGCGAAATCGATCTCCTTGCTCTTGTCGACCGTGTTGAAGAGTATGACCTCGTGCTTGGCGTGCTTCAGGTGTTGCAGGGCGCTGAAGAGTTCGTCCTGATCGGTGCCGGGCTCGAACATATCGCTGAAAATGACCACCAGTGAACGGCGGTGTATACTATCGGCTATCTGGTGCAGGGCCTGAGCCGTGCTGGTACCCGTGCCCTTGCTGGGTGTATCGATATAGTCTTGTAGATAGGTCAGCAGAAGCCGGTAGTGCGTCATGCTCGACTTGGGGCGCGTGTGCAGGCTCACGGCCTCGTCGAAGAAGCTCAGCCCGAAGGCATCGCGTTGCTTTTGCAGCAGGTGCATGAGCGAGGCAGAAGCCAGGGCAGAAAAGCGGGCTTTATTGATGGCGGCATCCGATTTTTGGGCTACCTCGGGGAAGAACATAGAGGAGGATCGGTCTATCACGATCTGGCAGCGCAGGTTGGTTTCTTCCTCGAATCGCTTCACGAACAGCCTGTCGGTACGGGCAAATACCTTCCAGTCGATATTCTTGGTGCTTTGGCCAGGGTTGTAGATCCGGTGCTCCGCAAACTCTACGCTAAATCCGTGAAACGGACTCTTGTGCAGCCCAATGATGAAGCCCTCTACCACCTGCTTAGCCAGCAGGTCCAGATTGCCCAAATTTCTGATTTGCTCGTTGTCTACCAATTGCATAGCGCGAAATTATCGATTTTTCATGGGCATCGGTCTATTTTTTTAGACTTCCGCAGGTGGAATGCGTTAATATTGTATCTGACCTTGTTTTCTACAGAAAACAAGGTCAGATTTAACCAATTATATATGTTTGGAAAAGTCAAAAAATGGTTGGGAATAGAAGGCGTCAAGCTCGAACTCGTTTTACCCGAGGTCTGGGATAGCGACATGGGCCGACTGGCGGGCAAGTTGCGATTTCGGTCTAAGAACGACAGCCAGGTCACGGCCGTCCACATTTTCCTGATCGAGCGCTACAGCCGGGGCCGCAAAGACGAGCAGCGAATAGACGAATACAAGCTCGGCCAGATCACCATCGATGAGCCTATCGACATACCCGGCTCCGGCGAGGTGGTGGAAGTAGATTTCGTGCTGCCTTTCGAGCGCATGCAAGCTCCCATCGATGCCTTCGGAGATCGCAATCCCGTCAATGCTGGTCTGGCCTGGGTGGCCCGAAAGCTCAGGCGCGTCAAAAGTACCTTCCGCGTAGAAGCCGAGGCCGAAGTGAAAGGCGTAGCCCTCAACCCATTCGATAAGAAGGCGGTGGAGATGTGAAGATTAAGATTCGGCTGGAAACCAAATCCTAAACGGGAATGCGCCCTCCGGTCGCATCTTTGGGATGGTGATGCGCCCTCCGGTCGCATTTTCATTAATTAGGACACGGAGAAACACGGATCTGCACGGATTTTCTAAACGATATTTACGTTAGTATTTCTTGTGCCCGTTCACTCACTTCCAGGCCTGCCCATTCGGCTTGTCCAGTATAGGCGACCTGGCCATTTATGAGGTAGGTGATGTCGAGCGTCGCTTTCAGGCTTTCGTTGATCTTGCCGGCCATGCCGGATGGGGTAGGCGAGACCAAATTGCCACCAGAGGCTGGGTAAGCACGAATTTTTAATTCGGTTTTAGCGGAACGTTCCGATCCCGCATCTCGATCTGCAAGAGCTTGTGCGAGGATCGAAACCTTCGAGGAACGTTCCGACCTGCGGAAGTGCAAATCGACAAAACCGTCCCCGAAATGGACCTCGTGTTTGCTGTTGTTCCAGGTAGTGAAGATTTGGAGCTCGTCTTCCCAAAGCCAAGTACAGAGAAAGCCGCGAAAATGAGCCCCTCGCCAAGGTATGCGCGCGACCGATGCCATGAGGCTGGCCCGGCCCGGAAAGTCGGTTAGGTGATTGCTTTGCAGCCAAACCCAAGCGGCGGGGAAGCTGCTGCCCCAGTCCTTTTCCATGTAGCCGATGCCGTCTTGCAGATCGTGTCGTCCGCGGTCGTCTTCGAGCCAGCCGCTCAGCTGGTGGTGGGCACTTACCAGGCCGTGGTAGCACTCCATGCCGGGCACGAAGCCGTACCAGCCCATGACGCCGGGGGCGAGGGGGGAGCGGGGCCAGCGTTTGCAAGTTTTGAATAATACAAACGCATTAAGATTCGGCAAATGTATCTCCGCCCCCTCATCCCAAAATCGATGCGGACCGATCTTCAGGTCAAATGTATCATCGGCCGGTACGAAGTCAGCCAGCTCATATTTGTGGTAGGCCACCCGGCTGCGCGCACCGTCTAGCACCTGCAAAAATGCGTGTCCGCTGCCATCGGGCTCCAGGCTCAGACCGGGTATGAAAGCATAGGCCAAGTCGAGATCGGGCACGACCAATTTACAGTACCAACCCTCGAAGTAGTTGCGCCGCTTACCCCAGCCGTGCCAACGCTCGGGGTGCTGAGCGGCTCCTGCACGAGCGCGCAGGTAAGCAAGACCGGACTTTTGCCAGGGGAGTTTACTCATGTCAGATCGGCACCAAAGGCGTAATCGTGCAGGTACTCGAAGTGCGGACCGAGCTGCCCGTTTTGCGCAATGGTGGCCCGCAGCAGCAGCTCGCTATCGGCCTTGAAAAATTCCGGCAATACGTGCTTGACAAACATGTCACCGAAGGCTTTGCTGGCGTCTCGCGGCAGCTCGCTCGGCAGGTTGTCGATCGACATCACGTCTATCACCTCGTCGCCATAGGGCTCGGTGGCCTGGCCCGTGGTCAGGTCGTAGCCGAAGACGGGCTTGGCGATGGTGCTGGCGTAGAGGGTGGTGGGCACGCTGGCTTCAGGCGCAATGTCGCAGGTCACGTCCGCTATGGTCTGTATGTTGAAGTTGGACTTCCGCAGGTCGGTCACCTCAAAGAAAGCGGGGGCTCTAGGGTCCCAATAAATACCGTTGATGAATACATCCGACCGTTCATAAAAAGGTTCGAATAAGACCTCGTATTTGTGGGGGTTGCTGTAAAAGTCCTCTTTATTGAATTGATCGTCAGATTTGCGGTTGGCGTAATCTTCAGGACCAATTTGGGTGTATACTGGACCACTATGTGGAGTGAAGAGGTACTCTTCGGGTGTGAGCCGCTCAAAGCCCATATCGTCGAGTACCAGCGCCGCGCCTTTGCCTACTCTTCCTGTACCCGTTAGTATAACCCTTATGTCGGGCCAGTCCACTCGAGCATACTCCTTTTTTGCAGCTTCATAGTCGTAGCAATCTTTTAGCCGAGGTAATTTAAATGCGCCCGTTCTTTTTCCATAAGCCCAAATGCCATTGTGCGCACCGACCATGCCGGCATACTTTCCAAAAGCAATCAGCCGCTTGCCCTTTTTATTCGTGATCACCTCATAATCGATCAGCCGAATGCGCTTTTCCAAGACGGCCCTGATCAGTTTCTGATTATAGGGCTGCTTTTTGATCGTATGCGAAAAAAAGCAGTAGGTTTTTTCAGGGATCAGGTCTTCGATCAGCACTTCTTTAATGCCCAATAAGAGGTCTCTATCACTTAAATCAGGGTCGATTTTGAGTCCGGCTTCTGCATACTCAGTATCTTTAAAGGTACGCCTTTCACTCGGAGCTACAACGATGTCTATATCTGGTCGTTCGTTCAACTTGCCAGCTCTCGATGGGTCGAGGGCGACCCTGGAATCGGGCGGGGTTTTGCCCTCGCGCAAGAGACCGACTTTAAGGAGATTATGCATGTTTTTGCGGGTTGAGTCTGTAAGAGTTCTGTTCAGCGGGGCTGTAAAAGTACATAAGTCCATACGTGAAATGGCAAATCAATCTCACACATATTTCGCATTCCTATGGCGCATCGTGAAAGCATTGAATTGTTTGAAAATAAAATAAATTCAAACAAATTTTTGTTTATTCAAACTTTGTGTTTGATCTTTGTCGCGTTGCAAATACATAAATCATGGCAAACGTAGATCAAACACGCCCTTTGGTAGGGTCTGGGCTGGGTCGCATCATCACTTGGGTGCGTCGACACGCCTTTGAAATATTTATCATTCTGCTCATTCTGCATATCTGTCTGAGTCGTGGCTTGAGTTTCAAGGTCAATGTACACGATCCGCAATCTGGTCTTTCAAGTCAATGGATAGATTTAGTTGGCGGTGATGAGGCTAGCCAGGCAGGTGTGGTCCCTGTATTCAAGTGGGTGGCCGATTTGTTCAGGCCCGGTAAAGTCACACAGCTCGACGGGAGCTTGTTCGGTGGACATTCGGATGGCCTACTCTCGACCACCCAAGCGGGCGATCGGGCAGATCGTGCGCATGCGAATTCTGCATTCACCCGACATGTCGGGCAGACGAATACACCAGCCGCCCAAAATGTAAGCCTGCTGAGTGTGACTGGTTCTTTTGGTCCTGGTACTAAAGCCATCGATTCTCCGGCGGCTGCACAAAATGGACTCGACCACTTCAATTCTGTATCTGCTACCAACGACCCGGCCCCCCACATCAACAACTTGACCATCGTACTCAGTCCGTCTTACTTTCGCCGCCACAACATTCCTGCTCATGTCGCGCAGTCCAAACGCAACCGTCTCCAAGACTACCTCGATACCTATGCCCCACTGGCCCAGGCCGAGATGCGCAAGTATGCTATACCCGCTAGCATTACCCTGGCCCAGGGTCTACTCGAAAGCAATGCTGGCGATAGCCGCCTCGCCACCCAAAGCAATAACCACTTCGGCATCAAGTGCAAGTCCAAGTGCCTCGGCTGCACCTGCCGCAATTATGGCGACGACACCCGCTATGATATGTTTCGCGTATTCAAGTCTGTTGCCGAGTCGTTTGAAGAGCACAGTGCCTTGCTTCAAAATAGTCGCTACAAGCGTCTGTATACCTATGGTAATGACTACACCAAATGGGCGCACGGGCTGAAGGCTTGTGGCTATGCCACCGATCCCAATTACGGGAAGAAGTTGGTGAAAATTATAGAGCGTTTAGAATTGAATAAATATGATGTAAACTAACGTGAGGTTGGGGGCAGTGGAACGCTCGCAGGAGCTAAAAGCCTTCGCAGAGCTACGGCTTTGAGCACGCTACGAGGTTCTTTTCCGAGCAAGGTTAGGACCTCGAAGCGTTTGCAAGCTCGTCCCGATAGCTATCGGGATGGCGGAGAGCTTGTAATCTTTTGAGCGTCCGTTGTTTACCCCCCCCAACCTCACGTTAAACTAATGTTTTGCCTTTGGCAAAACATTAGTTTACATCTACAATCATCGTCGTCAGTCGACTCACACAAACCAACTTTCCATTTTCATCTTCGATTTGCGTCTCCCAGACCTGAATTTTTCTGCCGATGCGTATTGCTCTGACCGTACCCGTCACCCTACCGCCTTCGGGAACTGGGCGCAAATGATTGGCATTGATTTCTACACCGACCAGGCTCTGCTTGCTCATATCGTCTAGCAGGCAAAAACCGGCCATACTACCTAGGGATTCCGATAGTACCACGCTTGCACCTCCGTGTAGAATGCGCGCGGGTTGCACATGACGAGAATCTACCGGCATAGTGGCCCGTATGTAGTCGTCGCCCACCTCGATAATCTCGATACCGAGGTGAGAAACCAGGCAGTTTTGATTGATTTGATTGATGGCCTCTACCGTAGGCCGGGTCTTCCAGATTGATTTAGACATATATTTCTTTATTTTATTTATTTGGGCAAAGCCCAAATAGACATTATGCGGAAATGGTTTCTAGAGCGAAAAGCGCAGCATTTTTATCGAGAGCAAGGCACGGCCGGAGCCTGGTAGCCTTAGCTACCAAGGCGAGGACGGAACGCAGCTATCGATGAAAAGGCAAGTTTTGCGCCTAGTAAACTATTCCGCATAATGTCTAAGAAATAAAAATTAATTTTCTGTAGCCAGCTGCGCTATCCGCACAATCACCTCGGCCGACTTCTGCATATCCTGCACCGACACCCATTCGTACTTGGAGTGGAAGGCGTGCTCGCCGGCAAAGATATTGGGGCAGGGCAGTCCCATAAAGCTGAGTCTAGACCCGTCGGTGCCGCCTCTTATACTAGACTTCCGCAAGTGGAGGCCCGCCTCCGTTATCGCTTGCTCGGCCAGTGCTACCACCTGTGGATGGTGTTGAAGGACCTCCTTCATATTTCGGTATTGCTCTTTGGTCTCTAGGCGAATATGGCTATTCGGGTAGTGCGGAGTTACCTCATCGATAGCCTTTTGGAGGATGGCTGTGTGCGCTTTCAGCTGGTGGGTATCGAAATCGCGGATGATGAAATCGATCCTGGCTTTTTCTGCCTGGCCTGTGATCTCTACCGGATGCACGAAACCCTCCCGACCTGCGGAAGTCTCAGGACTAAGCCTGTCCTTTGGGAGTGCAGCCACGATATCGGCTGCAATTTTGACGGCGTTCTCCAGTTTCCCTTTCGCAAAACCCGGATGAGCAGACACGCCCTCAATGATGATGCTGACACCATCGGCACTAAAGGTCTCGTCTTCCATGCTACCTAGCCGCTCGCCATCTACGGTATAACCGAAGTCGGCCCCCAGCTTGTCCATATCCACCTCATCTACGCCGCGGCCTATCTCCTCGTCGGGCGTGAATAAGATGCGTAGAGGCGCATGCTCGATCTGTGGATTTTTGGTCAGGTACTCGACCGCAGCCATGATCGCTGCTATCCCTGCTTTGTTGTCGGCACCCAAGAGAGTTGTTCCCGAAGCTGTAACGATATCATTACCATGTTGCTCTTTCAGATCGGGGTGATCGTGCTGGCGAATGACGATGCGCTCGTCGTCGGGTAGCACCAGGTCTTGCCCTTGGTAGTTTTCGTGTACAATGGGCTTCACGCCTTTGCCCGAGGCGTCGGGACTGGTGTCCATATGCGAGCAGAAGCAAATAGTCGGTGCCGAGGCGATACCCGGTAGTGTAGCATAGACATATCCATTGTTCGTCAGCTCGGCGTCGGAAAGACCTAGTTCTTGTAACTCCTTTAATAACAGCCGGCCCAAATTTTTCTGCTTTTCGGTCGAAGGCACCGTCTCAGAGTGTGGATCAGATTGCGTGTCGATTTGCACGTAACGAAGAAAGCGGGGTAGGGGATCAAAAGTCATAATGTCAGATTCTTGCGATCATAATCGCAAAAATAACGTTATTTTTGCGATTATGATCGCAAGAATATTAGAAAACACGATCAAAAGCCGACTTTTCTCAGGCAAGGCTATTATTCTTATTGGGCCGAGACAGGTTGGGAAAACTACGCTCATTCGCTCCATCGTCGCAGATAGAGAAGAGCCTACGGTATGGCTCAATGGTGATAACCAAGAAATCCGTGATCTACTGGAGCGAGTCAATACAGCCACCTGGAGGAGGATCATAGGCGATGCGAAAATCCTGGTTATAGACGAAGCTCAAAGAATAGAAGACATAGGTATAAAACTCAAGCTGGTGACCGATCAAATTCCAGAGGTACAATTGATCGCATCGGGTTCTAGCGCTTTTGAAATGGCTAACCGGATCAATGAGCCACTAACAGGCCGAAAATGGGAATACAAACTATATCCGCTTTATTTCGGAGAATTGGAAGCCGATCTTGGGTTTGTAAATGAGAATCAACTACTAGAGCAACGGATGATCTATGGTTACTATCCCGAGGTCGTCACAGGCGCACCCGACGAGCGTGAAATACTGACCAATATTGCCGAAAGCTATCTGTTTAGAGACGTATATAGCTGGGGAAATATTCGAAAGCCCGAAAAGCTTACGGCACTCATCCAGTCGCTGGCTTATCAATTGGGCAACGAAGTTTCTTACAATGAACTAAGCAAAACAGTCGGGCTCGACAATGAAACCGTAGAAAACTACATACAGCTTTTAGAGCGAGCATACATCATCTATCGCCTGCCACCCTTGAGTAGGAATTTGCGCAAAGAGCTCAAAACGAAGCGAAAAATATACTTCTATGACAATGGAATTCGCAATGCCATCATTTCTCAGTTTCAACCACTATCCAACCGCCAGGATGTAGGTGCATTGTGGGAAAACTATATTTTATCTGAGCGACTAAAGTATTTAAGCTATTACCGATTGTATGGAAACCGCTTTTTTTGGCGTACTTCCGATCAACAAGAAATCGATTACGTTGAAGAGCGAGACGGCAAGATGTGGGCTGCAGAACTCAAGTGGAATCCAAAAAAGAAAGCGAGATTTTCTGATACGTTTTTGCGCGCTTACCCGGAACATGAATTGAAAACCGTGAATAGAGAGAACTATTATGAATTCATTGCTCCAAAGGCAGAACAATCACTTTAAGCTTGACTGACAGCTACAAGGTACTTACTCATACAGGCGAAGCCATTTTTCGCGACCGCGGCTCTAAATTCCTGGGTTTTGCCATTCCTGTTCGATCTGAAGAAGAGGCCATGACAGCATGGGCAGAGATTCAAAAGGCCCACCCTAAGTGCAACCACCATTGCTACGCATACCGAATCGGCGAGGGCCAGGATCGCTACCGCGCCAACGACGATGGCGAACCCAACGGTTCTGCGGGCAGGCCCATACTCGGCCAGATCGATAGCCGTGGGCTGAGCGATGTGCTGGTGGTCGTCGCTAGGTACTTCGGCGGCACCAAGCTGGGTGTGCCGGGACTGATCAACGCCTACAAAACCGCTGCCTCAGATGCACTGGACAATGGACAGTCAGGCATTCGACGACTCGTGACGCCAGTGAAGATCTCTTTCGGCTACGAGCTGATGAGCCCGGTCATGAATGCCCTCAATCGATTGGAAATAGAAATGGTCGAGCAAGATTTCGCCGAGACAGCTAGGATCAAAATCGAGCTTCCGCGCTCTGAGGCGGCCGACCTACTTCGGAAGTTTAAAGCTTATGTGGCGGGGGTGTATTTGGAAGAGGTCGGGGAGGAGTTTACTATCGATAATCTCGAAATAAATATTTGCTGAGGCCGTCGGCCTCAGCAAATATTTATAAATGAATCACCTCATCATAAGCCGCGGCCGTCGCTTCCATCACCGCTTCCGACATAGTGGGGTGGGGGTGGACGGACTTAAGGATTTCGTGGCCGGTGGTTTCTAGCTTGCGGGCGGCTACGACCTCGGCAATCATTTCGGTTACGTTGGCGCCGATCATATGCGCGCCCAGCCACTCGCCGTATTTGGCATCGTAGACGACCTTAACGAAGCCTTCTTTGGCACCTGCCGCGCTGGCCTTACCGCTGGCTGAGAATGGGAATTTACCCACCTTTACTTCGTAGCCCGCTTCTTTGGCCGCCTGCTCGGTATAGCCTACACTGGCTATTTCTGGCGAGCAGTATGTACAGCCCGGAATATTGTTGTAGTCGATAGGGTGGGGGTTTTGACCAGCTATCTTTTCTACACAAACGATGCCTTCTGCGCTAGCCACATGTGCCAGAGCCGGTCCATTCACAATATCTCCGATGGCATAGATACCCGGCACCCCTGTCGAATAAAACTCATCTACTTTAATCATGCCACGGTCGGTCTCGATACCCAGTTCTTCCAGGCCGATATTTTCGGTATTGGGTGTAACACCGGCAGCCGATAAGACCACATCGCAATTGATGACATCTTCCTTGCCGGTCTTGCGATCTTTGACGTGTACCTTGAGCACCTTAGTCTTGGTATCGACCGATTCTACGCTGGTATTGGCCAGGATTTTAATGCCCTTTTTCTTGTAGATTTTCGAGAGCTCTTTAGATACGTCCTTGTCCTCGCGGGGCACCAGGCCTTGCTCTAAAAACTCTACGATGGTCACTTCCGTACCGATGCTGGAGTAGAAGTAAGCAAACTCCACCCCGATGGCACCTGCACCTACTATAACCATGCGTTTGGGCTGCTTGTCGAGGGTCATCGCTTTGCGGTAGCCGATCACTTTCTTGCCATCCATGGGTAGGTTGGGCAGCTCTTTGGCGCGCGCACCTACGGCAACGATAATATTCTTGGCTTCGTAGGTCGTGGCTTTTCCTTCGGCGTCGGTCACTTCGATTTTGCGTTCGCGCATCAGGCGGCCGGTACCATTGATGACGTCGATCTTGTTCTTGCGCATCAGGAAATTAACGCCCTTGCTCATCCCATCGGCCACCGACCGGCTGCGGTTGATCATACTGTCGAAGTCAGCCTCCGCACTTTCGATCTTGATCCCGTAGTCTTCTGCATGCTGGATATACTCGAATACTTGCGCACTTTTAAGCAGTGCTTTCGTAGGTATGCAGCCCCAATTGAGGCAGATACCGCCCAGGCTTTCCCGTTCGATAATAGCCGTTTTCATGCCGAGTTGAGAAGCGCGAATGGCTGCTACATATCCGCCTGGGCCAGCGCCGAGTACGATGAGATCGTAGGTCATAATTTTCTTTAGTTTCCGTTACAAAACACCTTGCACACGGGGTGGTTGAAGTTGAGGGTGCAAAGGTAAGAAACTCTGAGGGGGATGACTCGCCTATCGGCTCGTGGGATAAGTACGCCTATCGGCGGCACTGGGATAACTCGGCCCATGGGGGCCTCGTGGGAATAACTCCCTTCGGTCGCGGGACTCGAGTGGGCTACCGCCCTACACTGTGATAACTCCCTTCGGTCGTGGGACTCGGGTGGGCTATCGCCCTACGCTGTGATGAACTCCCTCCGGTCGTGGGACTCGGGTGGGCTACCGCCCTACGCTGTGATGACTCCCTTCGGTCGTGGGATTACCTTGCCTTCGGCATTGGCAGGATTCTAAAGTACAAGAGAATATCTTTGATGGGAGATGTTTTATCCCGGCTCGCGGCAGCGAGCTTATCCCAACGACGGCGAAAGCCGAGTAAGTCCCAACGAGCGATAGCGAGTTAATCCCAGCGACGGCAAAGCCAAGCAATTCACGCGAGGCGTTAGCCGAGTAATCCCGCTCCAATTTCTTCTAGGTAGGTCTCCGCATTGTCCATCGCATCTTCGACGGAATTGGCTAGGTCGAGAATGCTGTGAACCTCTCTGGAGCCAAAGAGCGAGGTAGCTTCATCTCCTAAGGTGTTTTGGCCTGTGACCAGGATGAGCGGTTTATTCCATTTTTGGCATAACTTGGCTACACCCGAAGGTACTTTCCCCTGTAGCGATTGTCGGTCTAGCCTGCCTTCACCGCTGATGACTATGTCGGCCTCCTTAATATGATCTTCCAAGTGGGTGATATCTGCGATAAAATCAAATCCCGGAAGTATTTTAGCATTTAGGAGGGCTGATAAACCGGCTGGTATGCCGCCAGCAGCCCCGCTTCCCGGAAATTGACTGATGTCTCGCCCACAATATTCTGATAATAAATCGGCCGCATATTTGGTATCGGCTTCTAATTTTTTGGCCATAGGCAGGTCGGCCCCCTTTTGGAAAGCGTAGGTCATAGCTGCTCCCTCCGGCCCCGTGAGTGGATTTTTGACATCACAAATAAGATTGATCTCTTGCTTGCTGATCTGAGAATGGCTGGGCGGAACTATTTTTTTAATCTTATTTAAAGTTCCGCCTGTAGGGATAAAATTTTTATTGTTCTTATCGAGGAATTGAAATCCTACCCCCGCTGCAATCCCCAATCCCAAATCGTGGGTAGAGCTTCCGCCCAGGAATAGATGTTGCTTATAAAATCCTAAATGCCGAGCCTTTTGCATGAGCTTTCCGGTGCCGTATGTGGTGGTATTCAACGGATTTCTCTCGATTGGAGATAGTTTGGCCAGCCCGGAAGTTTCCGCGAGCTCGAAATACGACCGACCTGCGGAAGTCTGCCTGCTGATCGCATCTGGGTAGGTACAAAAAGAAGAAACGATGTTTTTACCCAAGGCATCTGTCGTTTCCAAATACTGTTTTTTTAAGTTCAGGTGGGCTGCTATTACAGTAAGCGAACCATCACCACCATCGGCCATTGGATGGGTGCGTATGCTGGTGCTACCTTTTGATTTATTTATACCTCTTGATAATGCAGTACAAACCGCATGAGCAGATAAACTACCCTTGAATTTGTCGGGAGCGATCAGTATTTTCATTAACTAAATATGGCAGGTACGCTCAAGCTTACAATCAGTATTACAATAAAAAAGATGATCAAAATGGAGATATACCTTTTGTCTTGTGCGGTAAAGATTTTATTGAATGATTCGATTTGATCTTCCCCTTGTGTTTTTACATTTTCTCCATCCATCGAGCTGATTAGCCAGGCAACGGATAAAGTCACTATTGCACCAATGGCGTTCCACCAGAACCAAAATATTTCCGGTACAAATTGCCACAAGTAAATATTGACTAATACACCCGCTAAAATACCCAGATTAATTCCTGTTGCATTTATCTTCTTGATGCCGATGGCTGCTATGAATGTAGCTAAAATAGGACCATAGAATACCGATCCGATCTTGTTGATGGCCTCGATCACGGTATCTGCGATATCACCAGTGAAAAACGCTAAAACGATGCAAAGTGTGCCCCAAAAAAGCGCAGCTAATTTGGAGTATTTCAACTGAGTCTGTATGCCGAGTTGCTTTTTTCTGTTAAACAGATCTTCTACGGTTGCTGCACTCAAGGAATTTATAGCTGAGCTCAAAGACGACATAGCGGCAGAAAGTATGGCAACTAGTAAAATGCCAATGAGTCCGTGTGGAAGATAATCTCTGATGAAGATCGGGATCATCAAATCCGGTTTGCCATTTGGTATAGCCGCTTGAAAAGCAGCATCTTGGATTACGAGTGTGCCAATGACTAGCCCCATGACGCAGTAGACGAAAGTGATAGGAAATCTCAGCAGACCGTTGAAAAGCAGGGTTTTTTTTACGGTACCCATGTCTTGAGCCGAGAACAGTCGCTGTACTTGGCTTTGATCGGTTCCGTAATAGGAGGCGTACAAGAAAAACCCACCGAGCAGCATTGGCCAAAATCCGAATTCATCGTTATTTAATCCCAGAGATTGAAAATCTACAGCCTGTAGGCGGTCTCGGTCTAGACCGGCTAAAAATTCCTCCCAACCACCTATGTACTGTATACCTGCGACCAAGCAAATTACGATGCCGGCAAAGAGTATAAACATTTGCAGCATATCGCCATAGACGACAGCTTTCATGCCGCCCTGGTAGGAATAAATTAGCGTAACAATACCGATGATAAAGATCGTATGCCACATTTTGATACCCAGCACTTCACTCAATATCAGAGCGACGGTATAAACCATTACGCTGGTGGCGAAAGCGCGACTGACTTGAAAAACAACGCTCAATAAAACACGGGTAGAGGTAGCAAATCTTTTTTCTAAATAAGCATATACACTTACAATCCCCGCCTTATACATGGGCGGGATAAGGAACACCATTAAGAAGATCATGGCCAATGGTACTGCAAATTCATAAGTGAGCCATTGCATGCCGCCATTATCCTTAAGGCCTACGAATGCTGGTGCCGATATAAAACTAATAGCAGACAGCTGAGTGGCTATGGTACTCATAGAGAGTGGAAACCATCCAAAGCTTTTACCACCCAAGAAATAATCTTCGCTGTTCTTATTTTTACTGAAATACTGCCCTAAAAAAAGGAATAGTAGAATGTAGGCACCAATAAATATATAGTCGATATAATTCATAATAAATTTATTGAGCTACTATTTACTTCCTTTACTTATGACTAAGTCTATGAGGCATGCAGCTGTCCATGAGAAATTATTTCCTCCATACCCTGTTTTTAATTGAGGTAGTATGGCTTGCTGTGCTTCGAAGTATTCGTAGAAGCCAAGTTTTTTGATCAGACCAATCAGACTTTCTTTTACTAGGCCAGCCGTCTGATCAAATCCATAAGCCATTAGTCCATGATAGATCATCCAGTTCATTTGTGGCCAGATTGGTCCTCTCCAATATCTTGCGGAATCAAATAGCGGGCTAGCGGGGTCAAAACTCGGCGTTAGCTGATATTTTAGTAAGTGAAGCTTGGTCAGATAGCTTTCTATCTTCTCTGCTTGTTGTTGAGTAGCTACTTTAGCATACAAGGACGCTATACCGCCGATCTCTAGAAAGTTGATTTGCTTTTTTGCCCTTTGATCGTAAGGCGTAAATATGCCCAGTTTGTCATTCCATAATTTTTCCTGGAAAGCTTTTTGGGATTGGTGTTGCCATTCTTCGATCTGCGAAACGTCTTTTCCAAAACGCTTTCCCAGTTTGATTAATGAGTTATTTGAACTGATTAAAACAGCATTCATTAATGTGTCCTGTACTAAGAATGGGCTTTCTTGAAAGATACCTTCGTCTTGATATCTATATTTCTTTCCCAGTTCTAATAAATAGACGTATTTGTTGTACTGATCTTGAGTCGGTCTGTGCGCAGAGTCGGCCAGCTCGGTATCCCGACGTTTGAATTTTGGGATATTGTCGGGGTCGACTTGTATTCGATCTAGCGACTCATCCCAAAGAGGAGAATTGTCTCGACCTGACTCCCATGGATGAAAGATGAAAAACAGCCCTTCCCTTTCGGGGTCTCTATGCGTGTACAAGAACCTGTGAGAATCGACAACCTTAGGGAAGATACTCTTTGCAAAGGCAATTAGCTTTTCATTGTTTGGATGGCGATCGAGCAGTGTCTCTAAAATAAAACCGTGTACCGGCGGCTGAGTGATGCCTGAAGTTTTTGGACTTTTGGGGGCGCCTTCATTTACACTGCTATTCCAAAAGTCCCAGTTTGGGAAGTATGATTTTTCGGTTTCGGAGTGGAAGATGATGTGTGGGATCATCCCATTGGCCCATTGGCCCGAAAACAAAGCGTTGAGCTCCATTATGCTCTTGTCGATATCGAAATGACACCAACCAAGGGCTGTGAACCCAGAATCCCAATTCCATTGAAAGGGATATAATTTAGTAGTGGGTACCGTAAAGCTGCCTCGCCAGTTTAACTGAAGGATTTTGTGTGCATCCTCGATAAGTGTAACATGTTGCATACTTCAAAAATAAAGGATGGGTAAAAGCCGAGACTTCGACTTTTACCCGTTAAAGTGTATGATATAGCTTCAAAAATGATAAAACTTTCTTGGAGCAACGATTAAAAATCGAATGCGGCTCTTAAGAATATTCTTCTGGGTAGGATCGGGCGCCCAACGAAGAACTCAGAACTTCCCGTTTGCGCATTGCCCTGGCGAGGCGATCCCTCAGTTACGCCTGCAGAATCGAATAAATTAAATACCGAAACACCTAGGCGTAGACTTTCATCGAGCCCAAGAGAGAACCGATATCCGAGGTCTAAGCGCACGATGTTAAATCCTTCAAGCTCCACGGTATTGGCATCGTTAGCGAACTTGCTGCCCAGAAAATTACTGGATATATTAGCATCGAAATTATTGCGCTCATAGCTGAGACCTGCCAAGCCCATGACATTCGGCTGCCTGCGAAGCTCATTCCCGACTTGGTCCTCATTGTTTTCGACTTCGGTGAATTCGTGGTCTTGAAAAGTGAAGTTGCCATAAAAATCGAGTCCTTTTGCTAAATTGTAGTTGAGGCTGGTCTCTATACCGAAAGTACGTGTGCTCTGTACGAATACCTCTTCGATAACATCTCCCGGATTATTCGGGTCGTTGACAAAGTCTACGCTTCTGCGATCATTGAGATTGACGTAGAAAACAGCTGCGGTAAATGCCAGCTTTTTATTTCCATATTTGACACCGGCTTCTCCCTGTATTATCGATTCGGTCTCGAATGACTGCGGCCTGCCAGGTGCTGAAAATCTTATAGACCTAAGCTCGGGGAAAAAATAGCCGCGGGAAAAGTTGGCGTACAAGTTGGTATTCTGACTCACTTTGTAAAGACCGGCTACCGCCACAGCAACATCGCTGGTTTGAACCTCACCTCGCTCGAAGGTATTGCTGCCTACTCCAGTTTCGCGTACGATCGTTCCGGTATTTTGTTCCCAGCGTAATCCGACATCGAAATTGAAACGGTCTCCTTTGAATTCGTCGCCTACGAATATAGCTGCTTTACTGCTTTGGTGATATCGATTGGCCGTTTGAGAACCGGAGATGAAGCCGTTAGTAGCAAAAGATACGGGGTTGCCGCCCATGTCCATGAAATTGATGTTGACCATCCGTGGGGCGTTTCTGAAGTCGCCTACGTAGTTGGTGATCCAGTTGTTGTCGTCGGCCCGCGTGTTGGCAAAAAAGGTACCGATACTGATATTATGGCGGCCCGCTGTTTTGGTGATCACAGCTTCACCGACAATTTCGCTCATGGGCCGCTCTCTATCCAAAATTCTATTCTGAAAGAGAAGATCATCCTCATCGAGTCTACTATTGTCATCTGCATATGTCAATACGGCATCGGCAGGCAACATGCGGCTAGACAGATAATCTTCTTGGGTTTCGGGAACGTTGTTGACGCCGTCGCCATCCAGGAATAGGTTGAAAAAATGCTCGTATGAAGCTGTTTTGGCCTTAGCAGACAACCTCCAGTCATTACCGAAGGAGTGCTTGAGATCGAGCATAAGATAGCCACCTTGTGTGCTGACGCCATCGCCTATCGGAGACTGAAACCTACCAAAAGGTGTGTCGAATGAAAAGTCGGTAGCTTGGCTGGTCAGCAGCGTGAATATTTCTTCGCCATCATTTCCGATGGGTCTTTCTCGTTGACCGTCGTCATTGGCGAGTGGGTAGGGAAGGTAGAATTGCACCTGGTCGTTGATCAGCTGGCCATAAATGGTGAAGGAGCTTTCACCGTCGTTGAATAATCGTTTGATGTTACCTCTGATTTGATAACCCTCGGTAGCCATCCCCGTCTCTAGCGGGCCGTCGTCATAGCGATAGAAGCCCGAGACAGCATAAAACGTATTTTCGGAAAGCGGTCCAGAGGAAAGAAAGTCAGCTTTTATTCGGCCACCCTCGGCCCATTCCAGCTGGACCTTGTTGTCGGGCGTAGCTGTTCCGGTAACGCTGCTGTAGTTGATTATACCCGCAACGCTTCCGGCACCGAATAGTGTCGATGAACCACCTCTTACAAACTCCAAATTGCGAATGCCTATATCATTTCTGAAATAAACATCATGAGCTGAAGAATTAAGACCGAAGGTGCTGAGTACGGGTAGCCCATCTACTTGGAGGGGTGTAAATTGATATTGGCCTCCAGAAGGCATTCCTCTGACGAATACATTACTGGCTACTTCTCCTCCGCCTCCTTCTGCGGTGATACCTGGTATAGTCCTGAGGATGTCAGCTTGTGAATTGGCAGTTAGCCTTTGTAATTGTGCCGCATTGAGCAGCGTAATCGAAACTGGAGATTCTTTCTGTGTCCTTCCGCTGAACGTACCGGTAACGACCATTTCATCCAGAAACAGGGCATCTGAATTGAGAACGACGTTCTCCGTGTAGACTTCTCCATTTCGGACGTTGAGTTTGAGTTCGTATGTGGTGTATCCTGTGTAGGAAAAAACCACTGTCTGCTCTCCTTCAGGTACAGGTAGCTCGTACTGACCGTCAAAGTCCGATATGGTACCGGTAGAATTGCTCGTTACGAGTATGTTGACACCGAAAAGGGTTTCCCCTTCAGAATCAGTGACAGTTCCACTTAGTGTGCCTTGCGCTAGGGCTGAATTTGACAAACCAAGACCTAAGAGAATACTCACAAAGACCTTGAAAAAAGTTGGTATATTTAGTTGCATAATCAATGGATTGGCAAACGAATGATTCTTCGTTTAATATTTTGACTTAAAGCTCATCGGCAAAATTATATTGGCATTTGGCAGGGTTAATGATTTAATTCTATCCAATTATGACACTATTCTATACTTTTACTAGTAAATTGTGGGTCATTAGGTGAAGATTTGTATCCATGAAGCCAGATTATGAAAAGATTATAGAAGGACCAGAGCAGTCTTTTTTGGTCAAGATAGTAGAGCGAACATCTCGACCTAGTCTCAGTCAGGCTTGGCATTTCCATCCCGAATTGGAAATCTGTTTTACGACCCAGAGTTTTGGACGGAGATTTACCGGAAATCAAATTGTAGACTATCAGGCCAATGACTTGGTCATGTTTGGGCCCAACTTGCCTCACGGATTTACAACCGATGTGTTTTGCAGGCAGGTCGTGATTCAAATGACCGAAGAGTTTTTGGGCGATAAATTCTTGGGTAGGCCAGAGTTGAGAGAAGTGAAGCAGCTATTTCAGCGGTCCAGGCGTGGGTTGCAGTTTGGAGATCGATGTAAGAAAAAGGCGGCTAAGAAGATCGCCAAAATGCTTAAGAGCGATGGATTTCCTCGTCTGATTATTCTATTTGAACTTTTGCAGCTACTAGCCAGTACCAAAGATGTAGTTGGGATTTGTTCTGAAGAATATGCATTAGATTTCAACGAGTCCCAACTCGGACGGCTTCGTATTTTATATGCCCATGCCATGCAAAATTTCAATCAAACTATACGCGTAAAAGAAGTGGCAGACAAACTGAATATATCAGAAGCTACCTTTTACAAGTTCGTAAAGCGCCACACCAAGAAAACCTATGTACAGATTGTCAACGAATTCAGGATACACCATGCTTGCAGGCTATTGATCAACACGAATAAGGGGATATCCGAAATATGTTACGAAAGCGGTTATAACAACCTGAGTTATTTCAATCGAAAGTTTATTTCCTTGATGGACAAAACACCGAGGCAGTTTAGAAATCAATATTGATCAATTAGATTTTTAGCCTATGAAGATTCTCCTCATGTCTATCGGAACTCGCGGCGATATGGAGCCATTGTTGGCCATAGGCGATGTATTGACCCAGGCTGGGCATGAGCTCAGATGTGTTATGCCGGCACAGTTTGAAGAGTTAGTAGCCGATACCGAATTGGAGTTCCGGCCCTTAGATAGGCGATTTTTGGAGCTACTGGACACACAAGCCGGTCAGGCGATCATGGGGCAAAAGGGTGGTGCTTGGAGTAGAATGAGGCAGTACTTTTCACTAGCTCGTCAATCGATTAAGATGCAAAAGCAACTGATCGCCGAGCAGCGCAACTATTTGACGGAATTTCAACCGGACCGAGTCCTCTACCATCCTAAAGCATTATATGGACGCATGTTCGGTATGGCCAATCCCGGCAAAGCGATAGCCATTAGCCCGATTGCCAACTGGCTACACCCCGTAGATGAATATCCACATGTGGCTTTTAATAGAAACTTCGGCAAGAAGTGGAACAGGCGCACATACCAAGCTGTCAATTGGGTTACAGCCAAGATGACTGCTCGTATGGGGAAAGATTTCAGTCAGGATTTGAATGGGCATGCATTCACTGGGAGGTCTGTTCTAAAATATATGAAAAACCAAGAGCAGGTTTTTTATATGGTCTCCAATGTATTATTCCCCAGACCTGAGTACTGGCCTGAGCGTGCACATGTCATGGGCTACCTCGAAAGAAAGAAAACCAATAACTGGAGTCCAAGAAAAGAATTATCGGATTTTTTAAAGAAATACGAGAACCAAAAAATTCTATTTTTCACTTTCGGTAGTATGGTCAATAGCGATCCTATTGGTAAAACGCAAGCTATAATCGAAGCCACAAGACGCCTAGAAACACCAGCTATAATCAACACCTTCAGCGGCGGCTTAGTCAAACCAGAAAAGATGCCAGATCATATCTTCGTCGTCGACCGTATTCCCTACGATTGGATTTTCCCGAAGGTATATGCCGTTATTCATCACGGTGGTTCAGGGACTACGCATACGACGCTCAAGCACGGTTGTGCGAGCCTCGTATGTCCGCATATCATCGATCAGTTTTTTTGGGATAAGCGGTGTGTAGATTTAGGTGTAGGGCCGAAAGGGATTCCAATAAAAAAGGTAAATGAAGACACCTTGTTCGTTGCCCTTAAAAAAGTACTTGATAATAGCAAGTATAAAGAGTCTGCCGAGCAAGTAGCACAGAAAATGAAAAATGAAGGAAATGTGGGTGAGCGAATACTGACATTTGTGTCCTAATTCGGGAAAACCACGCTCCGCGTGGTCGTGTAATTAGCACGCTCCGCGTGCTTAAAAATTGGACACGGAATAACGCGGAATAACGCGGATTTATTCCTCTTCAAAATCCGTGTTCATCCAGCGTTTATCTGCGTCCTAATAAAAATACTGCTCGGAGGGCAGTATCCCTGTCGTATCAATTTCCACTCGGAGGGTGATAATTCCGTCATGCGTTAATGTTTGATAAATAATCGGCTAATCGACCTGCTTCCAGCTTCCAAAACAAAATAATAAACACCAGGTGTCAATTGATCGATCATAATCGGTTCATTATTCAATAGCGCTCTTTGTCCAGACATCATCATTCGACCACTGACATCGACGATGCGCCACCCTTGAATATCTTCAAATCGATCCAGTCCATCTAAAAATAATCGATCTAGTACTGGATTAGGATAAAGCTTTATAAATTCTGCTTTTTTGTTTATATCATCTGAGCTAGTCGTAAGGTCGAATTTAAGTATGCTTCCTTGTTGCGTGGTCATGAATCCGCTGGTAGAATTAAAATCTATAGCTCGAAATAAATCCTGCTGATCGGTCGTCATTTCAGTCCAGGTGTCTCCGCCGTCGGAGGTTTGAATGATGACAGCACCAAAACCACAGACGTAGCCGGTTTGCTTATCTAAAAAGAATAAGTCTTGCAAAGATTCTGAAGTAGGTGTGGTGAGTTCAGTCCAGGTCGCACCGCCATCAGAGGTTGTCAGGACAAGTCCACTATCTCCGCAAAGAAAACCGGTTTCATCGTCGAGAAATTGCATTTCGCGAATATTGAAAAAACCGTTATTGGGTTCGAAGCCCGGCACATCGTTCCAGGTTTGCCCACCATCTAAAGTGAATTTCAGATAGCTCGAACCGGCAATAAAACCTCTTTCTTCGGAAAGAAAATATATTTCAGATACCGTGCCGACATTACTTCCATTAATGGTAGGATTTAAATCAAACCAAGTTTCACCGCCGTCCGTCGTTTTGTATATGGTGCCCATATCTGCGCCTAAATAACCGATATTTTCGCTGGCAAAAAATATACATCGGAGCGGCATGCTCGGAATATCGATATTTATATTACTCCAAGTGTCGGTACCATTATTGGTGATAAATGAACTGTTATTTCCGATCACGAAAACGGTTTCGCCATCGGGTGTAGCCATATTCCGGAAATTCTCGTTGGGAATATTGGTCTGTTGCTGTACCCAAGTGTCGCCACCATCTATACTTTTTTTGATATTGAGGCCGGTACCTTGTCCGTTATTCAGCGATGAAACGGCATAGATCGTGGTGTCGTTAGTTACCAGTATATCCTGAAGTGTTTGGCCGGGCATAAAAGTGACGACGGTATTCCAGTCTTGGGCATCGATTTGGCCAAATGCAGCTAGGCTGACCACTAAAAGTGTGGTAAGGGCTAATCTCATGAGTTGATCTTTTATAGAAGACAATGATAGCTAATTTCTGTATTCTGATTTTTTGTACTTCCGCAGGTAGACACATAGCTTGTTTTCTGTTTTCCATTAACTGCTCCAGCAGTTAATGGAAAACAGAAAACAAATTTCCAACCTACCTGCGGAAGTACAAATCAAGAAAATCATCATATTGTATATTTACCCCCGATTCTATGAAATTTCCCCATGGCTGCTGAAAAATCTATTAGAGCACTCATCATTGAAGGTCGGTTGGAAAAGGCCGTACGCGAGTTGCTCGACCAAATCGATAACGACCCCATACTAACGGCTCACCCAGACGACGAGGTGCTGCACGATCGGGCTGTGAGTATACTAAGTCGGTTGAATGAGCAAAAGCACGAAGAAGGCCTGGGCATAGACGATGATAAGGAACGCAACCGCATACGACTGGCATTGATCGACCTGGATCGAGATGTTGAAGCCGCTCGCCGTGGAGAGCGCTTGACAGCTGCGCCCTTTGCCGTGAAGCAAGACCAAAGCCCGAAAAGCAAAACATCACCTTTGGTATATGGTCTGTTGGGTGCCTTGCTGGTGGCTGTGTTGGCTTTCGTATGGCTAGGTAAATCAGATGACGAGCCAGACGACCCCGCCATAGACCCGGAGCAATCAACAGAAATAAGCGACCAAAACCCCGAAAATTCTATTGATGATTCCGGCGGATCAGACGAGAACAATACAACGACCCGGATACGAAACTTTCCAATCGTGCCGCTCCGTTCGGCTTCGGGTAGCTTGACGAGCAACGGAAGTGGCGCAGATCAAACTCCAATTTTTGGCGACAACAATCAAAATAAAGAGATAAGGGCTTATTTGAGTTTTCCGCTCAATAGACTACCTAAAAACGCACGGATATTAAAAGCTAAAATTTTTATCAGCCGTGGTGGTGGTGACTATCGAGAAATGGACAAAGCCATCATCGAGGAGGTTAATATAGAGGGTGAATTAGACCAGTCGGATTATGATGCCGATCAGTCGCCTATTGCTGTAATATTATCGGATAGCTTGATGGCTAATAATCAAGTAGAAATAGATGTAACTGAACAGCTCGAGTTAGTAAGCCTGCTAGAAGGGCGTGATTTTTTCACCATTAGGCTTCGACCAGATGAAATAATCGCCAATAGGATACCCGATCAATACAAGGTCAGGAGTGGTCAAGGCCATACCCGTATGGAGGTAGAAGTCAGTCTGGATTGATGGTGCTGCATTTGCAACAAGTCAGAGCGGCTTACGATCATTGGTTAGCTGAGCATAAGGATGATTTAATTTCGCCCGTCGATTTTGAGCCCGGCGAAGCTGTCCCCGTTAAACTGGACCTGCCGCATATTATCCCGGACCCAAAAACAGCTGAAGTCGAAATGAATTGGCTGCACCAGGAGTTGCTCGGCCAGTGCCGCTCACAGGGAGGTCGCTACGGCTACGGCGGCTACCTGGAACAACGAACGGTCTATTCTGCCGATAGCTACATCAGTGTAGAAAATGGCGAAGTCCGTCGTCGTAACCTCCATCTCGGTTTTGATTTTTGGACTTACGAAGTAGGTCACCCAGTCTGCGCGCCGATGGCTGGTACAGTACATAGTTTGCAAGACAATGCTGGGCACCGAGACTATGGCCCGACCATCATTTTGCAGCATGAACCCCAGCCTGGTTTGGTCTTCTACACCCTATACGGTCACTTGACCAGAGATTCCTTGGGCTTGGTACCTGGGCAGTTCATAGCAGCAGCTGATGCTATAGGCGAGATCGGTTCAGCCGATGTGAACGGGGGCTGGGTGCCTCATTTGCATTTTCAGGTTATTCTCGATTTGGGCGAAAGCCGTGGCGATTTTCCAGGCGTGGGCTATGCAGATGAGCGAGATCGCTGGGCGATACGCTGCCCTGATCCGGCGGTGTTTTTTGGGCTGGACTAGATCTTCCAGCAACTTTTACGTATAGAATTTGTATTTTTGTACGTACAATATGGTGTAATGGATAAAAAACTAACGCTCAGCCTTGACGCCGAAGTAGTTGAAAGAGCCAAGTCTTATGCAAAGGGACGCGGAGTAAGTCTATCCAGAATGATAGAAAACTACCTTTCGTCAATTACGAAAACAGACGAAATCTACCAGGAGACAAATGCTATCTCACCTGTAGTTGAGCGCTTAGTCGGTGTGGTAGACTTAGATGAGGACATAGAAACTCGTATCAAAGAAGAATACACGGACTACCTCTTAGAAAAGTATAAATGAAGCGCGTATTTCTAGATACGAACATTGTTATTGATCTACTGGCTAAACGCGATCATTACAGTTCGGCAGCGGCTATCTTCACGCTGGGTGATAAAGGAGAGATCGAGCTGTACGTCTCATCACTTTCTTTTGCTAATACAAGCTACATACTTCGCAAAAGTATGGGGCGCGAAAAAGCTTTAGAGGTGCTTAGGGATCTTGATATGTTGGTTGATATTTCACCCTTGACGGGGAAGATCATAAAACTTGCTTTGAATGACGATGGATTTAAGGATTTTGAGGATGGTCTTCAATATTACTCAGCGCTATTTGTTGAAGCAGATGTCATTATAACGCGAAATCTTGTTGACTTCAAGCAAGCCAAAATACCTGTTCTAAATGGTAGCCAATATCTTGAAGTTATCAAGAGTACTTGATATGAAATTTCAAGCTCAAATAATAAATGCTGATAGATTCAGAAATATGCAAAAATATAGATACGCATTGTATTGGATATTATTTGCACTGTATGTTTTTACAATATCTCCAAGGTCTAATACTAAGGTGTATGATTCAGTTGGAAATTTTATACAGTTTAAGATTAATGATGATGTCAGTAAGTACGAGTTTCTACTCGAGTCTGAGCAGCACAATGCGGAGTTTGAGGATATACTCAATAAACTAAAGAAACACGGTATTCGCTTTGTTTACCGTTCTATTTGATCGAAGATGAAATTAAAGAACGACAAATACACCACCATCCACTACCACAATTACCTAGAGCTAGACCAACTGTTGTCGGCTCAGGTCACGCGTTCGGGCCGGGTAGGAGAGGAGGCCCACGATGAGACCCTCTTCATCATCATGCATCAGGTGTACGAACTGTGGTTTAAGCAAATCCTTCACGAGCTCGATTGGGTGTGCGATCGTTTCAGAACCAACCGGGTGCGCGCCGAGGATATGAATTTGATCAACTTGCGACTGAAGCGCATCTCCGAAATACTGGAGCTGATGATCAAGCAGATATACGTGATGGAGACCCTCACGCCCCTCGATTTTCTGGATTTTAGAGATTTACTTTTCCCGGCATCCGGTTTTCAAAGTTTGCAATTCAGGCTTGTAGAGGCTACTCTCGGGCTAAGAGAGGAAGACAGATTGACCTACCACGGTAAATCCTACAAGATCGTCTTTACCCCCGAGCAGCAGCAGCGTCTCAATAGGATCGAAAAAGGTGGAAGTCTATTCGAGCTGGTCGAGCGTTGGCTAGAGCGTACGCCCTTTGTGCAACTGCCTGAATTTCACTTTTTGGAATCCTACCGAGATGCGGTCAATCGAATGATCGAACGAGAAAGAGCTAATATCGAATCCACGGATTATCTCTCCCCAAAAATGAAAGAGATGCGCTTGCGGGTACTCGGTGCCAATGGCGACTATTTTGCTCACGTACTCGACCCGGAAGTACATGAAAAGCTGATTGAATCTGGTGAGGCAAGACTGAGTTATAAAGCTACACTCGGCGCACTATTGATCAATCTATATCGAGATAGACCGGTGCTTAACCAGCCCTACAACCTGCTGTTCGAGCTGATGAATATAGACGAGCTACTCACCACCTGGCGCTATCGTCATGCCCAGATGGTGATGCGCATGATCGGCAATAAGATCGGTACAGGCGGCTCTTCCGGCCACGATTACCTGACCGAAACCGCCGAACGCCACAAGATCTTCACCGATCTGCACAACATTTCTTCTTTGCTCATTCCCAGATCGGAGTTGCCCGAACTACCAGAGGAAGTGGAGCGAAAGCTGGGCTTCCATTTTTCGGTGGTAGGCGAAGCGGATGAATAAGCGTATTTTTGTAATCGTCGGCTTAGCTGAGCGAAGATAAAAATGACAAGCTACATGTTACCTCCTGCAATAAACTTCAAGAACTGGATAGACGAAAACCGTCACCTGCTCAAACCACCCGTAGGCAATAAAGCCATTTACAACGACGACTATATCGTAATGGTGGTCGGTGGCCCCAATTCCCGCAAAGACTATCACCTCAATCAAACGCCGGAGTTCTTCTATCAAGTAGAAGGGGACATTACTTTGAAAGTTATGGAAGATGGCCAAGAGCGCGATATCCCTATTCGGGAAGGTGAGGTTTTTTATTTGCCGCCGAATATTCCACATTCGCCCCAGCGCCCGGCCAATACAGTCGGACTGGTCATCGAGCAAAAGCGGGAGTCGCACCAAGAGGATGGCTTAGCCTGGTTTTGCGAAAACTGTGGCCATGAGCTGTACCGCGAGCCTTTCGAGTTGGATAATATCGAGACCGACCTGCCCAAAGTATTTGGTCACTTTTATTCCGACATAGAAAAGCGTACTTGCGATAATTGTGGCACTGTAATGGAGCCACCTCAATAAACTGAAGAAGCCGGATGAGAAATGCTCATCCGGCTTTTTTAATAATTCCATATGCGTATTAACGGCCACTCTCACCTGCTTCCTTATCCAGAAGAGATTCCCACCTTCATGAAAGAAAAGGAGATCTTCTGGGTAGACCCCGAGCGGAAATTCATGCTCCAAAAAGGATGGAAGCGCCCGGTGACCGATTCCAGCTTTTTCTTGCAAGAGAAGTTGGCCTGGATGGAGCGCAATCGGATAGATCACGCCGTGGTGCTCAATCTTTCGCAGCTGTATGGCAATGGGATGCGCCATGATGAGATGAAGCGGGTGCTGCGCTGGCAGAACGATTTCAATGGCAAGGTTCAGCAGGATTATCCCGATAAATTTACTTGTGGTTTTGTGGTGCACGCCGGTTTCATCAACGGTGCCTTATGGGAGATCGAGCGATGCGTAACCGAGATGGGCTTACGCGTGCTTTGCCTACCTACACATTTTTTAGATACCGACGGCGGGTGGAAGAGCATTTTCATTCCCGAAGTGGAGCCCATTCTGGAATTAGCCAATGAATACAGTCTGGCCGTGGAAATTCATCCCTACGACGGGGAGAAGTTCATACAGCTCGAAAATACCGCCTGGCGTTTTCACCTCATCTGGATGCTGGCACAGTGTGCCGACGCCTACCATTTTTATACCCTGCGCGCTTACCAAGAGAAGTTTCCAAACATTCGAGTTTGCTTCGCTCACGGTGGTCAGCTAGCCCAAATCAATCTGGGCCGACGCATCCAGGGCTTTGATGGTCGCCCCGATCTCTTCCCGGGCATGGCGCACCCCCGCAAAGCCGTCGGCCACCCCAACATCTTTTTCGACACCCTCGTCCATGACACCCTCTCCCTGGAAATGATGGTCAAGCGCATGAACGGCACCAACCAGCTCCTTGTCGGCCTAGACGACCCCTACCCCCTCGGCGAAATGGAGAGCGAAGCCCAGTCGAGTTACCCCGGCAAGATCCTCGATTTAGCGGTAGAGGAAGGTATACTTACTGCCGAAGATCGAGAAAGGATGTGGTCGGGCAATGTGTTGAGGTGGTTGGGGAGGGGGTAAAACTATTTCTTTTTTTCAGGTGTTACCTGAAAAAAAGAAACGAAATTGGGCTACATCGAATTTCCAGAAGACTGGACTTTTATAACTCCGCAACTGCTTAGAAAGCGATATGGGCAGTTTGATCCCAATGTTTTTAAACGGTGGCAAGACCAGGGGAAGGTAGAGAAAGTGAGGAATGGGTTGTACAGACGCACCGCCCATGAAATGAGAGGAGAACTGGATAGATATTCTATTGCTTATCAGATATATCCACCTTCTTATGTGTCGCTTCATAGTGCCTTGAAATATCATGGTTTTATTCCAGAGACTGTTTTTGAAGTTACTTCTGTAAGTACTCGAAAAACTAAGATGATTGAGTTCAGGAATACTCGGTATCGTTATAGACAAATAAAAGATGATCTCTTCTGGGGATACCGAGAAGAGACATGGAGGGGACTAACATACTGGTTAGCTACGCCCGAAAAGGCACTTATTGATTTAGCATATATGGAACCACAGTTTTCAGAAAGAGACTGGCTGGAAGAAATGCGTTTTGATGAAATGGAGCTATCTGACACTATCGACTGGGTCAAAATGATGATCTACGCAGATCGCATAAAATCCGATACGCTCAATAAAAGAATTGGTTTACTACTAGATGTCTATGACTTATGATTGAAATGGCAGATATAAAGAAGCACTACCCTCTAGAGCTTCATGACAGGGAGGAAGACTTATTGCGCGAATACCTGCAATACGAAATTCTAAATGCCCTTTTCGATAGCAAGTATGCCCTAAAATATACATTTTTAGGAGGGACTTGCCTACGTATAGTTTACAATACCCAGCGCTTTTCCGAAGATCTGGATTTCGATAACGTTGGGCTAGCGCAATCAGAATTTGAGGAGACTGCATCCATCATTCAGAGATATTTGCAGCTACGTGGCTACAAGGTAAAGATCAATTTCAAGTACAAAGGTGCTTTTCATTGTAATATCCGATTTCCAGGTATTTTATATGATTATTCTCTGAGTGGTCACAAAGAGGCTAAATTGCTGATCAAACTCGATACGGAAAAGCAAGGCTTCGAGTATGAGCGTAGATTGGTGCGCATCACAAAATTCAGTGTCGATACGGAGATATTCGCTACGCCCATCGATTTGCTTTGTAGCCAGAAAATTGCAGCTGCCTTAGGTCGAAAGCGAGCCAAGGGGCGGGACTATTATGATTTGAGGTATTTACTAGATCGTACAGATCCTGATTTGCGCTATTTGAGCGAAAGACTGGATATCCACTCAAAAGACGAACTACTGTCTCGGATGCAATCCAGATTTGATGAGGTCGATTTTAACAAAATGGCTAAAGATGTACAATCGTTTTTATTTGTTGCCGAAGGAATAGAGTGGGTACGAAATTTTCCAGCGTATTGGACAAAGCGATTCGGTAAATAAAAAGCGGACGTTGACCAAAGACATAAATTTTGTGTTATCGATTTTAGCTGACGCGCCTCGCCCAGGAGCTTACCCCAAATTACGCCAGATCTCCGGGACGTTCAATTTTTAGCCTCGACTGGCACGATACTTATTTCCAGATCTGTACTTTCGGCTTTGGCGTGGATGTTATTTTTCGCCGATGCTTTAAATTATCAGCCACTGCCAGGAAAACGTATCTTGTGCGCCCAACCAATATATGGACCACTTCCAAGCGCTTGAAAGCCAAGAAATGAAACTGTCCGGCGGCCACAAACGATGATTTTTACTTCCCTCGACTTTGCGGTTTTCCTAGCGGTGGTCTTCGTGCTATACTGGTTCGTGACCCAGGACAATCTGCGCTTGCAGAACCTGCTAATCGTCGTGGCCAGCTACGTGTTCTACGGTTGGTGGGACGAACGGTTTCTGGTCCTGATCGCCGTTAGTAGCTTCGTCGACTACGGCGTAGGGATACAGCTGGGCCGTACGGAGAATGAGCGAAAGCGGAAACTGTTACTCTGGCTAAGCCTGGCCGTCAACCTGGGTATTCTGGGCTTTTTCAAGTATTACAACTTCTTCCTCGATAACCTACAGGGCGTCGGCTCCGTGCTGGGTATGCGCCTCGATTGGCCGACGCTTAACATCATCCTACCGGTGGGCATCAGCTTCTATACCCTTCAGACACTGAGCTACACTTTCGACGTCTACCTCCGTAAGCTTGAACCTACGCGAGACATCATTGCCTTTTTCGCCTACGTCAGTTTCTTTCCCCAGCTTGTGGCCGGGCCCATCGAGCGGGCGACTCACTTACTGCCCCAGTTCTTCCGTCGTCGCACCTTCGACTACGACTTAGCGGCTGACGGAGCGCGTCAGATCGTCTGGGGGCTGTTTATGAAGATAGTGGTGGCGGATAATATCGGCCCTTACATCGACCACTCTTACCTCCACCCCGAGAAGTATAATAGCCCGACCTTGCTGTTCTACTCTTACGTAGGGGTGGTGCAGATGTACTGCGACTTCGCCGGGTACTCGAATATCGCCATCGGTCTGGCGCGGATATTCGGGTTCGACCTGATGAAAAATTTCGACTACCCCCTCTTTGCCCGCAACATTGGTGAGTTCTGGCAGAAATGGCACATATCCCTGATTACGTGGATACGGGATTACCTGGTTACCTGGCTCGGGGGGCGCTCGATGTGGAAAAAGGCCCGCAACGTATTCCTGGTTTTCCTGCTGGTGGGCTTTTGGCACGGTGCGGATTGGCGCTACGTGATTTGGGGGATCGTCAACGCTGCCTTATTCATTCCGCTACTGATCGGGCCACGCCGGAGATACGATAAAGTCATTGCCCACGGACGCGTGCTTCCCTCGTGGCGGGAGGCGCTGGCCGTCTTTTGGACCGTGACCCAGTTTACCGTGGCTGGTGTCTTGTTCCGGGGTTTTTCCCTCAGCAACAGTTTGAATGGTTACACGCATATATTTGATATTACGGCGCTTGGCTGGCCAGTTGTACCCGATTGGCGTTACGTTTTTATCCTGGTACTTTTCGGGGTGGAGTGGTGGCAGCGGACCGAAGACCACGGTCTGGACTTCACTCGCCGCCGGCCGCGAACCTGGATTCGGTGGGCCATCTATGTGGGCTTAGTCTTCATCATCCTGGCTTACGGAGGGCAACCTAATGATTTCATTTATTTCCAATTCTAATCCTATGCGTCGCTGGCTCAATAAGGTCGTTCCCTTTATTCTTCTCATCCTGGTGGCTTTAGCCGGCGTTGAATATTACGCCATCACCCACGACGACTCCGGCTTGCGCAAGCGGGTGACCTGGTTCAAAGCCAACGCTGACCGGATCGACGGGCTTATCCTGGGCCCCTCCTTGGTCGAGCAAGGAATCGACCCTGGCCGCTTAGACCGGCCTACGGCAAGCTTGGCCATGGCTGGTAGCGCACCCGATGTCGACACCAAGTTACTGGACATTGCCCTCGATCGCTCCAAGCCGGATTTTATTCTTTTTGACCTCACCCTGGGCACCCTGGAAAGGCGGAAACCCCCTAGCTTCTACAGCCAGCGCAAACTCTTCCACCACCTGCGGGTAAAGCACGAAGGCCTGGGCCTGAAGGATTACTTCATGGCCGATTACCCCCTCTACCGCTACTTCTTTCGGGAGCCCGACCCCCAACAGCCCAACGAACTGGGCTGGCCCACCGCCGCCGATCCCAGCAAAGACCGATTTGCCAAACTCGGATACGACCCGGATACCATTGTCAACCATCCGCGGACATTGAGCAAGCTCCGTAATCAAGGCCAATCATACGACGAGTTCTACAACCAGAACATCGCCGATCTCGACCTAGCTATCGCCCGTTGTCGCGCCGAAGGCGTTCGCCTCATCTTCGTTGCCCCACCTAAATACAATCTCTTCAACGAGCACATCCTACCCATGCATCGGGAACGCCGCGCTGCGTTCCTCGACCGAGTGGTAGACGACGAAACCGTCTTCTTCTGGGATTACGCCACCTTCGGCGAGGACGACCCGCGTAACTTTACCAACATCAGCCACCTGAGCCCCCTTGGTGCTACCCGCTGGACGGAAGTGTTGAATGAGCGGCTGAATAAATTTCAATGAAAACTTTGGCTTTAGCGATAACTTTACTTCGGTTTGCTCCTTTCAAAACTGATTGGCTACTAAGGTACGATACTTAAGTCCCGCCCAGGAGCTCTCGCCAAATTTGATCAATCGATAAACGATCTAAAACGGAATGTTTGCCTATATAAACCTAGTGATATATCCTTCTTGCTGATAAATAAATCTTTCTACCCATTTGTACTTCCGCAGGTAGATTCCTAAAGCGACAACGTTTCTATATGAAAAGGAACTCAGATATTCACCGTCGAGTAAAGTGCCTTTTTCAATACCAGACTCATATAAATCCAAGGCTTGTTTTGCCATACCGGTTATGCCCTGATTAGCCCTTCTGATACAATAATTAATGGCGAGCAAATAGAGGTTTTTAGCATCTTCTTCGCCAAAGAAATCACCTTTGCTTACAAGTATTTTTTGAAAGCTTACCCAGGCTCCTTCATTGTTAGGATCACTCAAAAATTGGTAAGCATGAAGAAATGCAGCTATTACCGGATGATCATTGAGGGGTAGAGCGTTGATCCTGGGAGTAAGAGACTCGAGTAAGCTGTAATCAAATTTTTCGCTACCTAATGCTTCATGGGACCTAAGACTACAGGCTTGTCTAAGTTTTGAGAGAAAAAAATCTAAATCAAGCAGATGGTCTATGAAAGCTAAGTTGTGTTTTGCTTCTCGATTATTTTGGTAGCGGAGGTCAAAAATGAGTCTTTCCCACTCGTATTGCTCTCTATAGCTCATCATTTTCAGCTTCGTCTTTGAATAGGTTTTTTTGATGAGCCTATCTCTGTGTTTGACTAACCCTCTCCGGTGAAGCTCTCTTACGAGTGCTATAGGTTGGTAGGAATGCTCCAGGTGATTGAGTAGAAACTTCTGTCCAGTTCGATTTAGATGACTTAAGTACTGATTGATTTTTTGTCCGTCATATTTTTGGTCTGGGAAAATGAGCTTAAACAGCTCTTTGTTATCTGGGATCAGATTGGCTTTACCAATCTGTGTGGCCAGACGTGCCAACTGCTCTCCCTTCTTGGAGCCGTCCCTCAGCCAGGCAATGAATGATTTTTTTTCCTTGTTGGAGAATGTCTGCAGTAATTCTGTGGCCAGATCTGCCATCTTTATCAGGGTATTTGCGGACCAAAACCTGTATTTATACTAAAGGCGTTCCCTCCATTCGAAGGAAACGCCTTTTGCACGAAACACGGGTATGTAATGCTAGAGTTGGTAGCTGATGCCGACACTAAAGTTACGACCGCGTTGGAAAGAGTTGAAGAGATAGGTCTCTCCTTCAAATTCGCTAAAGGTTTCGAAGTTGGGATTAATGAGGTTGCGCGCCCTGAACGATAGTTTTAAGTGGCCAATTTCCTGACTAACTAAAAAGTCTAGTGTGGCGCGGCCTCTTTCAAAGATATCGGGTGCTCCAATGGAACCGATTGAAAAGAGCCGGTCGCTAAAATAGTTGTAGGCAACGGTAGCCTCGAAACCTACTTCCTGTAGAGAATACGTCAAGTTGAAGTTGGCGACAAAATCACTCTGACCGCTAAACTCTCGAGTGTTTGATCGGGTAGAATCGATGGATTGGATAAACACGAATTCCAACGAATCGATGGTCTGCTCAGATTGGATATAGGCAAAATTACTATTGAAAGTGAAGTTGGATAGCAACGGAGAAATAAAATCAAGCCGCTTTCTTAATTCCAGTTCAATGCCAAAAAGATTAGCCGATTCGGAATTTGTCCAAGTAAATTGCTGCACATCGCCACCTAGCCTAAAGGTGCGTACAATAGGATCAGTGAAATCTTTGTAAAAAGCGCTCACAGCAATAACCTCGCCACTTCGGTCTTCCGGGAAGTGTTCAAATCGAAGGTCGAAATTGTCGATCGTAGTAATATTGAGTTGAGGATTACCAAATGTAATCGGATCACCGATGAAACCGAAACTACCAAAAGGAGCAATCTCCCTGATGCTTGGCCGGGCCAGGGTAGTGGAATATCCAAATCTCAGGTTGCTATTCGGCGTAACTTGATAGACTAGATTCAAAGCAGGAAGGATGTTAGCCTCGTCTATTGAAGCCGTTTCTTCAAATACTTCCATGGAATCACTGGCATTCTGAAGTGCACGCCTACTAGCTACGAACATATCTGTGGTCTCCAATCGAGCACCTAGTATGGCCTTAAATCGGTCGGATAGCTCAAGTGTAGTCATGGCGTAGGCAGCGGATATTACGGTTCCTCCTGGAGGTGCGCCGGCGAGAATAGGGTCTAATGTTTCTCCATCCTCTAAAGTTGGGATATCTCTCAGTCCACCTACGTAAGAGTTAGACAGGTTGGACACATCTACTATATATTGGCCAATTATATTTCGACCATTAGCTTCATTGACGCCTATGAGACCTAGGTTATCTTCACCGAAAAAAACACTGGGGTCGGCCATTGCATCATTAAGGGTAGTTCCTCTTCTTTGCTGGTATTCATAAGCCAATTCTTCAAATTCTCGGTCTTTTCGACTGTAGAAGCCACCTACTTTTATGGAGCTACTCCTGCTAGATGATTGTAGAATGGGAATCGTCAAATCGATTTTACCTTGGTAAAAATCATCTTCTAGATTTCTGTAAAATCGCTGAGGACCAAGAATGATGGATCTGTTGATTTGGAAGATATTGTCGAATATGTAAGCAAAGAACTGGATGTCTGGCTCCTCTTGCTTGGTGTCGACCAAATTAAAAGCCCAGTCTAGCTTAAGGCCTCTTTTATCTCCACTGCCTCCGATTCTGTGCTCTCCACTTAAGACGTGATTAGCCATTTGCCTGGCCCGGAACCAGCTGACCTGCGACTTGAAGAAGGAGTCGCCACCAATTCCATTTTCACCTACGCTTCCCTGAAGGTCTCTGCCTTCTATGTCTGTTTGTCTACTCAAGATCGAGTAGAAGGATATTTTATTATTGTTTCCAGGTTTTACCGTCAGGCCAACCATTCCATTGAGTTCGGGACTTTCTACACTTCTATTGTCAACGAAATCGAATAATTCAAACAGTACGTCTTCACCAGGCGATAATTCCCAGTTAGCAGTTGTTCCGTTGTTGTACTGAAAATAGCTTTTGCTGAAAGAACCTGTAGCGAAGAGCCCAACTCTGGTCTTGCCAAATTCAAGTTGTGTGCCCACATTGGCACTTATGCTGTAATCCAAACCACTACTTGTGGGCTCAGGCGTACTAAATCGAGTAGGAAATGAATTAGCTACATCGTCTACCAAATTAGCTAAATCATCATCTCTTTCAGCTTGACGGGCAACATCCGTAAATAGGATATCGCTACCTCTGCTAGTTAGGATTTCTGGTCTATCTAATGTGCCATCATTAAATCCAAATTTGGCACCATCACCAGCATCAAATGATAAAAAGTCGTTGCGAAAGTTGGCTTGCTGGTTGTATGAAGTGGTAACAGAAACACCGTAAGTAAATCTCTCAGGTAAAGACTTTAGATTAATATTTACTGAGCCACCCGTAAAATCGCCTGGGAGATCTGGCGTGAAAGTCTTACTGGCGGCTATGTTTTCTACGATGCTAGAAGGTATCAAGCTTAAGTTGGCACCATTCAAATACGGGTCAGTACCGATAAGCCGTAAGCCATTTAAGGTGGTAGCCGAATAGCGGTCACCTAGCCCGCGTACGTACACGTACTTTCCATCTACAACCGTAGTGCCGGTAACTTTTGTGAGTGCAGCAGCTGCATTACCAGCGCCCAGTCGGCTAAGCTCTTGAGATGAAATGAGGTCTTGTACCTTATCGCTTCCACGCCTGATAGCCAGGACGGCATTCTCACTGTTGTTGATTCTGGACTCTACAACTAAAACTTCATTGATATCAACGGCACCACCTTCTTCCATGATGATGTCTAAGATCACTGTTTCATTGGGTTCAACGGTTACTACGAGTCGCTTATCTGCAAAACCGAGATAAGATGCGATAAGGGTGTATGTGCCTGTCTGAATTTTGAAAGTGTACTTACCATCAAAATCTGCAGATCCGCCTGTGCCTGTGCCTTCAACCACCACATTAGCTCCAATAAGCGGGAACCCGTCGGTATCGAGTATGGTACCGCTAATGGCACCTTGCTGGCCAAATAGCCAACCACAGCAAAGCAGGAAACTGAGTAGTAAATATGTCTTATTCATACTAGAGAGCGTTTTTGCACCGCTTTTATTGAGCTAAAAAGCAGCGGCCTATTTAGAATCCGACGAATCTAAATAGGCCGCAAAGCTCAAGATACTTAAGTTAACTAAAGGTTAAGTTCTGCTTTTACTGGGCGATGATTAGCTTTTGTACCAAAGAAACACCCTGTGCCCTTAGCATCACATAGTAATTTCCTTGAGCTAAATTGCTGGTATTGATGCGAATTTGTTGCTCACCGGCTACTAGAAATTCGTTGGTCAGTACGCGCTGAACCGGACGGCCCATGACATCGAACAAGATCATATCTACCTTGGCGTTTGAAGGCATCTCAACCATGATAGTAGTGAACTCTCGAGCAGGGTTTGGCACAGGAGAATCAAGTACAAACCCGGCTCTTTCGATGGAGCCAACACCCGTTGTATTGAAGATTTCACCGTACTCGTCAATAGCCGACCAACCCTCTAGCCATGACGGGTTGCTACTACCATTGCCAGGTGCAAAGGCACCATAATAAGGCACCGTGTCAAAAAAGTCATCAGCTGGTGCTGGTGCTCCTGAAGCTGCTGGACCAGCTGGAGAAGGGCGTGGGTCTAACATTTCGCGATCATCCAGCTCTTGCAAGATCGGATCAGCTATGATGTTATTATTTCCGGAGAAATTATCGGCAACGGTCATCGAGCTACTCATGATGATCTCTTCATCATCATTGACAGCAAGGAAGAGGTCTTGAGGGGTGTCACCTGCTCCGAAGCCAAAGAAAATATTGTCACTAAAGGCAAGATCTCCTGCCTGGAGACGAGCAAAGGCATCACCGTCAGTTGTGTTGTCACGATCTTCGATGGCAATAGCAGCACCGTTAAAGTCTGCAAAAATGGAATTATTATAAAACCCACCGGCATTGTCGCGAAGAAGAACGGCAAATGCGTTTTGATCTGCGGCGTCACCACCTCCGGTTGAGGTAGCATTTTCGCCTATACCGATGTAAGTTGCATTAAAGATGGTGGGCTGGGCAAAAGGAGACTCGCCGTCTGGGCTGGCTCCATCATGTTCGCCTGCTCGTCCTGTACCCGTTAGGGTTACACCCTGTAAGCTGAACCAGTACTGACCGCGTCCGCGATAACCAAAATCGTAGTCATATCCGTCATCGCCGCAGAAAGCAACAGCTGCGTGCTTAACGTCTACGGTTCCACCGAAGAATTCAATGCCATCATCAAAGTTGGCGAATACCTCGACGAAGTCTATTTCCGTGCCGCTACCTACGCCCCCGAGCGTCAGTCCATTGATTTCGTTATTTGAAGTTAGTGCTGTTCCACCATGTCTGATGGAAACGTACCGAAGTCTTCCGGAGTCATCATCGTCTTCACTACCACCGTAGCGAGCGCGATTTTCACCTGCGTCGATTCCTTCGATACCTGTCTCGCCACCTGTACGAGCGATGGTTGCATCGCCGAGAATGATCAGACCACCCCAGGCACCCGCATCGTCTATGGTAAAGTCGAACGGATCGCTCAGATCGTCGTCTTCAGCGGTGAAAATGATGGGCTCATCGGCTGTACCGTCTGCAAATATTTGGGCGTCGCGGGTAATGATGAGGGCCGAGGTATTATCGCCAGTTGTTACGTTGTTGGCTCCCTTGAAGAAAATGGGCGTACCTGCCTCGATATTCAATTCACCGTCTTCTTCCAGATAAACGAGACCGTCTAACAGATAGCAATTCCCACCTCCCCAAGTGTAGGTCTGACCGCCCTGAAGATCGTTGTCGGTAATGGCTATACAATCCGCAGAAGTAGTAGAGGTAGGAGTTACGAGGTCGCCTAGATATCCGTATTCGTCGAGGGCTGTCCATCCTGACAACCAAAGATTTGAATTTCCGAAAGCTCCACGATAAGTAACCGGATTGAAGAAATCATCATCGCTCGGGGTACCGCCACCAAGGGCATCTTCACCGGCATTGATACGTGGGTCTAGGCCGCCATTTGCAGTACGGCTGATTCCAGCTAGGCCCGGATTAGCGATGGTGTTAGCATTTCCTAATATGTCTGCGACTGTAGCCGAAGAAGTTGGAACGGTCTCCTCATCGTCGTTTACAGCAATGAATATATCAGAGGCAGTATTACCGTTGCCGAAACCAAAGAAATAGTTGTCGGTGTAACCTAAATCTCCGTCTTGTAGACGAGCGAAGGCGTCACCATCTGTAGTATTGCTCCGATCTTCGATAGCAATAGCAGCACCGTTTCCTTCTACAAAAACCGAGTTGGTGTAAAAGCCACCTGCATTGTCACGCATGAGGACCAAAAATGCGTTGCCATCGGCGGCATCACCAGCAGGGGGCGTTGCATTGGTTCCTACACCTACATAGGTAGCGTTATAAATGTTGGGTTGAGCGAATGGAGGTTCTCCATCTGGAGAGGCACCGTCGTGCTCACCACAACGACCAGTACCGTCAAAAGCAGCTGGTTCTTGTAGAGCGAACCAAAACTGTCCACGGCCTCTGTACCCAAAGTCGTAATCTACGGCATCGTCACCGCAGAAGGCAACGGACAAGTGCTTGACATCTACTGTTCCACCGAAAAACTCGATGCCATCATCGAAGTTGGCAAAAATTTCAATGTAGTCCATCTCAGTACCACTACCTACACCACCTAAGGTTAGTCCGTTGATCTCATTGTTCGAGGTGAGCGCCGTTCCACCGTGGCGGATGGATACGTAGCGGAGAACACCGGAGTCGTCGTCATCTTCAGTGCCGCCGTATCGGGCGCGAAGCTCGCCGGCATCGATACCCTCGATACCTGTTTCACCCCCTGTGCGTGCGATGGTGGCATCACCGAGTATGATCAGGCCACCCCAGGCACCTCGATCTTCAAAGGTGAAATCGGTTGGATCGGCCAGGTCGTCTTCTTCAGCCGTGAAGATGATGGGCGCATCGGCAGTACCTTCGGCGAATATCTGGGCATCGCGAGTGATGATTAAAGCAGACGTGTTATCGCCGGTAGTCACATTATTTGCACCTTTAAAGAAAACAGGCGTACCTGCTTCGATATTGAGAACACCATCTTCTTCCAGATATACAAGTCCGTCGAGGAGGTAGCAATTTCCGTTACCCCAGTCGTAGGTCTGGCCTGCTTCGAGATCATTATCAGTGATCGTTATACAATTGTCAGAAGTCGTACTGATGGGCGTTACTAAATCTCCTAGATATCCATAATCGTCTAGTGCTGTCCATCCTTCTAACCAGAGATTAGAGTTACCAAAGGCACCGTAAAAAGTAACGGGGGTAAAGAATCCATCATCGCTTGGTGTAGCTCCGCCCAGCGCATCGCTTCCGGCATTGATCCTTGGGTCGAGACCACCATCGGTAGTTCTGCTTATGCCACCTAAATTTGGATTGGCAATGGTATTGGCCGCTCCAAGTGTGTTGGCAACGGTCGTAGATGATCCTTGGACCGTCTCCTCATCATCATTCACAGCGATGAAGAGATCGGAGGCCGTAGAACCTGCACCAAAACCAAAGAAGAAATTGTCGTTGTAGTCTAAGTCACCTGCCTGAAGGCGGGCAAAGGCGTCGCCATCTGTTGTGTTGGATCGATCTTCAATAGCAATGGCACTACCATTTCCTTCGAGGAAAATCGAGTTGTTGTAGAAACCACCTGCATTATCGCGCATCAATACCAGAAAAGCATTGCCATCAGCGGCGTCTCCGCCAGGAACGGTAGCGTTAGTACCTACGCCTATGTAGGTAGCATTGTAAATATTGGGCTGGGCAAAAGGTGGCTCTCCATCTGGACTGGCACCGTCGTGCTCCCCACAGCGACCTGTTCCGGCAATGTTAGTCGGCTCTTGAATGACAAACCAAAACTGGCCGTTACCACGATAGCCAAAGTCGTAGTCGATACCATCGTCTCCACAAAATGCAACGGAGGCAAACTTCACACTTACGGTCCCACCAAAGAATTCTATACCATCGTCGAAGTTAGCGAAAACCTCGATATACTCGATGGTGGTAGCACTACCTACACCACCTAGCGTCAGACCGTTTATCTCATTATTTGAGGTCAGTGCTGTTCCGCCGTGGCGAATGGAGACATATCGAAGAGTACCAGAATTATCACCGTCTTCATTGCCCCCATAACGGGCACGCATTTCACCGGCATCGATACCTTCAATACCTGTTTCGCCTCCAGTACGGGCGATAGTGGCGTCACCTAGAATGATCAGACCGCCCCAAAGTCCACGATCATCAATGGTAAAATCGGTGGGGTCGGATAAGTCGTCTCCTTCAACGGTAAAAACGATTGGTTCACTGGCAGTACCCTCAGCAAAGATTTGGGCATCACGGGTAATGATTAAGGCAGATGTGTTGTCTCCCGTCGTAGGGGTTCCATCGGCCTGAATAACGGTACCAGGTTCGATATTCAGAACGCCTCCTGTTTCTAGATAGACGAGACCGTCGAGGACATAGGTAGTGTCTGCTGACCAGGTGTAGGTCTGGCCACCTTCGAGGTCGTTATCTTGAATAATCCGGGTTTGCGCCCAGAGCCCACTCGTTCCGAGCAGCGAGAGCATCAATAGTGTAAATGTCCTTGATAGCATAAATGTAGAGTTGAATTTTAGATTGCTGTGGAGGCTGTATGTATCGGTATATGTTAGCCGAATAAGTAGCCCTCAAAGCGGGAAATGCATTTATGCTACAAAGGTCAAAAGTGGGTCTTAACCCTAATTTGAGTCTGTGTTAAATAATCGTTTATTTAAAAGAGACGGAAAGGGAAACAGCAGTTAGAACGCAATCAACGGGCGAGTAAGGAAGCTACCTGCGGAAGTCTAATAAAAACAGGGGTTTACATAGATAATTTGCTACATGTGTAAGCATAATAATCTTGGTACGGCTTAACGTAGGCTTTGTGTGTAGAAAAAATAGAAGTAATGTTAATTTAACTTTGAAGAAGGTCGGAACCCGGAGAAGAAGAACCCGGAACCCGGATGGAAGGAACCCGGAAGAGAAGAACCCAGAGCCCAGATGAGAAGAGACCGGATTTATAATTATCAGGTGGTCCGGTTTCCAAAAGTGAGCGCAGCGAACGCTCCGGTCTCCGGTTTCCATAAGCGAGCGCAGCGAGCGCTCCAGTCTCCGGTCTCCAAAAAGTGAGCTTAGCGAACGCTACAGTCTCCTTTATAAATCAAATAAAGTTCCTGCCGTACCCGGCACATCCGCCCCAATATGGTGATAGGCCTTCTCCGTCGCTTGCCGGCCGCGTGGCGTGCGTTGCAGGTAGCCCTCCATGATGAGGAAGGGCTCGTGGACCTCTTCTATGGTGCCTGCCTCTTCGCCGACGGCGGTGGCAATGGTAGTGATACCTACGGGCCCACCTTTGAATTTGTGGATGATGGCCGAGAGGATCTTGTTGTCCATTTCATCGAGGCCGCCTTCGTCTACGTTGAGGGCACCCAGGCCGTATTCGGCTATGGCGCGATCGATGGTGCCGTCGCCTTTGACCTGGGCGAAGTCGCGGATACGCCGTAGAAGGGCGTTGGCGATACGCGGGGTGCCTCGGCTGCGGCGAGCGATCTCTGAGGCACCGTCGGGGGTAATGGGCACGTCGAGTATGCCCGCCGAACGCTTGACGATGCGGGTGAGCGTGGCCACATCGTAATAGTCGAGTAGGCAGTTGATGCCGAACCTAGCACGCATAGGTGCCGTGAGCAGACCCATGCGGGTAGTAGCCCCCACGAGGGTAAACGGATTGAGTTTGATCTGAACGGTTCGCGCATTGGGGCCGCTATCGATCATAATGTCGATGCGGTAGTCCTCCATGGCGCTGTAGAGGTATTCTTCGACGACTGTATTGAGGCGGTGAATCTCGTCTATGAAGAGCACATCGCCTTCACTTAAATTGGTCAGCAAGCCCGCCAAGTCGCCCGCTTTTTCGAGTACCGGGCCGCTGCTCATCTTCAGATCGGCCCCTAGCTCATTGGCAATGATGTGGCTAAGGGTCGTCTTGCCCAGACCAGGCGGGCCGTGCAATAAGACGTGATCAAGGGCATCGCCCCGCTGCAAGGCGGCCTGAATAAAAATCTGCAAATTTTCAACAATCTTCGGCTGACCGCTGAAATCGCCAAGCCGCTCCGGGCGCAAGGCCTTTTCTACCTGTAACTCCTCTTGTGGAATTCCCTCTTTATCTGGTCGAAGATGTTCATTCATTATCACAAATATACGGAGTGATGATAAGCATATTTATTACCTCTCCCCTAACCCCTCTCCGGGGGAGAGGGGAACCGTGGCATTTATTCTTGAGGCCGGGAATATATGCAATCAAATTATGAGAACCTATAATACAAAACACTAATTTAGTTGTCTTATCAAATCTGAAATTTGCCTTCCACGCCACCCCTCTCCTCCGGAGAGGGGCCGGGGGAGAGGTTATTTAGCTGCGATTTTTTAACGTCACTTTTGCAGTATATGATTATTTACTCACCCAACAGAGCCAAAACCTGCCGATTCACCTCTTCCGTAAACCGCTGGGCACCTTCGTAATTGAGGTGGGTAACGTTGTAGAAAAAGCGAGGCTCTTCCTCTTGCCAGGACTCGAAATTCCAGAAGTGGACGTAGTTGCCGTCTACGTATTTGTCGATGAAGTCTTGCTGCACCTGCCGATGCTCGTCGATGAGGTATTGGTTGTAGAGGTAGTATTTGGGTGGGTTGAGCAAGACTAGATGAATGTTGCGTTCACGGCACCAACGGATGGCATCTAGCAAGAGTGCTTCGTTTAATGGGCGAAGCTGGGGTAGGGTGCCTCGGTTGTGCTGCCTGATCTTGCGGCGGGTAGAGCGGAGCAGCATGATGGAATCGCGGTCGTAATTGACACTGGCGAAAGCGTCTTTTTCATTGCCCAGGTTGAGTGGGAAGCCGTACTCGTTGAATTCTTCCCCACTGGGTTCGGGGGAGAGGTAGCGGTGTAGCGGTGACCGCATGACGAAGTAATCCTTGAGCTTCTGGCGACTTTGCGGTAGGCCGAAGTAGTAAAACAGTTTGCGCTGCTGCTGCCATTTGTCGATGTTCCAGGTGTCTAGGTAGCCCGCTGAAAACTCGAATAAAACGAACTTGGGCTTGGTTACCTTCAGTGCTTGTTCTAACAGGCCGACGCCCGTGCGCAAGTAACCGGCAGAGAGGGCTAGGGTAGCGGTTTTGGGTTCTAGGCTAGCCGGGTCTATGGCGCGCTTGATTTGCGAAGTGCCGAAGACCAAGCCCTCGATTTGGTCGGACTGTTCGTAGAGTAAATCGCGCTGAATGGCCAGTACGCTTTGGTCGTCACGGCGGGCCTTCATTTCCAGCCAGACCAGGAAAAGCAGCACTGGAACGAGCATAAAAACGACCTTCTTGAGGAACTTAGCCATAGGATCAGAATTGGAAGTAAATGAATTCGGAAGGCTGGCCACCATACAGCAGCACCACGAAAATAATGGCGAAGTACATGACCCATCGCTGCACTAGGCTTAGGTTCCGACCTGTGAAGTCTAAACCATGATCGCGTGTCCGCTGCAACCACTCGATGACAATAAGTGGAATGACAAAAATAATCTCGAAAGCTGGAATTTCGGGAATGCGAAACAGGTCGAGGTCGATCATATTGCGCCATACGCCGAATGCCATGGTGAGGTCTTTGCTCACGAATAGAATACCGACAAGGGTAAAGACCCAGAAGACTTTGGACATGGCCAAGAACTCCCGCCAGGTAGGTAGGATGCGATTGTGGCCGGGTGGATGCCTATAACGCTTGCGCCCAAAATAGATGAGGGGCAAAAAGAGAAGGGCATGGACGATGCCCCAGATCACGAAGTTCCAGCTAGCCCCGTGCCAGAGCCCGGTAATGAAAAAGATCACGAAGATGTTACGCGCAATCTTGTACTTGGTGCGTCCTTTGAGCCACAGCAGGATGTAGTCGTTGAACCAGCTGATGAGGGTGATGTGCCACTTGCGCCAAAACTCTGACATGTTGCGGGCGAAGTAGGGGTAGTCGAAGTTTTTGGACAAGTTGAAACCCAAGGTGCGTGCCGTACCGATGGCGATATCGCTATAGCCCGAAAAGTCGCAGTAGAGCCTGACGCCGCCGCAAAAGGAGGCGAAAAACAAGGTGGCTCCGCTCACGTTTTCGTAGTTGTAAAGGGCCGACTCCATATAGATGGCACAGTTGTCGGCTACGACCATTTTTTTGAAAAATCCCCAGGCGGCCTGCCGCATCCCGTCGGTGGCCTGCTGGTAGTCGAAGGTCCGCTCGCGCTGAAATTGAGGCAGCAGATCACCCGCTCGCTCAATGGGACCAGCTACGAGCTGCGGGAAAAAACTGACGAAAGCGAAAAAGCTGAGGGCATCGTCGGTAGCTTCGATCTTGCCCCGGTATACGTCTATGGTGTAGCTGAGTGTTTGGAGGGTGTAAAAGCTGATGCCAATGGGTAATATGATGTCGAGGGTCGAGAAACTATCCCAAGTGTAGAGTGGCGAGATGAGTGCCTTAAAGCTATCGAGAAAGAAGTTGAAGTACTTGAAAAAGCCCAGTATGCCGAGGTTAACGGCCAAACTGAGATAGAGCAGTCGCTTGCGGGGCTTGGGTTGTTTGGTGTTCGCCATGGCTCTTCCGACCTCGAAATCGCAAAGGCTGCTCACCATGATCAAGAGTAGGAATCGCCAGTCCCACCAGCCGTAGAAGAGATAGCTCCCGATCAAGAGCAGCCAGTTCTGTCCCTTGGCCCTACGGTTGAAGACAAACCAGAAGAGCACGAAAAAGAGGGCAAAGAAAGCCGCAAATTCTAGGGAGGTAAACGTCATGCCGAGCGTTTATGCAAATGTTCGGCCAGCTCTATCCAGTGTTCTTGCCAGCGGCGAAAGGCATCGAAGTATCGCGCTTCGCTGGGCAAGCGCCCCAGGGCTTCGTGGTGTAGCCAGGGTTTTCTACGGGCCGTATAGTGGATGACATGAGCATCTTCCTGGCGAATACCATCCTTTTTTAGTATGCCATCGGCCAGCCCCAGGCGGTAGTTGTAGCGGGCCGAGATCAGCTTAAAGCGGTCGCGGAAGTAGATGTTTTGGATCATCTGGTCTTGCAAGCGCATAGCCTGCTGCGAGTAGCCCTCGGTAGTGACCATTTCGCAGAGTTCGTGGTAATGTTTTTCATTGGCCCAGCTGCCGTCGAAAAGAATGAGGCCGGCATTGAAGCAGCCATCCCAACCTTTGCTTTTGGATTGCCAAAACTTGGGCTTGTAGGTGTTGTAGCTGGCACCCTCGCGCAGCTTGTCTTTGTAGTGGAAGCCATCGCCGACGCAGACCATAGGGTCGGGGAGGAGGAACAGCTCGTGGAAGCTGCCCAAAATCAGCATGTCGCTATCGACGTAAAAAAGCTTATCGTAGCCCTTGAGGTTGAACAGCTCTAGCGAATAAAAATGCGACTGAAAAACCTTGCCGGTATGGTCGGCTTCGGCTACATCTATCGATCGGCGCAGCAACTCATCGCCTATGGGGTGCAGCTCTATGCCCGGCAAGTAGGTCAGGTGCTTTTCCATCTCTGGGGTAGGCTGGTCGACCAGCACGATGAATTTGCCTTGCCACCACGGATTGTACTTGCGAAAGGTGTAGACCATCAGCAAGGTGCCGGGCACAAAATTGGGGGTGCAGATGGTGACCACAGCCTGACGGCGAGAAGCCTCGCTCAGTCGCTGCGCATCGGCATCGGACAGTGGCAGAACGGCGGGTGCAGACATATCGATCAGACTTGGGCGGCGATCTCTTCGCGTTGGTAAAACGACCAGCAAGCGTGGTCTTGGTCGAGGAGCTTTTCGGTCAGTCGCTTCATAAGGTCGGAGTCGTAGACCTTGTTTTTATTTCGACTGGCCAGGGAATCGCTCAGGTCAGTAGCCGCTTTTGGATTAACAACTTGCAGGGCACGACCGTCAGAAGAGACGATGTCTTCATACCTGATGACATTCGATGACGGGAGAGATAAGTACCTGCGGAAGTACCAATCCAAGATATGCAGCTGGCGGTCAAAGCGATCGGGTATAGATTCCAGGTCTTTGGCCAGACTGGGGAAGAGCCATTGCGCCGCCCGCACCTCACCCCGGCTGGCGGGTAGGTCCAGGCTGTTCCAGGAGCCCAGCACGGCCACGGGGTTGCGCACCAGGGCGTATACTGGATAGGTCTTGACCAGATCGTCGAGCAAGATGGTGAAAAGGGCGTTGTGCTTGACACCTAGCCGAAAGTTGGGCGAGAGGGTTTTGTCGATGTCTATCTCTTGCTTGCGTACCAGTTTCTTCCGCCCACCTGCTTCGTTGCTGAAGTGGTTGTCGGTCATGCGGCCGTCTACGGCTCGGGCCATAGCCTTGCCGCGGGTCAGTATGGAGTGGCGGGTTTCGGCATAGAATTTCGGCACGGCGGCCAGCGCATCGCTATAGGTGCGGTACTTGGCCGTACGCATGGGCTCGTTGAGGGCTACACAGTCGGTCAGCTGACTCAGCAGCAGGCAGGCCAGGGTCGTACCCGAGCGCGGTATGCCGGTAAGGATAAAATCGTTCATGGGAGAGAACCTAGCGAAAAAAGCGGCCCAGTTTTTGACGCCACTCGGCGTCGAATTTTGAGCGGGGCGAAGGTACGAACAAGTCGGCTTGCGCCCAAAGGTCGTAGGCCCGATCGGCCAGGTCGAGTATGGCGCGTCGCTCTTCGGCCAGATCGTGCTTTTGAGCTGTCTGCCGCCCACCATCGATCAGCTTTTGGCGCGTATCGTCTGGCAGATTCAGGGCTTCTACCACGGCCGAATAAATAGCCTCCAGATCGTAATTGGGCATGAGGCAATTGACCCCATCCAGGCAGTGATCGCGATTGCCTACGGCTGGCGGGCAGACCACCAGCACATCCAAGGCCATAGCCTCCAAAGCGGGTAAATAAAAGCCCTCTGCCCCGCGATCGGCTTGTAGTGGCAGACAGCAGACCGTCTTGGCCCGAGCCAACAGTTTTAGGAAATCATTTCGGGTAGGCAACTTAGGTGGCAGTTGAAGGTGGATGCTTAATTTTTTAGACTTCCGCAGGTCGGATGCTCCCCCTAACCCCCGAGGGGGGGATGGGTTGATGGTTTGTTTTGGTGTTGAGGAAATGGCTCCCCCTAAACCCCGAGGGGGGGATGAACTGGTCGCTTTTTCGATTTTTTCGAGCAAGGCCTTGCCAAGCTCTGGCTCCTTCAGTCCGATGATGAGCAAATCGATGTCCTTTTGCTCGGGGATGGGCGGCAGATTGCTCAGGTCTATGCTGTCGGGTATCACGAAAAGCGGCCCGTTGACGCCGTATTCCCGGAGTATTTCGGCCCCTTTCTGGCTTTTGGCTATGCGGATGGCCGGGTGCTGCAAGAATACATTTCGCGGGTCGTCTTTGCGCGTATGTCGGGGCTGTACGATGTTGATGATGGGCACGGGTGGTCGGGTGCGCGCCCGCTTGCTGAGTACCCGCCAGTCGCCACCTGAAAAGAAGAGCAGATCGCCAGGCTTTACCGTCCATTGAGGTATGGCTTGCGCTTTCAGATCGCTCCAGTAGTTGCCCGGATGCTCGTTCCAAACCGTCTCTGGCGAGAAGTAGATGCTGGGTCGCCATTGGTCACTTGCCAGGAAGTGGTTGTAGCAGTCGCGCAATTTGAGGTTCCCCCCATTGGTACCAGCCATCGGCCCAAGTAGGCGGCGGTGGAAGCGGATGTGGGGGAGAGATGGCATGGGGTGAAGGTACGGCTACTCAGCTCGACACATCGGATGAGGCGCTCCTTTGGTCGCGCACGCATCCGATGAGCTCGCCAGCCAGTTCTGTCATCGGATGTCTCGAACTGGCGCCATCATGTCTCGCCCAATCTAGTTGTATCAACATAAAGGTAAATTCTAGGTTTTACCGTTGCCCCCCTGTCGCTTTTCTGGATTTGTTTTTCGCTTACTGCAAACACCTTTTGGCTATGAGATTACTATTATCTACTGTTCTACTGTTCATATTTCAAATTTTGATCGCCCAGGAAATATGTGACAATGGCATAGACGACGACGGAGACGGCCTGGTCGATATTCAGGATGATGATTGTTTCTGTATCGGGAATTTTGTGGGTATTGCGGGTGACTTTGAAGATATTTCCTGCTGTCCAGATGATGTTTCTCAGCTAACTTGTCAAAATGAAGGTTGGATAAACTCAGGACCGTCGACTGACTTAGTTAATACTTGCGGATACGTAGGCGGAATAGGCTTTCCTTTCGCTCCGCTTCCATTCCCATCCGGCAACGGAGCGATAGGTATCAATAGCAGGCGCGAACCGACTAATTCCTCCAGTGAAGGCGTCAGGCGCTGTTTAGACTGTAGCCTTATTGCTGGCGAAGCCTACGAAGTCAGGTTTTTTGTCGGATTTAATTCAACTAGCTTATGGAGTTCAGATGATGTGGGGATTGGTATTTACGGAAAAGAGGAGTGTGGTCCTGGTAATCCTGGCGGTCCTTTGATATGCCCCGATGATGGTAGTTTTATTGAAATGGCTACGATTAATGTCGAGGCAGTCGACAGCGGCTGGGTAGCAGCCAGTGGTACTTTTATTGCTCCGGGGAATTATTCGAGTATACTATTAAAAGTAAGTTGTTCTTCCTCGGTAAGTACAGATGTGTCCCTTCAATATCACTATCTCGATGACATCCAGTTCAGGGGCAACTTCAGTGGTCCCAATTGTGGCCCACCACCAACCAATGCCCAGTTATCCGGCGATTGTAGTACCGGTTTTTCCCTGTCGACCAGTGTACCGGGTGCCACGCAATTCCAATGGTATTTGAATGGAGCAGCTATTCCTGGTGCAACGACCAACCCTTGGTCAATCAGTCCGCTCACGCCGGGCGACTATCAGGTACGCGTCATTCGAGCCGACGGTAGTTGCACCACTTCACCACCGACTACTTTCGACCCTGATTTAAATGGATTAGTGATAACAGCTGATCCAGAAATGCCCACCTGCGCAGGTGGTGCCGACGGTTCCATCGATTTGACTTTTACTAGCCCCAATCCGCCTTTTACGATCGATTGGAGCAATGGGGGAAGCGGTGACCCACTTACCGGCTTGAGCGCAGGGACCTATACAGCTACAGTAACCGATGCCAACGGCTGTTCTGGTGAAGTAACCACAACAGTAACTAACCCGGAAGCGGTGACTTCTGTAGTCGATATCATTCAGCCCACGGGCGGGGTAGGCGGTAGTGTAAGTATCACGACCAATAGCGGTACGCCCCCATTCACCTATACCTGGAGCAATGGCCTCATCGGCCCCGATCAAGATAACCTATCTCCAGGCCTCTATCTTGTAACGGTCACCGATGCCAACGGCTGTGAAGAGTTCATCAATATATTCATCAATGATGAGTTCAATGTACAACTCGACGTATTTGATGCGTTCTGCGGCAGTGAATGCCTAGGCGAGGCTACACTCACTCCCCTGGGCGGTACACCTCCTTATTTCTTCATTTGGAGCGTTCCAGGTAACGGGAACAGTCAGTCTAATCTCTGTCCGGGAATTTACACTTATACCATTGCTGATAGCGGTGGCTCACAATTAACGGGCACCTTCGAAATTGTCCCGGGTGGCTCTTTGGATGCTGATATCGAGATAACTGGGCAGCGTTGCAGCAATAGCGATCCGACCAATCTCGATCTAACGGTCACCACTGGTACTGCCCCTTACACCTACAATTGGTCGACCGGAGCCACTACCGAAGATTTGAATAACGTTACTACGGGTTCTTATACAGTTACCATTACGGACGCTACAGGCTGTGAGGCTATCGTCAGCACCCAACTCGATCCCGTCGATGATATTCAGCTGCAGCCTGCGATCACCGACGCCAGCTGCCAGACGCCGGGTAGTATTACCGTAACTGCGACTGGCGGTACACCGCCTATTTCCTACCTCTGGAGTAACGGCCAAACGGGGGCTCAGCTACTCGATGTACCAGCAGGAAGTTACACCCTCACAGCGACTGACGCCAATGGCTGTACCGTACAAGCCACCTATACCGTTTCCGAAACTTCCGACTTGACGGCTACGGCAACTATAACGCCTACTGCTTGCGTTGACGACGCCACCGGGGCCATCGATCTGAATATCGGATCAGGAGCGCCCCCTTTCACCTTTGCTTGGTCCAATGGAGCGGTTACAGAAGATATCAGTGGTTTGTTACCTGGTAATTACAGCGTCACCATCACCGATGATAGTGGATGCGACCTGGTCAACAGCTATGCCATCAACTTCACTTCCAGCGTAGTAGCACCTGCTACCATTGTCGACGCTAGCTGTCCGGGCAGCGCGACCGGATCGATTGTAGTGAGTCCTGTTGCCAGTCTGGAACCACTGAGTTACGTTTGGTCTAACGGCGAAACTACTTCTGCCATTACCGGCCTGTTACCCGATGTCTATGACTTGACCATTACAGACAATGGTGGCTGCGATTACTTCTTCAGCTATGGAGTCGATGATGCCGACTTCTTTCAAGTCGACAATCAAATTTTACCCAATGCCTGCTTTGGTGATGCGGCGGCTAGCATAGCAATCATTCCCTTAACGCCTGGAAATTATTCGGTCATTTGGAGCGATAATTCTACAGACTTGCTCGTCGACGGGCTAACGGCAGGGGACTATAGTGCTACGGTCACCAACGATCTGGGTTGTGAGCAGACATACGATTTTGTACTCATCGACGAAAATTCACCGTTGATTAGTGATGTAACGGAAGTATTGCCGAGCTGCGGAGAGGCCAATGGAAGCCTGACGCTTGTTCCCGCTGGAGGTGTGGGTCCCTATGAATTCAATTGGTCGAATGGAGAGGCGACAGCTACCATCAACAACCTATCAGCAGCTACTTATGCCTATACCATTACCGATGCAGTAGGCTGTGAACTTATGGGACAGTCTACGCTCGACGAAGAATTTCTGGCTAGTGTGGATGCCAGCTTAACACCACCCGTTTGTGCAGATGCTGCCGATGGCAGTATCGATCTAACCATCAGTGGTGGAGCCGCGCCGATAACAGTAGACTGGTCCACCGGAGAAAATGGCACAACCATTACAGATTTGGCTGCCGGAGATTATAGTGCCACTATAACCGATGCCAACGGCTGCATCTTGCTGCGCAATTACACACTCACGCCTACCTCGAGTTTAAGCCTAGATGACACTGTAGAAGATGCCAGTTGCCCAGGCAGTGCTAGTGGCTCGATTGCGGTCAGTCCCACGGCAAATTTAGAACCACTGAGCTTTATCTGGTCCAATGGTGAAACGACCTCAACCATCGATAACCTTTCACCTGACCTCTACGAACTAACCATTACCGACAATGGGGGTTGTGCATACGTATTTAGCTACGAAGTCGTGGATGCCGATTCCTTCGAGCTCGATAGCCTGCTGGTGCCCAACGACTGCTTCGGAGGCAATGCCGCCAGTATCGAAATCATTCCTTTGACACCTGGAGACTATACAGCCGTTTGGAGTAACAACTCTGCAGGACTGACTATCGATGGACTTTCAGCAGGCGACTATGCCGTAACAGTAAGCAATGATCGGGGCTGTGAACAATCCTATGATTTTGTACTCACCGACGATAATCCACAACTGACAAGCATGATCACGGAGGTTTTACCCACTTGCGGAGAGTTCAATGGCAGTCTGGAACTTGCTCCTTCCGGTGGGTTGGCCCCCTATACTTTCAATTGGTCGGGCGGTCAGACAGAGGCTGCGATCGGTAACCTCTCCGCAGGCCAGTACGTATATACCATTACCGATGCATTGGGATGTACTTTGACCGGTCAAACGCTGTTGGAAGAGGAAAGCGTGGCCAGTATTTCAGCAACGGTCACTCAGCCAACTTGTGCGGATGCTTTGAACGGAAGTATCGAATTAAACATAGCTGGTGCGGCTGAGCCTATTACCGTCAATTGGTCCAATGGAGATAGCGGAGCTAATCTGAACAATCTCGGTAGCGGCACTTATACAGCCGAAGTTACCGACGCCAACGGTTGCTTCCAATCTCAAACCTTCACTTTGGAGACCACCTCTTTTCTCGACCTTCAGGCAGATTTACAGGAAGTAAGCTGCTTCGGAGGAGCTGATGGTGCAATAACTACAGACATTACAGCAAGCCTCACGCCACTGACCTACAGCTGGAGCAATAATGCCGATTCACCTAACTTGATCGATCTCACAGCGGGCACTTACGAACTCACCATCACCGATGCCGCTGGATGTACGTACGATACTTCTTTTGTAATCGATGAGCCAGCGCAGTTTATCATCGATACCCAAATCGTGGGGAATGCTTGTTTTGGTGGCAGTGAAGCTTCCATCACGATCCTTCCACCCAATGATGGCACTTACACCGCTGACTGGGATACGGGGGAAACCGGATTGAATTTGACAGGGCTGGCTGCTGGCGATTACATCACGACCGTAACCAGCGAACTGGGTTGTGATCAAGTCTACGACTTCGAGATCATTGATGAGGTTCCGCTTTTAGAAATAGCACTCACTACCCAGGACCCGATCTGTGGCGAGGCCAATGGTGTTATTTCAAGTATTGTCAGCGGAGGGAACGGCGACTTTCAGTTTCAATGGAATAATAACGCCAACACTTCCAATCTGGAAGATGTAACTTCAGGTGACTACACGCTAGTCGTGACTGACCAGGCTGGATGTACAGCTACGGCCAGCACTACGCTAACACCTTATCCTGAGTTGATTATTGAGCCCCAGGTGACTGACCTGGAATGTAATGGACAGGCTAGTGGTTCTATCGCCCTCGATCCTTCGGGTGGAACTGCTCCCTATGCCTTTAGCTGGTCTAATGGATCCCAAAACGAGTCAGTTGAAAGTCTGCTGGCGGGCTTATATGAAATCACCCTCACCGATGCCCTGGGCTGTGCATTGGTCGACTCTTTCCTAGTCGATGAGCCGCAGTCGCTTTCTGGAGCCATCACTGATCAGATTGATCCGGAACTCGGTCTAGACAATGGATCGATTACCGCTACGGTTTCCGGTGGGACGCCACCCTATGACTTTAGTTGGTCAACGGGGCAAAACAGCTCGACTATCGATAATCTGAGTGCTGGTGACTACGAGCTGGTTGTCACCGACGCTAACGGTTGTACCATCAATCTCAGCGCAAGTCTTGTTGAACCTATCCCTTTAAGTGTGATGATAAGCAGCCTAGATAATCGCTGCCCCGGGGTTTGTGAAGCCAGCATCCGAATAGAGCCCAGCGGCGGCACGCCACCTTATAGTATACAGTGGTCTGACGGGCAAAATGACTTCACCGCCATCGACTTATGTGCCGGTCAGTACGAAGCCATCATTACCGATGCCAATGGCAATTTCTTCAATTCTGGTCTCATCGACGTCACATCTCCAGAGGACTGGTCGCTGGAGTTTGAGATCAACCCAGTCAGCTGTACAGATGCAGCAGATGGAAGTATTACAACCAACCTGCTGGGTGGAACACTTCCATACCAGTTTGTCTGGGATGTAGGTGACGAAGTTGCCGATCTAGAGGGATTATCCGCCGGAAGCTATCGACTCGATGTGGAAGATGCCAACGGCTGTGTTCTTATACAAACAGTGGAAGTGCCCGATTACGAACCCCTGTCCTTCGACTTCTCTGCGAGGGTGATAAATTGTGATTGGGACGAATACGAAATCTCTATCAGCGGTCCAGAGCTCGAGTCTGTAGAGTGGCTTCTCAATGGTGAGCTGTACACGCTTAATGCATTCGATGCGCTTGACGGCATCCCACCAGGTATTTACGAACTGACTTATCGAGAGCAAAGCGGCTGTACAGTTCCGATACAGACCTTTGAATTTACTGAAGAGCCAGCCTATACGCTTGTGGTAGATGAATCGGTCAGGCAATTAGAATTTGGTCAGCAGCTCCAGCTTAGCATCGCCTCATCGCCAGCTGAACAGGTGCTACAAAGGGGCGAAGTGAGCTGGGAGACCATATCACCTTTCCAGTGTCTAAATACCACAGCTAACTGCGTTGAGATTGAGATTAACCCAGAAGAATCGGAGGTGGTTTTACTGAATTACCGCGACGAAAACGATTGCAGGCAAACGTTCCGAATCCCCATTATTGTCACAGAGCCGGATTATTTATACGTGCCGAATGCCTTTAGCCCCAATGAAGATGGGGTTAATGATCGGTTCAGTCTATTTGCTACTGATTTTGTAACTGCAATTAACAGCGTTCGCATCTATAATCGCTGGGGAGGAGAGGTGTATTCTGCCACAGAACTTAACAGGCAAGACTTAGAACTTTGGGATGGCCAGGTGAATGGACAAGCTGCAAGCATTGGGGTCTACATTTACGTCATCGAACTAGAACTAGCCAATGGGCTAACGGAGTTGCGCAAGGGTGATGTCTCTTTGATCAGATAAATTTCATTACACAAACACCAAATACAAACCCGCCGCCGCAACGCCCCCGATCAAAGGCCCAACTACCGGTACCCAGCTATACCCCCAGCCGCTACCCCCTTTATTGGCGATAGGCAGGATCGCATGCGCAATACGCGGCCCTAAGTCGCGGGCGGGGTTGATGGCATAGCCCGTCGTGCCGCCCAGTCCCAGTCCAATACCGAGCACGACCAAAGCAACGGGTAGGGCATCTAATGAGCCGAGACTGCCGCTGGACTCACCAAAAGTAGGACCTGTGATATATAGCACCGCGAAGACCAATACAAAGGTGCCTATAGCCTCTGATATCAGATTCGGTACCGAGCTATCGATAGCCGGAGCTGTGCAGAAGCTGGCCTGAATAGCCGAAGCGTCTTCTGTGCGGTCGAAGTGCGGTTTGTAGTGAAGCCAGGCCAGGAAGGCCCCGGCGAATGCGCCTGCCATTTGTGCGATCAAGAAGCCAGGGACATCAACCCAAGGAAATTTTCCCGCTACAGCCAAACCCACTGTTACCGCCGGATTGATATGCGCCCCACTCGCTGGTGCTACCACGAATACCGCTATGAAGACCGCAATCGCCCATCCCAAGGTGATCACGATCCAGCCGCTACCTTCCGATTTGCTGTCTTTGAGTACGGCCCCGGCTACTACGCCGTTGCCGAGAAGTAATAAAAGTGCGGTCCCGATAAACTCGCCGATGATGGGGCTCATAGTTTAGATAGATGGTGTGGGAGGCCAAATTAAGTAAACTTGGCTTGGCAATTGCATTTATCAGTTATCAAAGCTGTACCTCTCGAACCAATCGAAAGCTTTCAGTTTTCTGCTGAAATCTTCGATGCGTTTCGCATGCCATAAGTCGGTCTCGTTTCGGGTAGTCTTTGGTTTTTTCCAGACTAAATCATTGCAAGCCTTTAGATAAGCTTCATTAGATTTCATACCTATATGCTCCAATATTTGAGACAATTGTAAAGGCACGTTTTCTACAAATTCCTCAAAGTAGACATCGATTATCTTGTAAGGCGAATGATTTTTCAATTGATCTACAGCTTCGGCATGCTGTAAAAAATGCCTGATCTTTTTGTTGATCTCCTTTTCGGATACCTCTAAATTTCTACGATTTGTGGTGCGCTTCATCATGGTCGTGACGATGTCGAATGGGTTTCTGATGATATGGAGAAATACGATCGGCGCATTTATCCTTTTTTCCAGTCTGTATAGTACGTCTAGGCTGTCTTCTTGCAGTAGTCTTCTGCTCGTGCGGCCACCACTTTTATCGCCCAAAACCAATAACTGCTCGTAGCGACCCTGCCATTGCCCAGAAACAGCGTAGTTGTAGCCCATCCATTTGCGACCGCCTTTAGTGAATGCTCGATTGCTTTTTTTGAGGAGGTAAGAGATTTGTCTTGCTGAGTAAGCCCTTTTGGCGTAGTAGAGCACATCTTGCTCATGGGCAAGTAAGATGTTTGGGTGAGCATCGAGTAATGACCCGATCAGGGTATGTCCGCTACGAGGATAGCCAACGAATAAAAGAAAGGTTCGTAGCTCGGGAAAAGATGGCTCAAATCGAGCGCCAATGGAACTCGTAATGTCTTCAATAAGCTTCTCCCAGGCAGGGCGCCTTTCTTTTTGGAGGCCGTTCATGGTTTTTGAGATTGGATTGTGATAAGGATATTTATTGGGTTAAAAAATTCACAAATCGGAGATTTCGAAAATGTAAGTGGTTGATTGCTAGGCTTTTTGGATTTTTGGAAAAATCCAAAAGTACTTCACAATCCCAGCCCGCTTTGTATTTCTTCCGCACGCCCATATAACATTACATCTCCCGGATTCAATTTTCTAATCTCTTCCCGTATCTCCAAATCTTCATACAACTCATGCCTGACTTTTCCACTTCGCTGGTTCAAATGTACGGGCACCACACCTTCCGGCCAGTCTAGCATCTTGCCTAGCCGCTTGAGGTCAGCTTCGTAGTTTTCCAGAAACCCAACAAAGAATAACTCTTCAATCTCAATACCAGCCAGAAATCGAGTAATGACATCCCGATTCTCAGCGCGTCGGGCGTAAGTGAATATGTCTTCGTTCTTGCGATGTTTATTGAGTTCGTAGTTCTTCCGGTTGCGGATGGGCTCTCGTAGGCCCGCAATGAAGAAAAGATAGTTGGAGATGACTCGATCTATGGGCTCACGCAGCCAGCAGATCACCTTAGACTGATCGCGAAGATGGACTTCTTTTACCTCCGAATAATGCAAATGACCATGTACGACCGAAGTCTGTGCGGGCAGACTCGTGGCGAGGCTACCATACCTTTCCAGCGCCCTATTAATGTTTCCCCGCCGGTAGGGTATCGACAACTCGCGACCATAGACTTGCTTTAAACTATCGTAGAAGGAGGTGCCACCCGTTTTAGGTAAGTGCAAGGAGATCAACTCGACGGGCCGCTTGCGCATACGCTCCTTTCGCAGTACCAGTGCACGCTGATACAGTTCGACGTCGATCTGATTGAGGGCGGCTATCTCCGCCCGCAGCTCATCGCTTACCGTCTGCTTGCTTTGGCCCGTGCGGTTGTGCTCGACCATTTCCTGGGGCGGCCAGTGCAAGATTTTGCCCAATTCGACCAGCTCTTCTTGTAAATGCTCTTGTATACCGACAAAGACAAAATCTTCGAGTGCCATACCCGCCAGGAACTTCGATTGACGGTTGCGATTTTTCTCGTCCTGGGCATACTCCAGCAGACTGCGCTGCATCTTGCTCAGTATGTTGAGTCCTTTAGTCTCTTCGTCCAACTCTTCGGCCAGCCGTTTGGCCAGATAGAAATAATTGGAGATCACCCGCTCAACCGGGTCGCGCAGCCAGGTGATGTGTGGTACACCCTCGCTTTCGGCAAATCGCCCGGCAATCCGCTCTGGCGAAAAATGACCGTGTACCACCCGCGTACCATAGGGTAGGGTGGCCTCCTCGTAGAGTTGCTCATTTATTCGGGTATGCTGACCCAAGATCGGTATATCGAGCCGACGTACCGCCTCCTCCCCATACACGCGCTTGAGCACATGCCTAAAGGATGTACCCGCTGTCTTGGGGATGTGCACCGAAACCAACTCGAGTTTGGGATTGGCTCGGGGAAGGGGAGACTTTTTTTTGAGGAACTTTAGCATAGCTAGAATGATCGCGAAGTTACGAAGTCGTGATAACGACTTCGTAACTTTGCCCCCAATGATCTGGCTGGCCTCATTTCCACGCTCGGGCAACACCTTTTTTCGCAACGTACTCTACGAGGTCTACGGACTCTCTTCGAGTACCTATCATCGCGATCCGCAGCGGGTACACGATCCCGACTTTGCCAGCGCACCCGTGGTGAAGACCCATTTGCTGCCGGGCCAGCTACCGGAAGAATTACAAGATCGGCCTTCGGTATATATCGTTAGAGACGGGCGCGATTCTTTGGTCTCTATCGCCCACCATCGCAAAGATATCGTGGCGCCCGGCACCAATTTTTATAATAACGTCATAGAGGCTGCGCTGGCACAGGGGGGCAGCTTTTTCGGGGGCTGGTCGGAAAATGTAGCTCAGTGGACGGCTAAGGCCAACATCGTAGTTCGATTTGAGGACTTAATCCAAGATCCCATCAGTGAAGTGGAGAAGTTGAGGGCCATCATCGACTTGCCGGATCCCGACCTGCGCAAGTTGCCCAACTTCAAAACCCTAAAATTCGGAAAGCCCCGGTATGGTGGTGGTCAGGGTGAAAAATTCGATACAGATAAAGCGCAAAAGCACTTCCGAAGGGGTAAAGCCGGCGGCTGGCGAGACGAGCTGCCCCCCGAATTGGAAAAGCTGATCTGGCGTGTACACGGACCTACGCTGGCTAAATGGGGATATGAGCCATCCGATTTCCCGCTACCCGATAAGCCACGCCGGGTGCTCATAGAGGGCAGCAAGCTCTACAGCCACGACAACGACGGCATCAAGCGATATCTGGCCGAGTTGGTGCAGTCTTTATCTATTGTCTTGCCCTACTACCCTGAGTGGGACATTGCCCTCTTTGATAATAAAAGTGTGCAGCCGCTGGTGCAGCAGGCCGTGGAGGAAACACCAGAGCAGGAGGAAGGCTTCCGCCAGGTCGGCGAGCGCGAGCGCGTAGTGACTGACCGCCGCACCATGGGCTATGAAAAACGGCTGCTGCTCATGAAGCTCATGGTAAAGCGCGCATTGCCGGGCAGCATCTACGAACCCATCGCCAGAAGATATCGCGAAGGTAGATACCGCAGCTACCTCAACGGCTTCAAACTCTGGATACGCCGACGCCTCTACGCCAAGCAAAAATCAGAGATTGACGAGGCCGTTTTTACCGCTGACCTGGTGCATTTACCCCTGCCGCAGCACACCATGTACATGGGCGAGACCCAGGGTAAATTGCTCGGTACCATTCACGACCTAACGCATTGGCTCATGCCCGCTTTGCACACCGAGGCCAATATCGATCTGGCCAATCGGGGGATAGAAGGCCTGATAGACCGCAGCGCGCATTTTTTGGTGGTGAGCGAATCGACCAGGCGCGACATGCAAGAGGTGCACGAGATCGACGATGCCTATCTACACCTGGTGCCTGAAGCGGCCAATACGGGGCTGTTTATGCCCAGAGACCGCTCGAAAGGACTGGGTAAGCTAGCCAAAAAATTCGGCATACCCGATGGGCCTTACATCCTCTGCTTATCGACCATCGAGCCGCGTAAGAACCTGCCCAATATGATCGCCGCCTTCATAAAAATGAAGGAAAAGGAACCGAACTTAGTAACCAATTTGGTCATCTGCGGCAAGCACGGCTGGAAGACCGAAGGCTTGTTTCAGGGCCTCGATCTTGACCGACCAGACATCGTATTCACCGGCTTCGTAGACGACGCGGAGCTGCCCTACTTGTATGCACACGCGCGTGCCCTGGCCTATGTGTCTGTTTACGAAGGATTTGGACTTCCGCAGGTAGAAGCCATGGCTTGTGCCACGCCGGTCATCTACGGCTCCAACAGTTCTATGCCCGAAGTAGTGGGCGATGGTGGACTCGGTGCCGACCCCGAAAACGTCACCCATATCAGCGAAGCCATGTATCGCCTGCTCACTGACGAAGACCTCTGGTGCGCTAAGTCCAATGCTGCCTATCGGCAAGCGCAGACTTTCTCCTGGCTCAAAACGGCCATCCTCACCCTGGAGACCTACGAACGCATACTCGCTCCCCGCTCATGAAGGTGCTCATCATAGCCGATCCGCTCGACAATCAGCGTGCAGGTATACACGTCTACCTGCGCGGACTGGTCGATCAGCTGGCCCGCCAGGAAACCGAGCACGAGTACATACTGGTGCGCGAAAGGGTCGATCCGGACCTACCGCTCCGCCAAGTCGCCTTGCCTAATACACGCTTGCCCATCGGTTATGCTTCTTTTCGCTTATTCGTGCTCATCCCGCGCTTGGCCCGGAAATTGAAAGTCGATGCCGTCTTCGAGCCCGCCCATTTCGGTCCCTTCAATCTGCCCGGCAGCATCAAGCGCATCACCATGATTCATGACCTGACGCCTATTTTGTTCGGCGAGTTTCATCGGTGGCATAGTCAGTTTTTACAGAAGACTTTCTTGAAAGGCATCCTCAAACGCACCCACTTAGTCTTGACCAACAGCCATAACACCCAGCGTGATGTTGAGCGGGTATACCCATTCATAGCGGGCAAGACAGCCATGATCCATCTCGGCCTGAGTGAGCAATTTAAACCTGTCGAAACGAAGGTCTTTCAAAAAAGACTCGGACTCGAGCGGCCCTATTTCCTCTTCGTCGGTACCATCGAACCCAGAAAAAATCTGGGCCTGCTTTTAGATGCTTACGACCAGTTTAGAGAAGCTCATACCAGCCCAGTCGATTTGGTCATCGTTGGTCAAAAAGGATGGAAGTCCGAAGCCTTTTACGAGCAGCTCGCACAGCACCCCTACCGAGCCGACATTCACCTTCCCGGTTTCCTCCACTTCGAGCAACTGCTGGAGGCCTACAGCCATTCGCTGGCCTTGATCTATCCGTCTATTTATGAAGGCTTCGGCTTCCCCGTACTCGAAGCCCTGGCCTGCGGTACCAACGTCATCTGCTCCGATAACAGTAGCCTGCCGGAAGTGGGGGGGGAGTTGGCGTATTACATCGCCGATTCTCGTCAGCAAGGCAGCGAATCTTCTCGGCGGACGGGTATCGTCCGCCGTCGGCCGAGCTCTGCTCGTCCGCCGACTGACGATACTCGTCCGCCGAGAAGCCTTACTAATCTCATGCTAGAAATCGCCCAACAAACCCCAGAAGTCCTCCGCCGCAGAGCCGCCGGATCAGCTTGGGCAACAAGGTTTAGCTGGGAGAAGTATGTGGAAGTATTTGAGCGAACGCTAGATTAAAATTTTGCCCGCAGGGCAAAATTTTAATCATATCTAATGCATTCTATCTCCCCTCAGCTCCATGCTAGTCATCAACTCCGCCTCGAATTCCAGGTACTCTTGCCAGCGTTTTTCTACGACTTCCTTACCAAAATACCGCTTGGCCAGTTTGAGAAAGAGGATGTAATGCCCCGCTTCTGCAATCATAAACTTGTGGTAGAACTTGCGCAGCGACTCATCGCTGATGTACAGGCTCAGTAATCGAAAACGCTCACACGAGCGCGCTTCGATCAGGCCACAGGTCAGTAGCTTTTCCAGCAGGTTCTGATCGCGACTACCGCCTTTCTTCTGAAACTTCAGGAGTGCATTAACATACTCATCCTTACGCTGGCGGCCCAGCGGTAGCTCGCGCTTGTCGAGTTCGGCTAGTACGGCGCGGAAGTGTCCCCATTCTTCGGTCACGATGGGTGCCAGGTCTCTGACCATGTCGGCCCGGTCGGGATAAGCCTGAATTAAGGAAATGATGCTGGTCGCGGCCTTCTGCTCGCAATAAGCGTGATCGGTGAGAATATCGCCCAAGTCCATTTCCGCCAAATTGACCCAGCGCGGGTCGGTGGGGAGCTTGAGTTTGAGCATTTTGACAGGTGCTGGAGTTTCCATAAGTGTAAATATAAAAGCCGTTGGTGCACTGCACCAACGGCTTTTATATTTTTTATTTCACGCTTATTTAGCTGACACTCTTCACCACAGCCGTAAACACCTCCGGGTGGTTCATAGCCAGATCGGCGAGCACCTTGCGGTTAAGGCCGACTTCCTTTTGGTTGAGGGCGTGCATGAGGCGAGAGTAGGTCGTACCATTCTCTCGGGCAGCGGCGTTGATACGGGCGATCCACAGGCGGCGGAAGGCGCGCTTCTTGTTGCGGCGGTCGCGGTAGGCATACTGCCATCCCTTTTCAACGGCATTTTTAGCAACCGTATAAACATTTGAACGGGCACCGAAGTAACCCTTGGCCGCTTTTAGATAGCGCTTGCGGCGGGCGCGGCTGGCAACGTGATTGACTGAACGTGGCATAATTGATTGTTTTAGTACAGCACGGAGACTCAAACTGCTGAGTACTTTACGCCAGTGCTCTCGTTAAAAAATGAGGTGCAAACGATTATTTGCAGAGCAGACGCTTGATGCGCTTCTCGTCGGCATCGCTTACGAGGGCGGCATCGCGAAGGCGTAGTTTGGCCTTCTTGCTCTTGTTGCGCATCATGTGCGAAGTATAGGCCTGAAAACGCTTGATCTTACCCTTTCCGGTGATCTTAAAGCGCTTCTTGGCACTGGAATGTGTTTTCATCTTGGGCATAGCTCCAAAAATTTAGGGCCGCAAAGGTAGGGAATGTTTTCGGCACATCCAGGCCAAACGTACCTTTTTTCTTCTTAGTCAACCTCTTGCTTGTTTGTGGGTTTAGAAAGTCCCACATCGGTCCTTAAATAGGTTGATCCTACAGTTTTATCAAATTAGGGACGGACTTCGGTTTGACTAGGGCGGGCCTCAGCCCTTCGACTTGTCAGGGTTCTACAGGTTTCGGCCAGCAGACAAGGGGATTACCGAACCAGACCAGCCACCCTAATCATGTCTTTTCGGGGAATCAAACCTTCCCAAGGGCCGTGTGGATTTTTTTTGATGCCTCATGAGTCTATGGCCCATGAGGCATCATCGTTTATATTTGCGGCATGACATTGTTGCGTCTACGCATTGGCCTCAGCCTGTTTTTGCTGGTTTCCCTTTTCTACTTCGGGCGCATCGAAGGCAACATCATGTATGGCGGCGACACCCAGGGCTACTACATGTACCTGCCCGCAGCCTTCATCCACGGCGATTTGCACAGTGTTTGGGAATCTTACAGCAAGCGATTCGATCACGTTACGGCCCCACCCGATGTCATAGAGCCCGGCCACATGCTCAACGTTGCCGACAATGGCAACTACGTCGTAAAATACACCAGTGGGGTGGCCATCTTGCAGATGCCTTTCTTCTGGATCGCGCATGCTACAGCCACCATCTTACCGCAATACGAGGCCGATGGTTATACCTATCCCTACCGGCTACTTATCAATCTATCTGCGCTCTTTTGGTTCTGGCTCGGCATCGGCTGGCTATGGCGGGCACTGACCAGAGACTACAGCGCTACCGTTGCGGGCTCGGTGATCATACTCCTCGCGGTAGGGACCAACCTCTACAACTTCCTCATCTTTCGCGGGGTCATGGCGCATGGCTACCTCTTCAACCTGTACGCAGGACTGATATGGGCCACCATTCGATTTTACGATAAACCCAGCTTTAGAGCGGCTGCCTGGATCGGGCTAAGTGCCGGCTTCATTACCATGATCAGACCGGTGGAGATCATTTGCTTGTTCATCCCGTTGCTGTACGGCCTAACCAATCGCAAGGCCGTCAGTGAGCGGCTCAAGACCTGGCAGACGCATTTCCCAAAATTACTGTTGGCCGCAGGCGTATTCGCTTCCGTCGGCTTCATCCAGATGCTCTATTGGAAGTACAGCAGCGGTGAATGGCTCTTTTTTAGCTATGGCGAAGAGCAATTCTACTGGTCAAGCAGCAAGATTCACAAAGGTCTATTCAGCTATCGAAACGGTTGGCTCGTGTATTCGCCTTTAATGATTTTGACTTTCGCAGGTGGAATCCTTCTCTTATTGAAGGATAGAAAATGGTTCTGGCCCATACTTTTCTTCATGCCGCTGCATATCTATATCGCATACGCCTGGTGGAACTGGTACTACATCAATGGTTTCGGCTCTCGGCCTATGGTAGAGGCATACGCGTTGCTGTCTTTTCCGATTGCGGCCTTGCTATCGTGGTCAATGACGAGGCCGTGGGCTAAGTACCCATTGATCGCTTTCGTGACTTTTTGCGTAGGGCTCAACCTCTTCCAGCACGAGCAGCACAAGCGCGGCATCCTCTTCCCAGAAGACGAGAACACCGCCCACTACTGGGAGGTCTTCGGCTCGCTCGACTATACTGAAGATGCCAAGTACGCCTACTTCAGCAGCACCCGACAAGTAGACACCGAACGGCTAAAAAACGAAACCGTCTGGTACACCAATGATTTCGAGGCGGTAGAAAATCCCGATTCCAACCGCATCCAAACGGAGATCGTATCCGAGGGCGATTATGCGCTGAAGCTGCCGCCCGGTCAGTTCTTCGACTTGCCTAGTTTAAATGCCGAAGACATTGCTCGCTACGATTTCATACGCTTACGTGCCAAAGTCAGAAAGGAAAGTATAGAGGCCCCTTGGTGGCGAGGTGCCCTGCTCATCGCCCAAGGCAACTGGAAAGATGGTTGGCGCGGCCTCAGACTCGACGCCCTGATCGGTAATGAAAAGAACAACATCTTCCACACGGGTCATGCCGGTCAATGGCAAGAAATAGATTGGCGCGTCGATATTCCCGAGTCTTTCACCTTCTTGGATGACAAAGGTAAACGAGTGAGCGACCCACCTGCGAAAGTCTTAAAGCTGCACTTCCTGGCTAATGAGCAACCGCTGTATGTAGACGATGTAGAAGTGTTGGTGTACACCCGATAAAAAACTGCCCCGGTCGACCAGAGGCCGCCGGGACAGTCCACACACTATGAGAACACCCATTATAATCTTGTAATCCGGGTCAGTTTTGATCGCTGCCGATCCGTCCGTTCCCGTTTTCGATATATAAGACGTTATAAAATCGCAAATGGATGCCTTTTGGAGTTGTTAAAATTTCCTTAATGATTGTAAATATATGATTTTCAATGAATTAAATTAAATCTTGATAGGTCTGAATGACGGGAGGCGGACAGTTTTTAGATATGATTTTTGGGGCTCGTATAGTATGTTTCGCACTTTCATTTGAACAGGACGGAGTAAATTCGCACTTTCGTTTAACCACTAAACCAAGACGAATTGTCAGCCACTTCTGACTTTTACACCTACATCTCAGCACTGGATACCGACACTTTCTGGATTGTGGCCATGATGTCTTTGCAAGCAGATGGTTACGGATGGACTACATCTGAAATCGCTGAACAACTGAAAAGCGTTGGGTTCGAAAGAGAGACAGGGTCCACTTTTAGCCCAGTTTTCATAAATGAGGTGCTTAACAAGCTGGCAGAAAAGGGAATGGTGGTCTATGGACCCAGAACGAAGAAAGACAGTTTAGATCTTCACCCTTTAGCGGCTCGGGCGGTTAGGCAGTATTTGCTGGCTTACTTCCCGGAAGATGCTTATCAAATGGGCCTGAAATTTTTGAGTCGCTACGGTGGGTTTTCCAGAAAGTATCCTTTTTGGCAGTACGATATAGAGACGGAGAAGGATGGAATTCAATTGTATGATGCTAATTCGCGTTTTGTCAAGAAGATATTGAGCGGCTTGGAATTGCTCGAAGAGGAATTTAAAGACGACGAGTATATCTCTGAGCTCAGTCGTCTGTGTGGGGTGGATGGCGAGATTGAGACATTACTCGCAGTTGGTGTTTTGCTACCGCCTTACCCATTAGACTTTTTTGATCGAATACCGGCTGTGGTAAGAAAGGAGGTTCTTCAGTTATTCAGTAGGCAGCCGTATTTATTTCATATTAATAGCCATGAGTTGCTTTGGTCGAGTTTGGAAAAGTACTTTCACAAAGACCGGGAGCTATTGATCAATGCTGCTATGCATTGGCTGCCAAATAGGCCGCCTGGAAGTGGGGCTGATTTTTTTGAGCGTTTTGCTGATCTGGAAAAATTATCGGCATGGATCGAAGGCCGCGAGAACCCTGGAGATGATACCGCAGAATCCCTATTAGATCAACCCATTTCTTCTTATGCGTTGCTGCTTCGTGCTCGTATTTTGCTCAAAGAGGGGATCATCGATGCATCTCAATTTTCGCAATTGGTAAAGCCTACGCGTAGGATGCCGTCTAAACTGATAGAGGCGGTGTCATCTCCTGTACACCTCAAAATGCATAAGGGTTATCCATTGAAAGCGGGGCCAGATTTAATGGAGATTACTATGCTCGCTTTCGGTCATTTGTGGTCTGGGGAGCAGATTAATAATGATTTGACTTTGGATCAGGTGCCTTATTTGTTGGATCATTCCAATTGTGCGTCTATGCCTTGGTTGAGGCAGCAGTTGCTACAGCTTTTTTCGCAGGTTATCTCCGACGACAATTATGATAAATCTTGGGAACACCTATTTTCTGATATTTCCCGTGTACCTGAGTTGCGCTTGTTGGACGGATTGGTGACCCCGCCGAGTCCTTGGGAAGAATTGATGGCCGTGTTAGAAAGCCAAGGTTTACCTGCAAAAGGACGACTTGCGGAAGTCCAAAAAAATGTCTCTATAGGTGAAAGACGGAATATTTTCATCTACAATCCTACGGTCGGTACCCTGATTTTACGGGAGCAAACTTACGGAAAGAAGGGCTGGAGCTCTGGGCGTAAGGTGGCCTGGAATAATGTAAACTACCAAGCACTCGATGAGCGAGATCGGGCGATTGTTCCAGCATTGCTCAATTATGAACGCAGGCCCGTTGCCGATTACAGTTTAGGGCATTGGCAAGCTGTACCTTACACCATAGATGTAAAAAAAGCCATGTATCTGCTGGCCGACCACCCGGCCGTTTTTGAGGATGATAAAAAACGCATACCGCTCAGTGTGAAGCGTGGTCAGCCGCAAATGTTAGTAGAACACAATGAGCAAGGGGATCTGGAGGTGACCTTCGAGCCAGATGATTTGGAGCCCGGATACAACATGAGGCGTGCGGGGCCAGGACAATTAATTTGTTATCATCTCGATGACAAAAATGCAGCTATAGCCGAACGCATACCCAGAGGAGGTATAACGATACCCGCCTTTGCGGCAGATCGACTGGATCAGGTTTTGCCTGGGCTGAAGTCTCAAATCGATATTCAGAGTAGCACTGAATGGATGAAAGAAGATCTGCCACAAGTAGCGGGGGACCCCAAACCTTGTTTCCATTTCGTGCCCCAGGCCAATGGCAGTCATCGCGTGGAGGTATACGTGAAGCCGCTGGCAAGTCTGGATTTGTATTTCGGGCCAGGTATGGGTACCTCTAAACATCTAACGGCCACGGAAGACGAAGGGCGAATGCTTTTAGTGCGCGATCTGCAAGCAGAGACGGCTGCCCTGTCCTCGGCGAAGTCTAGTTGCAAAGAGCTGGCCGACAAACTGGGCGATCATCTGCAAGCGGTGCTACCCGATGACAGACACACGCTTGCTGTACTTACAGAAGTGAAGCGCCTCTCAGACCGAGGGGAAGCTGAAATCGGCTATCCTAAGGGGCAACGATTGAAGCTAGTCAGTGAAATAGACGAAGACCAGCTGGCCGTAAAGATCAGTAGTGGAAAGGACTGGTTTCAGGTAGATACCCGATTGGCGCTCGATGAGCACCGGGTCATCGATTTTGAGCTTATACTAGAGGGGATGCGCAACCGAGATCGATTCATCAAGGTAGGGACTGACGAATACCTGAGCCTGACAGATACCTTGAGACAGCGACTAGAGAAAATGGATGCCTTGCTCCACGACAACCGTGGAAAGAAAGAGCTGTCGAAGCTGGCCGCATCTGCTTTTGCAGAAGTGGTAGAGGGCTTGGATCAGGTGGAAATGGATGAGGAATGGCAAGATAATCTAAACCGAATGACGGAAGCACAGGAATACAAAGCGCCTCCGCCATCGCCAGATTTTAAGGCGATACTCAGAAACTACCAGCTTAGTGGTCATAATTGGTTGATGCGCTTGGCGCATTGGGGCGTGGGCGGCTGCCTGGCAGACGATATGGGCTTGGGGAAAACCATTCAAGCTCTGGCGGTACTTTGCCAGCGAGCTGAAGAGGGGCCGACATTGGTCATTGCCCCGGCTTCCGTAATCAGAAATTGGCGGGTAGAATGCGACCGATTTGCTCCGAGCCTGAACCCAAGGCTAATTGCATCGGCCAATGAGGCAGAAGCCATACTGAATAATCTAAAGCCCTTTGATGTGGTGCTATTGAGTTTTGGCTTGATAACCTATATCGATGAGTTGTTGCTAAATGTGCACTATACCACTTTGGTCGTAGACGAAGCCCAGGCCATCAAGAATCCGAATACTCAACGAGCGAGATTGGTGAGAGACCTACAGGCCGATTTCAAAATAGCTACAACGGGCACACCTATTGAGAATAATTTGTCGGAGTTATGGAGCCTATTTCGATTTTTGAATCCAGGGCTTTTTGGTAGCTATCAACGGTTTAGAAAACACTATGAATTGCCCATTGTGCGGCAACAAAACAAACAGCGGGCCGAGCAGCTGAGGCTAATGGTACGACCATTCATTTTGAGACGGAAGAAGAGCGAGGTGCTCAAGGAGTTACCTCCCAAGACGGAGATTATCAGAGTGGTGGAGCCTAGTGTAGACGAACGGAGTCTATACGAGGCCATGCGGCGCAAAGCCCTGCGGGATATCGATGCGGCTGATGAGCGGCAACGTCGTTTTTTAGTCTTGCAGCAGCTCACCAAGTTGAGGCAGGCCGCTTGCCACCCAAAACTGGTAAATGCCAAGAGTAAAGTGGCGTCAGCTAAAATGGAGATGGTCGGTGAGTCCATCAGAGAAGTGCTGGACAGTGGCCACAAGGTGCTAGTGTTCAGCCAATTCGTGAAACACCTCAAACTGGTTGAAGATTGGGTGAAAAACGAGCATATATCCTATCAGTATCTGGATGGCTCAACGCCGGCCAAGGTGCGCCAGCTGCGGGTGGAAGCTTTTCAGAAAGGCGAAGGTGAACTCTTTTTGATTAGCTTGAAAGCGGGAGGTACGGGCTTGAATCTGACTGCGGCAGACTATGTTTTTCACCTGGACCCATGGTGGAATCCTGCGGCTGAAGATCAAGCGAGCGATCGAGCACATAGAATTGGGCAGCAACGGCCCGTTACCGTATATCGATTCATTACAGCAGGGACTATTGAGGAGCAAATTATCGAGTTGCATGCCTCTAAACGAGATCTGGCCGATCAGCTGCTCAGTCATGCCGATGGGGGTACCAAACTGAGTGTAGACGAGATCGTAAGTATGCTGAAAAGTCAATGACTGATCTTTGCCAAGATATTAAATCCGAACGTTATAACTTGCGGTCATAAGCTACTTTGAAATGAAGATTTGGATTACACTAATCTCGTGTCTGTTGTTTGGCCAGGCGCAAGCGCAGATGGAGGTGCCTGATGAGTCGACTACTACCACATCCCAATGGCTCTTCGGCCTCACTCTCGCCCCGCAGGCCATCACCACCTTCGAGGGCGACCCGCCATTTGTAACTGATATGCCGGTATACATCGGTCCGACCTGGTTGTCGGGGAGTTGGGGGGTATCGCCTTTTTATAACTTCGGTGGGCATAGTGTAGGCGTGTTTTTGACCTATGCGTTTACGCCCGACTTCGGTAGCTATCTAGTTTTTGACCAGTCGTTGGATTCCAATTTCGGTATTTACGGATTGGGTTTTACTACGCCCTTGCTGGAGTCGTACATTCAGGGGTTTGTGGAGATCGGGGGTAGCTATGGGGATGCGCCCGGAGCTAATTTGCTGATCGGAGCGTACTTCTTGCTGAGTAAGCAGCTGTGATTAAATTTCTAATTCTTGAGTTCGCAGAACTCAAGAATTAGAAGCAATGCTTTTTCTTATCATTCCCTTCAGTACTTCCATGTCGACTTCTTCCAGCTTCTTGATGTACAGGCATCCCCGTCCGTGCTTGTGTGGGCCTAGTTGTTGTAGCGTCTCCTGCTCTTGCTCCAGGTCTAGCGTGAGATAAACAGACAGATGGACCTTAGCCGGTGAAAACCCGACTTGGAACCACTCGTGTTCGCTGCCGTCCCTACGCTTGTACTTGTATTGGCCGAAGCCCACTATACTTTTGCCCCATATCTTAGGTTCTTCGCCGGTGATTTCTTTCATGACCTCTTTGATGCGTTCGCTGTCGGCCCGACGTTGGTTGTGGCTTACGGCGGCGATGAAGTCGGGGACTGATTTTTCAGTAGGTTGGTTGACTAGTGTTTTCTTTTTTGCCATGGGTGGTTAATTGCAGTTCGGCATCAGGAATTTATGTTCTTCGCCATTGTCGAGTATGAGGGTAAATGTACTGTCTCTGGCGGTTTTTATGATTGTTTGACCGACCTCGACCAAATAGACGAGCTCTGGCTGTTCCTTCTTCTCGTATTTGAAAAATTCAGATCCACGCATCGTGTCCGTTCTATCGATATCGATTTCTAAATATCGACTACGCCATCTTTCTTCATTCGTATTGAAGTCTATCGTCTGCACGATTCCTTCAAAGGCGCTTAGGTATTCTTCTTTACATCTCATTATTTGTACTTCACGATTTGATTCTTTGAACGAAAAATAGAGATTGCAATACACTACGAGATGAAGCAGGACGAACCCGCCGATTATGCATAAAATGAAATGTATTAGTTTCATGGATGCTTATTGTAGATGTTATATTTCCGGAGTTCTCAATGGGGTGGGGTAGAAGCGTGATATGGTGATATTTTTGTCGTCGGCCGAGCTGTGCTCATCCGCCGACGCTTTGTGATCTGTGTTTATCCTGCGTTAACCTGTGTCCAGTTGACACCACTTGGAAAGTGGCTACTCTGGTTGGTCATGAAGTGTGCTTACGTGCTCAAGCTTCAGCTTGAAGATATCTAATGTTCAGCTAAATTGGCCCGAAAAGTAGACATGTGTACCTTCGTGGGTTAAAATAAGCGACCATGCTAAAGATCTTTCTGTTATTTCTGATCTCCTTCTCCTCCCTCCAAGCTCAAAGCATAGCCGATAAGTGGTATGCTAAGATCGATATGGATGGCGAGGATAAACACTATGTATTCGATATCAGATCGATTGCCAATGGCTACGAGGGATTGTTGGACGATATAAACAATGCTCTCTTTCGTTTACCGCTGGACTCTGTTTCGGTGAGCGAAACCAATGAAGTCTACATCTTGCATAAAGGCTTCGGCTTGGTTTTTCAGGGCGAGGTAGCGGCCAACGGCGCGTCTATTAATGGAACAATGGAAATTATTTCTTCCGAATCTGAAGCCGTGCTATCACGTACGCCGCAGGTCAAAAGGACGCAATTGATAAAAAAGAAAAAGGACTACACCGAAGAAGAAGTTAATTTTTCCAATAGTGAAGCGACTCGATTTTCAGGTACTTTGAGCTTGCCAGAGGGTAGTGATCCCTGCCCGGCGGTGGTGCTCATATCGGGTAGCGGACCACAAGATCGCAACAGCGAGATACTCGGTCATAAGCCGTTTGCCGTATTGGCCGATCACCTGGCGAGTAGGGGCGTGGCTGTGCTCAGATACGACGACCGGGGCTACGGCCGGTCAGAAGGGCAATTTAGACCGGCCACCTCTATGGATTATGCCGACGATGCCCAGGGAGCTGTAAACTTCCTGAAGCAATACCCAAACCGAAACTTCTCCCACATCGGATTGATCGGGCACAGCGAAGGCGGAAATATCGCGCCGGTGGTTGCTTCCCGGGATTCGGCCGTGAATTTTCTCGTGCTACTGGCGGCACCTGGTGTATCTAATTTCGAACACTATATCACCTCTCTCGACCTCATCTTGAAGGCGTATCCCGAAACGTATGACCGCGACTACCCCTTCTACCTAACTGTCTATCGGAGTATGGCTCAAGTCAAGAATCCAGTCAGATTGAAAAGTTCTTTAAGACAAAAATTTACAGCTTTGTCCAAGCAGATGACCGATGAAGAACTCGATGCTTTCGGCAGTGCAGAGAGCTTCGTGGAGGCCCGGGTAGAGCGGCACACATCGACATGGTATCGTCATTACCTTCAATTCGATGTGACGCCTTATTTGAGAAGACTTCAAATACCCGTCCTGGTCCTCAATGGCGATCTGGATACCTCAGTCGAGTCTACTCAAAATCTATCGGGCATAAGGACTACGCTATTGCAAGCGGGTAATGATCGAGTGACCACCGTTGAGTTGAAAAACGTCAATCATTTTTTCCAGGTCAGCAAAGATGATAAGATCGAAAGCGTCTATTTCAACGAGGAGACTTTTTCTAAGGAGGCCCTCGAAATTATTTCTGATTGGATAGACGGGCTGGAAGAGTAGGGTTAGCTCTACGTGCTCGGGAGGGGGTTCTACCTGCGGAAGTCTAAAAAAGTGGTACTAGGTATCAGGTATATGGTACTTGGTACAAGGTAATTCATGTAAGATACCTTGTACCTCATACCCTGTACCCTGTACCTATTTCTTATCTTCGCATCTTTCCCAACCACCATATTTTATGCAACACCACAATCTTCAAGAAAATCTTTCGGTCTCCGCATTGGTAGAGGCCAGTATTAAGACCGGGGAGGGCAAACTGAGTGATACAGGGGCCCTGATTATCAATACCGGTAAATTCACGGGCCGTTCGCCCAAAGACCGCTACGTAGTCGAAGACGATATTACCAAGAATACGGTCGATTGGGGCGATATCAATATTCCCATCAGCTCGGATGTGTTCGATCAGCTAGAGGCCAAAATGCTTGATTATGCGAAAGGTCTCGACACGGTTTACGTGCGTGATGCCTATGCTTGTGCCAGCCAGAAGTACCGTATCAACATACGGGTGTATACCGAGCAGCCCTGGCAAAATCTGTTTGCCTATAATATGTTCTTACGCCCTGACGGCGGCAACCACAAAGGGCTCAAAACCGATAAGTGGACCATCTATGCTTTCCCGGGCTGTCTGTCTGATCCGGCGGTGCACGGTACGCGCCAGGAGAACTTCTCCATCATCAATTTCACGAAGCAGACCATCATCATCGGAGGTACGGCATACACGGGCGAGATTAAGAAAGGCATCTTTTCGGTGCTCAACTTCGTGTTGCCTTCGCAGCGCAATGTGCTATCCATGCACTGCTCGGCCAATGTGGGTACCAAGGGCGATACAGCCCTGTTTTTTGGCCTTTCGGGTACGGGTAAGACCACCCTCAGTAATGACCCAGACCGCCGCTTGATCGGTGACGATGAACACGCCTGGAGCCAGGCCAATGTCTTCAACCTGGAAGGCGGCTGCTATGCCAAAGTGATCGACCTGTCGGAGAGTAAAGAGCCCCAGATCTACCGCGCCATTCGCTATGGTGCCATGCTGGAAAACATCGGCTTGGAAGAAGATGGGCATACACCCGACTATGAGGATAGCTCGATCACCCAAAATACGCGAGTTAGTTATCCGATTTACCATATCGATAACATCATGTACAATTCGCGGGGCGATCTGCCACGCAATGTGTTCTTTTTGACTTGCGATGCGTTCGGTGTGCTACCGCCCATCAGCAGGCTTACGCCCCAGCAGGCGATGTATCATTTTATCAGTGGCTATACGGCTAAGATTGCAGGTACCGAGGCGGGTATTACTGAGCCGCAGGCTACTTTTTCGGCTTGTTTCGGAGCGCCTTTTATACCACTTCACCCGACCAAGTACGCGGATATGTTGGGCAACAAGCTTAAAGAGGCTGAAGAAGAGGGCAATCCCATCAGCGTTTGGCTGGTCAATACCGGCTGGACGGGTGGTGCTTTCGGCGAAGGCAGCCGAATCGAATTGACCTTTACGCGCGCTATGATCAAGGCCGCCCTGACCGGCGAGCTCGACAAGATCGACTTTGCAGAAGAGCCCAACTTCGGACTGTCAATTCCCACCCGCTGCCCGGATGTGCCCAACGCCATCCTACGCCCACGCGACACCTGGCGCAATGAGGAAAACTATGACAAGCAAGCCCAAATGCTGGCCGACCTTTTCAAATCCAATTTCAAGAAATTTGAAGATCAGGCAGATGAAGGGGTGAGGAATGCAGGACCGAGGATATGATTTTCGTGTGATGTACAACGGACGCTTAAAGGATTACAAGCTCTCCGCTATGGCTTCGAGCTTGCAAACGCTTCGATGTCCTAACCTTACTCGGAAAAGAACCTCGTAGCGTGCTTAATGCCGTAGCTCTGCGAAGGCTTTTAGCTCCTGCGAGC
>JBCCPC010000013.1:0-91765 GCA_039025055.1 Bacteroidota bacterium | reverse complement strand
GTGGTACGGGATTGGTCGCACACCCCATCAATGCCAACTCAAAACAGTTTGCGCGCTTAAACTACAATGTTTCGTATGTTTTATCTTTACATAATGTTTGCCCGCCTCCTCCTTAGCTGTTTCCTTCTCGCTATATCCATACCGGTATACGCCCAGTCTACCGCTGCCGAGCTCAAACAAAAGCGCCAGAGACTGACCGAACAGCTGCGCGAAACCACCCAACAACTCGAAGCTACCCAAGTAAAACGCTCGGCTGCTATCGAGCGGCTCAACCTGATACAGCGGCAAATCGAACAACGCCGAGCCCTGATCGAGACCCTAAACGCCGAGATCGAGATCAACCAGCAGCGCACGAATCGAAATGAGCTGGTGGTCGTAAGCCTCGAAGACGACCTGAGCCGTTTACGACAAGAATATGCCCAAACGGTGCGGGCAGCATACCGCGCCCAGCACACAAATAGCTGGCTCACCTTCATCCTTTCGGCCGACAGCTTCAATGGGGCATTTCGGCGATATCGATATCTGCGGCAGTACCAAGCCTATCGGGCGCGCCAAAGCAAGCTGATCTTACAAACCCAGGAAATGCTCAACCGAAAGCTGGCCGACCTGGAAGCCCAACGCATCGAAAAAGAAGAACTACTCGCAGAGGCGGGAGTCCAAGATCAGGAGCTGCGCACGGCCATGAGCAATCAGACAAACATGGTCGATCGGCTCAATCGAGACGAGCGCCTACTCGTCGAGCAAATTAGACAACAGCGGCGCGAGCAGGTGGAGCTAGACCGAAGCATAGAAGACGCCATCGCCGCCGAAATCGAAGAACGCCGCCGCCGCGAACGCGAGTCGGGCAGCACTGAAACCACCGAAGTCGAAGACGCTACCTTCGAAAATAGCCGTGGTCGTTTGAGTTGGCCTGTCTCCGGCGAAGTCGTCAAGCCATTCGGTCGACAACCGCACCCCGATGTGCCTTCGGTCACCATCATGAATGGTGGAATAGACATACAGACGACCCCCGGTGCCAGGATCGCAGCCGTAGCTGCTGGCGAGGTCATCAGTAGCCGCTCGGTGCCCGGCTATCGGCAAGTCATGATGGTCCGCCACGGCGAGTATTACACCGTATACAGCAACCTCGATCGCACCGTCGCCCTCGTAGGCGACACCATAGAACAGGGCGCCACCCTAGGCTTCATGGCCCAAGACAGCAAGCCTCTCCATTTCGAGATATGGGCTGGAAGAGAGCGACTAAATCCAAGTGACTGGCTCCGTTAGTCGGCGAATGCCGACGCTCAATTTTCCCATGGACTTCAGTCCTTGGATCCCCCAAAAATCCTGTGTGCCCACGCCCTCTCTAAAAAGAAAACAACAAGTGTAAGCACCACCAAAACCCCAACTCTAACCACCATATTCTCAAAACCCGTCCCAAAATAAACCGCTCCTCCAGCCAATGCCGCATACAACATCATTTTATCGATGCGATACGGGATGGGGAAGTACCGCCGGGTCACCCCGTAGGCCAGTGTCGACATCAGCACGAAGCAAGACAAGATCGACCAGGCTGAGCCATCGATCCCGATTTTGGGCACCAAAATAATGTTGCCCGCCACCACCACCGCACTGCCAGCCACGGCGATTATGCCACCCAGATAGGTGCGATCCGTCAGTTTGTAGGCCATGGCAAAATTGTAGTAAAGCCCCAGCAGCACATTGGCCGCCAGTAGCTGCGGCAGCAGGTGGAAGCCCGCTCTCTTATTGATACCCACAAAGCCCTCCAGCCAAGGCAGAAGCAGCAAAATACCCGCTGTGGCCAGGCTAGCCAACAGCATATAGGCGCGCGCCGCATCGGCGAAAATTTGTCGGTCGGCCCTGGCCAGATCATCACCGCTTTGCCTAAAAAAGAAGGGCTCGGCCGCATAGTTATACGCCTGCACAAACAAACTGATAAACACCGCCATCTTGGTCGCTGCCGCGTACTGAGCCGACCAGTCCAGGTTCATCGACACCGTCCCGCCATGCCAGGATTTGATCATGGTCGGCCCTACCAAACTATTCACAATGCCCGCCAGCGCCACCACCACCAATGGCGCAGAATAGCGCACGAGCTTCGACAGATCGATCTTCGGCAAGTCGATTTTCTCTTTTTTGTACTTCCGCAGGTCGGAATATTCCTCGAATATTCCGATCCTCGCACGAGGTCTTGAAGACCGAGTTGCGGGATTGGTCTCTCCCTCATCTAGACGCTCGCTTCTCAACTTATCCTCTTTGCGTTTATTTGTCCAGCCATCACCCACCAACAACAAGTACCTCACCACACTCGCCGCCAGCAATGCCCCGAAGTAGTAGGCGATGATCCACTTCTCATCGTACCAGGCGAGCGCCCACTTGGGCGCAAAGTAGAGGGTGAAAAAGACCAGCCCGATGCTCAGCCCGATATTGATCAGGTTGATGGTAGCAAAGGTCCAGGCTCGCTGTCGTAGGCGTAATCGAGCAAGGGGCACGGCCGCCAGCGCGTCAAAGGCGACGATGAGCACCACGATCTGAACGTATAGCTGACGGTCGGGATACTGGAGCAAATCAGCCAGCCAACCAGACAGCCCGATACCCAATACCGTAAATGTCAGCGCAAATCCCATGACGGCACCCTGAGCCGTTTTGAAAACCTGCTCAGGATCGTAATCGCCCCGACTAGCAAATCGAAACACGGCTGTATCCAACCGAAACACGAGTAGCGCGATGCAGAAGGCCGTGTAAAAAAACAGGTCGTTGATGACCCCATACTCTGCATTGGGCACGACGCGTGTCAGAAAAGGGGTGAGCAGCAAAAAATTCGCCAGCCTACCCAAAATGCTACTCAGGCCGTAGATGGCCGTTTCACCCGCTAGTCGCTTGATCGACACTATTCTATCTCGTCGAGTACTTGATAGATGCCAGACAGCTCGCGCCCTAGCCCATCGTAATCGAGCCCATAGCCCACTACGAATCGGTCGGGTATACTAAAGCCGATCAGATCGATCTCTTGATTAGTCTTTTGTGCTTCCGGTTTATGTAAGAGGGTGACAACCGTAATCGATGCTGGGTCCAGTGCCTCGATCTTGGGCAAGAATGCCTCCATCGTCAATCCGCTATCGATGATGTCTTCAACGAGCACCACAGCGCGTCCTTTGACCAACTCCGGGTCGGGCGAGATCAAAATATCCACCGATTGCTTGGAGCTCATGCCTCTATACGACCGCGTGCGTACGAATTCCACCTCTCCGGGTAGTCTGCAGGCTCTGATCAAATCGGCAGCGAAGACAAAAGCACCTTTTAACATGACCAGGTACAAAATGTCTTGACCGGCCAGCCGCTGCTGTAGCTCTTGGCCTAGCTCAGCCACCCGCTCGGCGATGGCCTCCGCAGAGATGTATTTATGAAATCGAAGCTGGTGCAGCTGAACGAGTTTTGGGTTATCGGAGTCCATATTTGTCGGTTAGATAAACGAGGGTTGTCATGGCGGCAGCGCCGAGCATCAGCTCACGGGGATTGACAGCTTCCAGTCGGTCAGCGGCCGTATGATGGTAGTCGAAGTATCGCTGACTATCTGGCTTCAAACCCAGCAGCAAACCACCCTGCGACTTCAGGCCGCTGATGTCTGCCCCGCTGCCACCACTGCTAAAGGTAAGACCATATGGCTCGACCAACGGCAGCCAGCTATCTAACTTCCTCAGATAGTCGGCAAAAACCTCATCTTCCGCTTCGGCAGTGAATCCCTGAGGCGTAAAACCACCCCGATCGCTTTCTATGGCTAGTAGGTGAAACTCTCCGGCTTCGTTGCTGGCGGCCCAATAGGCTTTTCCTCCGGCCAAACCATTTTCCTCGTTCATAAATAGCACACATCGAAGGGTGCGCTGCGGGCGATAGTCGAGAGCTTGCAGCAGTGGCAAGACTTGCATAGACTGCACACAACCGGTGCCGTCATCGTGGGCGCCTTCGCCTATGTCCCAGCTATCGAGATGGCCGCCGACGAGGATAATCTCATCGGGGTAGGTGCTGCCCGTCTTTTCGGCTATGATATTGTAAGTCTCGATGGGTGGTAGGTTTCGGCAGTTGCTACGCAGGTGTACGCGAACGCTGCCTTGTTGTAGTAGCCTACTCAGCATGTCGGCATCGTTGGTGCTGACGGCCAGACCAGGGATCTTGCGGGCGTCTTCGGCATAGATCATGGTACCTGTATGGGGTACATCATTGAGTCCCGAAGCCATAGAGCGCACCAGCGTAGCCACGGCTCCGTACTTGCCCGCTTCATTGGCACCGAACACGCGCTGATCTACAGCACCACCATAGGCCGAGAAGGTATTGAGTTGCCGAGGATCCATCGGGCGATTGAAGAAGACGATCTTGCCTTCTAGTTCGGCCGATCCCAGCTGTTCAAGTGTATCGAGGCTGTGTACTTCGACGATCTCTGCGGTAATGCCCATCGGACCCGTTCCTATACTATTGCCTAGAGCAATGACATTCAGATCTTGAGTACCGATCTGATTGTTATTAACCACACGGCCCACAGCGGGATCGCCCCTTTCCCAACGAGGGGCGACGCAAGGCTGTAAGTATACGGTATCAAAACCAAGGGTGTCTATGATCTGCTTCATGTGTGTCACTGCCGCAGCAGCACCCGGTGAGCCTGCCAATCTTGGACCAACTTCTTTGGTCAGCACGCGCAGCCAATCATAGGCTTTTCCATCACTCAATGCCTCATCGAAGAGATCTTTGATCATAAAAGCGTCCTCTCGCCGGTCATTTTGGGCAGAAAGTGCTCCACAAAAAAATATTAGCAATAAAAAAATATAACCTACTACTCTGGTCATTTTCTGTCTTTTGCACAATGGTGAGCGAGCAACAAAGTCGCTGTAAAGATTGAGAAGCCACCCTCCAAATTCAAAATATAATTTGACTGATCCATATATGTAAAAATAATGTTAGGCCAAGGGTCCATTTTTTTGCCTTTGTGCTTGATTTGGCACTTTTAGAATCTTACATATTTTGACTCAAAATGCTGAATATTTGGCCAAATTTATAGCTCACAGATTCAAAATTCGCAACCCTCAATAGCCAACAAAACAAAATTGGGTATGAAAAAATGCATGCGCCTTATTGTAAAATCTACATTAAGGTGCTATTTTTACAATCCAAATGAGGCACGAAGCCTCACATTTTTATTTGGTTTTATTTGGTTAGGGCTGAGGTAGTGCTGTGGTGGCACTACCTCATTTTTTGTCTTCAACCGAATGAATCGCTCTGGCGATTCATTCGGCTGAAGACAAAAACTTGACGACAACTAAGCCCTCGATCTCACCTCCTACTTTTGATGACTGAGAAGTTGCAATTTCATAGCCCTCTGTAGGCCTGTAAACTAATGTCTGCGATCCCTGAGAAAGAAAAGAACCCGTCTGACGATCAATAAAAACCATAGCCACCTTTTTGCCGATTTGATCGACCATCATTTGTTGGACTGCAAGTGTAGTGTCTGTGGCATTATAATAAGTTCTGACTGCATCGTTTTCTCTTCTCTCCTCAATTTCATATTTATCTATCCAGGCCGGCTTATTGATATCTGCCTGCTGAAAGAGTTTGAGTTCTTGCTTGAAGTTGAGGTTATCCAGTTGGTGGGTTTCAATTTCGCTATTTAACTCAATGGTCTTGCGAACTTCCGGATTTAGGGCCTGGAGGGAATCGATTTGCCCTTGCATATAGCCTTCGAGATCGAAGAAAGGACCTTGAAAGTCTCTGTTTCCGGCGGGGTCGCTACCTGCGCAAGTCGAAAAAAAGAAAACGGCTAGAATAGGGATAGCTAACTTATTCATCAAGACAACAACACGCGACCACTCATTTCGGATGGCGCCTCTATCCCCATCAAATAAAGCAAGGTAGGTGCCACGTCCCCAAGCTTACCCGATGGGTCCAGCTTTTCACCTCTACTACCGACATAAATGATGGGCACCGGGTTGGTGGTATGGGCCGTATGCGGGTCACCTTCAGGGGTAATCATAATGTCGGAGTTGCCGTGGTCGGCTATGATGATGATCTCGTAGTTGTGCTGACGGGCCAGTTGCACGACCCGGCCCAGACATTCGTCAACCGCTTCGGCAGCTTTTTGGGCGGCCTCGAAGTCGCCGGTATGACCCACCATATCGGTATTGGCATAGTTGACGCAAATGAAGTCAGGTGATTCCGATCCTATATTTTTGAGCAAGGCTTCGGTCACTTCGTAGGCGCTCATCTCCGGCTTTTGATCGTAGGTATCCACATCTCGCGGGGAGTCGATGAGGATGCGATTTTCGCCTGCATAGACTTCCTCTTCGCCCCCATTAAAGAAGAAGGTGACGTGGGCGTACTTCTCCGTTTCGGCTATGCGCAGCTGTGTCAGTCCCGCCTCGCTGACGACCTGCCCCATGGTTTTGGTGATGGGCGTCGGCTCGAATATGACATCGATATCTTTAAACTGCTCATCGTATTGGGTCATGGTGAGCATGCTCAGATCGGGTAGGTGGGCCATCTCCTGATCGGGGAAGTCATCGATGGCAAGCGCACGGGTGATCTGCCGGGGCCGGTCGGTACGGAAGTTAAAGAAGATAACCGTGTCTCCGTTTTGAATGCGGCCGTCTACTTTAGAATTTATGATGGGCTTGAGGAACTCGTCGGTCTCCCCTTGCGCATATCTGACCTTTATGGTATCGATCAGGTCTTCGCTGGTTTCACCTTCGCCTTTGGTCAAGGCATCGAAAGCCAACTTGATGCGTTCCCATCGGTTGTCGCGATCCATGGCGTAGTAGCGGCCGGTGATGGTAGCGATCTCCACGGTTTGCTCATCTATATGTTGTTCGACCTGTTCGATAAAACCGAGGCCGCTACTGGGCGAAACATCGCGCCCATCGGTAAAGGCGTGAATGAAAACGGCTTCATTGCCGATGTCTTGTGCCAGATCGCAGAGGGCCAGCAAATGATCGATATGGCTGTGCACCCCCCCGTCGCTGACGAGTCCCATCAAATGCACTCGGCCGTTTTTTTGCTTCGCGCGTTCTAGTGTGTCTCTCAACACTTTGATCTGAGCAAAATCGCCCTCCCGGATCGATTTATTGATGCGCGCAAAGCTTTGATAGACAACTCTACCCGCTCCGATGTTGAGGTGGCCGACTTCGCTATTGCCCATCTGACCAGTGGGTAAGCCTACTTCTTCACCATAGGTGATCAGAGTTGCATGCGGGTGGTCGGCCCACAGCCGATCGTAGTTGGGGGTACTGGCTTGCGCAATGGCGTCTACCTCGCTGATTTGGCCAATGCCCCAGCCGTCGAGGATGATGAGGAGAGATTTATTTTTCAATGTTATTGTTTTGTGCCATCGATTCTGCCGGAATCGATGGCACAAAACAATAACAAATCCTGCGTTTAGTTAAAAAAGACTTCAATTTCTTAAAATCCCCTTAAAATCTTCTACCTTCGGTAACTTCAGCACTATAGGATACCTTAAGGGGCAGTGACTCAGGCAGTTGTTGCCCGTCTCAGAGATAGAATTGACTCGAACCAGAATTCGAGAATTCGCAAAGGTTCATCGACTGATCTTCAGTTTTTTGAGCCCACGCACAAAACCTATTTGTATGAAAACGCTAATCGTAAGTTTGCTACTCTTTCCCGCCCTCTCTGCCCAAGTAAGCAGCGGAAGTATGGATGATATAGCTGTGGCTCTGCGCCAAGGCGACGTAGCCACCCTTAGCAATTACTTCGACGCCCAGGTCGACCTGTCGATCGCAGGCGAAGAAGATACCTATAGCAAATCAGATGCGACCAGTATGTTGCGTAGCTTCTTTGGCACCAACACCCCATCAGCTTTTAGCCAGGTACACTCCGGCACCTCAGCAGGAGATGAGGCAGAGTACAGCATTGGCGATCTGGCCACCTCTGGAGGAAATTACCGGGTGTATGTTTATCTGGCGAATGCTGGCGGTAAGCAAGTTATCCAGGAGTTGAGGTTTGATGAAGAATAAATGATTTTTTGAAGGTTGAGGCTCCGCCTCAACCTTCAAAAATATCTGCTGTGCATAGATTCACCATAAAATCCAACAACAGCCGCCCCACATCTTTTGCCGGTGTCGTGTAATTATTGACCATAATCGAAAAAGCCAACCGACGTCCATCTGCCCGGTTTACATAGCCCGCGTAGGCGCGCACACCAGCCAGGGAGCCACTCTTAGCATAAACCCGGCCTTCGGCAGCTGTCCCCTTCAGACGATTGCGCAGGCTACCCGTGCGCCCAGCCAGGGGAATAGTCGAAAGATAGTCGGCATCATCGCGCTTGTAAAACAGTAAAGAAGTGAGCAAGCGCGGCGGAAAATAATTGCGCGGCGACAGCCCGCTGCCATCGTCTAGTCGTACGCCTTCAGTCGAGATGCCACTCTCCGCCAGCCAATCGAGTATGGTTTGCGGGCTGCCGAGTTCAAAGGACTCCAAGGCGCGGCTTTTGTTGATCTCGCGCAGCAGTGCCTCGGCATAGAGATTCACACTGCGCAAGTTGGTGCGTTGGCATATCTCCAGCATACTCGGTGACTCCGTGCGGTGAATTTCTCGCCCACCAGCTAAATAGAGCCTGCCCAGTGAAAGCGCGCTTGCTGCCACTTGACTAAGGCTGATGCCACTTGCCTCCAACTTAGACTGCAATCGCTGGGCGGCAAATAGCGGCGGATTCGGGATCGAACCTTTGATGGTAAACCGCCCATTGCCCGCCGGAATGGTGCCGCGTATGAAGTGGTTGTAGTTGAAGGGCGCACCGTAGATATAGGCATTATCGCCAGTTCCGGCCTCGGCTATGCGTACTTCGTTTTTAAATTCAAGCTCGGGTATCTCTGGTCTTATTCGAGATATAGCCGGTATCGTCCCTAGCCTTTTGGTACGACTGAAATCGAGGTAGTAAAAATTCTCGTGCAAGTTCAGCCCATAGGCCCCGGCTCCGTAGTAGTTGCCGAGATCAGACCAGGGCCAGTTCATATCCAGACCTGCGGTGCCGTAGTAGCTGCCATCACCGATTACACGGCCATCGACTTGTCGAACACCCGCTTTGCGGATGGCTGCAACCCATGCGTTGAGCACCTCGTCCATATCGCGCGCATCAGTCATGTTGGGCGAGCCCAGGGTCGGGTCTCCACCGCCTACGATGTAGATATCGCCACTTAAGACGCCTTCTTTCAGCGAACCATCAAGAAAAACCCTGGTGCGAAATTTCGCTTCCGTTCCAAGTATATCCAAGGCTGCTGCGGTGGTGACCAGCTTTTGTGTGCTGGCCGGTATCAAGGCTCGATCTGCCTGGTGATCGGCCAGGGTGCGACCATTTTCTACATCGATGATCGAAAGGCCGACTTGCGCATACCGCAGCACGCGATCATCGATTAGGGCATTAACGACTTCATCCAGGCTCTGGGCCACCAATGGCGGCTCGGTCGCACACGAAAGAGTAGAAACAAAAGACAATATGATCAATAGTTGACGCATGGGCTAAAATTAGGAGGTAATCCTAACTATCTTTGTAAAATAAAGCAACATCATCATGCAAACCACTGTCAACAAAAATTTCACCACCCGCGAAGATTTTCAGACTTCCGCAGGTGGAGACCGTTTCCAGTTTCACGATTACTACCTCGTAGATGACCTACTACAAGATGATCATCGCATGGCGCGAGCAGCGGTACGCGACTGGGTAAAAAGTGAGGTTAGCCCCATCATCGAAGACGCGGCCCTACGCGGCCAGTGCCCGACACATCTCTTCAAAGGCTTGGCCGATATCGGTGCATTCGGCCCTAGCCTGCCTACCGAATACGGAGGCGGCGGCATGGACGAGATTGCCTATGGCGTCATCATGCAGGAACTGGAGCGTGGAGATAGCGGTATTCGCTCTATGGCGTCTGTACAAGGCAGCCTGGTGATGTATCCCATTTACAAGTACGCCAACGAAGCCACTAAGCGCAAGTACCTGCCTAAACTCGGAGCTGGTGAAATGATCGGCTGTTTCGGCCTGACCGAGCCCAACTCTGGTTCTAACCCCGCTAGCATGACCACCAACATCGTTGACGATGGCGACGCCTACATCCTCAACGGTGCCAAGATGTGGATCACCAATAGCCCCGTATCCGATCTGGCTGTTGTCTGGGCAAAAGATGAAGAAGGCAAGATCCGAGGCATGGTCGTAGAAGCCGAGTGGGCGGGCTTCAAAGCACCGGAAATCCACGGCAAGTGGAGTCTGCGCGCCAGTATTACCGGCGAGTTGGTCTTCGAAGACGTACGCGTACCGAAAGAGAATGTATTCCCCGACATCCGCAGCTTGCGCGGGCCGCTCTCCTGCCTGAGCAAGGCGCGCTACGGCATCGCCTGGGGAGCCGTGGGTGCTGCTCTCGATTGTTACGATTCGGCCCTGCGTTACAGCCTGGAGCGCGAGCAATTCGACCGGCCTATCGGTGGTTTCCAGCTCACCCAAAAGAAACTGGCCGAGATGATCACCGAAATCACCAAAGCCCAGCTACTCGCCTGGCGACTAGGCACTCTCGCCAACCGAGGCGAAGCTACACCCGCCCAGATCAGCATGGCCAAACGCAACAATGTAGATATGGCCCTCAAGATTGCTCGCGAGGCCCGTCAGATACATGGCGGCATGGGCATCACCAGCGAGTATCCCATTATGCGGCACATGAATAATCTCGAGTCGGTCATTACCTACGAGGGAACACACGATGTGCACCTGCTCATCACCGGTCACGATGTAACTGGCTTGAATGCGTTTAAATAAAAACTGAGCTGAACTCCACAGTAGTTTTTCGTTCAGAAAACATAAATGTGCTTTCGGTGCGTTTATAACCAAGCAATGACACCAAACTATATGGCGTTTTACAGCTCTTCTTTACACATCAGACAGAATTGGGGAATTCTCGCACTCGCATTATTCGCTTTAGCCAGTCTCGATTTACAAGCTCAATATGCACAGCCAGTAGCAGGTGAGTTAATACACCTGCGCAACCCTTCATTCGAAGATATCGGCGGGGCAAGCGACCCACCTATCGGATGGTCTAACTGTGGCTTCGCCGGCGAGACACCCGTAGACGTACACCCCGACCCTCGTCGCTTGTTTCAGGTATTCGGCCGTGCGCAACAGGGCAATACCTACCTAGGCATGGTCGTACGCGACAATGAAACCTGGGAAGCCGTAGGTCAAGAGCTATCTAGCCCTATGATAGGTGGCCAGTGCTACGATTTCCGCATCTACCTAGCCAGATCCCTGCAGTATATCTCTCAGAGCCGCATGACGGGTCGAGAGGAGAACTACAATAAACCCGCCGTGATGCGGGTATTCGGCGGCTACTCCAACTGCGACAAAGCCGAGGTCATCGGCAAGTCTTCGGCCGTCAGCAATAGCGATTGGCAGGAATACAAGCTCAAGTTGGAGCCCAGCGAAGACTATACTCATATCATTATCGAGGTCTTTTATAAAACGCCAGTTTTGCAAGCTTACAACGGCAATCTGCTCCTCGACAATTCCAGCCCGCTGGTGCCCATACCCTGCGAAGAGCCACTGGCCGACAATCGCCCCGATACCGATGAGCCGCCCGCCGACCCACCGATCGCCGATGTGCCCCAAGAGCGCAACCCCAACAACCCGACACGCAGAGACCCCGAACCAGCAATACCGGAGCCCGACATCGTCAGATTGGGCGAGACCGAGGCCGTGCTGGAGGAAGGAACCGTCTTCCGTATAGAAAATATAACCTTCGAGGCCAATAGCGATGTGCTCCAGCCAATCTCCGAAGAGTCTCTGGAAGAAATTAGAGGATTTCTCTACGCCAACCCACAAGCGGTAGTGGAAATAGGCGGCCACGCCAGCAGCCGAGCCAGTACGGAATTTGCAGAAGAGATTTCTCTGAAAAGGTCACAAGCTATCGTACGCTACCTCTACGAACACGGTGTGGAGACAGCGCGGCTCTTCCCCAAGGGCTACGGCAAGCGATACCGGGTCTGTAATGAAGATACAGCTGCTTGCCAACGCAAAAACCAGCGCGTAGAAGTAAAAATCATTAGACTCCAATAAAAAAGAGGCGGCCGTGGCCGCCTCTTTTTTATTGGAGTAACTCCCTCAACGCGCCTTCTTTCAGTCCATATCTACTCACGATTACCTGCTCAGCATCGCAAAAATCTAGTACGTAATCGACCAGAAAAGCGGCTACCGGCATCATTGACAGCCGCTCTTCGTCTATACCCGGCATGGCTCTGCGTTCGGCCATGGTAGAGGTCATCAGCCTGGTGAGAAGCGGGCGCAGGTCTTTCGTTTTTATGATCGTCGCTGGCAGGCGCTTCACGTTCGGGTCAGCGACTTCGGCGAGTATTTCAAAGGTGCCGGCCGCGCCGACTAAGGTAGGGCGATCGGTAGATGGCAGCATTTGAAAAAATACGGTCAGGTGGGAAGCCAGCCACCTGCGTAAGTCTAAAATTTCAGAAGCCTCCAAATATTCCCCAGCCATGAATCGGGGGTACATTACACCCAAACCGATAGGAAACGACCCCACCCGCTGCTGTACCCCATCGAGTCGCCACATCAGCTCTACAGAGCCACCACCTATGTCCATGACGAGCTGATTTCGACTTGCCAATCCCGACATTTTCATGGCTACGTCTATACCCTTGGCCGTGAACTGAGCTTCCTGTTCACCATCTATCAAATTGACCTCGAGACCTGTTTTGGCCTTTATTTCTCGAAGGAGGTCTACCCCATTTTCGGCCTTTCGCAAGCCTTCGGTGCCATTGGCTGCCACAGTCTGCACACCCATCTCGTCTATCACCTGCTGGTAGTGGGCCATGGCTGCCAGTGCCTTACCATAAGGCTCGGGACCAATGCGCTCTTTGCCTTGGCTATATAAGAACACGTACCGTCTTTCGTGAAAAAGTCGCTCGATGTGCCCAGACTCATCGAAACGGCCAACCAGCAAGTGCCAGGTGTTCGTGCCTAAGTCGATGACTGCCCCTTTTTCACTCATTGACCGCCGCCTTGTACCTGCTGTATGATGTTATTGTAGAAGTTGACACCCGCTTCAGTCATCAAATTGGCAAAAGCAGGCTTGCCGTCATCTAGCCACAAATAGAAGGTACAACCATCCTGAAAGTAGATTTCTGCAGTTTCCTTGTTTTCGCCAGCCACCTGAAAGAAAATGCGGCCAACAGATTGACAAGTTGGGTCGATATAAGGCACTTCTTGCCCAACCCCCATGAGCGTAGACCGGACCTGGTCTTGCGAAGATTGATTAAGCGAAACCGGCAGTTGATAAAACACCACATCCATATAATTGGAGTTGTTCCAAAGGTATTCTAAGCGATCCATGGGGATGCTGGGGTAAGGTGAACTGCTTTGTTGAGTCGGCTGCTCTACCCCATTTGCTATGTTAGCGGGGTTCTGTACTTCCGCAGGATCGGTTGTCTCCTGGCTGGTGGCAGCTTCCGCTTGCTGATCTGATTTATTGCAAGCAAGCACGCAAAAAAAGGTCAACAAAAAAAATAGTGTGCGCATGGAAAGAATGATATTGAGCTGAACTAGCTCGATGTAAGATTATAAGTTCTGTATCACGGGTCTGCGTTCTCTTTCGGTAGGTTTTTGTGGCAGTCCGAAATCAGTGCCGAGCAAGTACACAAAGCGAAAAGTGAGCGCAAAATTCTTCCAGTTGAAGGTATTGGGATTGTTTTCAGTATCGAGGCGGGAGATATTTTTTGAATATCTGAAATTAATCCCCAGCCTATTGCTGACATAGTAAGTCGCGCCCACCTGGAAGTTGAGCATATTTTCCCGTATCTCGAAGTCTGGAGTCACGTCCTCTCCGGCGGCGTCTACAATTTCGGTATTGATGACTCGCCAGTAGGAAAGACCGGCCTCCGCCGTAATTTTCCAGTCTTTCCAATAGGCCATGATCGGCACTTCGATGGTATTGAATCGAAAAGACTCGAAGTTGCTGACGTTGATACTATTGTTCTGACGACGGCTACCGTACTGGCTAAAAAGCAGCTCTGGTCCGATAGACCATATCTCATCTATGCGAGCCACCACCCGTGCACCCGCATTGAAGCCGAGCTGATGGTAGCCATTGAGGTCATCGCGAGCTATTTGCGAGGCATTAACGCCAAATAGCAGCGACCCCTCGAATCGCTGAGCTGCTACCTCTCCGGCAAAAGACAAACAGATAGTCAGTAGGTAGCAGGTGGTCAGGCTTTTGAGTTTACGCATTATGGAGCTTTGGGGATAAGTTCATTTAAACGCAAAGATAAAGGGTCTTATTTTTGTAGCCTCGCCATGATAAGATATACCAAGCACGGACTGAAAAAACTAGAAACGCTATTCAAAGAGCTCGACTATACGGTCCGCTACGAGCGGGGCAACTTTCAGTCGGGCTATTGCATCGTAGAGCAGCGGCGAATCGCTATCATCAACAAGTTCTACGATACGGAAGCCCGCATCAACTGCCTGCTCGAAATATTCCCTACTGTAAAGCAAACCGAGCCGCCCGAACTAACCGAAGCCTCGGCTAAGTTGTGGGTAGATCTCAAAAAGAGTCTCCCTGTTCTGGAAGAGGAGTAAATACTTATTCCCTTGCCAATGTAGCTCGATGAAATGTGCTCATCTCGTAACTAAATACCTCTGGGATTTCTTCTTCATCTATAATGGTATCGCCACTCGATCTGACGGGACCTTCAGGACCAGACGTGATCTCGTAGAGTAGCTCATCGCCACGCAACTCCAGAGTGGCCATGAGCCGGGTATCCATTACGCCGAATCCTTCAAAGAATTTGCCGCCGACGTAGTACCCGTCTAAATAGATACCATTTTGCTCATCTATGTACCAAAGCCCTTTGGCGCGATCTTTTTCTTTGAGCAGATATTCTCTTTCATCGTCTTCTCCATATCTGATGGTGTAGGTGTAGGTAGTGTCATCAACCGGCTCTATGTGCAATTGCATGCCTATGGACTGCGCCAGCCCATCGCCCCGCCAGATATTCAGATCGCCAGACCAGCGACCCAGAAAATCGTCTGGAAATACAGGAAGAATCGTGTCGGAAGCCATCTCAGTCGATTCGCCTACTTGAGCAGGCGGCTCTTGGTCTGTATGCTGCGCACAGGCAAAAAAAACCAATAAGAGCCAAGGAAGGATTTTTGCTGGCATCGTTTTTTTGTTGAAGGTAGCTCTTAGATTAGATTTTGTAGGTTACAGCGTTAGAAACTGGCAAACAAATCCCAATAGGCACTATGAAATTACTCCTGGCTATGGCACTTTTACTCACATTAAGTTGCACCTCTGAAAACAAAGATTCAAATCTCGATGAACCCAATACAAATTCGGTTGATTCTGCTGATCTGGCTGCGCCAGATCAGCAGAATCAACTAGATTTTGAGTCAGCAAATAAGATCTTAAACCTCCCCCTTGCCTGCATCGAGCAAGAGTACCCCAATAAGCTCGGCCAGACCATCGGTAGTGCCGAAGAACTAGGTGAACCGTCGGAATTGCACCCGGCTTTCTACGGCTGCTTCGACTGGCACTCGGCGGTGCACGGGCACTGGTCTTTGGTGGCCCTGCTCGACATGTTTCCCGATTTGGAGCGGGCAGACGAAGCCAAAGAACTGCTGCGCCGCCGTCTAACGCCAGAAAATATCGCTGCCGAGGTCGAGTACTTTCAAATGCCCCTCAATACTAGCTACGAGCGTACCTACGGCTGGGCCTGGCTACTGGAGTTACAACGTGCGCTACTTAGTTGGGAGGATCCACTCGGGCAAGAGTTGGCTACTAATTTACAGCCATTGGCCGATCTGATCGTATCGCGCTATCTGGATTACCTCCCTAAGTTGGTCTACCCCATCCGTACGGGCGAACACCCAAATACGGGTTTTGGTCTCTCTTTTGCCTACGATTATGCAGAGGCGGTAGTCGATACAGCCCTTTTGAATATCATAAGCCGCCGAGCACGAGATTTCTTCCTCGCCGATCGCGAGGCTTCCTTTGCCTACGAGCCTAGCGGCTACGACTTTCTATCTCCCGTGCTCGAAGAGGTCGATATCATGCGGCGCGTTTTATCGGAAGAAGAATTTCATAGCTGGCTAGAAGGATTCTTACCAGCACTGACCAAGCCCGACTTTGACCTTGAAGTAGGCTTGGTCAGCGACCGAACCGATGGCAAACTGGTACATCTCGATGGCCTCAACTTTAGCCGGGCCTGGGTGCTGTATGGATTGGCCAATCAATACCCTCGCTATGCGCACTTGCGCGGAGTAGCTGACGCGCATGTTGCCTATTCGCTACCCAACCTGACTGGCGATAGTTACGAAGGCGGCCATTGGCTGGGGTCCTTTGCCATTTATGCCTTGAGATCGAGATGAGCTAGACACTAGCCAACCAACCAAAAAACACCTTATCTACTCCCTTACCGTAGTTATGCGAACCATTCTTTTCGTCATATATCTGCTATTTACCTATTCGGCGATTGCACAGGTCTTGCCCCTCAACAATGACGATGGGCAGTTACAACCCAAGCTAAGCTGGGAGTCGACGCGAATCTGGAATGAGATCCACGATCTAGATGGGCGCTTCGCCATTTTAGCACCTGGTGAATTCAAGACTTCCGTAGATACAATAGCAACCGATGTAGGAGAGCTGATATATCACACCTTCTTTTTGCAGAGTCCCGGTGAGCGAGCAGACAATCTGGTCTATATGCTCAGTTACGTCGACTATCCAGAAGGTAGCCTCCACCACGACAGTACAGACTTGGTCACCGAGTTCTTTCAAGCTTCTATGGAGGAAGCCATAAACACTGTAGACGGAGAGCTGCTGTTCGTGAACGAGGAGACCCTACAAGACTACCCCGGTAGATTCTGGCGCATCGACTACCTCGATGGAAAAGCCAGCATAAGAACCAAGACTTTCATAGTAGGCAGGCGATACTATCAAGTACAGACGGTTTCTAGTACAGACAGAGGATTGAACGATTCTAGTGGGAAATACTTAGGTAGCCTTCGGTTTTTTTGAGAGGAACCAACTCCGCTGATGAGAGAGTCTCCGCATTGCTCCGACCTGCGAAAGTCTACTTGCCAAGGGTATACAGATATATCTGAACGAGACACCCTATATTTATAATCACAAAGTGATTACAATGCAGCTATCAGTCATTAAAATCGATAACTCGAAGGGTATAAAGCTTCCCAAGGCCATCCTCGATCAATACGAGATTGAAGATCAAGTAGAGTTGATTTTAGAGCCAGATGCTCTACTACTAAAGCCTGTAAAACGCATAAGAGCCGGGTGGGAAAATGCCTTTGCCCGTATGCATGAGGCGGGTGACGACGTTCTACTGATCGAGGATATGCTGGATGAAAACGACTGGGCTGATGAAAATTGAGCAAATAGCAAGCAACGAGTCTACAAAGTGCACAAGAAACTCAAGTACAGCGAAATAGAGGCTATCAAAACAGTGATCGAAGAAACATTTGTCTTGTAATCGAGGCCTGCTATCCGAAAAAAGGCCTTTCTTCTTTTTGCCCGACACTTAAGATTACAAGCCAAAGAGTACTTTTACCGTTCATGTGGGGATGATTTAAGATTCTGTATGCTTCTCTGTTCGATTTGCGTGTAGAATTACTCCGATATGGCCAACATATGTATTACAGATTACTCGTTTTTTTTCTGCTGCTGGTCAGCAGTACTATCTTATCTGCTCAAGTCGAAACGGCTGGCATAACCGGCCGGGTAGTAGACGGAATCAGCCAGCGCCCCGTGGAGCTGGTGACCATCTATGTAGACGGTACGACCCGCGCATTCGAGACCGACGAGAATGGACGCTATCGAGCCGTAGTGCCTGCTGAAGAAGTATTCGAGTTGGTCTTCAGCCGGATCGGCTATAAGGAGGCTCGTGTGAATCTGGGGCCGCTACCAGCAGGCAGCAACAAGCAAGTAGACTTGAGCATGGTAGCTACCGACTCGGGCATAGAAGTGGAAGTGCGCGAATCGAAGATAGAAGCCGATGGTATGATCAGAGAGACACCGGGCTCTCTGCGTCTACTTCCCTCCACGACAGGCAACCTGGAAAGTATACTACCACACATCGCACTGGGTGTGAGTAGCGGCTCGGGTGGCGAATTGACCAGCCAATACAATGTGCGCGGCGGCAACTATGACGAGAATTTGGTCTACGTCAACGATTTTGAGATATACCGGCCACAGCTTATCCGCGCCGGGCAGCAGGAAGGGCTGACCTTTGCCAATATCGATTTGATCAGAGATCTGTCGTTTAGCTCAGGTGGTTTCGAGGCGCGCTACGGCGACAAGCTGTCTAGTGTGCTCGACATCAAATACAAGCGGCCCGATAGTACGCGGGCTAGCCTGGGGCTGAGTTTCCTGGGTGGCTCCACGCACCTGGAAGGCAGCCTGCCGGTAGGTAGCGATGGCTATAAGCGGCTGCGATATCTATTCGGTGCGCGCTATAAAACGACTCAATATCTGCTGGGGACCCTGGAGACCAATGGCGAGTACATCCCCAATTTTTTCGATGTGCAGGCCTATATCACCCTTGACCTGAGTAGGGATTTGCAGCTGGGTCTTTTGGCCAATTACAATAGCGCGGTCTACAATTTTACACCTACGACCAGATCGACCGCTTTGGGACTGATCAATTTTGCACTCCAGCTGCGCTCGGAGTTCGAGGGGCAGGAGCAAGACCGATTCCTACAGCAGATGGGTGGCCTATCGCTGACCTATCTGCCGGAGAAGAGCAAGCGGCCCTTCTTCCTCAAGTTTTTGACATCGGCGTTTCGCAGCGACGAGAACGAGGGCATCGACATCAGGGGTGCATACAGCCTGAGGCAAATAGAGACCGACTTCGGTAGCAGTGAGTTCGGTGAGGCTATAGCCGAACTGGGCAGTGGCGTGCAGCAAAACTTCGTGCGCAATTTCTTAGATATACAAGTCGCTAATGCCGAACTGCGCGGCGGTCTGGAACTAGGCAGCCAGGAGACATCGACCCACTTCTTGCAGTGGAGCGTTAAGGCACAACACGAGCGCATAGACGATAGAATCAATGAGTGGGAACGTCTCGACTCAGCGGGGTTCAGCTTGCCTTTCAATGAAGATGCCGTCGAACTATTCGCTACCCTGCGGTCAGAAAATCAGCTGAGGACCAATCGATTGAGTGCCTTCTTCCAGGACACCTGGACTGTTCGCAGGCCGAGCAAGTCGGAACTGCGGGTAAGTGCAGGATTACGCGCCGGTTACTGGGATTTAAACCAAGAGTTTTTGCTCTCCCCACGCGTGCAGCTGCTATACAAGCCGCTCAACAAGGAATCGGACATCAGCTACCGACTAGCCGCCGGATTCTATCAGCAACCTCCTTTTTACCGCGAGCTGCGCAGACCCGATGGCGAGTTGAATACTGACCTGCGGGCTCAAAAATCCATACATGTAGTCGGTGGTCTAACTTGGGATTTTTACTACGGTAAACGCAACCCTAAGAAATTCCGCTTCATAGCTGAAGCCTACTACAAGTCGCTCTGGGATCTGGTGAGCTACGAGATTGAAAACGTGCGAATCAGGTATAGCGGGGTCAATGACTCCGAAGGCTATGTAGCCGGGCTCGATTTCAGGATCAATGGCGAATTCGTACCCGGTGCGGAGAGCTGGATCAACCTCAGCTTCTTACAGGCGCGGGAACGCATACTCGGCGTGCAGCACCTGGAGCGCGAGATCGGATCTACCGAAGGTACACCCGTAGACTATGTGCCAAGACCTACAGATCAGTTTTTCCTACTCAGCTTGTTCTTTCAAGACTACCTGAGAAATAATGAAAATTTCAGAACCCACGTCAATCTGACGGTCGGTGGGGGGCTGCCATTCGGCATTTTAAATAACAATACAGTATTCAGGAATCCGTACCGATTCGATACGTATCACCGCATCGACATTGGTTTCAGCTTTCGCTTATTCGATAGGAATACGACCCGCAATGCAACCAGGCACCCTCTGCGATTTACGCGGTCTACCTTCCTGAGCTTGGAGGTGTTTAATCTGATGCAAGTATCTAATCAGGCAGGTAATACCTGGATCAAAACCATCTTCCAGCAGCAGTATGCCATACCCAACAGGCTAACAGGAAGGCGCATAAACCTGCGCTTGCAGTTTGATTTTTAGAGATTTTTTAATCTAAAGAGTCAAAATATTTATATTAAAATTCACAAATTATTTGTTCAAATATTTGATTATCAATATTTTAATATAAAACAACAAGTAAAAACTTTCACAATCTTCTATTTTTGTTGTTGCCTCAGCTATGTTGTGGATGCACTTTTGTAATGTCGAGAGAAGTCTCGCCAAGACATACGTTCATGGGATTATAATTTGTTAGTGGTCGGTCGCTCCTGAGGAGCGACCAACTTTTCCTTCTCAGAAGAAGCAAATGAATATCTTGAAAAACAAAAAAGCCGGTCCCCTCGTGGGAACCGGCCTCTACACATTCATGGGATTAAAACATAAAGCACTAAAGATAGTCCCAAATATATGATGAACTGTTGAAACAAGCAAGTCCTTTAGGATTTGCTTATCAGTTAGTTATAAAAGAGATCTAAGTATTTTCGTGAGATTATGATTCGAAGCTCTGGCTCAAGGTTGGGTCAGGGCTTTTTATTTGGGGCTACTGCACAAGTCTGAGCGACTTGTGCAGTAGCTTTTTATTTTTGCGAGCATGAGGATACTTTACACACTAGTTCTGCTTTTTGGATTTTTGATCTTGTCAGGACAGTCTGTTATTGACGATATGCTGTACAAGATTGCAAAGGCTCCATCAGCGGAAAGACTGGAGACCGATATACAGACACTAGTCGATTTCGGTACGCGCCATACTTTGAGCGATACTGTAAGTGAGACCAGAGGAATCGGCGCAGCCAGACGTTGGCTACACAGTGAATTCGAGCGCATCAGCAAAGATTGCTCAGATTGTCTGGAAGTGAGTTACCAGCGAAACCTGGTAGCAGGCGACCCTGAATCGCGTATACGTGAAGACACCTGGGTCGTCAATGTACTGGCAGTTCAGCGAGGTACTGTCTATCCTAACCGCTATGTGATCATGAGTGGAGACATAGACTCGCGCGTTAGCGACCCGTTGGATGGCACGAGCGATTCACCCGGTGCTAACGACAATGCCAGCGGCCTGGCCGGCACTCTGGAGGCTGCTCGAATCTTGAGTAAGTACAAATTCTCGACCTCTATCATATACGTTGGTCTGAGCGGAGAAGAGCAAGGCCTCTTCGGTGGAAAAGGTCTCGCCGAATACGCCACAGAGCAGGGATGGGATATAATAGGTATACTCAATAACGATATGATCGGAAACATCGAAGGTATAGACGGTGTGAAAGACAATGTCACCTTTCGCGTATTCAGTGAGCCCGACTACCCGAACGAAGGTGAGCGCGAACGCATATGGAATAGATTCTATGGCGGTGAGGTAGACGGTCCCAGCCGACAATTGGCGCGCTACGTGCACAGACTCACTGAGCAGTATTGTACCAACTTGCGCGCCATTATGATCTACCGGCTCGATCGATTCGGGCGTGGGGGCCATCATCGGCCATTTAATGATGCGGGCTTCCCCGGCGTACGCATCATGGAGACCCACGAGAACTACAACCGCCAGCATCAGGATCTGAGAGTCGAAAACGGCATAGCCTATGGCGATGTGATAGCAGGCGTAGACTTTGACTACTGCGCCAAGCTCACGGGGGTTAATGCCATCACACTAGCGGCCTTAGCCAGCGCGCCACCACCCCCCCAGCAGTTGCAAATAGGTGGGGCGGTTCAGCCATCCACCCGTCTGCGCTGGGATCCGCCTGCCAGTGATGACGGTCTACTGGCTGGCTATCGGGTCTACTGGCGCGATACAACTTCGCCCATATGGCAGTACAGCCGATACGTACCCGCTACCGAAACACAGGTAGTGCTTGAAAACGTCGTGGTCGACAATTATCTATTCGGGGTAGCAGCCGTAGGGCAAGACGGTGCAGAAAGCTTGGTGGTCTTTCCAAGGTCTTTGATACCCAGAGGTATTAGATAAGAATATCTTATGCCGATGGCCTAAAATAAAGAGAGGTTGAGGCAGTAGAACGCTCGAAGGAGTTCAAATCCTCCGCAGAGCTGCGGCTTTGAGCACGCTACGAGGTTCTTTTCCGAGCAAGGTTAGGACCTCGAAGCGTTTGCAAGCTCAAAGCTAAAGAGGAGAGCTTGTAATCCTTCTAGCGTCCGATGTTTACCCCAAACCTCAAGTTAAAATATTCTTATCACTTTATTGTACTCATGATCTCGTTCCAGCCCATATTAACCCCCACGATCTCACCATCGGGACCGATGAGGAAGTGAGTAGGCACTTCGTTAACGCCATACAGATCGGAAATGGGGCCATTCAGAAATCGCGTACTGCTCGTTTCTTCCATGATATGGTATGGCCAGTTTCGCTCGTCTTGATCTATGGCTTTCTTCCAATTTTGGGCAGACCGCTCTATAGCAACACTTACGATGGCCAGTTTGCCTCCAGCTTCTTCGTGTATGGCTTTCAACGCAGGTGCTTCTTTTCGGCATGGACCGCACCAGGAGCCCCAGAAATCGAGCAATACATACGACCCGCGCAAGTCTGACAAAGAAAAACGGCTACCGTCTATCAACTCGCTTGTAAAATCTGCGGCCTTTTCGCCCTCGTCGTAATTGGGGGTGAAATACCATGCCCGAAAGCCGAAAATGGCCACCAATGCTAAAACGGGCAGCACCACGCTACCGATCATCTTTTTGGAAATATCTGATCGCATAAAAATAGGGGTTGAATCACTATGGACTCAACCCCTAAGCATTTTATAAAGTTGAAAGCAATTTTACTTCAACTCCAGTTCAGTCTTACCGGCTAAATAGCCTTTATTGTACAACTCGATGGTGTAGTTTCCTTCCGGGAAAGCCATGCCTTCTGGTGCCCAATTACCGCAGAAGTTGGCATCGCCGCCATCGAAGTCGAACTCGACCACCTTGGTGAAAGGAATGGTCTCGCCAGATTCTTCAGAGCGGAAGGTGCCGCTGCCTTGGTTACCTAGCGTCATGGTAGAACCGTCAGGCTGTATGATACGCATCAGCATCTGCTCACCGCCTGGCGTGGCCGTGCGGTTGGCTAGCGTGTTGGCGCATACGTGTATGCGATTCACGCGCTTGGCATTTCTGCTGCGCGACCAGTCGCCATTGTTCTTCTGGCGCTGTCCTTCGGCAGTCACGCTGGCGGCCATGATGGCACTACCGGCGGTTACGCGTTGGTTTAGCTGGTCGTTTCTAGCACCGAGTTCCTGATTGACGTTTTGTAAGTTAGTGCGCTCTTCGGTCAGCGCCTCATTCTGCTGGCGCTGCACCTGCAGATCACCGGTCAGTGTCTCGTTGGTCACGTTCAGCTCTTGGTTTTCAGCCGTGAGCATTTCGTTTTCTTCGCGCAACTGATTGAGCTCGGCCACATAGCCGTCGACTTGTGTGCGCAGGTCTCTGAGTTCGCGACGCGCACTGGCCAGATTGCGAGAATCGCCGAGCAGTGCGTCGATACGCTCTTTGCTGGCGGCCAGCTCTACTTCCTGCTGAGCGATACGGGCATCCATCTCTTCATTGATGCCGCGCATCTGATCTAGCTCCGCCAGAGCGTCTTTGTATTGTACTTCCGTCCGCTCCCTGAGATCATTGGCGTCGCTTAACTCGGTAGTTAAAGTCTCATTTTCAGCACCCTTGTTGAAGTATCCCCAAATAAAGAAAATATTGAGTGCCACCAACGCACCGATGATACCAAGCAACAGCGGGTTGCTTTTCTTCTTAGGCGTATTGGGTACGGGAGGGGGTGGACTATTATGAATAGTAGCCATAAATGTATTGGTTTTGTGAAGGGTTCTATCCAAAGATAAACGCGGTAGTTGGTTGGTTGTGCGTTTAAGCTCGGTTTAAACCCAAAAGCGTGTCTGTCTTCCTTTCCGTGAAGACGAACCTAAAAACGGACAGTGACCATTCATATTGTTGTACAGAGAGAAAAATCCAGATATGTTGTGTATCTAAAGAGGCTTTAGTAGGCGCTCTAAACCTAGCAAGTACTCGTTGTTCCCGGCGGCTCCCATTTCCAGTAAAAGCGCAAAATGATCGGCTAAAATCTCTTCGGGGTGAATGATATAATTGGTCAAGTCACCGGTCAATTCACGCACCTCAGTCACGGTTAAAGTTGGAGGCCGCAGGCTATCTCCATGCATCTGGAAGTACTGAAAACGCAGCTGCTTGCCGAAATAATCAGGATCGTCAACATCATAAGGTGACTGAGATACATAGACCAGGGGTACGTACAAAATCCCATCGACATCCAAAGCATAATCGGGCCTGGGCGCATCGGGATTAAGCAATCGCCTCTGGTACAATTCTCCGGGCCAGGTCAATGAATCGGTCACAGATTCAAAGCCTATCGCCTTATACATATCAGGACGTACCTCTTGATGCTGACGGCTGATGAGGTGAAAAAGTTCATGCCTGAATACATGCATAAGCTCGCGCTCGGATGCATTTTTGAGATGAGACTTCGGGCAAACGATGGCACGCCCTCTCGTAAAATAAACCGATGATCCATAAGGCAGATCGTCGGTCAGAATCAAATCGACAGTGTCGGGCGCAAGGTCGGGAAAAATGTCTGCGCACTCTTGCAAAGCTTTTATAATCAAGCCATTAGCCCTTTGGCTTAAGTCATCGGGCCAGGGTTCGTGCAGCTCGCTCAGCCATTGACGGTATGCCTCGGCAGAAATAGCGACACTATCGGGTAGGGCCATTTGCAGGCGGATATCGGCATCGCTCAGATCGTTGAAGTAACCCTCGTAATCATCGGTGATTAGGGTAGTGGCAGCCTCCTCTCCATCTAGCAGTCTGATGGTATTTTGCACTTCCGCAGGTGGATTACTACACCCACAAACGAGGGTCACCAACCAACCAAATAGACATATTTTCTTGCTCAAGCTTTCATAGTTTTGTGGCAAAATACAGATCATGCCCGCTTATAGTGCCGATTACCTATTTCCCATTACTAGCCAACCCATTAAAGCGGGAGCTATCATCTTAGACGATGAAGGCAAAATAGAATGGATCGGCCCCAGCAGCGAGTGCCCTTCCGAAGACGTGAAGATACTTCCTCCGGGGCAGGTGCTTATTCCTGGTTTTATAAATGCGCACTGCCATCTAGAACTGAGCCACATGCAAGGAAAAGTCGATACGGGTACCACTCTGCTACCTTTTCTGATCGGCGTAGTCAGCCAACGCGAGGTAGATCAATCCGAAATAGACGCCGCCATAGAGGCCCAAGACGCCTACATGTGGAACCAGGGCATACAAGCTGTAGGCGATATCTGCAATAAGCTGGATACCGCAGCCGTCAAAAGACGCAGCCCGATCAGGTACTACAGCTTTGTGGAGATGTTCGACTTTTTACAAAGCGATCGCGCCCAGGCTACCTTCGAGCAGTACAGACCCGTGTACGACGGACAAGCCGGTGCCGAAAGCGGGCAGGCTAAGTCGGCCGTTCCGCACGCACCTTACACGGTCAGCAATCCGCTCTACGACCGCATTAACGCGCTGAATAATGGCAAGGGCACCGTCTCCATCCACATGCAGGAAACCCCAGCCGAAAACGAACTCTTTGAACGTAAGACGGGGCCATTTCTACCCTTCTTTGAAGGATTCGGCGCATCGCTCGACCACTTTACAGCCACAGGTCGGCCTTCGATCTACCACGCCCTAGCACAGATGGATCCACGCTGCCGTACCCTCTTCGTTCATAATACGATGACCGCTGCTCATGATATTTCGAAGGCGCAAGACTGGGCACAAAATGGCATATACTGGGCCACCTGCCCCAACGCCAACATCTATATCGAAAACCGGTTGCCCAACTACAAAACCTTTCTAGAAGCCGAAGCGAAGGTCTGTATCGGCACCGATAGCCTCACCAGCAACTGGCAGCTCAGCATACTCGAAGAGATGAAGACTATCAGCCGCTACCAATCTTATGTGCCCTTTCAGACTTTACTCCAATGGGCCACCCTCAACGGAGCCGAAGCCCTGGGTTTCGATGGTGATCTAGGCAGTTTAGAGGTAGGTAAACGGCCGGGCTTGTTAGTATTGAAAAACCTGAAAGGGCATGTTTTGGAATCCTTGAAGATAGATTCAAATACAGTTGTCGAGCGGCTATGATCACGGGGTGTGACAACTTCTATTAGGCTGCGACATAAGGTTTGATTTTCTCAAACTCTTTTTCATTTGCCCTTAATTCCTCTTCAAGATCATAATCTATTTGCAGTCCCATCCAAAACCTAGATGTCGTATTAAAAAATCGAGCTAGGCGCCATGCTACATCAGCTGTTACGTCCCGTTCTCTTTTTATTATGCTAATAAGTACATCTTCAGGGATATTGGCTTTACGAGAAAGTTCTACAGTACTCAAACCCATAGGCTTTAAAAACTCTTCCTCAATCACTTCTCCAGGATGGATATTCGGTATTTTGTCCATGATTTTTTAACGTTAATGGTAGTCAATAATTTTCAAGTTATGAGCATCGCCTTCTTCCCACTGAAATATAATTCTCCATTGGCGATTAATTCTTATGCTGTGATACCCTTCTAAATCGCCTTTCAGCTTTTCTAGTCTATTCGCCGGAGGTGCTCTTAACTCATTTATAAAAGATGCGTTATTGATTAATCTCAGCTTTCTCAAAGCTAAACCTTGAATTTCAGTTGGCAATTTCCTAGAGTAATCACCTTTCCAGACCTTCGCAGTCTCTTTGTCGCCAAAGCTTCTGATCATACTTAAACTTACGAAATAAACAGCAAGGGCAGGGCACATAGTTTCGATTGGTATGCTAATTCTCAAAGAATGGGTATTCCTATATTTTCTTATCGCCCCACCCAACTACACACCACACCTGCCGCTACAGCCGCATTCAAACTCTCTGCACGGCTGGTTTCGGCATGGGGTATGCGCAGATACTTCTTCAATAAGCCTTGCGTCTCTGGACGGATGCCGGAACCCTCGCTGCCAATGACGATAATACCGCTATCTGGCGGCTCGAAATCATAGATGGAATCGCCATCGGTGGCCGTACCGAAAAGGGGAAGATCGGGTAGAGACTCGGCAATTTGAGAAAGCTCCAGCTCTGGGCAGTCTACCCGTAGAAATGAGCCCATACTCGCCTGTAGGCTCTTGTGGTTGTAGAGGTCTGCCGTTCCGGAACCTCGAATGACCGCCCGAAAACCGAACCACTCGGCTACGCGCAATATGGCCCCTAAATTAGAAGGCGATTGTATACCGTCAAGATATAAAGACCAGCCTTTGGAGAGGAGGTGGAAAGGGTCGCTTTCCTGTACGTCATCCACCTGCGTAAGTCTTAAAACCGATAAAACTTCATTTGGAGAAGCTAATTGCGACATACGGCTCAATTCGCGTTCATTGACGCGCGTTATGAGCTTATCGGGCAAACCGGGATTTAACCAGGTGGGCAGCGCATAAATCGCCTCTACTTCGTAGGCCGATTGCGAGACCAGCTCAGCAGTCAGCTTGACACCTTCGACGGTGAATTTGTGGTAAGTTTGCCTAAACTTCTTTTGTTTCAGGCTTTTAACCAACTTGATGCGGGCCGCACTCAATGACATGCTGAATTTTTTAAGCGGGTTTCGCTGGCCTGCATTGCTGCTGTTGCCATTCTTGGCCGCTTGCAATAGTAGCAAATTCCTGGCAGAAGAACAGGAGATACTGGTCAAGCAGCAAGTGGTGATCGACAATAAAAAGGAGATCAAAAACGCCTCTGAGCTCAATTATCAATTGAGCACCCTGGCACGGCAGCAGCCAAACACCAATTTTCTTTTTCTTTTCCCGCGCGAGTATATCTACTTGAGTAGCAATAGGGCAAAAGATAGCACGCGTTTCGATCGCTTCAAGCGCAATGCCCTGGGGCAGCCGCCAGCGATCTACAACGACAGCCTGACACAGCTCACGATAGAGGATATGGAGACCTTCCTCATCTACCGTGGCTACCTGCGGGCCGAGGCTTATACCGACCTCGATCACCTCAAAAGGCAGCGGATAGGCGTGACCTATCATGTCAATACCGGGCCGCGTACCTTGATCGATAGCGTAAGTTATTCGAGCCCTCAACCAGATATCGACAGTATTCTACAGACCGAGCTACCCAATAGCTTTTTACAGCCTAACGATCCACTCAATCTCACGCTATTCGACAAAGAAAAAGAGCGACTCGGCCGACTGCTGCGCAACAAGGGCTACGCTTTCTTCACCAATACCTACTTCGAGCAGCTTCGGGTAATCACGTTCAGGCGGCCAGGTTTTGCAGATCTTTCACTACAGATATCTCCACCCCGAAGCGACGAATATCACCAGCGCTACAAGGTCGGCACGGTAGACGTGTACGGCGATTTCCAAGCCGGTGACATCATAGAACCCTTTGGGCTGGATACCATAGTCGAAGGTATACGATTTCGCTTTTTAGGTTCGGAGCCCAAAGTAAAGATCGATGCCCTGCTCGATAATATCTTTTTGCGACCAGGCGAATTTTACAGTAAAGATGCCGTAGATAAGACCAATGAACAGCTCGGTCTACTGGGTATTTATCGCTTTGTGCGCATAGGAAGTCAGATCGACCCAAATGATGAAGGTCTACTCAATTTCAGCCTTCAGCTCACGCCCAATGAGCAAATGGAAGTTGGCTTAGACTTCGATCTCAACTACACGAACCGGATCAATAATACCGGGGCCACCAACCTGATCGGATTGAGCTTGAGTCCTTCTTTCAACCACCGAAATTTACTGGGCGGTGGCGAATTATTCACCACTAATATTCGAGGTGGTGTCGAGTTCAACCCCAACTTCAGTTCCAACGAAAACCTGTTCATCAATACAGTCGATTTCGGTACTGAGCTAAGCGTCTACCTACCGCGATTCAGAGACTACCTGGGGATGTACAAATTCTTATATAATGTACCCCTGACCAAAGATAAACACCTGCTCAACGAGCGATTTTACAATGGGCTGCAAGACCGGGCTTCCACGCGATTGTCGGTCGCTTACGAGTATCTGCTCATTCGCGACTTTTACGCCTACACCCTGGCCGACGTGCGCTATGGCTACAACTACCAAAGATCAGCAACCAGCAGTTACGGCATTACGCACCTGGCACTCGATGTACTCGTGCCGAGTACCCAGCCCAGATTTGACTCTATACTAGCCGAAAATCAGTTTTTGCAGTTGAGCTTCGGCGAGCAGTTCTTCGCCAGTCTATTATTTAGAGAGCTACAATACCAGCGCACCGGCCGACCCAACCTGCGAGGCCAATCCCTGACCGTCATTGGCGATTTCGAGCTGGCAGGGCTAGAAATACTAGGCCTCAACAGATTGTACAACGCGCTTTGGAACAACGATATCGTATTCAGGCCACGACGTAATGCTTCTTATGCTCAGTTCTGGCGGCTGGAGGGCGATGTGCGCTTCAATCAGCAGTATAATCCTGAAACCAGCCTCGTCGGCCGATTCAATATCGGTATTGGTAGGCCTTTTGGTTTCGGTGCTGCGGTGCCTTATGTCAAGCAGTTTTTTGTAGGCGGAGCCAATAGTATGCGCGCATGGGCACCTCGCGGACTCGGCCCTGGTGGCTATGTAGACCCCGAAAGCCTGGACCCCCAAAACAATCTAAGATTATTTCAGACCGGCGATTTCAAGCTAGAGCTTAACCTCGAGTACCGCTTCAAGCTTTTGTGGCAACTCAGGGGAGCCTTCTTCGTCGATGTCGGCAACATCTGGAGCTTGAATAGCGACCCAGACCGATGTGGATCGCAGCTGCTCTTCCGCAGCTCTGAGATCAACTGCAGCAACGGCACGACTCTGCGTGCCCAGCCTTTCTATAGACAACTGGCCATAGGCAGCGGCTTCGGCGTACGCATCGACCTCTCTTACTTCATCTTTCGACTCGACATGGCCATACCGCTACGCTATAACTTCCCGAGCCTGTCGGGGAATAGAGATAGTTTTCAAGGCCCCAGCGACGATCCCAGAGTCATCGACGGTATCGACCTCAGAGAAAGTCATTACTGGAACCAGTTCGATGAATTCCGGCTTAGAGACTTTACGTTTCAGCTCGGACTGGGATATCCATTTTAGTCGTATTGCCCAGTGAATTTCTTGGGAACTCATTAGGCGAATACTTCATATTCTTTGGTACTTACGCAGGTAGGTACCTCTATCGGTAATTGTCTGGCCGCTGATCCTCTGGCAGTGTCTCTAGATAGATTTTATATTGATCCTCGGTCAGGATACGGCTCAGCTCTCGGGTCCTGCGCTCAGACTGACGCTTCAACAAAGAGCGTATATCACCTTGATCCCTACCCTCTTTCTTCGATCTTCTGTCCATAAAGCTTTCGTTGAAGTCGGCATACATCTGCAAGACTTTCTTGCGCTGCCGTTCGGTAAGATTGACCAACCTACTCAAATGATCGGTTTGTCGCTCGGCCATCTCCATCGCATTAGATGCAACGCCGGTCTCCTCTACGACCTGTGCATCCTGGCCAAATAATGGGCTGGTTACTAATAAAAAGAGCGCAAAGAGTGAGATCGTGTAAGTTTTCATACCTAAAAATAAAAAAGCCGATTGAAACTTTCAGAGAAAGCTCCAACCGGCTCGTTCAATACGTTCGAATCTTAGTTAGTTACGACCATCCGGCGGCTGGCGGTCCAGCCATCGGCAGTTATCGTATACGTCATTACACCCGAAGCATTATTAAGCTGGCTCTTGGCTACAACGAGGTTGTTGAAGCCGGCCGTGCCGTTTTGCTCAAAGGTGCGTAAGTGCCTGCCATTCACGTCGGTGATTACGATGGTTACGTCCATGTCTTTCGGCAAGTAGTAACCGATGTTTGTCTCTTGACGGAATGGGTTGGGGCTGTTCTGTATCAACTCGAAGTTGGTCTCTGCAAGCAGATCGCTGTCTGCTCCGAAAGTCAAGTTTAAGTTGGCTATACCACCAGAGAGCGGATAACCCTCAGCTCCAGTAATGCGATCCGTTAAGCGAATGAGTTCACTTAGCTCACTGTTCGTAGTGGCACGAACTTTAAAGGTGAACAATAAGGCGTTATCATTTGCTTGCGCTACTGCCTGTGGGTCGTCCCAGCTGAAGCTGATCAGACCTTCGGCAGCTCTACCCATGTTTAGGTTCGCAGCACTTGCCAAACCATAACTGATATCGAGTAGCTCTAGTCCTGCACTCAACTCTATGGTTCCTTGTGCACCATACAGATCACGGACTCTGAAGGGAATCTCGTAAGAATTTCCGGCAACCAATCGAATTTCGTCGGTCATCAGGTCTGTGCTAGAACGAGAATCTGAGCTTTCCGGACGCGCATTGCTAGAGGCAATTACACCTTCGGATACATTACCCATTTCGAGTGCGTAGAAGTCGGCTGATAGTACATCGCCTTCCAGGTCATTGGCATTGTAAACCTCTGGGAAGACCTCTGTGAGCCAGTCACTAGCGTTCGCTGAGAACTCGTAGTCTTGATCTGCAAATCTCCATGTAGGTCCACTCAGGTAGGTCGAGCGTATGCCCATGATTACTTGACGGATGTTCACGACATCGATCACATTGATCACGTTGTCCATGTTAACATCGGCAATGACGTGCTGATATGGGCTCTCCATCTCTGCAATGCCCAGTATATGGCGGTTGATGATCAATATATCGAAGGTAGTTACAGCCGTAGCAACATCGACATCACCTTCCAGCGATGGTTCTATCGTATAGTCCTCATTGAATGGCAGTTGCGTAAAGCTATACTCACCCGCCTGGTCAGTGTACTCGATATCACTCATGTTGCCCAGATCTGAGATCGATACTTCGACATCGGGCGTGGCCGTACCAGCTGGGCTTTCGATCAGACCCAGGATGTTGCCCTGGTCAGCATCTTCACAAATACCCTCCTGGAAGACTTGCACATCTAGTGTCGTCTCACAGTAGTCCGATAAGCCGCTTCCATCAATCGCATAGACACGAATAACTATCGTACCGAAGTCATCGCAAGTCAGGGTAATACCTGTATCCAGCGGATTAGGTATGATCAGCTCGTTATCGAGACTGTCGAACTGGCTCGGATGATAAATAGCAAACTGTACAGGTCCTACACAGTCATCGCTGTCGGATACAACATACTCGCTAGCCCATATAGCTGCCATACCGCCACCATTGCCGTCAGGCATTAGGGTCGCCGTGAGGCCACTGATACATACGGGGGTAGGAGCTTTAGCATCTGTCACCTCGAATATGATCAGTGCTACGTCGGTATTTCCACATCCATCACTACCGACTACTCGAATCGCGTGGCGACCCAGTGGCAGGTTGTTATTGAACGTTACCGTGAATGTGCCGTCACCATTATTGGTTGCAATTGGCGCAAACTGTGGCAGGTTATCCGGTACAAAATCCGCTGCGGTCAGAACACCATCTCCATCTACATCTGCGAAGAACGCGTCTAGTGAGACTAAGGCATCGAAATCGTCAGGAGAGATGCAGTTGTCGGTGAGGGTAAAGTCAATAATGACTTCCTCATCACAGCTTCCATCCAAGTCCTCGAATGGTCCCTGCTCTTCAAACGTCAATACTGGTGGTATTTCATCGTATACCTTGACAAACTGACGGTATAGGAAGGCACCTCGGCTTTCATCTGTGCCATACGGCTGAGGTCCATTACCTGGTACTTGACCAGCTACTGTACCATCGACATCATCTTCATCGAGTGGCGAGATGAAGCCGTTATTACGGTTATTATCTCGGTCTAGTCTGGCAATATCGTCAGTGAGCGTATTCAAGCTTCTCGGCATAACATGCAGGAAGGTAGGCTCTTCGAGAATATCATCGTTATCGGCATCGCGTGGGATGACGTAAGGATCTTCCTCCGTGGTGTATTCACACCAGTTAAGCACTTCGTAAGTGATGCGTAACTTGTAACACTCGTCGGCATCGGCCTCGAAGGTGTCGATTACCGTAGTAACGGTCAGCAGATCACAACCATTCTCTACAAACTCTACCTCGTTGAAGTCTGGAGCTACACATTCTAGTTCCTCGACATCGGCGGGGAAGGTAATCGTGTAGTCGTGTACTGCAAGTACGGTGATGGTCTGAGAGCAATCACTTGCACTGGTCAGGCCTTCGCCGTCGACTACGCTGAAGCTTCTGATTATAACACCTGTTCCACAGCTAGAGCGTAGATCGATTACTGCCTGAGAAACTTCTACGTCAGGACAATTGTCTTGACCGACAGCTTCTCCGAATACTGCATCCAGTTGAGCAGCGGTTCCTTCGGGATCATCAGCAAACGCTGCTTGTAAGTCCTGAGGCAGGTTAGCGATATCAGGCTCGTTACACTGGCGAGCCATCGGGCTCGGTGGGATGCAAAGCGGAGCAATCTTGTCTTCGACCAGTACATCTAGCCAGCAGGAATTGCTATTACCACTTTCATCGGTCACGAGCAATCCGACTGCGACAAAGTCAAGTGAGTCGGGATTGTCATCCAGCAAGTTGCAGGTCAGCGTGATACATTCGCGCCATCCACCCTGAGCGATACCTGTCAGTGCGAAGGTCTCGGCATCGGTTAATGGCTGGTTATCGTCACCGACAAAAGCGACCAAACGAGTAATGTCTGAGCAATCGTCATATGATGCACGATCGATGTCCTCGCCACAAATCTCTGCTTCACCTGTACCACCTAGTGATACATCCAGTCCGTCTTCACAGACAGCTACAGGCTCTGATAGGTCGGTCACCAGAATTGGCACATCGAGTGTATCCGAGTTATCGCAATTGTCTGTAGCGATGTAGCGAAGTGTGTGATCACCTGCCGGTACCTCAAAGGCAATTTCACCAATCTGATATGGCCCGAATGGAGCGACATCTGTCTGGTTGAATGGCAGGATGTAAGCAATCACCTCAGGATTATCGTCACAGTTGTCTGTAGCATCTCCGGCAGGTATGATCACATTGGAAGTGCAATCTGTATTTCCTGTAGAGAATACGAGTGGCAGCGGATCAGGCTCTCCGTTGAAGTCCAGGTCCTGAGTTGGAGGAATAACCTCCGGAGCGGTGAAGTCACCGACCTTGATCAGCTGAGTGAAGATGATCGGCTCATCGTCCAGTACACACCAGTCGTAGATATTCCACGTACGGACAAACTTGAAGGTATTCTCACAAGTAACCAGTCGTGGGCCATCTTCGAAGCTAGCTGCAATATTGCAGTAAGAACCGTTACCCGGGATGTCGAACATATCCAATGCCGTCATAATGGTCGGTCCACCTACCTCTTCAGGAGTCGGATTACCATTTGGAAGTGCATCGAAGGTATCGTTGCAGTTAACGACAAACTCATCGTCTGGATCTGGGATCATTACGTCATCCAAGGTTGGCGGACGAACCGTAATCTGCTGCGTACAGAAGGCTACATTGCCGCTCTCATCCTCTACGCGGAACGTACGAAGGATGGTAGCTATTCCACACTGAGGGTCGTAAGGCAGCAACAAGTCTGTGAATGTCAAGATCAGGTCTTCCGTAGCCGTACAGTTATCACTGATTACTGGCGAACCGGTAAAGACTACACTACCCGGCTGATTGAGTATTTCATCGAGATCAGTACAGATAAAATCCTTTCCATCGAAACCAGAAACGTTTTCCGGACACTCGATTTCTGGTGCCTTCTTGTCTTCGACCAGCAGCTGACCCCAGCATACGTTGTTACACTGTGGATCGATCAACTGTACGTAGAAAGTCTGACCTATATCATCGCTGTCGACGATGTTGCCAACTGAGTTTCCATTCTCATCGAGTAGATCGACGATCAGGCTGTTTGCACAGGTCAGATTACCTGACAAGATGAGGTCTGGTGTAATCTCGGCTTCGCAATCCTCACCGAGTGAGATGTTGGTAAAGCCTTCGCAAGGCAGGTTCTGAATGTCGATGATGTCGATCGTTATGATAGATGATCGCTCAGGACAATCGTTGATCGCTGGGATCGTATAGACAATCTGGTAGTCGAGTGAACGATTGAGCGTTCCTGGAATGACAACATTCTCTGGATCGAAGTCAGCGTCACCGAACGTATTGCCATCAGTATCGACAATATCGATCTGATTGTTGTCTTCGTCCATGAAGATTAGATCACCTTCACTAAACTCACCACCAATGTTTGGCAAACCTAGAAGTGAGGTGAAGAGGTTGATAGTCACTTCAGCTTCGTCACAGCCCAAGCATACCTCGATGGTGTTGTTCACACCTGGGTCTTGGTAGCACTCGACTACGACTATTGCTATGTCATTATCATCCTCATCTTCCCCTTCATCGGGTCCTCCGCCGTTGATTTCATCGTCATCGATGTCGCCATCGTTGCCTTGCTCATCATCGGGTGTAGAGTCGATGTCTTCTTGCACTTCGCCTTCGTCATCGGTAGCAAATACAATTTCTGCTTCGTTGACAAGGGTTTCACCTGGCTCGACACCTTCTGGGTCCATACCGGTGCCTTGCGCATAGTCAGGGAACATGGGTGGCGCAACGGTCAGAACAATCTGTACAGTTGTCGACTCACCAGGCTCCAGACCGCCTGCTGGCAGTGATCCGTCAGCAACAGAAAGCGTAATAGACGCTGTACTATCACCGTTATCGGTCCAATCTGGATTCAGGTCGGCATCAAACAGGAACCCTACAGGGATGTAATCCACTATCTCGATGTTGTCGGCTGGGATAGCTCCTTGGTTGAAGACATTTATGTCGAATGACACATCATCACCGGGAGACACTTCTGCTGACTGCCCAAGAGATAAGGTCTTGTTAAGTGCGAGGTCGAAACCACCGACTATGATGGTAGCAGGGTCAGAGTTGTCCTCGTCCTCGCCTGCGGTTCCGTCACCTCCGATTTCATTATCATCAAGGAAAGGATCATTGAAGGGATCGTCATCCATAGGCGAATCGTCTTCGATCACTTCGTTTCCGTTATCATCGGTGGCATCTGTAATTTCAGCTGTATTTACCAGCTCCATTTCAGCGACCATCGCCGGGTTTACTACCAATGCGATGTCTACAGTGGCTGTTTCTCCTGGCAGCAACCCACCAGCTGGCAGATCACCATCAGCAACAGTAAGCGTGGTTTGGATCAATAGTAGATCCGTAGCAGCCATACCGACCTGCATCCAGCCGTTATCCATGTTGACAGGAATGGTTGGATCCCAGAGGAAACCATCTGTCTGAGAAGGTGCATAGTCTGATATCAAGATGCTATCAGCAGCTATACCGCCTTGGTTGAATACTGTAATTGTGAAGAGTACAGTATCACCTGCCTCTACAAACTCATTCTGACCGTCAGCTAGAGTTTTGACTAGCGCCAGGTCGAATGGCAAGACATTGATTGTTTCAACATCGTGGTCATCTTCGTCTTCGCCATCGTTTCCGTTGCCGTCTACCTGATCGTCTTGGACATTGTCCTCGTCGTTCATGTCGTCTGGCGTAGAATCGATATCGTCTTGTGGGTCACCGTTTTCATCGGTGGCGTCACTGATTTCAGCGAAGTTATCTATAGAGGTACCGGCAGCGAGTGGTGCATCGAGTATCAGATAGATTTCTACGGATGCAGATTCACCAGGAAGGAGTCCAGCTGACGGAAGTCCTCCACCTGCTGTAGTTAAGGTAGTTACTGGGTTGCCATCCGCATTCAACATCCAGCCCAGGCTGGCGTTGTCGTCTGTTCCGTTGCCTGCATCAGCTGCGAAGCTCATGCTTGCCGGGATGTAATCAGTAATCTCAACATTGTCTGCTGCGATCATGCCTTGATTGATCACCGTTAGGGTGTACGCAATCGTATCACCTGGTGCTACTTGATCAGACTGCCCCGGAGACAACTGCTTGATCAGCGCGAGGTCGAAACCTTGCGTAATGATCGTTGCCACATCGTGGTCGTCATCGTCCTCACCGGGGATGCTTCCGTCACCGCCCGTTTCATTGTCCTGGGTCAGGTCATCATCATCGGGATCTTGATCGAATTCGGAATCGATATCGTCTTGGTCCTCACCGGTGATGTCAGTTGCATTGCTGATTTCAGCGAAGTTGTCAATGGCTGTACCAGGAAGTAGCGGGCTATCGAGCGTCAAGAACAGGTCGATTGTTACTGACTCCCCTGATAGCAGGCCACCAGTAATCACCAATGTATTGGTAGCAATTCCACCGGATTCGGTCCATCCAAGAGAAGTGTTGTCTACAACACCATCGCCAGCACCTGCCTCGAATGTCATCGCATCAGGGATGTAATCGCTGATCTCGATGTTATTAGCTGTCATACCGCCTTGGTTGAACACTGTAATCGTGTAACGAACGGTATCACCAGGCTCAACAGATGCAGATTGCCCGTCGGCCAGCTCCTTGATCAGAGCAAGGTCGAATGGAGCAATGATTACATCTTCTGGGTCAGCATCGTCTTCATCGCTGGTTGGATCAGTATCGCCAGGATCACCGGTTCCATCACCACCATCGACATTATCGGAGCCAGTATTGACCTGGCCACCGGCATCGTTAGTAGGATCTCCATCAGGAGTTGAATCGATGTCTTCTACATCGCCGCCTTCTCCATCGAGTGCACTGCTGATCTCAGCAACATTAACGAGCTGTGTATTGCTTGTCAATCCGCCATTGACAGTCAAGACGATATCGACTGTGGTCGACTCACCTGGAGCTAGCGGACCTGCAATAGTCGTTGTAGGCTCAGTAGCTGTGCCACCTGTCCAAGCTGGGTTTAATGCGGGATCAAACGTAAAGCCTGAGGGCACATAGTCGGTAACTTCTATTTGCGTAGCAGCAACCATACCCTGATTAGATACTGTGATCGTGAAGGTCACCTCATCACCAGGATTTACAACTGCATCTTGACCGTCGCCGAGCTCCTTTATGAGTGCTAAGTCAAATACGCCGACGCTTACCACAGCGGGGTCAGCATCATCTTCATCCGTGTTTGGATCAGTATCGCCAGGATCACCTGTACCGTCACCGCTAGTTACGTTATCTGATGGTGTGTCTACTGCGCCACCAGCGTCGTTGGTCGGATCGTCGTCTGGTGTAGAGTCGATATCTACAGCAGGCGTACCTGTGGCATCGCTTGCCTCACTAATTTCCGCGACATTAACCAAATCTTGGCCGTCGGTGCCAGGTGCAACTTCCAGTACAATATCTACAGTAGTAGATGCTCCAGGTGCCAACGGACCGGCTATAGTGGTCGTTGGTTCAGTGGATGTACCTCCAGTCCAGAGTGGGTTATCAGCCGTGTTGAAGATCAAACCCGTTGGCACGTAATCAGTCACCACAATATTTGTGGCCGTAACCATGCCCTGGTTTGATACTTCGATGGTGAACGTCACATTGTCCCCTGGCATGACCGCTGGGCTTTGGCTATCAGCCAACTGCTTGATCAAGGCCAAGTCGAATGGCGCTACAATCACATCTTCAGGGTCGGAATCATCTTCGTCGCCAGCTGCATCGCCGTCACCAGGCGTGCCGGTACCGTTACCTGTGTCGGAGTCGTCAGCACCGCTATTGACCATACCACCTGGATCGTTGTTGGGATCACTATCTGGGGTAGAGTCGATGTCCGTTACATCACCACCTTCGCCGTCTTTGGCGTCGCTGATCTCTGCAACGTTGACGAGCTGCGTATTGCTCAATACACCACCATTGACGGTTAAAATGATATCTACTGTGGTGGTCTCTCCTGGTAGGAGCGGACCGTCTATTGTAGTGGTCGGTGCCGTTGGGTCGGTATCGTCCCAATCAGGATTAAGCGTAGCGTCGAATGTAAAGCCGCTGGGTACGTAATCCGTGACTTCTATCGCTGTCGCCGTAACCATACCCTGGTTCGTGACTGTGATTGTGAAGCTCACTTCGTCACCGGGCATAACCACTTCACTCTGGCCGTCGCTCAACTGCTTGATCAAAGCTAAGTCAAATGGATTGACCATGATCAAGGCAGGGTCAGCATCGTCTTCATCCGTCGTTTCTTCGGTGTCGCCAGGCATTCCTGAACCATCACCACTCGTGGAATCATCTGATGGCGTACCTACTTCACCGCCAGCATCATCTGTCGGATCATTATTCGGCGTAGAGTCGATGTCTTCAGCAGGTGTGCCAGTACCGTCATTGGCTGCACTGATCTCCGCTACGTTGATCAATGACTCGCCGTCGGTACCAGGACCGACCTGTAGCACGATATCTACTGTCGTAGTCTCGCCTGCGGCCAGTGCATCTATCGTCGTTGTTGGCAACGACGGATCTGTACCGTCCCAGCTAGGATTATCTCCAGCGTTGAAGATCAAGCCACTTGGTACATAGTCTGTAACTACCACATCAGTGGCGTCTACCATACCCTGATTCGTCACCGTGATCGTGAAGGTCACTAGATCGCCTGGCTGTACCATCGGGCTTTGGCCATCAGCCAATTGCTTGATCAAGGCCAAGTCGAATGGCGCTACGACCACATCTTCAGGGTCGGAATCATCTTCGTCGCCAGCTGCATCGCCGTCACCAGGCGTGCCGGTACCGTTACCTGTGTCGGAGTCGTCAGCACCGCTGTTGACCATACCACCTGGATCGTTGTTCGGATCGCTGTCAGGTGTAGAGTCGATGTCAGTTACATCACCACCTTCGCCATCTTTGGCGTCGCTGATCTCTGCAACGTTGACGAGCTGCGTATTGCTCGATACACCACCGTTGACGGTAAGAACGATATCTACCGTGGTGGTCTCTCCTGGTAGGAGTGGACCATCTATAGTGGTGGTCGGTGCTGTTGGGTCGGTATCGTCCCAATCAGGATTAAGCGTAGCGTCGAATGTAAAGCCGCTAGGTACGTAATCCGTGACTTCTATCGCTGTCGCCGTAACCATACCCTGGTTCGTGACTGTGATCGTAAAGCTCACTTCGTCACCGGGCATGACTACTTCACTCTGGCCGTCGCTCAACTGCTTGATCAAAGCTAAGTCAAATGGATTGACCATGATCAAGGCCGGGTCAGCATCGTCTTCATCCGTCGTTTCTTCGGTGTCGCCAGGCATTCCTGAACCATCACCACTCGTGGAATCATCTGATGGCGTGCCTACTTCACCGCCAGCATCATCTGTCGGATCATTATTCGGCGTAGAGTCGATGTCTTCGGCAGGCGTACCTGTACCGTCATTGGCTGCACTGATCTCCGCTACGTTAATCAATGACTCGCCGTCGGTACCAGGACCAACCTGTAGCACGATATCTACTGTCGTAGTCTCGCCTGCGGCCAGTGCATCGATTGTCGTTGTTGGCAACGATGGATCCGTACCGTCCCAGCTAGGATTATCTCCAGCGTTGAAGATCAAACCGCTTGGTACGTAGTCTGTGACCACCACATCCGTGGCGTCTACCATGCCCTGATTCGTCACGGTAATCGTGAAGGTCACCAGATCACCTGGCTGTACCATTGGGCTTTGGCCATCAGCCAACTGCTTGATCAAGGCCAAGTCAAATGGCGCTACGACCACATCTTCGGGGTCGGAATCATCTTCATCGCCAGCTGCATCGCCGTCACCAGGCGTGCCGGTACCGTTACCCGTGTCGGAGTCGTCAGCACCGCTGTTGACCATACCACCTGGATCGTTGTTGGGATCGCTATCTGGGGTAGAGTCGATGTCAGTTACATCACCACCTTCGCCGTCTTTGGCGTCGCTGATCTCTGCAACATTGACAAGCTGCGTATTGCTCGATACACCACCGTTTACGGTAAGAACGATATCTACCGTGGTGGTCTCTCCTGGTAGGAGTGGACCATCTATAGTAGTGGTCGGTGCCGTTGGGTCGGTATCGTCCCAATCGGGATTAAGCGCAGCGTCGAATGAAAAGCCACTAGGTACGTAGTCCGTGACTTCTATCGCTGTCGCCGTAACCATACCCTGGTTCGTGACTGTGATCGTAAAGCTCACTTCGTCACCGGGCATGACGACTTCACTCTGGCCGTCGCTCAACTGCTTGATCAAAGCTAAGTCAAATGGATTGACCATGATCAAGGCGGGGTCAGCATCGTCTTCGTCGGTATTAGCGTCTGTGTCACCTGGATCGCCTGATCCGTCACCACTTGTTACGTCATCAGAAGGCGTACCCGGCTCACCACCAGCATCATTATCTGGATCATCGTCTGGAGTAGAGTCGATGTCAACTGCTGGGTTGCCAGTCGCATCATTAGCTTCACTAATCTCTGCAACATTGACCAAACTTTCACCGTCAGTTCCAGCCGCTACTTCGAGTATGATATCTACAGTTGTAGATTCACCAGGAAGTAGAGGACCATCGATTACGATTGTTGGTGCCGATGGATCTGTATCATCCCAGTCGGGGTTGTCATCAGCGTTGAAAATCAAGCCGTCTGGCACGTAGTCTGTGACTTCGATACCTGTTGCTGTTACCATACCCTGGTTGAATACCTCTATTGTGAAGGTAACATCATCACCAGGCTCAACCATAGGGCTCTGATCGGCTCCTAATTGCTTGACTAAGGCCAAGTCAAACGGTGCCACGACTACGTCTTCGGGGTCAGCATCGTCTTCGTCACTAACTGGGTCACTGTCACCAGGTACACCTGACCCGTCACCGTCGTTAACATCATCAGAGCCACTGTTAACCTGACCACCCGGGTCATTCGTAGGATCATCGTCTGGAGTAGAGTCGATATCTTCTGTTTCTCCGCCTTCTCCATCGAGTGCCTTGAATATCTCAGCGATATTGATCAACTGCGAGTTGCCGGATACGCCGCCATCGACTGTCAAAATGATGTCGATGGTCGTCATCTCTCCTGGCTCCAATGGACCATCGATAGTAGCGATTGGTTCAGTAGCTGTACCGCCTGTCCATTCTGGGTTAAGTGCAGGATCAAAGCTGAAGCCTGGCTGCACATAATCGATAACTTCAATCTCTGTGGCAGTGATCATGCCTTGGTTGAATACAGTGATTGTGAAGGTCACATCATCACCAGGCATTACTACGTTGTCTTGGTCTGCACCGAGTTCCTTGATCAAGGCAAGGTCAAAGCCGCCTACGCTAATCAGAGCAGGGTCGGCATCATCTTCATCTGTGGTCTCCTCTGTGTCTCCAGGATCACCAGAACCGTCACCGCTTGTCGAGTCATCGGACGGTGTACCTACTTCACCACCCGCATCATTGTCGGGTATATCATCAGGTGTAGAGTCAAAGTCATCTACATCTGTCATGGTATTATCCTGAGCGTTGCTGATTTCCGCTACGTTGATCAGGTCCTGACCGCCAGTACCAGGGGCTACTTCCAATACAATATTGACGGACGTTGTCTCTCCTGGTGCTAATGGACCGGATATAGTCGTCGATGGTGCAGTCGGCGTACCGCCTGTCCAATCCGCATTATTCGCGATATCGAAAAGTAAACCTGCTGGTACGTAATCGGTCACCTCGATGTTGGTAGCCGTTACCAAGCCTTGGTTACTTACTTCGATAGTGAAAGTCACCAAATCTCCTGGTTGCACTAATGGTTCCTGCCCGTCAGCTAGCTGCTTGATCAGTGCCAAGTCAAATGGTGCTACGACCACATCTTCGGGGTCGGAATCATCTTCGTCGCCAGCTGCATCGCCGTCGCCAGGGGTGCCGGTACCGTTACCCGTGTCGGAATCGTCGGCTCCGCTATTGACCATACCGCCTGCATCATTGGCTGGATCGTCGTCAGGCGTAGAGTCTATGTCCGTAACCTCACCACCTTCGCCGTCTTTGGCGTCGCTGATTTCTGCTACGTTGACAAGTTGTGTGTTACCAGAGACACCACCGTTGACCGTTAGAATGATTTCTACTGTAGTGATCGCTCCCGGTAAGAGGGGACCATCTATTGTAGTCGTTGGTAACAATGGATCGGTATCATCCCAATCAGGATTGAGGGCAGGGTCGAAGATGAAGCCACTAGGTACATAATCTGTAACTTCTATTTCAGTCGCCGTAACCATACCCTGGTTCGTAACCGTAATTGTGAAGCTCACTTCATCACCTGGCATGACTACGTCGCTCTGACCGTCGCTCAACTGCTTGATCAAGGCCAAGTCAAATGGATTGACCATGATGACCGCAGGGTCAGCATCATCTTCGTCGGTATTCGGATCTGGATCTCCAGGATTACCTGTACCATCACCACTTGTAATATCATCTGAACCTGTACCTACTTCGCCACCAGCATCATCATCTGGGTCTTGGTTCGGTGTAGAGTCAATGTCTTCGGCTGGCGTGCCTGTACCATCATTGGCCGAACTGATCTCCGCTACATTGATCAATGACTGACCGTCGGTACCAGGGCCTACTTCTAGGATAATATCTACTGTCGTCGTCTCTCCGAATGGCAGAGCATCAATTGTCGTCGTCGGGAGTGAAGGATCTGTTCCATCCCAGTTGGGATTATCTCCAGCATTAAAGATCAAGCCAGTCGGTACATAATCAGTAACGACTACATCGGTGGCATCTACCAGACCTTGGTTCGTGACAGTGATCGTGAAGGTCACTAGGTCACCAGGCTGTACCATCGGGCTTTGATCATCAGCTAACTGCTTGATCAAGGCCAAGTCAAATGGTGCTACGAATACATCTTCTGGGTCAGCGTCGTCTTCGTCGCCGGCAGCGTCGCCATCGCCAATTTCACCAGTACCGTTACCCGTATCGGAGTCATCAGCACCGCTGTTGACCATACCACCTGCATCGTCATTTGGATCGTCATTTGGCGTAGAGTCGATATCTGTTACTTCGCCACCTTCGCCGTCTTTGGCATCGCTAATCTCCGCTACGTTGACGAGTTGCGTATTGCCGGAAACACCGCCATCTACTGTGAGGATGATGTCTACTTCAATCTGATCGCCTGGATCCAATGGACCTTCAATAGTCGTTGTAGGATCACCTGCCAAGGTTACGCCATCCCAGCTTGGGTTATTGGCTATGTCAAAAGTGAAGCCATCAGGTACATAGTCGACCACTACGATGTCGGTAGCTGTTACCATGCCCTGGTTAGCTACAGTTATGGTGAAGGTCACCAGGTCACCAGGCATGACTACGGGTTCCTGATCGTCACCCAACTGCTTGATCAAGGCCAAGTCAAATGGATTGACCATGATGATAGCCGGGTCAGCATCGTCTTCATCTGTAGTTTCCTCTGTGTCACCTGGATCACCTGAGCCATCGCCACTGGTAGAGTCATCAGAAGGCGTACCTACCTCTCCTCCGGCATCATCATCTGGATCTTGGTTTGGTGTAGAGTCGATATCCTCGGCCTCTTCACCAGTACCATCTTCTGCTCGTGCAATTTCCGCAACGTTGATGAGGCTTTGGCCATCAGTACCAGGACCTACTTCGAGTACGATATCTACGGTGGTTGTCTGCCCAGGCTCTAATAGCTCTTCGATGGTTGTCACTGGGAATCCAGTCATTTGGTCTAGGGCCCAGTCGTCGTTATCCGCTTCGTTGAAGATCAAACCATCTGGCACGTAATCGACTACCTGGATGTTTTGAGCATCTACCATGCCTTGGTTAGTCACTTCAATAGTGAAGGTTACCAAGTCGCCTGGCTGTACCATGGGGTCTTGATCCTCGCCTAATTGCTTGATCAAGGCCAGGTCGAATGGTGCAACAATTACATCTTCTGGGTCGGCGTCGTCTTCGTCTGTATTGGGATCAGTATCGCCGGGATCACCGGTTCCGTCACCACTAGCCACATCATCGGAAGGTGTGTTTACTTCACCACCTGCATCGTCGGTAGGATCGTCATTCGGGGTAGAATCAATGTCTTCTACATCAAAGTTTCCTTCACCGTCACTTGCATTACTGATCTCAGCGACATTGACCAATCGCGTATTACCAGATACACCACCATCTACAGTAAGGATGATGTCTACTTCAACAAATGCGCCTGGTTGTAGTGTAGGCAAGCCATTGAAGCTGGTTAGAGTAATAACCGCATTGTCACCGCTTTCGGCCCATCCATCATTTATGCTGGCATCACTTAAAGTGAATCCACTTGGTATATAATCAGTGATGGTGATGTTATCGCCATCGACCATACCTTGGTTGGATACCGTGATGGTAAAGGTCACATCGTCGCCAGGCATGACTACTTCGTCTTGATCGTCGCCTAACTCCTTAATCAGTGCCAAGTCGAATGGATTGACGAAGATTTGCGCAGGGTCGGCATCGTCTTCGTCGGTATTGGCATCGGTGTCACCAGGCATACCTGTTCCGTCGCCACTAGTGACATCGTCGGATGGCGTGTCTACCGCACCACCGGCATCGTCATTAGGATCGCGGTTCGGATCAGAGTCGATATCCATAGCAATAGTGCCTGTGTTATCCTCTGCTTGAGCAATTTCTGCTACATTAACCAGGGTTTCACCGTCAGTACCACCATCTACTTCAAGAACAATGGTAATTGTTTCGATAGCTCCAGGTGCTAGTGGCCCTGGAATGGTGATTTCGGGTGCTGTATTGCTACCGCCCGTCCAAAGAGGATTGTTGGCTAAACTGAAAGTAAGCCCAGTAGGTACATAGTCGACAACTACGATATCCGTGGCGGTGATTGCTCCCTGGTTGGTCACTTCGATCGTGAAGGTCACAAGATCACCAGGCATCACCATTCTGTCAGCTGGATCAGTAACTACCTTGGTCAACGCCAAGTCGAATGGTGCTACGATTACGTCTTCTGGGTCAGCGTCGTCTTCGTCACCAGCAGCATCGCCGTCACCCACTGCACCGGTACCGTTACCGGTATCGGAATCATCAGCACCGCTGTTCACCAGACCACCAGCGTCATCACCAGGGTCGTTATTCGGATCGGAGTCGATATCCTCGACCATGCCGCCTTCTCCATCAGTAGCATTACTGATTTCAGCCACGTTAATCAGCTGAGTACCGCTTACAACACCACCATCAACAACCAAGATAATTTCTACTTCTACGGTCTCGCCAGGCTGTAGTACTTCTTCACTGCCAAAGTCGGTCAAGGTGATTGTAGCAGTGGGGTCACCATTGACGTCGGTTCCAGCTGCCCAGCCATCAGAAATGCTTGTGCCACTTAAAGTGAAGCCATCGGGAATGTAGTCGGTGATCTCGATGTTGTCGCCATCAATCATACCCTGATTATCAATCGTGATCGTAAAGCTTACCTCATCACCAGGCATCACTGAAGCACTCTGACCATCACTCAATTGCTTAATCAGTGCCAAGTCAAATGGATTGACAAAAATTTGCGCAGGGTCGGCATCGTCTTCATCCGTATTTGGATCGGTATCACCAGGATCACCGGTTCCGTCACCACTGGTGACATCGTCGGATGGCGTGTCTACCGCACCACCGGCATCGTCGTTAGGATCACGGTTTGGATCAGAGTCGATATCCATAGCAATAGTGCCTGTGTTATCTTCTGCTTGAGCAATTTCTGCCACATTGACGAGAGATTCCCCATCAGTACCGCCATCTACTTCAAGAACAATGGTAACTGTCTCGATAGCCCCAGGTGCTAGTGGCCCTGAAATGGTGATCTCGGGTGCTGTATTGCTACCGCCTGTCCAAAGAGGATTGTTTGCTAAACTGAAAGTAAGCCCAGTAGGTACATAGTCGACAACTACGATATCCGTGGCGGTAATGCCACCTTGGTTGGTCACTTCGATCGTGAAGGTCACCAGATCACCGGGCATCACCATTCTATCAGCTGGGTCGGTAACGACCTTGGTCAACGCCAAGTCGAATGGTGCTACGATTACGTCTTCTGGGTCGGCGTCGTCTTCGTCGCCAACGGCATCTCCGTCTCCAGGTGTGCCGGTACCAAAGCCCGTATCTGAATCATCTGCTCCGCTGTTGACCAAACCACCTGGATCATTTTCAGGCATGTTGTCTGGAGAAGAGTCAATATCCTCAACCGTGCCGCCTTCGCCATCAGTGGCATTACTAATCTCAGCTACGTTGATGAGTTGAGTGCCGCTTACAAGCCCTCCATCGACGGTCAGAATGATTTCCACCTCTACCATCGCGTTAGGGGTTAACACCTCTGCACCGCCAAAGTCGGTCAAAGTAAGCTCAGCCGTAGGACCTCCATTGAAATCGGTTCCAGCTGCCCACGGTAGTGTATTGGCGCCACTGAGGGTAAAGCCATCAGGAATGTAGTCGGTTATGGTAATATTATCTGCATCTACCATACCTTGGTTAGTCACCGTGATGGTGAAAGTCACATCCTGACCTGGCATGACAGATTCACTCTGCATATCGCCCAACTGCTTGATCAAGGCCAAGTCGAATGGATTGACAAAGACTTGCGCAGGGTCGGCATCGTCTTCGTCGGTGTTTTCCTCATCATCGCCAGGGTCACCTTCACCGGTGCCAGTTGTGGCATTGTCGGAAGGTGTGCCAACCGCACCACCTGCATCGTCTTCCGGATCGTTATTTGGCGTAGAGTCAATATCATCTAGTGGCCCGCCAGGCGTATTACCTGTTGCTGCACTGATCTCGGCTACGTTAACGAGTGTCTCGCCATCTGTTCCACCTTCTACGGTCAGCGTAAGAATTAACTCGATTGGATCATCACCTGGATTGAAAGGACCTGCGATGGTTGCACTCGCTGCGGGAGCTCCATTCACGTCAGTCGCAGCTGTCCAGTCGTCATTGATCGGATCACCAGCACTGTTACTACCTGCGGAAGTACTTAATACAAAACCAGCGGGGATGTAGTCAATAACAGATATATCAGTACCGGCTACATTGCCCTGGTTGATGATTTCGATGAGGAACTCAACATCATCGCCAGGCATAACCATAGGTTCTTGACCAGGAGCCAAGGTCTTGCGCAATGCCAGGTCGAATACAGGCTGGAACAACCCGAAGTCAACTGTGGGGTCGGTCGTTTCACCGGCACCGTTATCGACTATGTTATTTCCTCCAGGCATAGGCGAAGAACCAGGCTCTAACTCAACCGGCAGACTGACAATTAATCCGTCGAAAGGACCACCATCTGCAGTGCTACCGTTGTCATCATCTTCTGTATTATTATCGGGATCCGGTGTCATTGGTCCTTCAAAAGGCCCTGTTACGGCACCATCAAGGCCCGTGCCTGTACTAGAAACCAGTCCAGCCGGTGGCGTAATTACGACAATGTACTCCCCTTCTGGTAGGTTTTGGAATAAGTAATTTCCTACTCCATCTGTGCTAGTGCCACCAAGGGCGTCATCTGCTGTGCCATAGATGCCATCAGGACCTACTGGAATTTCCACTGGAGTAGCGTCGTTGGTAAACAACTGCACGGTAACACCAGGAACACCTTCCTCACCTGGATTAAACATGCCGTCATTGTTTACATCTAGCCAGACTAAGTCACCTAGGTTAAGTGTGTAGAAGCCGAAGTCTACGGTGTAATTCGCCCGATCATCTGGTGTATCATCTGGGAAGCCTGGCGTGTCACCTTCACCTGTTGGTTCTGGGGTACTATCTTCAGTTCCCACAGAGACAGTACCGGAAGATATATCCATAGTGGTAATACCTCCAGCACCAACGGCAGAGGAAGCTCCATTACTATCATTGTCTTCATCATCATTTGGAGTCGTAGGACCATCCCCATCAGCAAGCGTAGCTCCTGAGGGATAATAACCTTCCAGCACACCACCTGGCAAGAAGTTTTCTTCCAGGATTACTACTTCGTAGTCACCAGCAGGCAACATATCGAAAAGGTAGTAGCCACCGTCTGAAGTGGTTACTGTTCCATAAGATACTTCGTCGCCACTAACCGGATCGGTGAAGAATAGCTCGACCGTTACGCCATCAACGCCTACTTCGCCTGCATCGAGCATGCCATCGTTATCGGTATCGAACCATACTTGGTTACCGATAGAGAATATTGGTAGGTCGGCACAGATTTCATCTTCTTCATCAGGAATACCATCACCGTCCAGATCGAGGGTAGTAGCGTTGTAGAGGCCTTCCCCAGGCATTGCCAGGTCATCTGTAGTGGGTCCAGTCGTGTTGTCTGGCGCAGCAGTTCCACATGCGGTATACTCATTGTCGCCACCATCTGTACTACCCGGAGCCAAGTCAAGTGTGACTAGGTATCTCAACGTGTAGGTGTGTGTCTCACTTGCAGCAATGGTCTGCATTGGGAAGGTGTTGGTCATTCCGTTCGTCGTCAGCAGAGCTGCATCGGTGACATCGGCAGTTAGACCATCCGTAGAATAAGTAGCTGCGTTGATGGTAATATCATCATCGAAGTTAGGTGTATCGGTTAGTGTGTAGTCGCCTTCTTCCTGACCAAGGTTATCCACAACGATAGTGTACGTGACTACGTATTGCCCATCATCATTAGGGAAGTCGCTTACAGTAACTGCGTCTTTACGATGTGTAATAAAAGGCAGGTCGATACAAATCTCATCCATTTCGTCGAAATCTCCATCATTGTCAAGATCGAGACCAGACTGATTGTACAAGCCCTGACCTGTCATCGCTGCGTCGTCAGTCGTTGGGCCAAGTGTGTTATTTGGCGGTGTAACACCACAAGCGGTGTAAATATTATCACCACCATCTAAGCTACCTGGAGACAAGTCAAGCGTGACATTATAGTTCAGGATATATTCGTGCGTAGCTCCAGCCTCGATCAGTTGATCGTCCTGACCGAGTTGATTTGGAGCACCGTTATCTAAAGAGAGCGCAGCACCACTAATACTCGGTGTTACACCCATGCTTGAGTAACTAGCCGTATTTATCACGACATCATCATCAAAAAAGTGCCTGTCTGTAAGATCATAGGTGCCAGCTGCTCCTCCTACATTTTGAACAACCACCTGATAGCGAACATCGTAGCTTCCATCTGGATTAGGACCACTAACTATACCAGCTAGGTCCTTACGATGCGTAATAAATGGAAGATCGCCACAGGCTTCGTCAGTTTCCTCAAAAGTATCAGGATCATCATCTGTGCTCAGCTGAGAAAGGTTGTACAGTCCCTCGCCTGGGCTTGGCTCAAAAGGATCGCCTGACATATTACCACAGGCAGTGTACTCTTGGAAAGCGTCAAAAGGAGCTCCTGGATCAGCTGATAGGTCTAGCGTGACATTAAAAGTAAGTTCGTAGGTATGTACGCCATTTGCTGCAATGGCTACATCTTCACCAAGTGACAAGGGAGGAGGAGGACTAAGTGGGCCACCAGTCACGCCTGGCGCATCGGTTGTGAATGATGCAGTATTGATGGTAATATCATTCTCAAATGTGGGCGTATCAAACAGGTCATATTCACCCGGTCCACCCATATTGTTGCGTACTACGATGGTATAAGTAACATCGTAGTTATTGGCCGTACCAGTAGGCTCGATAGACGTCAGCATCTTAGTGTGCGTGATCATCGGTAGTGGCGTGAAGCCAAAGTCGACGGTCATGTTACCATTGGCATCGATGCCGCCATTATCTTCATCGTCTTGGGTGCCACCGCTGCCAGATTCGGCAATTCCGGTAGGCTCCATACCTGGAGTGAGCGTGACGATACCCGAGACGACTGGGTCGCCAGAGCTTGTCTGAATACCGTTATCGTCGTTGTCGTCTGCGTCCGCATCTGGATCATTAGCTGTTACACCAGGTGAAGAGGACATCGGATAGGCTGTGTTAGGCATAGGTATATATACGACGTACATACCCGGTGGTAGATTGTCGAAAAAGTAATCACCATTTGAATCTGTTACATCTACAGCTACAGGCATATCTGTTCCTGGAGTCTGCATACTCGTATACAATTCAACTCTAACTCCTGGGATTCCATCTTCCAGTGGATCGCCCTGGTCGTAGATGCCATCGTCATTGGCATCGATGAAGACGGTAGAGCCTAAACTGACCACAGGAGGAAAGCCAAAGTCAACGGTCATGTTACCGTTGTCATCATCGCCAGCATCCTGATCGCCTCCTTGGGTCGTATCCTCGCCGGTTGGCTCACCATTTAGGGATAAGGTAACGGCTTCAGAGAATACCGGATCACCCGCTTCGTCCTGGATACCATTATCGTCATTATCGTCTTGGTCATCATCCGGATCACCAGCATCTACGGTACTAGATAGTGGGAAGTCTTCAGGTAGATCGACGATGCCAACTATGTAATCACCCGGAGGTAGATTATCAAAGAAGTAGTGGCCGTCGGGGTCTGTCATATCACTGGTAATGAACTCGTCCACACCAGGCGTGAAAACACCATTGCCGTCGGTATCTGCGTATAGGTTTACCGTTACATTTGGTATGCCGTCTTCATCAGGACCGGGTTCGAATATACCATCGTTATCGAAGTCGATGAAAACCGTAGAACCCAAACTCATAGACGGTATCAAGCCAAAGTCGATGGTCATATCGCCATTGTCGTCGCCGCCAGGGAGCATATTATCTTGGTCAGAGCCTGGATTGGTAGCATCAGGACCTTCGACAGGCTCTTCGCCAGCAGCCAAATTGATGACGGGCGAAACGACGATGGTACCAGCACCACCATCCTGGGCACCGTTATCGTCGTTGTCCATACGGTCATCGGCCAGATTTGTTGGTGTACTAGATAAGGGGTAATCGACAGCAGGATCTGTATCCTCATCGAAATTGCTCGCAGGAATAGTCACGACGTAGTTGCCAGGTAGCAGATCACTGAAGATATATTCGCCACCATTCATAGTGGTAGTCGTAGGACCTGTGACATCATCTGCTGTACCGAACACACCATCAGGGCCAACATCGATCAGTTCCAATTCGACTCCGTCCAGACCATTTTCTGTGCCCACATCAAAGACACCATCATTGTCGTCATCGATCCAGACAAAGGAACCGATCGAGAGGCTAGGTACAAAACCGAAGTCTTGGGTCATATCACCGAACTCGTCGGCATCTTGGTCGAATGTACCTCCGGAGCCAGTCTCTGTAGCAACTGGTTCTGACATGCCGTCACCGTCACCCAACTCAAAAACGGGACTACTAGTAGAGCCTGTCATAGCATTTTGGGTGCCGTTATCGTCATTATCCTCACCATTATCGGCCGTATCGGTTACGTCTTGTGAAGAAGAAGTGGGGAAATCTTCGGGTGCATCAGGAATTACTAAAAAGTAGCTACCTGCATCTAGACCACCGAAGTAGTAGTTACCGTCAGCGTCTGTGATATCAGTGGCAATAGGATCATCGGTATCTGGGTTTGCACCTGATTCATAAAGCTCTACAAGTATTCCAGGAATACCATCTTCACCTTCACCTACTTCAAAGATCCCGTTATCATCTAAGTCAGAGAATACCGTAGAACCTACGCTATAGCAAGGCTGAACGGTCACTGGTTGTGGACCGCATAATGTGAAGCAAGCATTATCGAGGAAGGTGCCACTCATTGAATTGGGGTCAGCAGCATCTATAAAAGGCTGAAAACTACTTCCTGGTGCTAGGAAGGATTCTACGTCTGCAGCTTCATCTAATCTATAATTCAGCGCATAGGTTACATAGTCTCCAGGCTCCAAACCGGTAAACAAACCATTCGCATTGCTAGCTACAATACTACCATTCTGAGTAAGTACATACGTCTGTACTTGGCCACTACTACCGAAAGCGTGGAATGTGCCAGGCTGCGATTGGGCTAAGATGGCACCAGTGGGCACATTGGGTTCGTTGCTCTGTACACAGAAAGAGCCAGAGGCTTGGCCGCCATCATTAACGCCACAAACAACTTCGTTTACTTCGACTATTCCTGTATTTGTGCCATCTGTAGCAGATACTATTCTTACGGAGAGGCCGTCGTCAGTGCGCATAAATGGCCCAAAGAAGATCGAACCTCCTGAAAATGTCTGTATGGCACCACCATCTACGCTTACGTCATAGCTTGAACCACTACCTCCTGTGATGCTTTGTATTTCTACGAAGTACATATCTTCCATCGCAGGTGTACTACCATTGACGCAGGATGCCCGTGCTTCAATGACGATATCCTGTGCACTCAAACCAAGAGGCAGTGCCATGGATGCCAATAAGGCGAAACTTGCAAAGAAAATCCGCATCAAACGGTTGGGTACAGCGTAGGTCGATGTGTGAAGCTTTCTCATAAGAAAGGAGTTGGTACTCGTTAGAGAGACATTATTCATGTGATTATTATTGGTTGGTGTGCGCATAGTTGGTACTGATTTTGCACCTGTCTTGCAAAAGAGATTATGGAAACGACTTAAAGGCCATTCTCCTCTCGGAGTGGCCTTGAATTTGCTAGCTAATCTTGTTGGAATTGAATGTTCGATCCCTTCCGCAATGCTCAACTGAGCACCGCTCTTTTGTCTTTTTTCCATTTGAATTCGCCTAAAAATGGTCGTCAAAAATGGCAATTACAAAGCACCTGGCTCACATGAAAAGTGCCGATTTTTTTAGAGCTAAGAGGCTGGTAATCAGCCGAAAGGGATGAAAAATATGCTCTTTGTATAGGTTTGGCTATCTCTTCATGTAAAATATCAGAATGTGATTTGTAACCACAGTGTTGGCCTATCACTCCACAGAAATGATAAGTTCGCACCAGGCAAATATAGAATTACTATCTCAATTGACTAGCTTTTTTAAACAAACTTTTCAATGATTAAAACGAAAACACTTGACGAAATAATGCAATATAACAACCATCACTGCTGCAGGAGCAGCTGCCTGAGGCTAGGGTATACACGATCCATGTCAATTTGATGATGCTCCTGCCATGCGACCCACTCTATACCCTCCTCTATCTGTGGAATCAGCTCAGATTGTACGGAAACCATAGGGTACCAATGAGTCGGCTTCAAGATGCGCTTGCCCTTTTTAGTGCGATACGTATGGAGTGTTTGACGATAAGGCTTCCCAATTCGACTGGGCGAGACTGATCCTGGCCAGGCATCTAGGATACGTAATGAATCTAGTGCCAAACCCGTTTCCTCGCTTACCTCTCTCCTTGCAGCATCTTCAGCCGATTCACCAGGGTCGATCTTGCCTTTGGGCAGGTCGATATAACCACGTCTTTCCATGATAAGGAAACGTTCTGTACCGGCTAGCTGCACAAGTCCGCCGGCAGCTTCAACGATTTTGTAGTGGCTTTGAAATTCCGACCACAATAAATCTAAATCTTTGTGATATAGCGTTATAGCTTTGATCTTTGGGCTGCCTTTCTCCAAAGTATCGGCATAATTGAGTAGCGTCTTGGTCTTTCCTCTCCATGCGGCAACAAGGTGACTGGCGTCTGTTGTAGTCTCGTTGTTAGGGAACGGCTCGGGGACTAAACGCAAAGGGCGGTCGTTGATATAGATTTCGTACATTTGAGGCGAAAATAAGTCGATGGATCAAGCCCGACAAATAGCCGCTCATTTGCTAGCTTCCCAAGCGGTCCGCCTACAGCCGGATTCGCCTTTCACTTGGGCTAGTGGCATGAAATCACCCATTTATTGCGACAATCGGGTTTTGTTGTCTTTTCCAAAAAGGCGAGACGCGATTGTAGAGGCATTCGTACTGGCAGCTGGTGAATTTGAAGGTGTAGATGCCATTGCCGGTGTAGCCACGGCAGGTATTCCACACGGGGCGCTGCTGGCCGACAAGCTCGGTTTGCCTTTTATCTATGTGCGCTCGAAAGCCAAAGGCCACGGTCGTCAGAATCTGATCGAGGGTCGTTTGACAGCAGGTGGGCGCTATCTGGTAGTAGAAGATTTGATTTCCACCGGCGGAAGTGCAATAAAAGCTTGTCATGCTGTAGAGGAAGCTGGTGGCCTAATTGCTGGTGTATTGGCTATTTTCACTTATGGCTTACCCAAAGCCGAACGGGCGTTTGCAGAGGCGGGTATAAGACTGAGAACTTTAAGTCATTATAACGCTTTGATCGCCGAAGCGCACCACCAGAAAACCATCCAGGCTCACGAGGCAGAAACCCTACAAGCGTGGCGAAAAGACCCCCAGGCCTGGAGTGCTAAATTTGAACTTGCATAAGACGCAACTTACATGACGATCTTGACCGAACAGTCGGAAATTTTCTTATACCAATACCTTAACAATGCCAGCCCGACTGGCTTTGAAGCGCCTGGCCAGAAGCTGTGGCTCAACTATTTAAAACCTTATATCGACGAGTACGAAGTTGACACTTACGGCACGGTTTACGGTGTGATTAACCCAGGACAGAATTACAAAGTGGTTATAGAAGGCCATGCGGATGAGATCAGCTGGTTTGTGCACTACATCACTGACGATGGTTTTATCTACGTGATCAGAAATGGCGGTAGCGACCACCAGATCGCGCCATCTAAGCGGGTAAATATACACGGCAGTAAAGGCATAGTGCGCGGCGTATTTGGCTGGCCGGCCATTCATACGCGCCGAGGAGATGATGCCAAACTACAACCCAAACTCGATAATATTTTCCTAGATGTCGGTGCCGATAGCAAAGACGAAGTCTTGGAGATGGGCGTACACGTCGGTAGTGTGGTCACTTACCCCGACAGCCTGGAGCTCATGAACGACCGCTATTACGTAGGCCGCGCGCTCGACAACAGAATGGGCGGTTTCTGTATAGCCGAGGTAGCCAGACTGCTCAAAGAAAATAAAGTCAGCCTGCCCTATAGCTTGTATATCGTTAATTCGGTTCAAGAGGAGGTTGGCCTTCGCGGTGCCCAGATGATCGCCGAGCGCATTAAGCCCGATGTAGCTATCGTGACCGACGTGACGCACGACACCCATACGCCCATGCTCAACAAGAAAAAAGTCGGTGATGTAAAGGCAGGCAAAGGGCCCAGTGTGACCTATGCGCCCGCTGTACACAACAAACTGCTCGACCTAATTATTTCTACGGCCGAAGCGGAAAAAATAGATATTCAGCGCGAGGCTTCCAGCCGTATTACCGGTACGGACACCGATGCTTTTGCCTATTCGGGCACAGGAGTGGCCTCAGCTCTGATCAGCCTGCCGCTGCGATATATGCACACCACTGTCGAGATGGCACACAAGTCTGATATAGAAGGTGTCATTAAATTAATTTATAGCTGCTTGCAAAGAATTAAATCCGGTATGGATTTTAGGTACTTCACTTAAAACTATGGCGATTGAGAATATTCGTCTATAGTCAGGCATGGATTGCACTGCTAGCTGCACTATTAGCTTGGTTCACAACTGTCACAAGCGGAGCCAAAAGTATTTTTCTGCCAATTCACGGCCTTATTTTTTTGACGACTTTCTCTCTTTACGGCTGGCATAAAATATTTGCTTATTCCAAAGCAGGTGAGAATCAAATAAAATTAGAACGATATTATTTCGTAAGCCGCTTTCCTTTTTTTTCCAAAGTCATTTATACTATCGCGGCAATCGCGGCATTAGCTTGGTATTTTATAGGTGATTTTAATTTCCCTTTAAAACTGGGGCTATTCGGCCTTGGCCTGGCAGTTTTTTATGTACTTCCGCGGGTGGTCAGCTCCCGCGCAGGCCTAAGATACTCGTATATCAAGCCATTCGTCATTGCTAGCGCATGGGCTATCGTAACAGCCCTGCTGCCTGCCTATCAAGTCGAGACAGAGCTGGATCTTTCTAAAGTTATTCTACTTTTCGGCGAGCGTTTTGGCCATGCCTTAATGGTCGCTTTTTGCTTTGATTGGCGAGACCGGAAAATCGATTTGGACAGTGGTTTGAAGAGTTGGTCGGCTCGATCCTTTGAAAATAATATTATTGCTTGTTTTTTAGCATTAGCATTAGCATTTATATGCCGATATAATTTACCAGGAAATGATTTTGGTCTTGCCTTACTAAACATCGGGATATTGCCTGGATATTTTTTTGCTATTGTTTTTGCAGCGGTACTAAAAAATGACTTTTCTGATTTTACTTATGATTTCTGGTATAATGGTATTTTAGGATTACCCGCACTTGGATTGATAATTTTGACTCTGGGATAGTTACGGTGCCACCGCGCTCCGCATGGTCGCGGAAAACGAACACTTCGATATGCAGAAAAGGCGATATACCCTTAGCATCGTGCACATTCATCTCGGCGGACGAGGACACCTCGGCCGACGAGGATTTTAGTTGGGATATGCTCCGGGCATCCTGCAAAACCACTTCATCGGACGAGCTGTGCTCGGCCGATGACAGTTTAGAAAATCCGTGTAAGTCCGTGTTGATCTGTGTCCTGTCCTAACGCCACTCGGAGAGTGACCATCCCAGGTAATATTTAGAAAGTGGCGAATCCGAATTGCTAAGTGACCACTCCATTTCCGATATTGCGGCGTGAAATTTACCATCAGAAAGATCGTCCCGGCAGATAATGCACGCGTAGCCCACATCATACGCACTGTTATGCCCGAATATGACTGTGTGGGACCACGCTACTCGATCTCTGACCCAGAGGTAGACGACATGTATGCGGCTTACTCCGCTCCCAGATCCGCCTTCTATGCTGTAGTCGAACAAGAAGACGAAAGTATATACGGTGTCGGTGGTTATGGTCCGCTAGTTGGTAGCGAAGCCAATGTCTGCGAACTGCGTAAAATGTATTTCCTGCCTCAAGCCCGTGGACACGGTATGGGCAGTAAACTGCTTCAAACTTGTATAGACGGTGCGCGTAAAGATGGTTTCAAATTCATGTATCTGGAGACCGTCTTCCGTATGGTCGAAGCAGAAGGACTCTATCGAAAATTCGGATTCAAAGACTTGGATGGACCGATGGGTAACACGGGGCATTCGGCCTGCGATCATTTTATGATGCTGGAGCTTCAATTAGTTTGATTTTTGCCCGTCGGGCAAAAATCAAACTAATTCTTCAATCCGAATGAACTGCATCAGGTGCCAGGCCAACAGCAAAGTCTCTTGCTGATAATCTTCGCCTCTTAGAAATTCATTTTGGTATTGGCGCATTAATCTTTCGTCTTCTCGCACGAAGCGGTCTAGTAGCTTTGCCAGCTTCATGAATCTTACGGGGTCGGCACCCAGAGGCTGCGCTCTAGCACCTAATTTTTTGCAAACAGCCATGAGCGTATCTGTATCATAGGGAACGTAGCGGTCGGGGTATTGCATAGCGAGATATATCGTAGGCATCTGGTGGTCTGCACCATGAAAATGATCGCCATACACCTGTTGGCCTTGTACAGACTCCCGGTAGCGGGAGAAGAGCTCGTCCATGTATACACCAAAGCGACTGAGGCGGCCATCGAGCGTGTGGCCTTCGCGGAGTAGGTCTTCGAAGGTAGCGCGAGCTAACTCAGGCTCACGGCGCAATATGTCGATCATAACGGCTTTGGGCTCAAAAGCTCTTCGGCTATAGTGTCGACGGCTCGTTTGGCTGGTTAGCGCACGATCATATGCATGGGCCAGGTCAATAGATTCGAGATTGAAATGCTGCTGCCAATTGGCTTGGGTCTCCCAATAGGAGCGGTAGGAAAGGCCTGTCTCGCTGAGCTGCCAGTCTTTGTAAGAAGCTAGGTAGGATTTTATTTTTGGGACTTGCACTGGCTAAGCTCTTTTCATTCAAAAACGAAAGTATGCCATGGATTAATCATAGGTCTACATATGTCAAATCGTATGAATCCTGTTTCATCAAGTCAACCTTTGATTATTCAATCCAGTTTTCTCTCCGTGAAAAATATATGTCCTTTCCTATTTTCATTATTTGTGATGCTACCTGGAATCAATGCTCAAAAGATGATTAAGCCCGAAGCTGCCTATTGCGATCCCACTACAGGCCTCTGCACACCCTCACCTATCGAAGGCAGTGACGAACCTATAAGTTACCGCGAGGATGTTGAAATTATCTATGTAGGTGATCCTATGTGCTCATGGTGTTGGGGAATCTCTCCGGCTTTGAATCAACTTCAAAATGCAGCGGAAGTAAATAGTATACCATACAGATTGGTCATGGGAGGGTTGCGGCCAGGAGGCGGTGATCCATGGAACGAAGAGTTTCGCAGCTTTTTAAAGCACCATTGGGAAGAAGTCAATGCGAGGAGCGGACAACCTTTTGGCATGGAGCTCTTCAAGCGAGAATCGTTCAACTATGATACCGAGCCAGCGTGCCGTTCTGTAGTAGCAGCCCGTCAATTGGTACCTGAAAGCGAAAGTCGGTTTTTCGAGTTGGTGCAGCATCGCTTTTATGTACTCAATGAAGATCCAAATAAACTTGGATTTTACGAACCCATTTGCGAAGATCTGAACATCGACTTCGATCAATTTTCCGTACTGTTCGAAAGCGAGGCTACTAAGGCAGCTACACTAAGAGATTTTCAAATTAGTCGCCAAATGGGCATCAGCGGATTTCCGACTGTCGTCTTTCGTAAAGAAGATCAGTTTATTGCAATAGCCAGGGGATACTCGGAATTCGACAGCATGTGGTCGGCAGTGACTAGCTTAATGGAGGGTGAAAACTAATCCATCAACTCCGGTCGATTCTTCCTTAGTCGATCCAGCTTGGGGCTGATATATCGCTTACAAAACGGCGCATCAGGATTTCTGCGGTAGTAATCGAGGTAAGACTTCTTATTGAGCTTGAAGTCAACGAATAATAGGATTTGGGTCAGTATGGGCTCTTCAAACGACTGGGCGAGTTGGGTCTTCCACCTGCGGAAGTCCTTTTCCTCCTGATAATTTTTGTAGTAGATAGCTGACCGGTACTTCCATCGCAAGGGATGATCGCCGGTGGACGAGTGCGTTTCCAGATGCACTTCTATAAGATCTTTGGCCGTGATTATATCTGGGTCGTAATGAACGATCACGCCTTCGGCCCAGGCACCGTTGGGCGGCGTGCTTTTGATCCAGCCTTGGTCGACTTTTGTTACGCCGCGCAAGGAGATGAATATGCCTTCGGTGCACCAATGGCAGCCACCGGATAGGGCGATTAAAAAATCCCCGTCGCGAGGCGACGAGGATTTCTGATCTTTTTGGCTACCCTCCGAAGTCATCGAATGCGATATTCTCTTCGGGAACGCCCAGTTCATCCAGTGCCTGAATGACGGAGGCATTCATCAGCGGCGGACCGCAGAAGTAGTATTCGATTTCCTCAGGCTCGGGGTGGTTTTTCAGATATTGCTCCATAACTACCGGCATGATATAGCCTTGGAAGCCATCGCCAGGCGCATCGAGGTCCTCTTTGACCTGCCAGTTGTCTTCGGGCAGCGGATTGTCGAGGGCTACATAGAAGCGGAAGTTGGGAAACTCCTTCTCGATCTGACGAAACTGCTCGATGTAGAACAACTCGCGACGCGTACGACCACCGTACCAAAAGGATACTTTCCGATTAGACGTCTTAAGAGTGTGGAAGAGGTGGAAGAGGTGCGAGCGCAGGGGTGCCATACCAGCACCACCACCGATGTAGACCATCTCTTTGTCGGTAGGCTTGATGAAGAACTCACCGTAAGGGCCAGAGATCGTAACCTTGTCGCCAGGCTTCTGATCGAAAACATAGCTGGAGCAAACACCGGGGTTTACATCCATCCAGGCGTTATTTTTTCTATCCCAGGGTGGCGTGGCGATACGAATGTTGAGCATGATGATATTACCCTCGGCCGGGTGATTGGCCATAGAATAGGCGCGAAACTGCTCTTCGTCATTGACCATCTTGAGGTCCCATAGGCCGAATTTATCCCACTCGCTCTGAAACTTATTGGGGTCATCGCCGTGGTGCTCTGGGTGAGCGGTGATGTCCATATTCTTATAGTCGATCGTCACAACCGGTACGTCGATCTGAATGTATCCACCAGACTCGAAGTCCATGGCCTCACCTTCAGGTAGCTCTACGACGAACTCCTTGATGAAGGACGCGACATTGTAGTTCGACTTGACCGTGCACTCCCACTTTTTGATACCGAAGATCTCTTCTGGTATACGGATCTGCATATCAGAACGCACTTTGACCTGGCAGGCGAGGCGCAGATTCTCGGCTACTTCACGACGCGTCAGGTGGTTGAGCTCGGTAGGCAGTACGTCTCCACCGCCAGCATCGATATGGCACTCGCACATGGCGCAGGTACCACCGCCACCACAAGCCGATGGCAAAAAGACCGACTTATCAGATAGCACGTTTAGCAGCGATGAACCCGGCTGAACGAGCAGTGGATTTTCTTCATCACCATTGACCACAATCTTAACCTCACCCTGAGGGATGAGTTTTTTACGTGCAAATAGCAGCATAGCTACCAGCAAGGCGATGATTGCGCTAAATACGACGATTGCCCAAAGGACTGTCATGATTTTAAGTTTTGTAGTTCTATACAATCCGACCAGCAGTCGGACTGAATAAAGTTAATTCTTTTATTGCGGCGGATTCCATCCACCAAAAATAGCCGGGTCAATACCCGAAAGGCCCAAGAACGCTAGCCCCATAAGCCCGGTCAGCAAGAAGGCCATCCCGAGTCCGCGCATGGCAGGCGGCACATTGCTGTATCTGATCTTTTCACGTATGGCTGCAATGGCGATGATGGCCAAAAACCAACCAAAGCCCCCGCCTAGTCCAAACGCAATAGACTGACCCATTGTGTAGTCGCGAGAGACCATAAATAGCGAACCACCCAAAATGGCGCAGTTTACCGTGATCAAGGGTAGGAAAATACCCAGGGCCGCATACAAGCTCGGACTGAACTTCTCGACGATCATCTCGACCAGCTGTACCATAGAAGCGATGACCGATATGAAGATGATAAAGCGCAGGAATTCCAGCTCAAAATTGACCAATAATACATTGTAGATCAGCCAGTTGATCGGCATGGTGATGCCCAATACGAATATGACCGCCAGACCCAGACCAAAAGCTGTGCTTAGCGACTTAGACACCGCCAAGTAAGAGCACATACCCAAAAAATAGGCAAGTACCAGGTTGCCAATGAAGGCTGTTTCGATGAAGATGTTAAAAAATTCTCCCATTGTTTTTCTTTTGCGCCGACCGCCAAACGATCAGGCTACCTTCATTTAGCTGATGTCTACCAGTTTAGGACTCTTAGCGCGCTGTATCCATATAAACACGGCAATCACGAACATGGACGATACCGAGAGGGCCATCAGACCATTATTTTGATACCAAGAAAACCAGGTACCGATGCCGGATTCTGCGGTTGTATTGATCAAGAATTCTTCACCGGCACCGATGATGTTCAAAGCCACTGAACTACCCGTAAATAGCGTGCCGTTGCTCATAAATTCGCGCACTACGGCAACAGCTACCAGTATGAGGCCATATCCGAGGCCATTACCCACGCCGTCTAGGAAAGACTTCCAGGGCTTTTGCGCCATAGCAAACGCTTCCAAACGCCCCATCACGATGCAATTCGTAATAATCAGACCGATGTAGACCGATAGCGATCGATACACGGGGTAAGAAGCAGCTCTGAGTACCAGCTCCACCACCGTAACCAGCGTAGCGATAATCACCAGCTGGGCGATCAGGCGTATCTGCTTCGGGATGGCATTGCGAAGCAATGAAGTAAACAAGTTTGCGAAAGCACACACGAATACCACAGCCACCGACATAACCAGCGAAGGCACAACCTGCGCCGTCACGGCCAGAGCCGAACAAATGCCCAATACCTGGATGGTAATAGGATTGTTATCCAGCAGCGGATCATATATAAGTGCCCGCTCTTTTTTACCGAAGGCAAAAGTGGGTTCTTTCTTTTTTACCGGCGCATCCAGCGGTGCTTGGGTGGTTGTTTCTGCCATGATTATTTCTTTAGATTCCGGGTGGTTTATTTGGTTTGTCTCGAATTGTTCAAGAAAGCTTGGTAGGCTGCAAGTCCTTTGTCTAGCATAGCTTCTACACCGTCGGCCGTAATTGTGGCACCTGTAAGGCCATCTACAGCATGGATATCGTCGGCCAGTGCACCGCCTTTTACCACGCGGATACCAACCAGATTTTCATCATTATATATCTGTTCACCCTTCCATTGAGCTACCCATTTGGCATCGTCTTTGATCCGGGCACCCAGGCCAGCTGTCTCGGCAGCATGGTCGAAAGTTACGCCAGCAATCGTATTCAAGTCAGGCGACAAAGCGATATTTCCCCATATGGCATCCCAGAGCCCATTGCCGCGCAAGAATAATACCGTATAGTTATCACCACTGATATCCATTTTATACAATGGAAGTCGCTGTTCCTCCAGGGGCTTTCGAATTTCAGCTACGAAATCTATGCTGTCAGCAGTAATACCATCTATGGGCTCACCAGAATCCGCACTAACGGCCATACTCACTACATTTTCTTCAAAAAACTGCAGCACCTCCTCTCCGCTCATTACCGATGGGTCCAACCCTTGCTCAGCCAGCGGATCAGCTACCGCCGAAAGGATCGCCCGCTTATTGAAGATGTCTTCATTTTGCTTGGCTATATCTTCGGTAACTGTACGCAAGCCCGCTAGCAAGCCAGCAGCAACGACTGTCATAGCACCGGCGAAGAGATAGACGTATCTGGTACTCATGGTTTTTTATTTTTTTGGACTTCCGCAGGTGGGAACATTAAAAATTTTGAGGCGACAGTATCTCCGTCCCCTTCTGTTCTTTGGCGGTGATCAATTCCTCGCGTACTTTGGCCATCTGGGTAACGCGCTTGAGGCGACGCTTCATGTTGCCTGCGTACACATAGTGGTCGATCAGTGGTGCGAAGGTGTTGAGCAGTAGGATAGATAACATCCAACCCTCCGGATAAGCTGGGTTGAGCACCCGAATAATTAGTCCGATAAAAGCGATCAGGAACCCATATATCCATTTACCGCGTGCCGTACTCGTAGCCGATACGGGATCGGTGGCCATATAGGTAATCGCAAACAGGAAGCTGCCCATGATCATTTGGTGATACCAGGGAATGGCCATGAATTGGAAGATAGCCGGGGTGTTTTCAGTAATAGCATCCGCTGGGGGTGCCAATCCGTTTATGAACAATCCGCATGCTACAAAGCCGAGCAAGCCACCTACGATAATGCGCCAATCAGCTATGCGCGTTACCATCAGGAAAATCATACCAATTATGATGAGCGGCTTACTTGTCTCGCCAATCGAGCCGGGAATATTGCCCCACCACATTTGTGATACACTGTAGTTGGCCATTACGCTGTCCCAACCACCGGTCGCCGCCAATCGGAGTGGTGTTGCCCCTGTCCAGCCATCGGCAGCCATGACCGTTCCTTCTCCGAAGGTACTCCAGCCCGCAGCACCGAATATAGAATCGAAGATGCCATAGACGAAACCATACTCTTGCGACTGGAATACACCACCACCTATGTTTTCCATACCCGCTACCCAGACTTCATCTCCAATAATAGAGGTCGGGTAAGCAAAGAAAATGAACACCCGGGCCAGCAGTGCGACATTCCAGATATTCATTCCAGTACCACCGAAGGCCTCTTTACCAAGAATAACGGCAAAAGCAACAGCCGCAGCAAGCCAGATCAATGATATGTCGGGTGGCATGATGAGCGGGATCAATGCTCCTGAGACCAGGAAGCCTTCTTCTACGGCATGCCCTTTGTTGGCCGCGTAGATAAATTCGATGCCCAAACCCACTACATGTGTTACAATAAAGATGGGTATAATTTTAATCAGCCCGTAAGTGATCTTAAGGTGCAAGCCTTCGAGCAGACCTTCGTACATCCCTTGCGCCACAAAGTGCTGGTGACCGATATTCCAGGTACCAAACAGATAGCATAGCTGAAGAGCCAGTACGACCTGGACCATCAACCGCTTGAGGTCCATACCATCGCGTACGTGTACACCACCGTGTGTTACCTCGCCTGGCTGAAACAGGAAAGTATAAAAGGCATCGTAGGTGGTATGCAAGAACTTGTTGCTCTTGTCGGGTTCGATACGCTTGAAGAAATCGTGAAGTTTCATACTGGTTTTTCTTCTTGGCCGTAGCCTTTTTTATCTTGTAAGAGTATTGTTGGTGTTTACTGTATAATCACGCTTTAGGCATCAACTTTGTTCGCGCATGACGTCTAAACCTGTCCGAAGAATTTGCTGCAATGGCTGTTTGGAGACACAAGCGAATTCTGCCAGCGCCACATCTTCTTCTACCAGTTCGTAAATACCCAGCCCTTCCATGCCCTCGAAGTCATTGACCATGATGGCTTTCATAAGCTGTTGGGTGTAAATGTCCATAGGCATTACAGCCTCGTAGTCGTTGGTCACTACGAAGGCACGCTTTTCGCCGTGGGTGTTTGTCGTTGCTTCGATTTTGCCGGCTAGATTAGGGATGGTCGGTGAGATAGAAGCTCTAGCTTTTAGAGGTAGCAACCAGCCGAATAGTTCGGGCTTGTCGCCTTCAGTCAGCACAGTTACTTGTGCATCGTAGAAGTCTAGAAAACCATCGGCTTCTCGCTGGCTGCCCGAGAGCACATTCCCGCTGATGATTCGATTACCATCTACACCATTCGTTAGGCGGCCATCCAGCAACTCGCCGAGGTTTGCACCTGCGTAAGTCTTTACATGAACTGGAGCTTCGAGTGGCGTTCCGCTCAGGCCGATAACCCGACTCGTATCGTAAACGCCATTCAGAAATAGCTCACCGAGTAGCAGTACGCCATTCACGTCGACGGTCCAGACCTTATTTACCCCATTTATGGGGTGAATGTGGTGAATCTGTACGCCCACATTGCCGACCGGGTGCTTGCCTCTGAAGTAGCGCTTCTCTACACCTTCTGCATCTGCATATGCATCAGATGGTGCTTCAGAACCTCTCCCGTCTAAGCCCAAGTATACCAATCCATCCGTGAGGCGAGTGAGTACATCTAGTCCTTTTTGGAAGGTTTTTTCGCGGCCTTTTACCAGCATACTGTAGTCTGGTGCGAGTGGTCCACTATCGAAAGTAGAGACGAAAATGTCTCTTGGCATTACGTCTGGGTCGGCTATAATATTAAATGGACGCTGCTTAAAAATAGGCCAAGCACCGCTCTCCAACAAGAAGTCGACCAGTTCCTTGCGGTCGCCATCCAGATCAGGTAAATCGTATTTGACGGAGACTTGCTCTTTGTCAGCTAGTATTATCACCTCGACAATCGATCGCTTAGCTCCCCTTTTCACTTCGATAATCTCCCCGCTGACTGGTGCCACAAACTTGATGCGGTCCATTTTTTTATCGAAGAAAATAGGCTCGCCTGCTTTCACAGAGTCGCCTATAGCTACCAGCATCTTGGGGATTGGCTGTAACCCGATAAAATTAGGTGGCTGAATGGCGTATCGCGTTACCTTATTGGCCTCTTCTACGTCATCAGCGGGCTCACCATCCAATGGCAGATTGTAGCCTTTCTTGAGGTCGTAGACGTGTTTCTCCAACAGGTAGTCTGGCTTGCGCCCACCAAACAGATCTTTTACCCTAGGAAATAAACCCAGATTTGCACCTGTTTTGTCAGCACCGACTGCTTTCGACTCGATGACCAATAGATTATCCGCTACGCTGGTCAAAAAGAAGAAAAAGATCAAGACCGCTATTCCTGCTAAACCATACAGCAAAAAATTGCCCCATCCACTGGCTGCTTGCGATTGCCCCAGCAGGAAAATCGAAAGTACCAGAGGTACATAACTTCGTTTGATCAAGTGGCTTACCATACAAAAAAATTAAGCTAGAATAGGTCTTAGAATCAAGCACTGTGCTGCTTAAAAGAGTCTGTAAAATAACTTTTCTAAGCGAGTTTTCATACTCGTTTGTAATTCTTCTGCAAAAATACGATTTAGCCCGTCATTGTTCGATAAATAAGCTTAGGAGTTAGTGCATCGGGAATTTATTTAGACTTCGTCTAATCTGTTTTCGCTATTTGTAACTCGTGCACCTCCATTTCCTTCTTCCAGCTTACATACCCTATGACGGCTACCACGGTGTAGGCTAACATAACTAAGGCAAACGCGTACAACTCCCGACTGTAATACAGCAGGCCGGTCACGATGTCTATTGCGATCCAGTAGAGCCAGTTCTCCAGACGTCGATTGATAACGGCAAAGGTGATGATCACGCTGAATACAGTGGTGTAGGCATCCCAGTAGGTGGCTACTGCTCCCCACTCTTCTCCAAGATATCGACCCAGTGCATAGCCCAGCGGCAAGCCCACAACCCAAACCAATAGATGTTCTTGCAAGCTCATGCGTTTGATGGGGAGCAATTCTTCGTCGCGGCTTGTTTTTCTGTTCCAGTTTATCCAGCCAACTACCGCCATACCCATATAAAACAACTGCAAGCCCGCATCAGAGTACAAAAGGCTTTCATAACTCACATAGGCCCAAATAGCGCATCCGATCCCGGCAAATACCCAGCACCAGATGCTGGAACGCGCAGCCAATATTACATATGCTAAACTCAGGACTGTCGCTATCCAACTAAGGATTTCAAATGTTTCCATACATTCCAGGACACAAATTCCTGTTTTTCAATGAATTTCTCCGACATTCATTGGAAAACTTACACTAAAAGAGCCCGCTCCCTTTTGGAAGCAGGCATCCACACTCAAAACGTCAAACCTAAAAAATCTTACTAGTCTTGTTTTTGTGATTTGTGTCTTTGGCACAAATCACAAAAGCAATCTACTGGGCTACATCATACCGATCCAGGCCATACTCTTCCACCAAACTGATCAGTTTGTCTGCGTACTTGGGATCCGTAGCATAGCCTGCCTTACTCAAGCCTTTGGCCCAGCCCTTGTAATCGGTCATACTCAGCTGGAAAAGTTTGCGATAACGGCTATGTGACAACACCCGGCTGTGGCTCTTGTAGCTGGCCTCAGGCGAATCGTAGACGATAAAGAAGTCTTTGTGGGTATCATCGTCGAAATTGGTGCAATGCCCGCGGCTACAGGTTTGGCTAAAGCACTTGATGCCGAAGTGATTATTCGCCTTTTTGGCCAGACTCGACTGGCCGGCACCACTTTCGAGCAGACCCTGTGCTAAAGTTATACTGGCAGGTATACCATGGGCGTGCATCTCGGCTTCGGCGGCGGCGCGGTAAGTTTCGATATATGCTAGACGCTGACGATGCTTGGGGTCATTGATACGCGTATCTCGTGCTGGCTCGTACGCTTCATTGTTGACCAAAAGTGACACGTTCTGCCCACTCATATCATATATCGATGAAGTGGTCGTAACCGTAGACCCACCAAACCAATCGCCGCTATGCATACTCAGACCGAAGGAGAATTCCTGCTGCGTCAGCAGTACCGTCAAGCTCAGTAAAAAAACCAACTTCGTCCACGGGCTGGTGAACTGTTGCTTGATTTTTATCCAGTAGGCTAGTAAAGCTTCGCGTATGTCGTAACGTACAGGGTGTGTAGAGTTTTTCATTACCATTGCATTTACATGCACAAAGCAACGTATTTTGTTTTAAAAATACAAAATTTAAACATTTTTTGTTTTAAAATTTTCTTCTTGGCGGCCAACCTTTCAGCTTTGTGCATTCTCATTATCTTTGCGGGCCGGGAGCGGAAGCAAGTTTTTGCTTCGGGCCAAACACGGCAGATTTCCCGAAACCAATCATCTAAAAACAGTCTGCCTGCGGACTTATCGACAGCCCGCGCATTTTCACTAGCCTTATGAAGAAACTACTTTTACTCTGTTGCCTGGCTGGCCTCGCCTTCTCTGTTCAGGCCCAACGCTACGGCCACCTCAATTTCAGCGGGCTTCTAGCTCAAATGTCAGAATCTGCCGCTGCGGAATCTGAACTACAAACCCTGAACGATCAATTGGTTGCAGAAGGAGAAAAGATGCTTGAGGAATTTGAGGTCGCAGCCAAAGAATTTCAAGAAGCCCAAGCCAGCGAAAATTTCTCTCCTAATCAACTACGCTTGATGGCAGAAGGCGTCGAAGCCAAGCGCCAAGGTGTGCTCAACTTTGAGCAAGAAGCTGCACAGAAGCTAGAGCAAAGGCGCGCCGAGCTACTCGAGCCCGTCGTCGAGAAAGCCCAACAAGCTATAGAAGATGTGGCTCAAGCCAATGGCTTTCTCATGATCTTCGATACAGGTGTCTTCAATGCGGTACTCTATGCCAAAGAGTCGGAAGATATTATGGATATGGTGAAGGAGAAGTTGGGAATAGTCAGTGAAGAAGAATAATTTTTTTGGCTAGCGCCAAAAAAACTATTTCCAAAGTTTATTACCATAATCGATGGTAATTTCTTCGCCCGCCGCGATATCGCGGCGGGTAAAGAAGTTTATGGTCTGCGCTTCGAAGTCCATGTAGTAATCGGCATTGGGGTCGGGGGAGTGATTGTACAAGCTGCCGAAGCCCAAAGCAATGGCAGCACGCCCGTCTTTGCCCCAATCGAAGTAGTAATCGTGTAAGTGCGTCTGGTGGATGGCCTCTTTGTCTTCCTTGGAAAGCACAATCACTGGCGCAATCTCAATAGCAGAGCCTTTTGGTAGGGCTTCAGCGGTGAAGACACCGCGGCCGGAGATGGGGCTGGAATTGGGGTAGAGAGGAGGCATTTTTCACGAAGTCTTAGCTTTCTCATAAATCGCCTTCTTTTCAATGCGCTTGACCATGCCGCCGAAGTCTTTATTGGATAAAATCTTTTCAAAAATATCGTGGTTTTGATCCATGCGCTCGATGCTTTGTAATACGCTGATGCTCAGTTTTTTTATCTGGTTTCGGGGTGGAAATAGATGTCAGCGAAGGACGCTACTTCCTGCGGCCAGTAGACCTGTATAATGTCGAGACGAGCTTTCAAGTCGTACAAGTGATTGACATGGGAAAACGGAAGAACAAGTGCGGATTACATAAAAATAGAAAAGTTTGTTCATTTTATGCCCTCCGAGCATTTCAGGCTACGATTTTGAATTAAAAACTATGTAAATTTGGAATTCGATTCCAAATTTACATAAAATGATACTCCCTCGCCGACTTAGCCGCTACCTAGAACGCTTGAGAAAAGCCTTCCCGGTACTAAGCATCACAGGTCCACGCCAAGCGGGGAAAACAACATTGCTACGCAACCACTTCTCGGACTACCGCTATGTCAATTTTGAGTTGCCTCGGCTGCGGAAATCTTTTGCGGAAGACCCTGAAGGTTTCCTGCGCGAATACAACGATCAGGTCATTTTTGACGAGGCTCAACATGTGCCAGACCTTTTCTCTTATTTGCAGGTTATGGTCGACGAAGATCGTAGGCCTGGGCGCTTTGTTCTTTCTGGTTCTCAGGATTTTTTGCTGCGAAAAAGCATCAATCAATCTTTGGCGGGACGAGTAGGCATCGCGCGCCTTTTACCACTTGATTTGACAGAGTTGCGCGCTGCGGGCCGCTTAGTGAACGATCAGCTAGACACTTGCTTTGAAGGATTTTACCCTGGTCATCTTGAAGGAGAAACCGACTCCGACCTATTTTACGGGAGCTACATGTACAGTTACGTTCAGCGCGATGTCAGTGGGTTGATCGACACAGCCAACCTGCAATTATTCAATCGCTTACTCGAAGCACTTGCAGGCAGTGTAGGCCAACTAACGAACTACTCCAATTTGGCGACCTTAGTAGGGGTTAATGTGAAGACCATACAAGCCTGGATATCTATTTTGGAGCAAAGCTATCTGGTTTTCCGCCTTCCCCCTTATTTCAAAAGTGTGAGTCGCCGATTGGTCAAATCACCAAAACTTTACTTTTACGATACGGGCTTACTTTGCTATTTACTTGGACTGAGAGCGTCTAGTGAGTTACGCAACTTCCATCTGTACGGTAACATTTTTGAAAATATGATTGTCGCCGATGCTATGAAGTCGACCTTTCACAATGGCGAGCGTCCCACCTTCCATTTTTTCAGGGATTCCAATGGACGGGAAATTGATCTTGTTAATGATTACCCCATCAAAGCTGTCGTATGGGAAATTAAAGGCACCGAAACTTTTCACCCCCGTTTAATCCGCCCACTAAATAAGCTGGCCGACCAGCTTTTTCCTACAGCCGAACGTCGTTTGATCTATGCCGGTCCAGATTCAATGAGGCTTAATGAGGTGCAGCAGGTACCTTGGAATGAGGTAGTGTGGTAAAGCGTTAGCCCAGAGGTGGATTTTCAAAGACGGGCTTTACAGCTATCGATAATCATTCCCTACCGCACCCCCGCAAACTGCCTCAAAAACCGCACATCGTTCTCGAACATCAGCCGGATATCGGTGATGTTGTAGAGTAGCATCGCCTGGCGCTCTATACCCATACCGAAAGCGTAGCCTGTATACTTCTCGGAGTCTATGCCACAGTTTTCGAGTACGGCGGGGTCGACCATACCGCAACCGAGTATCTCTAGCCAACCGGTACCTTTCGTAATGCGGTAGTCGTGTTCTGACTCCAGGCCCCACCAGATATCCATCTCGGCGCTGGGCTCGGTGAAGGGGAAATAGCTGGGGCGCAACCTGATCTTGGTATCGGCACCGTACATCTCGCGGGCGAAGTGTAGGAGGGTGGCTTTCATATCGGCAAAGCTGACCTTTTCGGCCACATACAGGCCTTCTACTTGGTGAAACTGCGCATGGCTGCGTGCACTGATCGTTTCATTGCGATATACTCGCCCTGGTGCTATGATTCGAATGGGCGGCTTATCAGTTTTCATGGCGCGGGCCTGTACGCTGCTGGTATGGGTGCGGAGGAGCATGGATATCCCTCTCCCTGCCTCGCTATGCAAATGGGACCCTTCACCCATTTGCCGCTCCGGGGGAGGAGAACTCGTAGGCATATCATCCGCCAGGTAGTAAGTGTCTTGCATGTCGCGGGCGGGGTGATCTTCCGGCGTATTCATGGCGGTGAAGTTGTGCCAGTCGTCTTCCACTTCGGGGCCCTCGGCAACGGTGAAGCCAATCCGCTCGAATATGCGCACGATCCGCCGCATGGTAAGCGATATCGGGTGGCGGGTACCCAAAGGCATGGGCTCGGCCGGAGCGGTCAGGTCTAGCGAGGCGGCTTGCTCGGCCACGGCCGCACCCGCCAGCTGCGCTTGCAGGGCATCGTATCGATCTTGAGCCACCTGCTTGGCACGGTTAATCAGCTGGCCGTAGTCGCGCTTCTTCTCGTTGGGTACATTGCGAATCTCACCCATCAAAGGCTTGATCACGTTTTTACTACCCAGATAGCGGATGCGAAATTGCTCTAGCGCATCGGCATCATTGGGTTGGGCCACTTCGACCTCTTTAATCAGTTCTTCTACTCGGTTGAAAACTTCCATAAGACTGCAAAGATACACCCTTTGCAGTCTGACTCAAACACAGAAGTGTGCGAAGATCCGACCGATAAAAATCAGGTAAGCAGATAAAACTTTAATACATGATGGAACCTTCATATATTATCTTTGTACCAGCAACTACTTTAGCTCCATGATTATCGAACAAATCTATACCGGCTGTCTCGCACAGGGTGCATACTATTTGGAATGTAATGGCGAGGCCGCCGTCATCGATCCTTTGCGGGACTATCAGACCTACATTAAGCGCGCCGAGCGGTCGGGGGCTAAGCTCAAGTATATCTTCGAGACCCACTTTCACGCCGACTTCGTGAGCGGACACCTCGACTTGGCCAGAGCAACCGGTGCCAAGATCGTCTATGGCCCCGGTGCCAAGACCGACTACGAAAAATACGAAGCCAAGGACGGAGAAGTACTCCCCCTGGGCCAGGTCAGTATCGAGGTCTTACACACCCCCGGTCACACCAACGAGAGTACCTGCTACCTACTGCGCGACGGTAGCGGTCAGCCCAAGGCACTTTTTACAGGCGACACCCTCTTCATAGGGGATGTAGGCAGGCCCGACCTCTCACAGCCTGGTAGTGGTATCACTATGGAAGATCAGGCAGGCGTATTGTTCGACTCCTTGCGCGAGAAAGTAATGCCCCTACCCGACGACGTAATCGTCTACCCTGCCCACGGTGCCGGTTCGGCCTGCGGCAAAAAAATGAGCCGCGAGACTACCGATACGCTCGGCAACCAAAAGCAGACAAACTACGCCCTACGAGCAAATATGACCCGCGATGAATTCATCAAAGAAGTCACCGATGGGCTTATGCCACCACCGGCTTATTTCTTCGAGAATGCCCGCCTCAATAAGCAAGGCTACGACTCTTTCAAGCAGGCACTCGACCAGGGTTTACAAGCACTAAGCCCAGCCGAATTCGAGGTGGCGGCCAATCGAGAGGAAGCACTGGTGCTCGATGTAAGAGACAAGACTGAGTTTGTAAAGGGCTTCATACCCAACAGCATCTTCATCGGCCTAGATGGGAGTTTTGCCCCCTGGGCTGGTGCCATGATCCCCAATTTGGATCGGCCGATCTTGCTCGTAGCACCCAAGGGTCGCGAAGAGGAAGCCGTAACCCGACTCGCGCGTGTTGGCTTCGACCGGGTAATCGGCTATCTCGATACCGATATGGCAGGATGGCAAGCCAGCGGCCGAGAGCTAGACCATATCGAAACCATTAAAGCCCACCAGCTGGAAGATCATCAGCAGGCAAACAGCCAGGCCACGACACTCGACCTGCGGAAGTCTAATGAATGGAAAGGTGGACATTTATCTTACGCCAAAAATCATCCGCTCGACTATCTCAACGATTCCATGAGCGAGCTCGACCAATCGCAGACCTATTATCTACACTGCCGCAGCGGATATCGGTCTACCATTGCCGCTAGCATCCTCAAGGCACGCGGCTTCCATCAGCTCGTCAATATTCAAGATAAGGTCGAAGACATACTAGCGACCGAAAAAACCGCTACTGCTGCCTAGAAAATCGCGATCTCAATCTTGGTTTCCCCGGCCACTGCGCTACGAAGACGGTGGCTTTAAGCGCGAAGCATTAGGCGGCATAACAGTCGGTATTTTATTGGTGCCTCAGGCCATGGCCTATGCCTTGCTGGCCGGTGTAGACCCCATTTACGGTCTCTACGCCTCACTGGTTCCTTTGCTGGTCTACAGCCTGTTCAGCAGCTGCCCGCAGGTGTCGGTCGGGCCTACCGCTTTAGCTTCGCTGGTCACCTTGGGTGCACTCGGTACCATGGCCGTTCCTTTTACGGACGAATACCTTGCGCTGGCTATCGCGCTGGCCTGCCTGACGGGCATTATCCAGCTACTATTCGGCTTGTTCCGGCTTGGCGTTATTGTTACCTTGCTCAGTAGGCCGGTCATCAGCGGTTTTGTATCGGCGGCGGCCATACTGATCATGCTATCGCAGCTCAAAACGCTGTTCGGCATCAGTATGCCGAGGGCATCCTATCTGGTTGGTACCCTCCAAAATTTTGTCGGTCACCTCAGTGAAATTCACTGGCTCACTGCCGCTATCAGCCTGGGTAGCTTGGTGTTTTTGCTTGTGCTTCGGCGGTTCCTGCCGAGATGGCCAGGCACGCTACTCTTGGTCGTGTTGTCTACGGTCTGTGCGGCGGCTTTTCATTGGGAGTCTTCCGGGGTAAATGTCGTTGGCCAACTGCCACGTGGGCTGCCCGAACTTGCTCTTCCTATTCAGTGGGTATCGGGCGAGTCGACGACCTGGGTCAGATTGCTACCCGCTGCCCTCATACTGGCCATGCTCTCCTTTGTCGAGACCGTATCTATTGCAAAGACCTATGAAGAGCGATATGCTTACTACCGCGCCCAGCCCAACCGCGAGTTGATCGCTTTGGGGCTTTCCAAGATAACAGGCAGCTTTTTTCAGGCGATTCCGACCTCGGCCAGCTTCAGCCGCTCGGCGGTGGCTGATCGGCAGGGGGTGAAGACCTTTAGGGCACACCTGCTGACGCTAGTCATAGTGGTATTAGCCCTTTTCATACTGACCGATTTATTCTACCACTTGCCTCTGGCGAGTCTGGCCGTCATCATCGTGCTATCGGTCGAAAAGCTTTTTAATCTGGCCGAGATGAAGCGCCTCTGGCACCTGGACCGCAAAGACTTGTTTAGCCTGATCGTAACCCTGGTATTCACCCTCCTGGGGGGCTTGCAGTGGGGCATCGGTGCAGGCTTACTGACATCACTCGGCCGAGTCATGATACGCAGTGCCAGACCACACCTGGCCGAGCTAGGCAGACTGCCCGGCACCACCGAGTACAGAAATGTAGAACGATTCGACAAACTGGAAACCTTTACCGATGTCCTCATTGTCCGATTCGATGCCGAGCTGTTTTTCGGCAATGCCGAATACTTCCGCGACGAGCTCGAAGAGCTGATCGAAAAGCGAGCTGAAACAACCAGGGCCGTCATACTAGACGCCCACACCATCAACGATATCGACTCTACAGGTATTTACGCCCTAGAGCAGCTACACGAACGCTTACTGAGCGAAGGGATAGACCTCTATCTCTGCGGTGCCATCGGGCCGGTGCGCGATCTGCTACATACTAGCGGACTGATGAAGCGATTCGGGAAAGGGCATTATTTCAATACTGTTCAGCGAGCGGTCGACAAGCTAGAAGGCAAGCTCTCGGATGAAGGGGATCGGCCGGCCTTGCAGCATAGTTGAAGGGAAACAAACTCTTATATCTTTGCCCTCCTCATGGATGCTACCCTGCGCAAAAACTTTGCCTGGGCGCTATCGGGTCGGGTCGGGCGGCTTATTTTCCGTCTAATTTCTACCCTGCTGCTCATGCGCCTCATCGAACCCGATGTATTCGGGCGGGTAGCTATGGCCGTGCTCACCGCCGAGTTCTTATTCATGTTACTCGATTGGGGACTGAGCCGCAGCATGATCTACCAAGAGCAGCTCAGCAAACGCGAACTCGGGCAGCTCAACGCACTTCACTTTTTGCTGGGTATTCTGGCCGGTGCGGCTATTGTGCTGGGCTGGAGCTGGGTCGAGCAGTTCTTTCGCACCGAGCTATCGGACTTACTAAAGTGGGCATTTGCAGTTAGAGCTACTATCCTGCTATGGACCGTCATGCCCGAAGCTCAGCTAGAACGCGAAGGGCTCTTCAAATGGATGACCCAGGTCGAGTTGGTCACTTACGTCATGGGGGTCATTCCAGCCTTGTTTTTGGCCTTCTACGAGCTGGACGAAATGGCACTTTCTGTGCGCGAGGTCTTACCCAGCGTGCTCATGCTGGCCGTGCTGGTGTGGGTCAGAAGAGACTATGGCTATCTCTCTTTTGGGGTCGACCAGCTCAAAAGGCACTTCCAGTTTGGCTTGCCCATCACGGTCAGCTCTATCCTGATTTTTCTCAGTCGGCGACTCGACGATTTGCTCATCGGGCGCCGATTTGGCGACGATCAGCTGGGGGTTTATGGGCGTGCATACGCACTGCTTACTATGCCATTCATGACACTCACGCGCGGCTTCGGGCGGGTCATGCTGCCGCGCATAGCACGCGACCGGGAGCGAGGCCTCGACGGGTTCGACACCTATCTGGCGGGGGTGCGGTCTATCGCCTGGCTGGGGTATCCAGCGGTGATCCTAGCCGTTATTTTGGTCGAACCGTTTGTCGATTGGTGGCTGGGGCCTGCCTGGGGGCTCATGGTACCTTTGGGCAGGATATTCGCAGCCCTGGCCCTGCTACAGCTCATAGGGATGCTCGAAGATGCCGTAGCGCAAGCAGCAGGTGCCACGCAGCGGCAACTCAAATTTATGGGGCCGCTCAAGGTCTTGCTCATACTCTCGGTCGTAGCGGCGGCTATGTTCGGTCGCTCGGTCTTAACAGTAGCGGCAGTATATGCCATAGCCAGCATTTCATATTATCTCGTATCCATTCACTGGTGCAGCCGTTTGCTGGGGGGAGGACTTCCGCAGGTGGTCGCCGTGCTCTTGCAGCCGGTTTTAGCTAGTGTGCTGGCCTCGATCCCAGCGGTTATCCTACTGTACACTAAAACAGTAAGCGGGTTTTGGGCCCTCGCTGTACCTGCCTTCGTTTACGGCATCGTGTTGCTGATCGCATGGCGGTATATTTGGCCGGGCGCCTGGCGCGACATCCTCCAACCGTGGATAAAAAAACTCCTCGCATTCTTCTCATCGAGCCGCTAGATCATATCGAGATCGTAGCGAGATGGAGCCGGTATTTTTCTGAAGAGCAGGGCGCGGAAGTAAGCGTTGCCTTAAATACATACCACCTGCCTTGGGCCCAAAAAAACCTACCGAATTTCGAGTGCCATGGCCTGGCAGAAATACCTAGGCTACTACCCGAAGTCGACTTGACCATTCTTGTGACTATCGGCAATGATCCCAGTCGCTGGTGGCCTTTACTTGCGGGTCATAATTATTGGGTAGTCGGGCACAATTTGTCTCTCTGGCTAGGCGGGCCTTTATATGATTATCAGCCCAAAAACCTGGCCCGCTATCTCCGAGATCGCTGGCGGAGATCCAAGCTGCTAAAACTACTTGAAGGAGCGAAACACCTTTTGGTACCTACCGACTCTATGCGCTATTATTTGTGTAAGCGAAAGCCTGGTTGGCCGGTTATTACTTTCCCATTTGCATTCCCAAGAGAAGACATTAATGGTAAAGACAACAAGGCATCTGAAAATCTTATACGCCTTTTCATACCCGGCCGGGTCGATGACCGATTTCGAGACTATAATCCCATAGTCGAAGCCTTGCAACCGCTACCAACCCATAGGCCGATGATCGAGCTCGTTCTAGCCGGTCAGGTTGCGACCCCACGCATTGTCGATCAGTTCTCGGCATTGGGCCCATCGGTGCAATTAATTTACCAACCTAAAGGACTCGATGATCGAACTTTCCATGAATATCTGACTCGCTGCGATTTTGTCATTGCTCCCTTAAGACCCAGTGTCCGCTCTGGTGCCTATCGGGAGTATATCGGCTATACAAAGATCAGTGGGTCTATTTTTGATGCAGTCGCAGCTGATAAGGTGCTGCTGTTGCCCGCCTGGCACCCTATGGAATGGCGCAAGCAAAAAGGGTATCGAAATGGAACCGATCTGTTGGAGGTTATTTCCAAATCGAACACGGAGTAGCCACTTTCCAAGCGGCGTATAACAGCACACGGATCAATACCGGCAAACGCAGATTTTGACTGTGCTCGTATCTGGGTTAATCCCGCGAAAATCAGTGTCCAATTCAAATGATTCGCACCCAGAGCGTGCATTTAACGGGACCACGCAGAGCGGGGTGGCTCCGGGTGCAGCACACGGAGAGCGAGGAAATCCAAAGCTTAGCCCTGTGCATATTCTTGTCGTCCGACGAGCACAGCTCGGCGGACGACGCCTACAGAGCTTGGTGGCGCCGGGCCTAATTCCTACTCGCCCACCCCAGCTGTTCCCGTATTTTTGAGCTGTCGACCCATTTTCCATCTTGGCCGCCTGCCTCGGTTGTGGGTGGATCTAATCCTAGGGCCAGCGCCGCATTTTTATAGTATTCGCCCTTAGTTGGATGATCGGCCCCACATACATTATAGGTTTTGTTCCAGGCGTTTTGCTCGATGACCAGCTGGATGGCTCGTATCACATCTTGCTGGTGTACCAAATTGACCGGTGCATCCGCGTTTTTGATGGGGCGCTTTTGAAACCAGCGACCGGGGTCTCTGTCGGGGCCGTACAGACCAGCCAAACGCAAGATGGTGGTCGGTATACCCGAAGCCTCAAAAGCTTGCTCGGCAGCCAGTACGGCGCGAGCAGACTCGGTAGTGGGGATGGTTGGGCTCTGCTCGTCTACGCGGCCTTTGGCCTGTCCGTATACACCTGTGCTGCTGGTGTAGATGAAGCGACTGCATCCGAACCGCCTAGCTGCATCTATGAGTGAGTTGATTTCGGCACCGTAGGCATTGAACGTATCTAGTCGACTGCGGCCGGGTGGCAAAGTGACAATGAGTACGTCTGCACTAAATAGCTTTTTTAATTCAGGCTGCCCTGTTTGATTCGATACGGCCAGTGGGCGTAGCTTGGAGGCTATGCCCTTAGCGGAGTTGTCTTCCTCTTCAATCTTATCGATGGGTAGATGCAATAGCACGGCCGTAGCACCTGCTTGGCTTATAGCGGCCAGTTTTTCTTCACGGCGGGTGGTGGCCAGCAATCGATAGCGGCCGGCACGAGAGAGGTGACCGACCAGCGGAAGTCCTAACCAACCAGCTCCAATTACACCGATGCGCAACGGTTTGTTCATCAGCGAATGAGCGTAAATTGCCCATCGAATTGAACGGCCTCCTCAGTGGGACCGAATCGAAAAGTGGCGATATACAGATAGCCCTCCATGGGTTGCGGCTCGCCATCTTTGGTACCGTCCCATCCTTGCACGTCTGGTTGATCGGTGCTGAAGACCTCTTGCCCCCAACGGTTGAAAATCGTGAGCTGATAGTCTTCCACCGGGCAGTTGGTAAAAATGCGGAAGAGGTCGTTTCGCCCATCGCCGTTGGGTGTGATAATGTCGGGAAACTCCGCAAGACATACGACCGGGCAGCCCTCGAAATTGATACTGGCCTCGAGGACCGTATCTCGATCACAGAGTCCGCTCACATTAGCCGAATAGGTTTCGCTGCTATCGACACTCGGTATGATGATGGATAAATCGCTTTCTCCCGTCGACCAATCGACAGCCGCAATATTATCGCCGGTTATGGTTAGTGTCACCTCTTCGCCGGGGCATAAATCAGTGCTTTGATCTACTACTAGCCTAGGCATAAACTCAGGTGAAAAGTCTGGGACAGTATACTCCAGTACGACACTGCCGCAATCGTAAAATGCCGTTGCCGTTATAAAACTATCGGGTTGGGCGATAATCGAAAGTATATTGGTGGTTATACTATTTTGCCAAATGACACTATCTGGAGCAGGCTCACTGAGCACAAATAGATCGATCTCTTCGTCGGGGCAGCTACCACCTTCGGGAACGAGTGCTCTTATCTCTGCTTCCGGCACTTGATCTACGGTTACGATTTGGCGATCTATGGTCACTCCGCAGTCTGTCGTAATGGTCACTTCATATTCTCCACTCGATTCAGGCACGATATTAAACGTTTCTTCATCGGTCGACCACTGATAGGTCTGTCCAGGTTGCCGGGCATTGATGGAGTCGCCCGCACAAATAGTCAAAGAGATCGGCTCGAGTACGGTCGTATCTTCTGTAGCCAGATTCCTGAAAATGGCATCTACGAAGTTGGGCAGTCCAAAGAAAGGATTGTCGGCATCATCGAAGGTCAATACCCGCCGATTGAAAATCGGTATCAAGCCAGACGGGCAGACAATTTCTGACAATCCGGTCTGATCTTGTAAGAGGTCGTTTTCCAGGAAATACAAGTTACCATTCGGTGCGATCTGCATTTGCTGGGTCGATAGCTGGCTGGGTAAAATGGCTATATCTAATCGGCTGCCTGCTATATCTGCAGCCTCTAAGTCATACCTGACGATTCGCCGCCCCAGGGTCGAATTTGAGAACGAACTAAAGTAGTATCGACTATCGGGCGTGAAGCTGTGCGTGACTGTACTATTTTCTAAAAAGCTGATGACCACGCTTCCGAAGACCCCCGTATTATTGTCAAACTCAAAGAGATCATTGCCAATGGCAACTATCTGGCCATCTGGAGATACTTTAATCGTTCCGCCGAGTGGAATGCCGAGATTTTGAACATTGGGCAGGCCTACCCCGGCGGCGTCTACATTTACAACGACTATGTCTCCTTCGTTTTCTCCGTAGGCGAATACCCAAAAACCGCTATCATCGCTATTGGGGGTCGCTGCCAATCCTTCAAAAGAAGGCACGAATACGCGCTGATCGGCCAAACTCACCCCCCCGAGGCCTCCGTTGAGGCTCATATCGATGATGAAGTAGGACAGACCACGCCCCTGCGGCTGACTATCGGGATTGCCCCCGAAATCAAACTCATTTTCCTCCATTGTAAATAGATAGTAGTTCGATGCATTCGACGGGTCAGAAAAGATAATACTCGACTGTTCGGAGCTGAAACCGCCGCCTTCTACCCCCATCATATCGTACATGATCTCGTTGTTGCGATTCCAGATCGTGCCTGGGTTTTGGCCGCCACTGCTATCGGGAATTCTGCCCCCCCCATTGGTATAAAATAAGAGGTCGCCGGAGGCATCACTAATGGAGGCACAGCCCTCTTCGGTTATCATACTGGTGGGGAGTAAACGAACGGGCTCGCCTGTGGCAAAGCTGACGACTATACTATCGCCGAAATGCCAGTTAGTCGCTTCATTTTGCGCATGAAGTACCGATGAAAAAGCAAATACAAAAAGCCCGAAGGCCACATAAAGATTATACGTTCGGTGGGCTACCATAAAGCTTGAATAAAAACTAAGTATTTGGTCCTGCTTGCAAGAGGCTTCTACTCTTCCAAAGCAGATGAGAGACCACAAAGATAAGGTTTGCACGAATGCCTACCTTTGACCCTCATGCAATCCCACGATCAAGAAAACGCGGAGCCTGATGATCGCCCGCCCATACTCGGCCACTGGTCGAGATTGTACGCCCTCGTCATTTTCGGCAATATACTCTGGTTGCTCATCGCCTACTTTTTCACCCGCACATACGCCTAGCCCATGCATTGGTTAGACTGGACGGTCATGATCGGCACCCTGACGGCCATCGTCGCCTATGGGGTGATCAAGACCAGACGTATCGATAATGTGAAAGATTACTTACTCGGTGAGCGCGACCTCAAGTGGTGGACCATCGGTCTGTCGGTTATGGCTACGCAGGCCAGTGCCATTACCTTCTTGAGCACGCCGGGCCAGGGCTTCGACTCGGGTATGGGCTTCGCCCAGTTCTACATCGGCCTGCCCGTGGCCATGGTGATCTTGTGCATATTCGTTTTGCCGTTTTACTACCGGCTCAATGTTTATACCGCCTACGAATATCTGGAGACCCGCTTCGATCGGCGGGTGCGCACCCTAACAGCTATCCTCTTTTTGGTGCAGCGCGGGCTGGCGGCGGGCATCACCATTTATGCGCCGGCTATCATTTTGAGCACCATCCTCAACTGGTCGTTGGGGCTTACGGTGCTCATCATCGGTTTAGTGGTCATCTTTTACACGGTTTTGGGCGGCTCGAAGGCGGTTTCGGTCACTCAAAAGCAGCAAATGATCGTCATCTTGCTGGGTATGGTCGTGGCGGCCATTGTGGTGGTCATGCAGCTGCCCGGCGATATGGGACTAGACGATGCCTTCCACCTGGCTGGCGAAACCGGCAAGCTCGAAGTGCTCGATTTCGAGTTCGACCTCAGCGATCGCTACAATGTGTGGTCGGGTATGCTGGCGGGGGTGTTCCTGTTCTTGTCTTACTTCGGTACCGATCAGTCGCAGGTGCAACGCTACCTCTCCGGTAAGAGCTTGACGGAAAGCCGACTGGGTTTGCTCTTCAATGGCCTCATCAAAGTGCCTATGCAGTTGCTGGTGCTCTTCGTGGGAGTTATGGTGTACGTATTTTACATGTTCGCCTCGCCACCCATCCATTTCAATGAGGCTAATTTGCAAGACTTGCGCAGGTCGGAAGCCTATACCGATAGCCTGTCTGCCTATGAGCTCGCCTACCAGAATGTTATCGACGAGCGGATCGCCACCAGTCGTTCTTTAGTCGCCGCTACTCGCCAAAACGACGAGCCCGAAAGTGACCGCCTCGGCGCCGAGATCATGCTGCTCGACAGCACGGCCGCCTACTATCGCGCCGAGGTAGACACCCTCATGCTCCACCAAGCCGAGGCCGAAGGCCGAAGCGTAAAGGTCGAAGACCGCGATTACGTCTTCATCGGCTTCGTGATGAACGAGTTTCCCATCGGCTGGGGGCTGATCGGTCTGCTCCTGGCGGTTATATTCTCTGCGGCCATGTCGAGTAGTAGCTCCGAGTTGAATGCCCTCGCCACCACTACGGTCATCGATCTCTACAAACGATCCCACCGTAGCGAGCGATCGGATCGGCACTACCTCAATGCGAGCAAAGCCTTTACCATCGGCTGGGGCGTGCTGGCCCTGAGCTTCGCCGCCTTCGCCAGCCTGTTCGATAATCTGATACAGGCGGTGAATATCGTCGGTAGCCTTTTCTATGGGGTGATTCTGGGCATTTTTGTGGTGGCCTTCTTTTTTATGCAAGTCAGCTCGCAGGCTGTACTCATTGCCGCGCTGATCGTAGAGCCTCTGGTCATTTTGATCTACTTCCTCAATTACTACGAAGTGATCACCTTCGAGTATCTGTGGCTTAACCCGCTGGGCTGTGTTGTGATGGTGATGGTGGCGCTTGCTTTGGATCGGGTGGTGGCGCGGGAGCACGGAACGCATACGGAGTAGCTGCTTTCCAGGTGGAGAAAATTGGACACCATAAAGGTGTCCTAAATTAGCTACATGGCTCACCTGGCGTCACCTGGGTTTCTGTTTCAACCCAGCCATTGAGGTTCATGACCCCGCGTAGACTGATCTCTACGAAGTCGGACCCTACTTCTGTTACGGTGCCATTGAAGTAAGCCGGTGGTAATTGTAGCCACAACTCCTGGCCCGATAGCTGACGGCCTCCAGGTGTTTGTGCTTTGACGCGTAAGCACTGGACGAAGTGGAGCCGAACGTTGTCGTAAAACTGAGCCGCATCATAGATCACAATGCTCTCGAAGGGATCTACGGTCGTAGTGCGCGCGGTGGATACGACGATAGTCTCTGTCTCTTCTTCGGTGAGGGTATTCGTGGTCGTTTCGGTGACGCTGGATTCTGTTGTGTTGGAGTATCCGGCAGTAACCGTAGCCTCGACGGAGGCTCCGTAGAAGCTGCCGCCTACCGTCAGGCTGGAGCTGATGTCCCAGGTACTGCTGGAGCTGGAGAATAGCGAAAGGGTTTCTTCTATGCTGGTTGTAGTTGTTGTTGTACGGCTTTGGTCTACGCCAATGGAAACCGTTGTGCTGGCGTTGGCGCAATTGCGTATGCGCTGCTTGAAGGCAAACTCCGTTTCCGCTGGTGGTAGGATGGGAATGCCCGCCACACTGCCCAGGTCGTCGACCGTATAGGTAAGATCATGGGCAATAATCCGCCAGATAGATTCCGGATTTGTGCCGGTATTTCGGTCATTTCTCAGCCGGTCACCATTGTCTTCTATCAGCCTACCACTACCTACCGAAAAGATATTGAAGGTGCCATCGGGTGTAGATATGATCTGGAACAAAAAGCGGGAATCATCGAAATCGGGCTGCGTTGGACTGGCTGCGTAGCTGATATTTCCTGGCTCAGAAATTAGCCATACGGGACCGGAGTTTACTCGTGCCCGAATGTTGAAGTAACCGCCGCCAAAATCTCCGTTCTTGACCAGCTCGAAACGCTGAATGATCTTGCTTGGGTCGTAGTCGCGCAGGCGTGTCCGATTGTTGTCGGCAGGACCGCCATCGACCTGAATAACCCGTCCTGTTGCTGTCGATTGAATGAGCACTTCAAAGTCGTCAGTATAGTTGTCGGGGTCGGGTATCAAGGTAGAGAATTCGCTGGTTGGGGTGATAAGCCGACCGGCAGCATCGACAATTTGTGTGCTGTTGGTGAACTCGGCATAGGATACACCAAACTCGTCGATCACATTGATTTGAATGGGTGTGCCGTCTCTGAGTAGGTTGAGTTGTTCCTCCGTTAAATCAGCCCTGCTCCAAGAGAAGGTCTGGCCGATCAGCTGGGGGTCTACCTCTTTGGTTACGCTCAGCTCACTCAGATCTGGATCGTCGAAAACGAGTTCTATCTCTGTGATTTCAGTACTGGTCGTAGATTGTACCTGCCTGGCATCTACGGTAAATCCGACCTGCCCGGGGTCTTCTTCCAGATCGATATCGACATCGTCTTCGACTTCCAGCCCGGTTTCCTGTGGTGGGGTGGGCATATCGTCGTCGTTGCAGCCAAAGGCCAGCAGCATGCATATGGTCAGTACATAGGTCAAAGGTCTCATGGTTTTTAGTTTTTGGATTGTGCGATAAATCAATCTCTGAATGAGCGCACAATAGATTTAAGATGAGACCAAATTAACGCGGGTAAACACCTGCCCGGCTAGGGGTTAACCCTCAATCACAGTTTCTTAAGACCAGTCTTTCTTGTTGGAGATCAGGTATTTGAGGATAGCGTTTTTACCGCCTGGCAGCCCGAGTTTTTTCACGATGTTGTATCGGTGGTTGTCGACTGTTTTCTCGCTGATCTTGAGTGATCGGGCTATTTCTTTTGTCGTTCGGGCTTCTTTGATCAGGTCGAAGACTTTTCGCTCCATTGTCGACAAACCGGCCAACTCAGGATGGCGGGAAAGTTCGGCTTTAGCAGCAGCGAGCATACTCTGACTTAGGTAAGTACTTCCACCTGCGACAGTCTCTAAACAAATATTCAGCTCCTCGAGCATAGTGTCTTTGAGCAAGTAGCCTTTCGCCCCTTCCTCCTGTGTTTTTTCGATCAGCTTAGCGTCTTTGTACATGCTCAGCATAATGATGCTCGTGTCGAGGCGGTCTTTGAATACGGCCTGTAGGACTTCTAGCCCGTTCATCTTGGGCATGCTGATGTCGAGTATGGCGATGTCGGGCTTGAGAAATCGGATCAGGCGGAGGGCGGACTCGCCATCGATCGCCTCGTCTAGCACCCGATAGCCCTCTAATGACTCCAACTGCGTGCGCAAGCCTGTCAGGATCAAGGGGTGATCGTCGGCTATGATGATCGTTTTAGCCATGCTGATCGGCTTGAATGGAGAAAGTGAGGGAAAATACTTTTAGCTGTTGCTCGTCTATGGTGAAATCTAATTCCGAGCCTAGTATCCGAGCTCTGTGGGCCATCATTTTCAAGCCCAGGGTCTTTTCATTATTCAAGGCCGATTGAAAATCGAACGGCAGGCCATCTTCAAGATAAATCAATTCAATTTCATTGGTTGAGCCCGCCAAACGCAATTCAATTTGTTTGACCTGTCCATGCTTGTGGGAATTATTCAGCAGCTCTTGAACGATGCGGTAGATATGCAGGCTTTGATTCAGGGCTGGTTCACGCTCCACGTTTATGCTTGCATTTACATTCAGTTGCAATTTCTTTTTTACCTGTGTAATCAAGTCTTCCAAAGCGGCAACCAGGCCAACGTACTCCAGCTGATAGGGATAATGGATACTGGCCAATTCTCTGATACGGTCAATGGTATCGTTTATGAGTTCTTTGTTTTCGGGTACATGATTAGAGGGGTCACTTTGCTGTCTGATGAGCAGCAGATTTTGCCCCAGATCGTCGTGCAAAGTTGCCGATACTTCTTGACGGTAGGTGTCTAGGGCGTCTACCATTCGCTGACTGTATTTCTGTTCTGCCTCTAAAGCAAGCTTTTGTCGCTTTTTTGTCTGTCGATAGTAGAACAGCATACCTATCAGTGCAATAATCGAGAGGCCAGCCACGAATAGGGTGATCAACCATTTTTGGCGCGATTTGAAGAACGCTAAGTCAGCCTGACTGACGGCCAGGTCGCGTTTGAGCAGCTCGGTATCGTATCTGGCATTCGCACTGGCCATTTCCCGATCGAAGGCAGCGGCTTTTATGATTTCGTTCCAATGGATAACCGAGTCGGCCAAGCGGGCGACCTCTTCGGAATTCCTTTCGGCTTTAGCTATGTCCAAAAGTAATTCATAGTTGAATTTCAGGTCGTCTGGCGAGTCGATTTGTCGAGCGATTTCTATAGCTCGATCGGCGTATTTTTTCGCTTCGCCCAATTGGTTTTTGGCCAATAGTGCCTGCCCCATTCGCCAGCACAACTTGACGTAATTGTAGGGATACTGCTCGGCATCGCTTACGGCTATTCCGTTTTTTGCATAAGTGTATGCACTATCGATTTCGCCCAGTGCGAGAAAGGTAGCCGCGAAGTTGCTGTAGCCCCTATTGACCTGCTCGGTAAATCCGATGCTGCGAGCCAGCCGATCCGACTGGCGAATACTGGCTAAAGACTCATCCGGTTGGCCATCCTCCCGATAGCATATCGATAAATTGTTGTAGGCCAATGCCAGTCCGATGGTGTCTTCCAGTTCGGTACACACACGCATGGCTTCCAAATTATCGGTGATGCCTTGCTCCCAATCGGCTAGCGAGATTTGGATCATCCCCAGATTTACCGCTGCGGCTGCCCTTTGCCCGGCTGCTTCCTGTTCATTGGCAATCAGCAAAAGTTCGCGAAATATCCGATTGGCCTCCACATACTCATCAATCTGGTTGTAGACTATGCCCAGGTTATTCAGCAAGCGCATTTCTCCTGCGCTGTAGCTCGTTTCCCGGCAATATGAAATCAACGAATCGAATACGGCGATAGCCAGCTGAGGCTCACCGGCGTAGAAACGCGACAAAGCCCAGTTGCCCTTGGCATCGACACTCAGCTGAGTCCAGCCGACCTCTTGAGCGAGCTCGTGTGCACGCTGGCTGTAATGCGTAAAAGAGTCTAGCTGCTCATGCCGATACGCCCACCCCAGGCTGATTAAGTTCTGAATACGGCTGCTGTCGCTCTGTGTCCGCCTTAGCTCGATGAGCAAGCTATCGATGAACGGTTGGTTCTGACTATAAAGCCCGTTGAATGAGCCGGCTAGTAGTAGGAGCCAAAGCGCGAGTCTATGGCTCGATAGCAGTATGTTGACACTTGTTTTGATGAGGTCTAATATAGGGTGTGTGGTTTTTAATTTGAGCAATAAGCGATACATGATCTATCAGCGCGAACCCGGAGATGCTAAGTTTCGGGTTCAGGTGGGAAGGTAGCTGGGTTGGTGATTTTAGTCTACCGGCCCAGATTAGTATTGTGTGTGATATTATATCGATATTAACAAAATTAAAGAATCTAATTAACTTGCTACTATCTCAAAAGAAAGCCTTTTGACAAACCCTGAGAAATGAGGTTTCATAGTAGTATGATAACCAGTATAAGGAAGCTTCAAAAATTTAGATTGCTAATAATCATCCTTTTCTATTTTAAAAAACAAGGTCGGCTTATCGTCTTCAATTCTTTTCTCATGTAATTTCATACCGAGTCCCTTTGCCACTTTTTGTGACTCTAAATGAGATTCGTCTGTCGCAGCAATTAAATATGTGAAGCCTAGGGTTTTGAAACAATACTCAATAATTACCTTAGAAGACTCAAGCGCATAACCCTGTTTTGTATAATGCTTGAGTAACGCATATATAAGTTGAGGTTGCTGTTCATTGAAGAAATACCAAAGCCCCGTATAACCTATTAGTTCATCGGTCTCCTTCATAATAACCTTCCATATACCAAAATTATCTTTTTCAAAATAGCGCTCATTATCCTGCATTATTTCCTTGGCAGTATCAAGTGAGATTATCTCGTCATCCCACATAAATTTTCTAACGAATGGGTCTATGTTCATTCGATGAAACAAATTATAATCCCCGTAACGAAAAGGAGTTAAAACCAATCTTTCGGTAAACATTTCGTGACTCATTTTAAATTTTGATTTATGGTATAAATTGTACCACAACGGGAGTATATGAAATATCTCTTACCCCCATCACGCGGCCACCGCTAATTTACACTTCATTCTTTACATTGTACCACACATTCGTGCTAACGCGCCTTTGTTCATTAGCGCGTCAACTACGCCTATCGCATGGGGGGCAAGAAACTTGATATCAGCTAAGGCTCTATGGAATAAAATTCCGGCCGATCTACGGAGTAACTGCTATATTGAAACTGATCACTTGGAAGCCTTTCGATCAATTGTTCAAAGTCATAGGCATTGGATTGGCAAGAACTATACTTTCCTTATAAAAAGCTTGTTTTCAGCAGTCAGAGCTAGGGTTAGCCGATTAGTAAGTAAATCTAAGTCTTTTTCAAAGAAGTTTGAGCACCATGAAGCAGCAATTAGATTTTTCTTTTGGTAATGGAATCTATCCCACTAGCTTTACATGTGATGCACTCCCCAATTATTTATTTCAATATGAATAGTAGAGTCATTAGGTCCAATCTTGTTTGAAGTCGCTGCTAATACTAGTCAAAATCACTTCTGTCCTGTACCAGGTCGAGTACTTAAGAGGGCCTGCTTTTTGTAAAATCAATTGGAATAGAAATAAGTCTTTCTTCAATATAACTTAATATTTTTTCAAGAACACCTCGAGACCCATCATCTAACTGCTCAATGTCCTTTTTAAATACCTCTTCAATTGCTTTAGCTCGAACAGCTCTGATTGCTTCGGGCATTTCCTCCATTGCGATTTCAAGAAGTCGCCCCCGGATTGCTGGATCTAAATCAAAAACTGAATGCACATTAACTCCAACCAATCTAATAGATTCCACATTGAACTCTGACAACTTAGTCCTGACCTCTCTACTTAGTAATTTACTAACTGACATTACAGGAATTTCAAGAACTATTTTCACACTACCCCGATACATTTTCTTAATTTTTATCTCGAAGTCCTCTAAGTCTAATAAGTGAGAAATTGCTTTAAGGAGTTTTTCTTTTTGATTGATATCATATGAATCAAAATCCTCGGTAATAGTTATTTCAACTTCAGTAGTTTCTCTTTCCTTGACTACCTTAACTTTGTCTTCCAAAATTTCACGCAGAAGAGTCTCTTTTAAAGTACCGTAAGTATTAATTAAGTCCAGTACATTACCCCTAATCTGGTTTTCTTCTAAAATAACTAGATTTTGGTTTAAGACACCAACACTATTTTTTAAACTTAGCGAGTTAAATCGCCCAGATACAGATAAGAGATTCTTCTTAAATACAGTCAATTCCTTCTTTACAGAATTCTCACATTTTGTTAACATCATATTACAATCCTGTAATACTTCATCAATAGCAAGAACTAATTGTCCTTGCTTCACATACTCTTGTGCTCGAAGAATTACAGTGTCATTACTCATGAATTTGACATTATTAAAGTTCAAAACTGGCGAAACGTATATAGTCCTTCAAAGATTAGACTTGCCTTATACTCAAAGCATGCAATATAAAGATATACTAGACTAATAGCAGTCAACTTTACAACATTTTCCTAATAGGAAGGCAAAATAGATCAACTAAAACAGAAGACGCACAAAGAGGTTTGAATCTGAAGTTCAAGACCTGGAATTCACTACTCCTTCAGATCAACTAACTATATAGATGGTACACAATTCTAAGGAACTTCCGCGCCCTACAAGGCCTTGAAGTTTCAGTTGAACGAGACCCTTGCCCCGCTCATTTCCGGTAAAGAGAAAGCATATCTGTATTCTTATCCTGTATTGTTGTTTACTCAGCCAAAATAGGACTTTTGCCATAGATTTATGGCCTCGATGATCCAGTTTTATAAGCGGTAAGCTGGTTAATAGTCCGATTAGCTTTACATGGACTAATAAAATGGTGGCGTGAGCCATGCTCCTCGTCCAACTCATTCCAAAAACAAGCGACCTATTACCATGAAATTTTAAACTTTGTCTTTAATATTTCATGGCAAAAGTGTATCATTGTGAATGATTGATCGACATCTTTCCGATGAGTGCGTTGATATACTTGGACAGTTCCCGGCTTTAGGCATCATTGGGCCCAGACAAGTTGGCAAAACGACTTTCACCAAAGAACTGCTGTCAAAAAGGCTGGATAAACGCGTCATCTACTTAGACTTGGAGAGCCCACGTGACCAGATTAAGCTTTCTCAACCTCAACTATACTTTGAACAACATAGAGATAGCTGCATCATTATCGATGAAATTCAGCGCGATAAGACTTTGTTCCCAATTCTGAGGAGTGAAATTGATGCATATCGCAGACCAGGGAGATTTATATTGACAGGATCGGCAAGCCCTGACCGGATCCGAGATTCATCTGAGTCGCTAGCAGGTAGAATTGCTTACCAGCAGCTCACACCGTTCAACTTTCTGGAAATAAATCAAACCTACGATCAAGTTCGGCATTGGGTACTGGGAGGCTTTCCAGAAGCTCTTCAGGCCACGTCTTACAAAAATGCCTTTCGATGGCAGAGTAATTTTATCAAAACTTATATCGAAAAAGACTTAGCCGCCTTGGGCTTGAATATTAATCCATCGGTGAGCTATAAGTTATGGCAATTACTGGCCAGTCAACACGGAAATTTGCTAGAAGTAAGTTCAGTAGCCCGTGCCTTACAAGTAAGTAGTCCTACCGCAAAACGCTACATAGAGTTTTTGAGTGAGGCTTTTATCATCCGCTTACTGAGGTCTTTTGAGACCAATTTAAAAAAACGCCTCGTTAAAAGCCCTAAGGTATATATCCGCGATTCAGGGACACTACATCACATGCTCAACATAAAGTCGTTTGACGATCTATCAGGAAATATCGTCATCGGCAACTCCTGGGAAGGATATATCATTGATCAAATTACGTCCATTTGCCAGGATGATTACGAGTACTTTTTTTATCGAACGCACCAAGGAACAGAAACAGACCTAGTGCTAGTACAAGGCTTCAAGCCAAAATTATGCATTGAAATTAAATATGCAGCGGCACCAAAGCTGACAAAGGGAAACTACCAAGCATTTAAAGATGTGGATGCACCTAAAAATTTAGTAATCATCCCTGGTAATGAAGATTATCCTCTTTCTGAAAATATTCATGTGGTCGGTGCAGAGAAAGCTTTAACAGAAATAGATAAATGGTTGTACTGATGTTTAAAAAAACCGTAAATTGATTTGGTAGCCTAACTCCTCAAGAATAGGGTGCATTTCACGCTTTCGCGCTCATGCCCTAAATTTAGGCTAAAAGGTGATGACCAAAGAAGAGTATCTACAACTTGCCGCAGATCGCTGGCCTGAACTCGAAGCCCTGGAAGCTAAAGGCGACTTTTACGCCT
>JBCCPC010000012.1:0-91866 GCA_039025055.1 Bacteroidota bacterium | reverse complement strand
GGTCGCGTACTACCAGTCTATGGCGATGCCGAAAAGCTAAGGCGGGCGATGAAGCAAGAGTTGAGCCGAAGGAGAATAGAAGAGGCAGCGAGCTCTTACCCCAAGCAATTTTAAGTCGATTAGATTTATATTTTCAGTCTTCTAAGGACTTCTTCAGCGAGACCGGCATGGGTAGATTGGGAGACCCTACATCTCACCACACCATTTTCGGTGCCCAGGGCTGCACTCACATGGTAGTGGCCGATTTGATCTTTGTCGCAATACACGCCCAGCGGCAGCTGACAGCCACCCTCCAGCATATTGAGTATGCGGCGCTCTACATTCGTACACTGGCCGACGGCTATGTTATGAAGGACCACGAGACTGCGGCGCAGTTCCATCCTGTCGGACTTAACTTGCAAGGCCATGACACCTTGAGCCGGTGCGGGTATAAACTCACGAGGCGATAGACGGATGCGAATTAAGTCTGGTACCTCCAATGCTAAGCGGTCGAGGCCTGCGGCGGCCAAGGCTACGGCGTCTACCTCGCCGGTTACCGCCTTATTTACTCTGGTAGGCACATTGCCTCTGATCGGCACGATCTCCAGTTCGGGGTGAAACTCCAGAAGCTGAGCTTGTCTGCGTGCACTACTCGTACCGACTTTGGCACCCGCTTTCAGTTGGTAAGGCTTGTCTTTATCGATGGCGTCTGGCCTGATAAGCAACACATCGGCCGGGTCTGCTCGCTCTGATAGGGCAGCTAAGCTGAGTCCTTCCACACCTTCTGTCGGCAAATCCTTCAGTGAATGTACGGCGATATCGATCTTGTCGCTCAGCAAAGCATCTTCCAGCTCTTTAGTGAAAAACCCCTTGCCCTCCAGCTTGTCGAAGCCCAGGTTCTGCACCTTATCGCCCTGCGTCTTGATGATCTTCAACTCGGCCTCTACACCTTTCTCTGCCAGCTGATCTTTGATGTGATTGGCCTGCCAAAGCGCGAGTTTGCTACCGCGGGTACCGATGATCATGTATAGTACTTTTGTGCTGCTTCCATGCCAGCATCGAAGCGGCACAAAAGTACATCTTTTAACCCTATCTTTGAGCTCCCAATCGGGTTTGACGGCGGCCAGCCGCCGCCAATCCCACGGTCCCGTAGTACAACGGATAGTATGTAGGTTTCCGGAGCCTGAGATGGTGGTTCGATTCCACCCGGGACCACTTATAAAGATTGTAAACGACTGAAAATGAGCTATTTCGAGTGGCGAAGGTCCGTGGAGCAGTCGAAATAGCAGTCGTTTCGTAACGAAGATAAAGATAAAGAGAGATTAGGTGCTTCATTTGGTCTCTCTTTTTGTGTGCTGTAGTCTGGACAATTTGGCGTTATGGGAATCCCCATAACGGGTTCGTTTGTCAATTTACGCTCATTATTCCGATGACTTGGAACCCATCCCGTCAGCTTGTCACGACGAAAAATCTTACCCAAGGACGCGTCCCCCCTGCCTGCTTAACCGGGTTGGGCTGATCCCCGTTTTCAACGGCGCATCTCTTTGTAGATTTTATCTTACGTGCGCCCGTTAAGTACGATCAAGAGCTATGAGCAGACGATTGTTTGACTCGATCGCTTTAGTCCTGAAGTTGGAATCAAGGAGGTGGCCATACCTAAATTTATTTGCCGTTTCCTAGACTTCTTGCAGTCGACCGTACAATCGCACAACACGTTACATATCCAAGTTTGGAAGATAGACTTTTCCCAAAAGTATACTTATTCGAGTTAGGTGGAACCCAACGTGAGCTACCTAATAGTTGGGAAAGTGAAACTTATCAAGATGATCAGCTGGACAGTAGGCGCGATACAAAGTTTAGGATGATTTCATCTTATTCAAGGTCTGATCAGCTTGTCCAATACATTGGAGGAAGGCATTGTCGGTCCTGAATCCTCCTTTAATAGTCCTGAATCTGCCCTGCTGAATATGGATTGCATTACCAACAATCTGCTTTCCTTATCTACTTCAGAATCATTAAGGAGAGACAGATATACAAATATAAGCTTCTCTCTTTCTTCTGCGTCTCTTGCAAGATGGAAGGTACTAAAGGCTAACCTACTAAAAATTCTTAAGGCGTATGCACCTGTAGAAAGTAAAGCGATCAGTGTAATTGACCAGCTTATTGCACTTGAATTACCACTTTTGAAGCTTTCAAGCATCCCTTCTGTTCCAGAGGATAATATAGAATACAAAGCGACACCAATTGAAAGAATACATATCATCATTATGCCAATATAAGCTCTTGCCTCGCTATTTAATTCGGAAGCCCTTCTACGCCAATACGCAGCTGGTTCTTTCAATTTGAGCAGTTCGGAATATTGTGCCTCCTTTATTTTTAGTCTTTCTTCAGATTCCTGAACCAGTTTAACGAGTTCCTCTTCTTTTGAAGAAAGTAAAGTCTTAAAATCATTTTCTTGGACACTATGCAAGTTTTCTATCTTAGACAATGAATCTTCTCTGTATTTTTCAATCTCCTGTTTATGAAGTTCTACTTGATCGTTAATTTCTGTCACCTTATTTGTTACAATCTGTCCCAGTGTGTCAGTTGTCTTAGTCAGATCGCTTTTAAGTCTTTTGATAGATCTTCGTTCAAGTTTAGACCGCTTACTGATTGTGGAATCAGGATTCACGAATTCATAAGCAAGCAACACACCTGATATTGACTCAAGACTTGTTGAACTCATGTTTACTCTTCTATCATGAATAAGATTCCAGGCATTTTTCGCAGTTGTTTGACCAATACTTTCTAATGACAAAATGAATTCAATGGTCGCTTGATCAGCTAGAATGATATTTTCCCTGTTTAATTGTCCAGGTTGAAATCCACTTTTATGGGAACTGTAGTGACTAGTAGGGTTTAGACTAGGCTGTGATCGAAGTGGCTCTAAGAAATTATCTAAACTCTTCTGAACTTGCTCATAAGCTCTCTTAGATGGACTTAGAAGACTGTTGTTCACAATTGTATACTTGTTGAATAGAGCAACTTGATCACTAATAAATTTATAATAGTCTACCAATCCTTCGAATGTTGCATTGAATTTACTCCATGAAATTGTAACCTCCAGATTGACAGAACTTAGTAACTCCTTTGAGCTAGATTCGGAGATGATCTTGATTACTTGTTTTAGGTTCATGTATGAAGGGCTTTAAAGGAACATTTTGTTGCTTGAAATACCATCAAATATATGAAAATACCTATAAATTGTTTTGGTTTTGATGCAGACTATAACTTGATCAACATAAAACGTAGACAATCAGCAACTTATATTTATAAGTACTTAGTCCCGTCCAGACCGCATACGTTCTACGCAAACGGCTGTAAAATAGCCAATTAGACAAAAGGCAGAAATGCCGGAAGTCGAATTGGCGGTCGTTTCAGAACGAATGTAACACAAAGGGAGGTTAGACGTACCGTCTTTCCTCTCTTTTTTATGCCCTACCGACTGCCAAAATCACTGCTCTTTGAGCGTTATGAGAATCCCCATAACGAGGATACTTCTCTAATACAAGCCCTCGTTCCGATGGCTTGGAACCCATTCTGTTAGCTTATCACGACGAAAAATCATGCCCAATCCATGATTACGAGCTGGCTGATAGTGTTTACTTACATTCCTAGTTCTTTAGCTACTCCAATCGACTTGTCTACTGCACTAAATAATTCGTCTGCACGATTGGCAGAGACTACTTCTTCGTAAATTGTTTTCAGCCGACCAACAATCTCAGAGTTCTCCGAGAAGCGAAAGGCTAATAAGCCTACAGAAGTAGCAATCGCAGCCTTGGCTCTTCCGAATTGCTCAGATTGCTCGTCGAAAGCCATATTGAATAAATCAGCAGTAGCTAAATCAAAAGGATCACAGTACTTTCCTGTACAATTAAATGCTGCTCCTACTAATGACTCTGCCCTCATTGAGGGGTCGTCATGGTCAGCATATAGCATAATTTTAGTTCCTGCCATTGGACTCAAGGTATTGTTGTTATAGCAAAGTTAAGCTTCTTCCCTTAGACCCTTACACCCATAGTGTTTAGGGCCAAAATTTCCTGTTCGCATTACGTGCATAGTACGAACGCTTTTGAATGCTAAAGTAGCAACAAAGCATTGGGTTTAGCCTGCTTTGAGGGCTAAGCGTTCGTATTTTGGCTATCGGAAGGCGAAGAGATAGAGGAACCAATTCTTGTCAAATTGATTACAGTGTTGGAATGCATGATTTTATTCAGTCGCTATTGCTGTTTGTACTGGCTTGTAAAGTTTTTAGCTAACTTGCTCATAATCAATCCAAATATCTCTAATACATAGACAAAGATTGCCATGGTTTACGCACCTAAAATAATTCAACCTCTTTCAGAGGTGAGTATAGAAGAAGCTTTACGCATTCAAAAAAGAATGCAGTGTGTAAGTTTGAACAGAGGAGATTATATCCTTTATGATGGTGAAGTTTGCAGACGATATTATTTTGTAGAATCTGGCACCCTCAGATTATTCCATAGAAGAGAAGAAGAAGAGTACACTGTATGGCTTGGGACATCTGGTGAAGTTTTTACAAACTTAGAAAGCTATCTAGATGAGTCTCCAAGCCGCATAAGCATTCAGGCAATAGAATCAACTGTTGTGTACACAATTAGTAAAGAGCAGAGTGACCAACTTGCACATGAGTCAAATGCGTACAATACACTACTAAGAAAAAGTGTAGAGAAGGCTTTCGTAGGATTGAGTAAAAACATCATGTCCTATCAAAGTGAGCCTGCACATCAACGCTATAATCGACTAGTAGAGGAAAAGAATTGGATTACCAAATACCCTCTCAAATATCTATCATCTTTCATCGGGGTAACACAAAGTACATTGAGCCGTATAAGAGCGAAGAAGTAGGTCATTAATTGCCCTAGATCAATTTTTTGGCTGCTACACCTCCCTACCTTTGCTACTCAGTTAATCAACACAAGCAAAGTAAATCATAATGATAGCTATCATTATAGGAGCCGCCGTAGGGCTAGTAGTAGCCATAAGTCTTTTGGTTTGGAAACTTCCTACAGAAGTTCAGTACATAGAGACAATTGAAGTGCATGCTCCAATTAGTAAGGTCTACGATGCAATTCGGTACCAAGAACAGCTCATGGAATGGAGTGCTTGGCCAACCGAAACTAACTCTTTGTGTCGAGTCGAAAATACCGATGGAAAAGTAGGTGCTCAAACTGTCTTCCTCAATCAAAAAGGGAAAAAATTTGGATATCAAGAAGTTACTCATTTAGAGAAAAACAAGAAAGTCGGCTTTTATCTAAAAAGCTTCGTAGCTCCTTTTGAAGAAGATGTTAGACTAGAGTTTATACTGGATGAACTAGATGATTCACGAACAGAAGTGATACTTTGGTTTGATGAAAAACTTAAAAGGCCTGCATTCTTAATTGCTTACTTTGGTAACATCATTAGTTGGGTACACGAAATGCATCTCAAGGATTTAGCTGGATTAAAGAAATACGTTGAAGCGAAGTGATGACTGAATTTACTGATAGACAACCTGTTCGTCAGCTCGGTCGTGATCGAGGTGGATATTATCATGTAGTTGTTCTAGCTACAGTTGTGGATGAATTCCCGAAAAAACGTAAGACGCGTTTTCTCTGCACTTTAGAAGATCAACTAACCTATCCTTGTGGTTTAAACCACTTAGGGGACGGCAACTTCTTCATAATTATAAGTGGAAAACGACTGAAGCAAGTTGGTAAAGAACTTGACGATATGATCAATTTCAAATTAGTTGAAGACCCTAATCCTTTAGGTGTAGAAATGCCTGAAATTCTTACCGAACTGCTAGCTCAAGATAATATTCTCAGCGCGCAGTTTCAAGCCCTTACAATGGGAAAAAAGCGCCATGTTATCCATTCTATTAATAGAATTAAGGACATCGATAAACAAGTCAACAAAGCAATCAACATGATTAGACAGTATGGCGGAGTCTAACAAATTAATTCTTCTTACTACAATGCGCCAATATCACTTTGACCTTCTTCCAGATGAGCTAAAGCCAACTGTCAAGAAAACACCTCCGGTTAATTTCCGTAACGTCCGTCGTGCCCGATTTGGGATCGCGATGATGCATTTATTTACGCCACGTGCCGATACAAAAGGAGTTCGTGTTAGTAACATTCGAATACCGAGACCTGATGGAGGAAAACAGTTACGGTTGAGAATTTATGAGCCGAAGTTAAAAGATAGTAGCGACCGAATCGGCATGGTATTCATGCATTGGGGAGGGTTTGTTGTAGGTAACCTCAAAACAGAGCATCATAGATGCGTAAGACTATGTCGATCAGAAAACATGGTCATTGTTTCGGTAAAATATCGTTTAGCACCAGAACATCCTTTTCCTGCCGGACTTGACGATGCGGAAACGGCTTTAAGGTGGCTACATGAAAATTCAGAAAAGTTTGGACTTACTTCTAAGCGTATAGGGGTAGGAGGAACTAGTGCAGGAGGAGGGCTAGCTGCTGCACTTGCACTACGTTGCTTGAGAAATAGAGAAGATATTGTAGGGTATCAGTATCTTGGATTTCCTGTTCTTGACTCACGTTGCAAAACAGCTTCTGCAAACTTTCACATTGACACACCAAATTGGACAAGTGAAGCTAACCATTTAATGTGGGAATACTATTTACAAGATCAAGTTCCGAATGAAATAGCTTCACCTGCTCTAGCAGATGATCTTAGTGGTTTACCGCCTACATTACTTTGGACAGCGGAGTTCGATCCACTACACGATGAAGCGGTCCAATACTATGAGCAATTAAAGCGCGATAATATACCTGTTGTGTTTCACGACTATGATAATTGCGTTCATGGTTTCGACAGTATACTTAACCCAACAGGTGTTATCAAAGAATCTCATGAGGATCAGTCCAAATTCTTTAAACTTTTTCGTGATTGGGTGTCCACCGAAAGCAATGGTTGGTAGTATTTGAAAATTTACATTCGGATAAGCTGAACTAGCACGTTTCCCTCAAAATTTGAACACAATACAGACCCACAGAAACTTAAGGTTAGACCCCTTCACGAATACATAGTACTTACGTTCGCCTTCTGGCTACCATAATGCGAACAGTTAGGTTTTTGATGGAGCTTCAATCAGAAAACTCAGAGAAGATTCGTCTATTTTGGTTTTTTTACCCCAAAGGTCTTTACGCATAGAGGAGACTACTTTCAGGTAAGATTCATGAGATGGAGCTTTGAGAAAGTTACCCATAGCATAGACGACTTGGTCATTAGCATACAAAACGCCATTGAATAGCTCTACCCTAATTTCGTTTATGAGTTCTTCTCTGCTCTTGATATCCGGCCGGAATTGTTGAAGCTTCTCTAAACCATATTCACTATCAACTAAGGCCAACATCTGCATAACCATGGCTCCATATCTCTTACTTTTTAGCTTATGAATATCATCTTTCCTTTCCTTCCTGTATTGAAATATAGATTGGAAATAGGCACCTAGAACGCCCCCCAAGCCAAAGATTGCTATTATGCTTGCTATTTGTTGAAGATTTTCCATCATAGCTAAGTTAGCTAAAAGCCTTAATCCCTTCGCTGTCTAGCCACCATAATGCGAACGACTTTGAAGCATAATCATTAGAAATACCTAGCGAATTAGCCACTGACTTTAATCTTATTGCCTTAATGAAAGGAGTAACATAAATCTTAAGGATTCAATACCTTTAGGTATACTGAACTTTCTCTGATGGACCACCCTCACCGCATCTCCCGGCAAATCTGCATGGATGAAGAGGTATATAAAGACCTCACAAGTCGGCTTGTGCTCAGGATCATTGAAACGCAGACCAAGCCAGAAAAGCCTTGGGTGTCTTCCAAAGAGGCCATGAGCTTGCTGAATATCAAAGATGAGCGGACACTTAGCAAATACTGTGAAGATGGTGGTATTCGTGTGGCTAGCATTTCAGGAAAGCATAATCTGTATAATCGGGACTCCATTTTATCATTCATCGAGGAACGCGCTCAATAAGCCCCCTGCCCTATGAATAGCGAATATGACGATATCAAAGATGGGTTCAATGCTGGTTATGTTCTGCGGAAGCATGAACCGGATTTAGCAGAGCAGCTTGCTGAATCCTATAAGAATGTAGATGGAGATTACTTTAAAGCCTTTATCTCTGGAACGGAGGAGTATGCTAGAGAGCTAAAGCTTGAGCGAGATAAGCAGTATCCGGGGCTAGATAATCACCGACCAGGCCTTCTTAATGAAAAGAACAGGGAAAAGAACGGTCCAGAATTTGATTTGGATAGGTAGCCCCCTGCTCTACTTGCTAGCAAAAATGCGTTTGAAAACAGAAGCCGAACGACACCGTGATAGCTCTGCTTCTAAATCTTCAATGGTCTTTTTGTCCTGTTTGCGCCGCTTGGCATATTGCCCTAATTTGAGTTCTACCTCTTCTCTCTTGGCTTGCGCTTCGATTCTATTCTTTTCAATAGCGGCCAGATGTTTCGTGTGTTGGGTCTGATCTGTCAGCAGCTTACCAATGGGCTCTCCAATAGCTAAGGCGCGATCCAGTTGCTCTTGTAGCTTTTCTTTATCGGAAATAAGGTGCTCACGTTCATCTCGTAATTGCTCAATGATTTGCTCAGCACTATTCAGCTTTTCTTGTGCAATGAGCAAATCGTATTGCACAGACTTGGTTGTGTAGGACTGTGCAGCTTGCACATCATTACTCACTTCTTTTTGTGCATCTTCTTCTTTCTTCAAATTACCACGTACGACTTCGAGGCCGTAGACTCGCTCTAGCTCTGAAATGTCTATTTTCTCATTACCATCTTTATCCTGGGTAATACTGATACGTTTCTCAGGGATATGATTATAGAATGTCCTCCGGGATACCCCTGCTAATTCCGCTGCTTTGGTCTTTGTAACAAGCATCTATGTCCTCCGTGAAATGACTGTAAACTCGTGTGCATTTGTACAGTGCTTTTCAGAGTGTATCGGACTGATGAAAAATAGCAAGAGCTAGGTAGACTATGTAGTTGCACGTGAAGTGTGTAATTACACGTGTATAGTGTGCAATCTGGGTGTAAACTGCACGTGCATTGCCGTAAACTTATACGAGTAATTCACATGAGCAATTAATGTGTAATCTAGATTATGCACACATACGTTTTTCCTTCGGAGCATTGCATTTAGTTACCTCTTTGGAAGACGGCCTTTGCACACTCATTTTTTTATAGTGTGCAATCTTGTGGATAAATGCACAGTGTGTTAGTGTGAAGTCTCCGGTGGCCGAATCGTGGTTGCCAAAATCGTCCATTCAAAACTCAAAGGAGGATAGCCAGAAAGCAGATACCCTACATAGAAAAAACCGCAGTTGGCGCTGCGGCTTTTTTAAGAATAAGGTCGGTGCCTGATTAATAATTCAATTTCATGTTACCGCTTTGCGAATCACGATGCAAGTCAAATCTGACTCGGCAAAGCTTTTTCTCGTGCTTATTCACAGGAAATCTTGGCATGGCTTAACCAAACTATGACATCATATTCTCAAGGCCCAAGACGGGCAGGGGGCTTTACCTCGCTAGGAATGACTGCGCCAATGATGCGTGCTCTTCCCCAATTACTACAGCCTGAGATGCTCGGTCCGGGTCGGAAGCAACTCGAAGCTCCGGTCGATAAAAACCGCTTTGTAAAAGCCATACGGCAATGTTTTATTAAGAACCCAAGACTTATGCCTATGACCCGCATCATGCTTACTCTCATTTCGGGATGGGCAGGGGACGGTAGACCAATTGAAACAACTATCGGGATTATAGCGAAGCACTTAGGGAAATCGCGTAGACAGGTTTGCCGCTACTTAAAAGATGCAGTGGAGGAGGGCTATCTTTTTTACTCACGTACTAAGAACAGAAAAGGGATGTATACAGGCGTGAAACTCCGACTAAATCTCAGCGCCATCCGCTTTTTTTCGAAGAAAAAGTCTAGTGAAGACCGCAGAATTCAGGATGTGACTCATAGGGCAGAGACTAACAGTAAATATATATTACCTATAAAACGAGATGATGAATTATGGGGCAAGCTGCTCAGTTTTGGAGAAAACCTAGGGTATTTTGAAAAGGCTAGCACAGAAAAGGATACATCGTGATCGGTAATCAATTACTTGATCTTCATTTCTGCTCTTTTGACGATTGGCTAGGTACAGCTTTGGTTGGGCTTGCTTGTGAAAATAAAAAGCCGTGGACAAGCTCATGTAATGAACAAACTGTATTGGCAAATAAAAGGGCAGGGGGCTAATCTATCTAAGGGGGATGTTTTATGAATGCCAAACAAGCTAAACTGATTGACTTTCCTGACTTACTGGCCCAGATGGGTTACCAGCCAATTCGTTCAACGAAGGGGGGCAGAGAGCTTTGGTATTCGTCTCCTTTCCGGCAAGAGAAGGATGCTTCCTTTCACACGTCTTTCATCAAGGGAAAATGGATTTGGAAAGACTTTGGCGACGAAGGCGGTAATGTCATCGACTTTGTCATGCGCCATGAAGGTGTTCCTTTTAGAGATGCTCTGGCATTTATCCGATCACGATTCCAGGGACCGCTTCTAGATTATAAAGGGACAGTGCCAAAATCTGAAAGGCAGTTGCCTTTGTCGTTTAGGAAAGCCGTTACCGTAGGAAACGATAATGAGCCCACTAGAGAACTGATCTTTAAATCGGCAGAGCCTATTTGCCATCCGGCCATCAAACAATATCTACAAGATAAGCGCCGAATACCTTTATCACTTGCCCAAAAGTATCTGTGCCAGGTTAGCTATCGCAATGTGCCAAAGGATAGAGACTTCTTTGCCTTCGGAATGCAAAATAATTCCGGTGGTTATGAAATTCGTGCTGCCTCCGATACTTACAGCTTTAAATCAGCCCTTATCAAACGGGACATATCCCTGATATTAGGCCGGGAGGAGGGGACTGATACCGTAGCTATATTTGAAGGTATGACAGACTTCCTTTCCTACTTGGCTTGGCAAGATCAGGATAGTCTTCATGAAGATGCCATTATTCTCCATTCCGTGTCTTCTTTGAATAGAACTGTACTTGCCATTGAGCAGGGGGGCTATTCTATCGTTAGGACCTACCTGGATAATGACAAGACGGGCCACAAAGCAACACGCCAACTCCAAGAGAAGCTTCCAGAGGTGAGCGTTATCCCTCAAAACGCATTCTACGCGAATGCAAAAGATGTCAATGAGGCATGGGTGAAGCGTTATTTGCAGACTCCACCAACATTAATATTCAATAAGCAGTGAGGTCTGATTGTGTGGGCTTATCTGTCAATAAAGGCTAGCATCCTTTTGTGTCCGGTCACTAAAAGATGTCAACCTGCCATAAGTGCCTACAATCCATCAATGGGCAAGCCTTCGGTCTATCGACCCGTGATGGATTCTATGTCCTTACGGACTAACGGTAAACATCAGTAACCGAAAACAAAAGGAGATAACAATGACTGATAACAACACCCAAAAACCAACCATCAAATTAGCTCAAGAAAAAGCCTATTACGTGGTGGATGCAAACGGTAACCGCACTCGAAAGACTAGGACCATTGATATTGCGGTAGGCTACGAGAATACGAGCAAGAATGGAAACGCTTATACCAAGTATACCCTCCATTTGGGAGATATAACCGCCGATGTGGACGGTGTTGTCAAACTGGTAGGCTTTGGTATAGATAGCAAATAACCCTCTGGTGTCGGCGTGAGCTTTTACGTCGGCACCTCATTTTTCAGGAGAACCAACCATGTCAGATGATAACAGTAAAGCCATAGCCAAGCTTAATGATGATTTTCGAGCGTCTATTCGTCCAGGACAGCATTTCTATATGACCCAAGGAATCAACGCTCTTCCGACGGAGACCAAGCTGGAAATTATCGGACTCGTACAGACCTTCAATAATTTCACACCCGACAATGATCCCTATGGCGAACATGATTTTGGCGCTTTCAATGCCAAAGGCGAGCGCATCTTTTGGAAGATTGATTACTACGATAAGACCATGCAGCATGGGAGCGAAGACCCTACCGATCCAGAACAGACGACTAGGGTATTGACCGTTATGTTGGCGAACGAGTATTAAATTTATTTGCGGTCCTTTATTTCAATATTCGTGATAAAGACCTTGTCAGTTTGTGGATCAATAGCAACAACATGTTGCTTGATCCACTTTAACTGATTAACCGCTAACCAATTGTCAATTTTGTCCAGACCTCTACCAGTAATCTGAATTTCAATATCAGTGGTAAAAAGGCTTAGCATCCCTTTCACATCATAGACTGAGCGAATGATATAGGCATAAGGGATGGTACAACGATTACCATTGCGAAAGATCAGACTTAGCTTTGGCGAGGTTTCATCTTTTGGAACTAGAGCATAGCAGCGTTGAATCAGTGCATCGTCTTTATTCAGAGATGCGACCTTTGATTTAGACTGCTTATCTATTCCGGGGAAGTGGAAATCAGATTTCAAAGTCGGTAATTTGTGGCTCTTCGGTACGAGCGTGAGCACGGGTGGATTCATAACTCCTATCTTTCATAGTCTTTGATCTGGTTTTGGTGGTTGATTGGGTGGTGTCTCTGGCAAGATCGACCTGTCGGTGGCAGTAGAACTCGTTTCGAGAGCGCAGCCATCTACTTTGGTCTTTAGTGCTCTGGGCTATCTCATCAGCACTCATTCGGTCAGCCTTTTGGCTGGCGGCCCATTTCAAGCCTGGCTTATCGTCAGTATATATGCGGCAGCGTTCAATTCCTCTGGATACGGAGACGTAGAATTGCTTTTCATTACTTGCTCCAAATGACATACTACTTTGGGCTATCAAGACATCATGAGCATCCTTGCCTTGTGAAGAATGACTGGTGCGGTAATATCCCAATGTGAAATTCTGATAGTCTTTAGACATGATCTCACCATTATCGAGCAGGATATCCCCTTTATGGGTAAACCCTGTCACCTTGTAGCCCTCGCCATTGTTGAGTGGCGTGTCAGCTTTCGTGCGTCCATTTCCAGTCACTCGGATCAAATCGCCCTCAGCGAGGCTTATTTGCTCTTTATGGTACACTTGAAAAGCATGAGCTTCGGAGACGGGAAGGGGAGTGGGTTGACTTTTACCCCGATCTTGTAGATGGATGGCACCGTTTTTATCAATTCTAGCTACGTCATAAGAAGAACCCGCTTTGTACTGTCCAACTGTTTGATGAAACTGGATGCGTTGTCCTGCTTGGTAGTTGAGATGATCCTGCTTATCGGCTTCGGTCAGCGAGAGGTTATGAAGGACTTGGAATTGGCGATCCTGGCCTTTGACAATGCCTTCTTGTCGAAGCTTACTGCGGATCACACCTGAAATAGCTTGTCCCTCACGGTGTGTTGGCGTAACGACGATAGCGGTACGCGGTACTGACTGCCCATTCTGTTCACGAACCTTTGGCGCTTTGACAGAGGCTAGATAATCCGATGCAATTTGAGCGTGACGATTATCGACATCCTCAATCTCGATGATACTACCCATTTGATCAAGACGGTCAAAAGCTGCTTCCATTTGTCCATCTGCTAAATCGGCTACAGCTTTTTTATATCCATACTTGTCATCCTGACGGACAACTTCATTCACTCTAGCAACGGGAAGCTCAGTGTCCTGCTCTAAAAGCCGCAGGGCATCTCCGGCTTCCACCGAATTATGCTGCTTCCAGTCACCAGATAGAATAACTCTCGCGTTCTGCTCTTCAGCAATCTTGAAAATACTGTTCATGGTCTGATTGCCCACCATGCCAGCTTCATCGATCAGGATTACTTGATCCTTGAGCTGGTCTTGAAGCTTTTGATCATCAAGCAACTTCTTAACTGTGTTGGCATCTTGGAAGCCTTTGCTGCGCAGCACGCCTCTGGATGCGTCCGCAGAAGGAGCAAAAGCAAAAAGTCTTCTTCCGCTTTCTTCTACGCCATGCTGCACTTCCTTCATTAATGTGGTTTTTCCTACTCCGGCACCACCAGCAATCAAAACGACCTGATCTTGACTTGAAAGGGCATGGTTTATGGCGTTTCGTTGTCCATTATTTAGGAAGGATTGCTCCGGCTCATAATCCGGGTTAATTGCAGCCATGCTTGCCCTTGTAGAGCTCACAAAATTTTTCATGTGGTCTTCGGCCATGATTGCCTCTTTTGTAGTGATGTAAGTGTCACTTTTTTTATGGCCACTGAAAACGGTATCTCCTTTCCGAGCTGCTAGTTCCGCCTCTAGACGATCTGGATCAAAATGATCTACACCCAGCTTGAGTGCATAGGCTAAAACCTGCTTTTCTGGAACCGCACTTTTGCGTTCCATATAGTGTTTCAAGGCTCTATCCAAAGCCTCTTGATAGCTAAGTCGATCCTTTTCCTTTTCACCAGCAAGGCTTTTTTCATATAGCGGCGCATCTTTCAGAGATTGGAGGTTAAAGTCTTCTTCTAGATCAAGGCGATCTTGCCATGAAGTCCGCATGTCTGTTTCACTTACACTCTTGTTCTTGTTGTGCCGGGTCTTTATACCGAGCTGGGCTTTGTCTTTTGCCCAACTCAGTCCTTTGACTTTGGCCGCTTGTTCAATTTCATGAGTACGGCAGGAGAATTTTTCGATGGTCTCGCGGGAGATTCCCTTTATCTCAAAGCTCTGTTTCGTCCGTTTGATCTGGTAGCCAGCTTTTTCCAGTTCTAAAGCAAGTGCATTATGGTACAGAGCCTCGTAATAAGCCCCGTTTTTCTTGATGTTACCTACCTCAATTGCCTGAAAGCGGCTACGCTCCCCATTCCAGGTGGCATTCATTACGAAACAGTGCGTATGTAAATGAGGATCAGGAATAAAGACTTGCTCCCCATTGATTGTCTTTTCAACGGGCCGGGTAACATCATGCTCAAAGGCTGCGAAGACTAAATTGCCTGAGGTCTTGTAATGCTTGTCTTTCCCTTGACCCGCTTGGTATTGCATGTTGTCTTCGACTTCTTGCATAGCCTTTTGAATGGCTTTACGGTGTGCCTTTCGAATGGCTTTGTCATTTGTCAAAGCATCCACGATGCTTACCGATTTGGGTGCATTAAAGGTAAAATCATAGCCTGCTCTACGATTAGGATTGTCACGGACTGTTAGCTTCTTGCTGGAAAGCGGGTGTCGGTTTTTAACCAATCGCTCGAACTCTACTTGTGATACCTCTTGCCCAAGTCCCAATCGCTTAGCTGTCTTTCCATGCCATGTACCCATGACTGTTGATTTCTCGGCGTAGTAGTCTTGTCTGGAAAGAGCTTCCTTGAAGTAATTCACAGCAGACTGTCCACTTTTGCTGACCGTGATTCTGAGCATAGTTAAGTTCGATAAAGTGCCTATGACGTTAGATGTAATAAGTAGAGTAGGGGACGCAGTAGGGAGATTCGAAGTAGATCAAATAAGGAGGTATGAAACGGCTGAAAACGAGTCAGAGCGAGTCATAGAGAAGCATGAAAATGGTATAGAAAATGACATAAGGAAAGGTTGAATTAGGAAATGCAGACGTCTCGTCTAAGCGAAACTTAAGACAAGAATACGGGTGCTAAAATGGAGATTCAACCTTCTGGTGTGACACGGTTCAAGTTTTCCAGAGTTTTCTTATTGACATAAGAATAATGGTTTGGTATATCGCTTAAAATAGAAGTATAGCCGCATTACAGGGAGAGCTGCCATGCCATATTCTGAAGAAGACTATGAACGCCAAATGATGGATTTTTTATCTAAAAAACCCAGTCCTAAGGAAATTAGAATATGGTTTTCTCATGCGGCTTTTTGCGATCTAAATAGAATTATTCGCAGGCATAAGCCAAATTCTGCTAGAGAACTTGAAGCACTATATGCTAGATTTGATAGTGAGTTTAGGGAGCGCGAGGGGTTTGATTGGGATCTCATGGACGCATCTATAGTTCCAATTCCAAACAAGCCTAAAAGGAATGGACCTAATTGATTCTACAGTTATTTTATGATCTACCGTCGATTTAAGATTCTGTAATTGAGTAGACCGGATTCGGCACTGTAGGGAGCAGAGTCTATAAGGTATTGGTCAAGCGTATTCAAATCTGCATAGTCACCATAGTATTCTTTCAACAGGTTTCTTGGTTGATTGCCTCTTCTGTAAATTCTAGGAACACATTGTTCGTTTGGTGCAATTAGATAGATTGCTTTTGATGATTGAATTGCTAAGGCTAATTCAGCTACGCATTCTGATGCTATTTCTTCTGTTGGGCAGAAAACTAGAAGAATATCGCAATTATCGACTCTGCGAATATGATAGTCAAAATCACGAGGATAAAGCAGCTTTTCAATTTTTTCTTTTAAAAAATAGTCACTGCCAGAGAGTTCATAGTCTTGTGTTTTCTTTTCTAGATGATTAATAAATGCTGCAATAGGCTTTCTGTAACTTTCAAAAGTTTTGTTATCTATGTTGTACCTTGGCATAGAAACGGCTACTTTAAGCTTATGCTGGATCCGAGCGTTTTTATTCTCATATCTCTGCCTTCTAATGTTTCCAAGATGTATTTCAAGCTCACTTAATGTGAAAATAGCTTCCTCAGGCGTTATACGGAAGTTGTGTCTACCAGTTTTGATATATTCTTTTATGGGATCATAGATTTCCTCCCAATGGGGGCTGTCATAGGAGTATTCTCTTGGAATCAAATCAGTTTTATCATCAGAATTTCCGGCATAAACTAGAACAAAACGAATAGCATGAATACGAGCTGCAGTCGGTTCGATATTATTATATTCTCCTAACATTATTTCTGGGAGCGATTCTCGATTGCCAATGACTATCATCATGTGAAGAGCTCTAGCACCTTCATTTAGGGTTTTTCCATCAACAATCATTACTTGTTCGCTTTTATCTAGCCTGATTCTACAAGAGTAATCGTTTGTTATTCCACTTTTTTTAGGAGCCTCAGTTTGAACATTATTTGGATTGTCATGAATTTTAAATACTGTACGTATGATACGTGGTGTGTCTTTCCGCCCTGGGAAATATAGATACATATACCAACGGGTATTTAGAAAAATTTTGAGTCTCTCTGGTATCTCTTCCAAAATAGGTTTAGTTTCAGCAATTGAATATATATCCATTCCGTCAATTTGGTCTTTTGTTGCCAAAGATGAATTTTTAAGTTTGTATTCAACCAGTTGAGCTATTTTATAACGTAGAGAGGACTCTATATTGGACGGATATGTTTTGGGGATATGAGACTTAATGTTCATCTCGTTATTAACTCTAAAATCAGGTGCTATATCTTCATAGAATTTTGATCTTGTTGAACCTATAGTTTTTTTGTAAAAAGTAGCATTGTCTTGTAAATTGAAAAAAATATCTACTGAACTATCTGAAGGATACTGAAGCCCAAAAATTTTTGGAACTACTTTGGGGCCTAGGTTAGTCTTCTCATCAATTAGCTCGCAGTCTGCTCTAGTTATGGTCTTGGTATGTGGAATACCTGCCTTAATGCGTAGAATGCATTGGAGTAGTAGTAAGTGGTAGGCATTAGGTTCAAATCGTCCGCCAGTTGTATGAGCCATAAAAGAGAAGTTTTGGAGTTTACTCGGTAATCTCCTAAAAGTAATCGGAATTTCCAAGTAGAAAAATGATAGTTTGGGAATAAATTTGCGTAAGTAATGACGTAAGTAATTGATTATCAGTTAATATTGACTTGTGTCTCTATGGCGAAAGAAGTCATGGACTTTCCGAGGTTACTCTAAATCAATACATCAGGTTACTCTTTTTCAATTTCACTAAAGTACACTGCTATGCTAAATCTAATCGTTTTCTTTGCTCTGGGCTTCATCGTAGCACTTGTGATTGTGATACAAATTGCGAGGATGGTTTTGTACCGACTTAGGTATCTATTGTTTCAACCACCAATCATTTACCCTCATCTTCAGCAAGTTTCCGCTACAAAACGAACACAGCAAGTAGAAGAAAAGCAGGGACAATCTGCCAAGAACTTCATTGCCTACATTGTTATATCTCTAATTATTGTAAGAATTGTTGTTCAGCAGCTTGGCTACACTAATGGTGCAAGGCACTTGGAAAATGAGGTAGGCTATACGGAGACTATTGAATCAATCTCTGACTCGGTTCAAGTAACGTTTCCTCATACTCAAAATCACGATCAATGAGAAGCATATATACCTTGATCCAGTAATCGCGAGCCTCGGGTTTGAGCTTTCTTTTTATCATATGCTCATAGCCTAATAAGTCTCTAATCCTAAGTTCTGTCAAAGAATCAGGAATACCGCCAGGTCCAGGTTTGTACTTTCTAGCGTATTCAGTAATGATCTGCGCTGCTTCCTCGCCATACTCTGGATATGCATTCGGTTGATTTAAAATGTCCAAGTCTCTTTTAGGACTTGTATATACATAATCGTCATCTATCACTGAAAACTCCTATTGCTACACTATCATTATTTCAGATTTTTTAAAACTTTTCAACTTATGGAGAAGCAGGATTATGATAATGCTCTTAACGCTATCACAGATGGGCTGAATGATGGAAGAAAAGCTACTTTAGAAAGACTACGCAAAACCGACCCTGAGATAATGGAAGCAAATTCCATATATCGTAAAAGATTTACGGAATTGTCAGCTAACTATATGCAAGTGCCGCAAGGACCACAAGCAGAAGAAAACTTTCAAGCACAATCTCAAATTTTACTTAGAAACCGCGATGAAGCAGAAAATAACAAAATTCGACCGGGGTATGCAGCTGTAAGAGATCAAGCCCTAAAGGACAGCTTTGGAGAGAGTCCCAAGCTTCTTACTCAAGCTCGCAAAGACCTAGACAAAGAACCATCTCTGCAATGGCTCCATGATCCTAATGAAAAAAAGAAGGAAGAAAAAGACCTTGATTATGAGAATGGATATCAGGGAGGCAAGGTACAGCCTGTTGTAAAAAAGGCCCCTGACTTGTCGATTCAATTCGATGATGCAGCAGAAAAAGATTACGATAAAACTCATTCAAAATTCAATCGTGCTGCTAAAACCAAAGAGCCTGAGTATTTGAAAGGATACCCTGAAGTCCCTCCAGCAGAAGGCAGAAAGACTAAAGATGATCTTCATTCGACTAGGGATTACTCTGGTAGCGAAGAATTTCCAGGTTTTGATGACTATACCTTGTCTGATTCCTTCAACGAGAAATCTATGGACACAAAAGATGGCCCCGATATGGATATTGGAGATTAATCGAATGCCTATGCCCTGATAAACTAGTGTCAAGCCACAGAGGCTGACAAATTTCATTCATTTGTATTTCCCCGATAATGCTTTCAGTGACTTGCTGAAAGCCTGGGCGAAGTATGCAAATAACTAAGCTCATGGAAGCAAACTCTACACTTGATTTAGAAGGTAAAATAATTGATTTAAAAACACCGATTCTGAATATAAATCTACAAGTTACCAGAAATGGCCCTTGGGACTCCTGGACCTTGAGGGATGCAGTAAGAGGAGTGCAAATTTTTGGAGGAATCGGATCAGGTAAAAGCTCAGGTAGTGGTGCAACACTAGCAAAAGCTTACATAAAATCGGGTTTTGGTTTTATCGTTTTAACTAGCAAGATAGATGAGGTTGAAGCATGGAAGAAGTATGCAAGAGAAATTGGGCGTGAGGATGATCTTATTGTTTTTGAAGAAGGCTCGGACTTCCAGTTTAACCCACTAGCGTACGAAGCGTCTCGAAAAAAGAGAGTTGACTCCCTCACGATTACAAATCTCTTCATGGAGATGCACGAGATGGTGGAGAGTTTTTCACCTAGTGGAGGTAAAGGCGGTTCAAAAGATCAATTTTGGGATCGAACAGTGAAGCGTTTCATAAATAACGCCATCAACTTGCTCTTGCTGGCAGAAGAAGAAATTAGCGTAATAAATCTTCGGAAGATCATTGTCAGTGCACTCAGTAAAGAGGAACTATCCTCATATAATCGTTTAAGAAACGAGCATCAAAGCTCAGAATCCGATAGCGACCGTGCTGATATTGAGGTTTCTTTGAACCAGTTTATGGAATCTCATTACTGTCTAAAGCTTCTTCGCGGGGCATCAATGGGAGTAGGGCAATCAAAAGAGAAAGCCGAACAGTATCAGTTTGCCAAGGAGTACTTTCTTAAAATGTATCCACGCCTACCTGAAAAGACCAGAGCTATTGTAGAGGAATCTATTTATGGTCTCATTGAGCCGTTTATGAGTGGCATCCTAAGAAAGCACTTTACGGAAGGCGTTAGCAGAGAGCTTCTACCTGAAAATACCTTTAAAAAGGGTAGCATTATTATTGTCAATTTTCCTGTCAAGGAGTATGGGATTTCCGGCTTATTGGCACAGGCAATTTTCAAAAGAAGGTGGCAAGAGGTGGTAGAACGCCGAAACGTGGAAGCGTATCCCCTTCCAGTTGTACAATGGATTGATGAAGCGCAGTATTTTCTGAATGAGAAAGACGCAGAATTTCAAACTACTGCGAGATCGTCAAGGGCATGTACAGTTTACATCACTCAGAATATCTCCAATTACTATGCGGTCATTGGAGGAAGTAACCCAAAGGCCCGTGTTGATTCCTTGCTGGGAAATCTGGCTACAAAAATATTCCATTCTAATAATGACTACGTAACCAATAACTGGGCCTCTGATACTATCGGAAAAACCTTCCAGTCCCAGTACAGCATGAACATGAACATGGAAGAGATTAATGGCTCTACGAACATGAGCAAATCTCTCCAATATCAGATTGAGCCTCAACAGTTCACAGTGCTGAAGGGTGGGGGAGAGGAAAATGACTTCTTAGTTGAAGCCGTAATTACTGTTGCGGGAAAAGAATGGAAAAACGGGCAGAATTTCATCATGATGACCTTCAATCAAAACTTTAAAGCATGAACTGGAATAAACAAATCAGACGGAGCAATTCAGGCCAAGCTGGGAGCTACAGCTACGGACCAAACCAATATTCAAGGCTCAGATCTTTTTGGGGTCTTATACAATGGTTTATCATCCAATTCTTCAAATCCATACCATTCAGTGTGCGAGCCTTACTGCGAAAGGATATGGGTAGCATGACATTTAACTGGGTGAAAATCATCCTAGCCGCATTATGGGTGCGGTTCATTCTCGATGGTACTTACTCAATTGATGAATTTGCCATGCCAAATTACATTGCTGTAGAGACACTAAATCCAACTAGCGGATTCTATTATCTGCTATTACCGCTATGGTATTTAGGAATGTTCTTTGGCCAGTTTGGGCAGGTTATATCTGATTTCATCCCTGAAGGTCTTTCGACGGTTGCTGAAGAAGAGAGAAGTATTTTCCCATATCTACCATTCTTTTTGAGTTGTGCGGTTTTAGCGATTGGTATCAACCAGAAATACAATACCAAACTCAAGCATGATCGGAAGATTTCTTTCGATCCAATGAGCGGAGGTAAAAGTATTTTCTTCGAAGAGATACTTAATAAATTTCAGATCAAAAACCGGGAGAGAGCACTATTCTGGATAGAGTTTGGCCTCTTGCTTTTCATAGCTGCAACCTTCTATATATATCGATCTTCAACTCCAGAGCTTGTCAACTATGCTGCATTTTTCGCAGCGGGGGCAGTAGGGTTATTGATTGATTATCAAATTGATATCCTCAAAACTCGCAAGGAGATTGAGTACAGGATGGCTAATGAGTACCGGGCAATTAACATTCAGAAGGCTTATGAGGAGTACCGATCATCTGGGGGCTTTGTAGATAGAATGGCTACTGTCTCTTATGCAGGATATGCCCAACCGCCATACTACCAATCATTTGCTAGCCTAACAGGGAAGTCAGGCCCTTCTCTTTTCAACAGTACAAATGCAACTGTAGAGAAAATTGGTATAGCACTCCGTGAATACGGCAAGTTTACCCCTCTGCTACTGATTCCATTATTTCTCTGGATAGTAATAATGCCTTCTAAAGCCATAACAGAGGTAGGTGTTGTATCTACAGAAAATTTAACGCTCAGGAAAAAGCCAAAGAGAGCCAGTGGATCAGTGATGACGCTATCCGAGGGTAGTGTTCTACAAATTACCCGCTGTGGAATAATTGATGGTGATGGCCGGGAATGGTGCCATATTGTTGCCGGAGAAGTAGAAGGCTATGCTGTGAAAAAGGGTAGTAGTGGAGCTCAGTACATGTGGACCGAGCCCATTGATTATCACTTAATTGACATTGGGATATTACCTATTTCGGATTATGTTAAAACATTGACTGGTAGTACTTTGAATTTAAGATCAGAGCCTAGCCTTGCTGGTAATATCATTGACGCTATACCTGATGGAGCTGAAGTAAGAGTCTTAAATCAAGTTGGCAGTCCATTATTTCTCGAAGTAGACTCTGAACAAATATTTGGTGTGTGGCTAGAAATCGATTTTTTAGGACAGAAAGGCTATTGCTTTTCATGGTACCTAGAAAATTGTCGAATTCCATCAACATTTTTTGGCTTGTCAAATAATGAAAAATAAAATTATTTTGAAGCCTATAAATATACTGTCATTACTCATTCTTTACTTATGGTTACTTTGTGCCTGCGATATGAATCAATCACAAGAGTGGGCAAAGGTGAATACCAATGGTGGAAATCTCTTATTAAGAAGCAATCCTTCAATTGAAGGAGATATTATTACTAGAATTCCTGATGAGGAAATTGTTGAGTTTGAATACTGTTCTTGTAAAGACAGAATCAATGGTCGAAACGGAAAATGGTGTTTTATTAAGTATAATGGTTGTGAAGGATATGCTTGGGGATGGTATCTTCAACTTGAAGGGGAAAGAAACAGTACATACAATTCACAATGCCAATGTAATGATGAGTACGTGCACGGTGGTCCAGTGTACCGTTTGTCTATTCCAAGGCGAAGAGAAGAAAAATTCTTTGAAGAAATTTTAAAGATTCATGGTATTCCCCAAGATGGTTACATCATTTGTAGAACTAGGAATATACAAGGCACTGTAGCATATGCAAAATGGAAAGATAATTTGAGATATATTATATATGATGACAACTACTTTTCTAAAGTACTGGATTCATATTCAGCTATAATTCTTTCTCACGAGATTGGGCACTTCGAACTAGATCATAGTTTCGGTTTTCTTGCTCCGAGAAGACAGCAGGAATTAGAGGCTGATGAATTTTCAGGAAGGTCTATGTATCTTCTGGGGTACTCTTTGCCTGAGACTCTAGAAATCCTGTCGAATGAACTTGAAGGTACAGATAACTACCCTTCAAACTCCGAGCGTAGGGAAGCTGTAAGAAGAGGGTGGCAAGCAGCACAGACAAATTCAGAATAAATAGGAGCTGCAAATCAATGAACTATTATTGATGTAGGCTAAAAAAGGGTCCCGTTCACCGAAATCCTGAAAAGGTGAACGGGACATGAGTTTAAGTGGGGGATTGCCGGTTTGCTTCCGCTAGAAACGCGTCTGCGAGTACATAAAAGTCTGCGACGGGGCGACCAAGCAAAGCGGCGATACAAAGCAAGGTAGATGCCGCAATGCGATTTCGACCTCGTTCGTATTTCTGGACTTGCTGATAGGAGATATCAAGACCTTCAGCAAGTTTCATCTGAGTTAAATTTTGGGACTTACGGATCAAGCGCACTTGCATCCCGATCAGTTCATCAAGTACAGGATCATGGATTATTACACCGTTTGATCCACGTGCACCCATCCGTTTTCGTTTTGTTGTCTTCATATAGCTACACAACCCACACGTTCATATTTATTCAATTTGGTTGCTATAGCACTCTTTTAGTCTATTATTAGTGACTATGTCAAGTGTTTTTTAGTCGGAAAGTCTTCTAAGTTCATTTTTTGGTAGACATAATACAAGCGATAAGGCTAGAACCAAAAGGGGAAAAAGGAGATATCATAATGCGGATCACTGCAAAACAACTGAGGGCTGCACGGGCTATGCTTGGTCTATCCCAGGTAGAGTTTGCCAATCGGTCTGGAACAGCCAAGCAAACAATCGTTAAAGTTGAGTCTGATACGGAGACCGTAAAGCAAGGGACACTGGATAAAATCATATCCACTTACGAACTGGAAGGAATTGAGTTTACAGCTCATGGTGTTGAGGAGAAAAACAATATCACTATACTACATGACCACGAAGGCTTTTCCATGTTCCTAGATGATGTTTACGAAACGAGCTTACGATTTGGGACATCAGAAAGTCCTACCCCTGTTTATCTGTGCAATGTTGTTCATGCCAATTGGATTAAATGGATGGGACCTGAGAAGTGGGAAGCACACACTAAGCGCATGATCCAAGATCAAGATGTCATGGACGTTCGGATCATAGTGAGAGAAGGGGATTATGATTTTCCAGCACAAGCGTATTCCCAATACAAATGGGTGAAGGAAGAGCAATTCAATGAGCGCTCATTTTACTCATACCATGATAAATTGGCATTCTTAAGTTTCCGGGAAGACAGCGCCAAAATCACAGTTATGCGCCAAGCTGATTTTGCCGAAAGTTTTCAGACTTTATTTCTTAATACTTGGAATCATGTTGCTGTAGACCCCAAGCGGAGCTTAGATGTCCGATAACCTATGGGATAGGCGATATTCAAGAGAAGGTGAAATCTGGAATACTAGCCCTAGCCTTACTGCCCGGTTTATATCTCAGAACATCCCAGTAAGCGCATCTTTATTCGAGATAGGTTTTGGTTATGGTCGTGATCTAGTTGCTCTGACGAAAAAAGGCTACAATGTTACAGGTATTGAAGCATCAAGCATTGGAAGGTCAATGGCCGTAGAAAGCCTGAAAAACTCCAAAATTACTTCTAGCCCATGGTTGCTACAGGGGGATTTTCTCAATGCCGTTTTGCCGCATCAAAAGTTTGATGTTGTCTATTCGCATCGGGTCATCCATCTTTTACAAGACGATTATGCCGTCAATGCTTATCGTGACCGAGTACTAGAGATCATAAAGGATAAAGGACACTTGCTTTTATCGGCCCGTGATCCTCGCGGTGTAAAGCCAAGCCGGAAAGGACATCATGTTTCGTTCTGGGATGCCGAGCGGTTTGAAAGGGTGTTTGGCAAAGACTTTGCTATTGAGCAGTTGATCGAAGGTGAAGAAATTGAAAGTGCCAGTAATCCTGTACCGACCTACTTTACGTTAATGGTTGCACGGCGGCGAGTTCAAAAACTTATACCATGAGATATAAAGAAATTTGAACAAATTTGGTCAAACAATCAACTGATAAGAATTTAGTATATTTCGTTCTAATAACTCGTAAAAAGAATATATCGCAAACGTTGAGATCATGAAAATTGCAGCATTTAACGTAGAAAACCTATTTGATAGAGCCAAAGCATTTAACTTGGAACGTTCTGCCGATGCCCAAAGAACAATAAAGGCTGTTACCGAGCTTAATAGCCTTTTTGAGGAAGAAATATATACACCTTCAAGAAAGCGTCGAATACTAGAGCTGGTTGAAATCCTTGAGATGAATCGCTTTAATGAGGGGCCTTTTGCTCTGATTAGAAAAATAAGGGGCAGAATTATTCGTCGCCCTCGAAGCGGTGGAATACAGGTAGTTGCTAATGGACGAAAAGAATGGATTGGTTGGGCTGAGCTTAAAACAGAACCAACAAATGAAGTAGCTATTTTAAATACAGGAAGGGTTATTAGGGACGTCAATGCTGACATTCTTGCAGTTGTTGAGGCTGAGGACAGGGTGTCATTAAAGAAGTTCAGCAGGTTTGTATACGACAAGGTCAATCAAGAATTGCCTCCGATGGAACAGCCAGAACCTTATTCAAGCATAATGGTGATTGATGGCAATGATGACAGAGGAATTGATGTAGGCTTGATGACGAAGCCAGGATACGAAATTGGATTGATAAGAAGTCATGTTCATGACTTAAAGCCAGATGGTAGGCCTATATTTAGTCGGGATTGCCCAGAGTATGCCGTTACTACTCCAGACGGAGAGGTCTTTTGGATTTTACCTAATCATTTTAAAAGTAAATTCGGAGGAAACGACCCTGCCTCAATTGCCAAAAGAAGAGCACAAGCAATTCGAACTGCTGAGATTTATCATAATCTAAGAAGTGAGGGATACGAAAATGTCATAGTTCTAGGAGATTTGAATGACACTCCGGATAGCGAACCTTTACAGCCTCTACTTGCTGATACAGACCTAGAAGATGTATCTGACCACCCAAATTTTGAAGTGGGTGAATTTAATGTCCCTCCAAGTAATACGAACAAAGGTATAGGGACTTACAGCCTTGGGAATGATAATGACAAAATAGATTATCTTTTACTTTCCCCAGCCTTGTTTGACAGGGTTACATCAGGAGGACTATTTCGCAAAGGAGCTTGGCCAGGTTCTAGACCTCAAAGATGGGAGGTATACCCTCAGTTAATTGAGAAAATTCATGTTGCAAGCGATCATCATGTTATATGGGTAGAAATTGATTAAAGATTTCTTTTGTACTCCATATACTGGAAAGACACATGATTTTCATAAGATATATTATCACTCAAAACTTTCGTCTATATCCCAACTGGTATTTCTTTGCCATTCTATAGCCTCTGATAGTCTATTCTTAATTTTTAAACACAATTCTCTTGCCCATGATCGTATTTTATCGTTTGGGTGTGTTTGGAGATTTTGTAATAATTCGACTCTATCTTCAAAAATATCTGGTAAATGCCTACTCCATAAATCTGGTACTGATAATTCAGCGATTGAATCTAATATTAAATCTAGGTTTTCAGTACCTTTAGTAAGGTAATCGAAAATTTTTCGCCAGACTAACTTTTTTGATTCGGTGTCAAATTCAAATGTTTGAATTGACTTTGCTAATTGAATTTTTCGTGCACTTGGATTTTCTTCACACCACTCAATTAATAAATTATCATTGATGTCGTCCAAGCCATAATCATTTAAATGTAGATGTCCTGAAGCAGTACTATCGACAGGCTCTACGAAAACATCTAAAAAGGCCTTTGGCTGAACTTTAGATAGGCTTCTTAAGAATAATTTAAAATTTGGACTAAAAATAATATTTGCATCAAATGAATTGTACAAATTTCTGCAAATTGCTCTAGCCTTCAATCTATCTTCTTTGTTCGAAAGGCATACCTTAGCTATTTCAGAAAGGGAATAGTCTATTGATTGATTTTGTTTTCCAGTAGTAAAATTGTATGTTGATAGAGTCTTAGTTCCTACAGTAAGTAGTGCTTCAGAATGTAGTGAAGGGTCTTCTTTTCCAAAGAATCGCATTCTTAGTATTTCAACAGCAGTAATAAATCCATTCTGTTTCTTTAGAATTCTTTCTAGGAGGTTTGCTAGATCATTGTCATTAATACTTTCGTGCAATCTACCGTATGATATGGAGTCAAAATGTTGAACGTCGGCTGTGCTCAGGTCTAAATACCTGTGAAATCGTTTAAGTCCAGCGTCATCAATTTTGCAAGCTGCTTGAAGTGCAGGCAAGTACTGACCTAAGAATGAATCTTCAATTAGTTGATCAAGGATTAGGTTACATGTATCTTGCTCATCTTTTGAACATGCAGACAAAAATCCTTGAATGAAATTAGTATTTAAATTTTCCTTTGAAGTATTGGATACTTGTCGGTATATTCTATTCCAAGCTGTCATTTTATTTCTGGAACCAATTCCATATCCAAGGCCTAATGAAAACATTTGATTGCTGAACATAGTGATTAACTGAGGTAGGAGATGATCGCATACAGACGTGTTCTTGGCTAATAAAGAACCAATTGTTCTTACTTTTTCAGTAACAGCTTCTAAGCCTTCATTTGAACTATCTTCAATGCTTTCATTATCTAAATCCCATATTATATTTTGGCCCGATAGTACATATGCTCTTGTTAAGCCTTCAAGACTTTCAGGCCTCAGCGTTTTTCGAAGAATACTTAATCTGTTCAATTCAGGAATCGGTGATTGCCTTCCGTAGTATTTGAAGATATTAAGAGATGATATCCAAGCTTCGTTCCATAATTGTTGAGCTCTGATTGCCTTAACGGACGTTTCTAGGCTTTGATAGACCTTAGCTTTTACCCACAAACCACTGAAATTACTTGCTAATACCTGCTTAGCTAACGGTGCACTACGACTGCTACTTAAAATATGTTCAGTACAAATTTCAATAAATGTATTGAACCATTCCGCCACTTCAGTTTCACTTGAGGGTCTGTACCCATAGTCTCTAGGCCTTGCTCCAAAATTTGGACTAAAGTGGGTGTTGAAATTCCCAGTTTCTAATGATGCTTCTAGTGCAAGAAGTCCTATTTTTTGTAAGCTTAACTCATTTGATGACAACATGTCTCTAACTACATTTGCTCTTACTTCTAATGAGGTATGTGTGCCAGACAAATGAATAAAAAATAGGGACTTTAAGCAATCTCTAGTAGAATTTAGCTTCTCATTTTCATCTTCATATTTAGCAAATTTAGCGATTAATAAGATGCTTCTTTCAAAGTATAATTCATCGTAGGCGATATGCCTTAAAATTTTTACAATATCATAAAATCTTTTATTTTCTCTTGATGTGAACTGTCTCCCTTTTTCTTCATCATTAACTGTCGACTCAATTAGGTCTAGGAATTCAGATGGACAGATAGGTGACACGTTTTTTAAAAAAGTAACACCAAATTGACTTAAATTGAAAATAGCACTTCCAAGCCATCCATCTTTAGAAATCCAACTTGAGACAAGCTCTACAGCTACTTGACTGTCGTGGAGATAGCTGATTCTTCGTGAAAACGACTTGATAAGTCTTTCATTACCAGAATAAAAAATAGTTGTCTCAATAAGCTTTCTAGGAATTGTTTCTAAAGCTCTTTTCGCTAAACGGTTAGCAATGGCATGTGGAAGTATTGCCCGCCACTTACTTCTAGATTGAAGAAGATCTCTTTCTTTTAAAATAGATATTTTTCTAAATATTTGGCGGAGTGTTAGCTCAGTTAATTTGCTTAAGGTTGCTAACTCTGATTGATCGTCTATTGAGACCCCATCAAATGAATATAGCAGAGATAAAGTCTCGGCTACTTCTAATAGGTTGTCATCCGGTTGGTGTCCTTGCCAAAAAAGCCTTTCGAATAATTGTTGGTCTTTAAAGCCAGATAAAGTTTCCCCTGCCTTCATTGTGTTTGCTAGAGCAAGGGCAATTCTAGCATTTCCATCTGAAAAGTCTGCTATGAGACTTAAATCTGATCTGCTGATAAAAGGAAACCTTCTTAGGATGATTTTTTCAATTACTTCAGTGCTCGCAGACTGAAGTTTATAAACCTGCGTTTCTTCTGGTACGTCATCCCTGACATCATACTCGATTGTTAAGATACTAAGAACCCCACTTGACTGCTTACATGCTTCAGTTAGTTTTCTATGGAGTTCTTGAGTACAATTATCGATAATCAATATTGCCCTTTTTGAGTTACGCGACAAGTACAAGGCAAATGCCTTCGGATCAGGTTGGGGACCATCCGACAGATCGGTGTAAAATGCTAATGTAGGGTCCAAAGGGTTTTCACAAACTCTGTCGTCAAATAGAGCTTGAACAAGTCTGGTTTTTCCCACTCCTGACAATCCTACAAGTCGTACACAACCTGATGGATTTCTAAGCCTTTCCCTTAATTTAGCTATGCCTATGTCTATCGAGAGGCTTCCATCTTTAGGATTATTTCCGTCAATAATTCTTAACTTATCATCAAGGATATACTCTTCACTTACTCCATTTGGAGACTTTGACCAGTTCCCATATGGTTGCCATCCATAGATGGCTTTCCCTAGGCGGCTACGGACCCACAGGATCAGTGATGGATGCGACCTTACCCAGGTTGCAATCCGCCCTCTATCAAAAAAATCAATTTTTAAATTTTTAGAACCTTCCTCTCCTTCAATAGCTTCTGCAATAGCATCAACTCTGTTTTTATAAGTGGATTCTGTTGTATTGCTTCCCGAGCTAATAATAATGTAGCCTCCCTTTTTTTCTATAAGGCTTTTAATCGCAGGCCTTATTCTACCCTCTGGTCTTATTTCAGATATGATCTTCCCTCGCGACATATCTGGTCTTTTGACCTGTATACCAACGACTGGTCTACATATAAAACTGCTTTGAGGGAGAGGGCTTTCGCTTTCAATCATTACATCAATACCACCATCTTTTGCATCTTGATTTCCTCCATATCGAATACCTGATAAGCTTAAGCCAAAGAGCCGAAATTCGGCTTCACAAAGTAGTCCTATTAGGTTGCGTAAGTCAGTGTCATTCAGGAGTGATATGTCATCGCCACTTATATCTAGCGGATTACTATTCGGCATTTATAATATTATTCATTAGTAAACTAATGAGTAAACTGTATAATCCCCTAGCACAGTTCAATTATTCGAGGCTACTATTCTGAGCTAAGAGTGTTCTTAGCCCTTATCATTGCCTGATGCACTTTTGTTTCTAGGAGTGTTTTTGACGGCAACTCAGTCCAATACTCCGCCACCATAATCCCATCCTTATGCATCTCAAGGAGTTCCACTTGCTCAGAGCTGGATTCAGCGCATAGGATCAAGCCAATCGGAGCCTCTTCGCCTTCCTGCCGATCATACTTATTTAGCCATTTCAGGTACAGCTCCATTTGCCCCTTATGTTCGGCCTTGAATTGTCCTATTTTCAGTTCTATGGCGACTAGTCTCTTTAATTTCCGGTGAAAAAAGAGAAGGTCTAAGTAGAAATCTTTTCCATCAATGATCATTCGCTTTTGACGTTCTACGAATGTAAATCCACTTCCTAGTTCTAGAATAAAGCCTTCCATCTCTTTTAAGATGGCCGATTCCAAGTCGTTTTCCAGATAGCCATCCTTTAGACCAAGAAAGTCCAGAAAGTATGGGTCTTTAAAAGTGTCTAATGCTCTATTGTCGGATTGCGGGAGTTGAACATTTCCGACTTGTGTGCGCTCAAAAGCCTTTCGCTCAATCTGTTTACGGGTTTGCCGAACACTCCACCCCTCTTCTGCTATCCTTTGGGCGTAGAAAAGGCGCTTGTCTTGGTTGTCTATTGGAAGAAGCTCGACGAAGTGGGACCAGCTCAATTGTGTCGACAGTGTCGACACAATCTTAAAATCAGCAAAAACTTCTGCAAACTGCATCATCCTTCTCAGATTGCGCGGTTCAAAACTACGGCCATAGTTTTCTACTAAATCCTTCGACAAGGAAAGAACGACTTGCTTTCCATATTCGGCGCGCTCATCCTCGATGATCTCCTCGTTTATTCTTTGCCCGACGCGCCAGTATAAGATAGTCAGCCCTGCCGTTACTGTTCTCGCAACGGTGTTTTGTGCCTCTTCCACCATCCGGCGGATTTCGACAATTAACGGGTCTTTGGGACTTAAGGCATCGGACATAGGATGTAGTGATCTTAGTCGAATAATTCTGTTCAAGCAATTGGGAAATCCTAGTTTCTTCTTTGTCTCGCTGCGCGATACCTATTGCGATAGTCCAGTAGTTCACCGCGCAAGTACCGCCGTTCCTTAAGGTGATGAAAGACGGTGAAATGCCCTTGCGACTCCAAAACTTTGAAGACCTTTCTGCATACCCCAAGAATCCGGCAAGCAGAACCAGAACTGATAAGATCATCTTCTCCGATAACCCTTTGAACCTCGTCGCTGATAACCGAAAATTCTTCCCTGACCAAGTCTTGGATTAAGGAGCGTAAGTCTTCTGGGCTGACGTTGTGAAGGAGGGTTTGATTAGCCATAACACGCTTGTTTTTGTTCGTGATATGGCGAAAGTATACGCTCAGATTTGAAATTCAAAATACTGAAAATCAGCTAGTTAAATCTAACTTGTTTTTGCAAAAAAACTGCATTATCCAGCATTTGAGAGCATAAAGCAATCTCTTAGGTGTTTCAGTTTTACATTTGAAATCATATACCTGCATCTGATTCCTAAATTAAAGCTTGAAAAAAGAGAAACTTTAACATTTGGGGTCTTCGGAAATGAGTTTTGGCCGCTTTTTCATATCGAAACACAGGTCTTCTCCAAGCAGGTGGTGACGAAGCCGGCGGACCTCCTCAAAGCACTCTTTATTGTGCGCTAATGATCGTAGGGTGGCTTTGTGTGGCGGCTTCCCCTCCTCCTGTCTTTTATCGGCTTTTGCCACAGAGTCAAAATACCGTTTGCGAAATCGCCCTTCAATGCGAGACAGGTTGCGTTTCAAAAACGGATCGTTTGGATCAAGCACAACGCCGTAGTAAATTTCTCCAATTAGTGGCCCCGCCCGTTCAGGGACAGGGCAATTTCTTTTCCCGGCTCTTCCGGTTCAGTCTTATTTGGCTCTGTTTTATCACTTTCTGATAGGAGGCCGTTTCCGCTACTCAACGTTTTCTTGAAAGTCTCCATGTCTGCCTTAGCTCGGTAGAAGTTTTTCAGTTCCTCCCACTGATCCTGATTACGGTAGAGTGCAATCTCAGTGGCGAACATGGTCTCTTTCAAAATCATGATCTCCAAAACCCAACCGATAAGCATGAGCGTAGACACAGAAACGCCCCATGCCAAGTCATAAGGCTGCATAACCAGCCAGCCTTCTAATAAGGACAAGGCCAATAGGACAGTTGCGGCCAGAAACCCAACTGATATTCGCCCTTGTAAACGCTCTGGATTGAGCTGACAGAAAAATACAAGCGTCCCCCTGCCCGCTTGTATCGCAATCGGAACCAAAAATGCGGCAATGAGCATTCCGGTATTCTCGGCAGTTTGGGCATGAAATATTCCCATAATCAGAGCAGAGATAACATAAGTGGCAATCAATAGTCCGAAAGATAGTCTGGGAAGAACGCGGCGTAGGCGATTGACCGAATGAAGAAACTCTTCATTCATAACATTGGGGTTTTCCATTGTGGAATGATTTTGTCTGGTGAAAAAAGAATTAGGCTTGTGTGCGTTTGCGTATCAGCTCTAGACCGATGGCTTCTGCATTTTCCTCTGCATCGATACCGATGTAGGTGCGAAGCTGTGATTCAGTCAAATGTCCAGTCATGGGCATGATCTGTGCTAAGGAATAGCCCATGCGGTATAAGTTGGTAGCAAAACTTCGCCTACAGGTATGTGTACACACGTATTCCCATTTTTCAGCGTAGGATTTTTCTAATCGAGGCTTTCGGCCAATGAATTGATCCACGATCAATACTTTATCGGTCAGCCCTGCTTGCTTGCATAGAACCTTCAATCCCGCATTGAGCTTTTGCATGGATAGCTTCGGCGATTTGAACTCGTACTCCTCTAAGATTGGAAGTAGCCAGGGGAATATGTTCAAAGGGACTTTTGCCGGAACCGATGTCTTTTGTGAGATAATCGACAGTAGTGGAACACCCTTCATAGTACGTGAAAACTGCTCTGGCTGATAGCGAGAGTAATCACTAAAGCGTTGTCCCGTCCCTGCCCCGATTAAAAAGAGGTCTCGTACCTTTTTAAGCGACCCGTATAAACTCATGTCGGCCAGAAGCTGAAGCTCTGTCATATTGAGGACGATTGTATCCCCTTTCCCTTTTTTCACCGGAACAAGCCATCCAGAGCCATGATACTTGGTATTGCTATGGTAGTTCTTCCGGCGCGCTTTTTCCAAAACCTGCCGGAAGATGCTGAGTGTCTTATTGCCATAGCCAACACTTGCTTTAATGGTAGTTAGCCAATCAATGAGCCGGAGGCGAAAGTTCCAATCTACATCATCGTAGGTAAATTCCCCCCGCTCTTCCATATACTTACGCAGGTTATTTAAATGCAATCGGTAAGCCTTTAATGTGCTTTCCTGATTTCCTCTGGCACACATGTCAGTATACTCCTCATCGAGATATTCTAATAGACTTGGAACTTGCTTCTCTTCTTTTGGAACTGCCCTGCCCGTTTTTACATCAAATGCATCTCTGAATTCTTGGACAGATAAATCCCCGTAGTTGTGCTCGATATAAATATCGGTACACCATGTTGCATATTGATTAAGGTCATTTGTGATCAACCGAAGATCATTTCTCCTTTCAAAAGCAAAAGGACGTTGTTCGGCAATGTCCCATTCATCAGGATGTATGGTTTGACCAGTAGAGTAGAGTAGCTTTTTACCTCGATAGCGGTAGACAAGAAAGATGAGGGTCTCAGACTTTTTCTTGGGAGACTTTAGATTGAAGCGTGGCTTGGGTATCTTTGCCATGGTGAATGGTTTGCGGCGGCAAGATCGACTTCCTTGTTGCCTCCACGCTAGCAGTCGGAATAGCAGTCGTTTTTGTCACCAGGTTTTCCTGTTGACAGCCGTTTACAAATCTTCAAAAAGGCAAAAAGTGAGTATTTTCGGTACTTCTCACAGGTTTCCCGAGGAAATCCGACCTTACAGCCAGAACACCCGGGACCACACTTCACTATTAAACCTAATCGGCACCGCCGATTAGGTTTAATTTCCCCCATGCTCATCTCCCTCGCTCAAATCATCCCCGTCTGGCTAGACAAGGCCGGCACCTTATCTAAAATTCTCGACTACACCAGCCAGGCGGCTGATGCCGGGGCGAAACTCGTCTGTTTTGGCGAGTCACTGCTGCCGGGCTATCCGTTTTGGTTGTCGATAACGGGTGGGGCGGCGTTTAATGATCGGGTGCAGAAGGAGATTCATGCGCATTACTTGTCTCAAGCGGTGGATATCGAAGCGGGGGATCTGGAGCCGCTCTGTCAGTTGACGAAGCAGCGTGGTATAGCCGTATACGTGGGCATTATCGAGCGGCCGTTGGATAGGGGCGGGCACTCGTGTTATTGCTCGTTGGTGTATGTCGATGCGAATGGGGTGATACAATCGGTGCACCGCAAGCTGCAGCCGACCTACGAGGAGCGACTTTGCTGGTCGCCTGGTGACGGGCATGGGCTGCGCGTACACGAGCTAGGCGACGGCTGGCGAGTAGGTGGCCTCAACTGCTGGGAGAATTGGATGCCGCTGGCCAGGACAGCTCTGTATGCACAAGGCGAAAACATACACGTATCCGTATGGCCGGGCGGGTTGCACAATACGCATGACCTGACCAAGTTTATCGCCAAGGAGTCGAGGTCTTATGTGGTGGCGGTATCGGGATTGTTGTCGAAGGAGGATTTAGCTAAAAGAAGAGAATTGGCCGAAACACTCGGAAATGAGGCACAAAAGTCAGACTCTGACGTAAAGATGCATTTATACGGCTACCCTGCCCAGCACCCGAAAAATTCCGATTCCAATTCCGGCACCCCACCTGCGGAAGTACAAAAAGAACAACCGATCAAAGTAGAGGAAACGACCACAATTCCGATCCCCCACCTCGACCTGATGATTGAAAACAGCCCTGAATGGCTGGCCAATGGCGCATCATGCATCGCTGCGCCCGACGGTAGTTGGCTGATCGAGCCGCAACTCGAGCGCGAGTGCCTGCTGACCGCTGAACTCGATCTGCAAAAGGTTTATGAAGAACGCCAAAACTTCGACCCAACGGGTCACTACTCTCGCCCTAGCGTGACCAAGCTAATGGTGGATAGAAGTCGGCAAAGTAGTGCGGAATTCAGAGATTAAAATAACGTGAGGTTGGGGGGTTAAACAACGGACGATCAAAGGATTACAAGCTCTCCGCTACAGCTTTGAGCTCCTGCGAGCGTTCAACTGCCCTCAACCTCACGTTAAAATACTTTGCTTGCACGCAAAGAGCACGAGCGAGGCAAAGGCCCTATCACCTCTCTGCCTGATGATGATCGAAACTATACACCCTCGACATCTTCCATTCGCCATCTTTAAATCGCCACATGTGTGTAAATTCAGCCTCGCCGTCCAGGTATTCGCCTTCAGTAGAGACAACGTAAAACTGATGAGTACCTCTGATGATGGCCCCGATATCAGCTATGTGATAAATTTCGATGGTGCCGTCAACGGCTGCTCGGCGTAAACGTACGGGATTGCTACCACAAAGACCCTGACTGATGCTGCTGACCAGCTGATCTAGTCCGGTAGTCAGCCCGCCCATGTCGTGGTAGAACTCGATGTCTTCGGTAAAGAAAGTGGCCATTTTGTCTACATCGCAGCTGTTATAGGCCGCCCAAAACTCAGCGTCTAAGGTGGTGATAACGGAATCGAGCTCGGCTTGTGATTGGGGGTAAGTGGCCTTTTGGGCGTGTAATGTACTCGCCAAAAGCATGGCTAATGATAAAATGAAGGACTTGATCATATCGATTGGTGGTTATAAAAATCGACACAATAAATTCAAGTTCTAGGGCAAGTAGAAACAGAATCGACCAAGTCGTTCTGAACATCGACCAAACGCTTAGTAGATCAACTCCCCCTTCACATACAGCTTGAAGCGGCCGAGCGCTTCGCCTTGCATAGTGGCCATTCTTCGACCGCTCTTGAAGGCCTTCTTGACAATCGAATCGTCGAGCTCTGTACCCTCGTTTTTCACCAATCGAAAATAAAAGCCGGAGCTGAACGTCCAGGCAGCTTCGTCCGAAACTTCATCATTGGTGCCGATCACATAGTCGACAACTTGCGCAATAGACTCTGCTTGATTTTGCGAATAGCACGCATTCAACATGACCAACTGAATGGGAATTTCCTCGTCTTCGATCATCTCTCCAAACAGGAGTTGAAGCTGGTCTCCAGTGACAACTTGCGTTTCGTGGCCCTCGATTTGCTTAAACATCAGACCCGCTTTTTGGCTAGGTTGCGCTTCACTCAATGGGTCGGATTCGTCAACGATATCGCCAGCCTTTGCGGCTTGGCCGTGACCACTGAAATGTACAATTTCCGGCTTTTTCACTAAAAGCTGTTCATTCAAATGTTTGATCGTCGTTTCGCGCTGCCGCATCAGTTCGTAGTCGCCATAATTCGAGCTTTTTTGCAGCTCATCGTGTATGCGCGAATACTCCTTGTCCAACATCAGCTTAGCCGTATCACTCGGATTACTGGTCAACATAAGGATGCGAATCGAGTCGGAAGCGGTATCATCAGCTTGAAGCGTGCCATTTTTTGTACCTGCCTGACTGCCGTCGGCAGGCAGGCTTCCGCGGGTGGAGTCCTCTGCTTGGTAATCTGCATCGTCTAAACTGCTGAGCAAACTCATGATGGAGCGCCTGATGCGATTGTTCTGCATCTCGAAGTCCTGCTGTGAGCTTATTCCATCGTCTCGGTCTCGCTTACTGCGATTGAATTGAGCGAAGAGTTGTATCACAGTGCCGCTGTAGAAATCATCACCAGAAGCCTTGACCAGTTCATCTAGTTTTTCGAGTGCGGGCTTCATCCGACCATCGGTCAGATCCTTTTTGATCGCATCTTTATAAGTCATGGGCTCTTCAATTAGCTGTTTGCCCAAAAGTAAGAACTAGAGCGGTAATGAAGTAACTACGCCTTACCCAGCTTGATCTGCTTCTCCAACTCTTCCATAGTGGTACGTATCTCATCATCGGTTTCCATCAGGTTTTTGATGGTCCGTATGGAGTACAGCACCGTCGAGTGGTCTCGCCCACCGAAGAGATTGCCGATGGCTTTCAGACTCGACTCGGTATACTCCTTGACCAAGAACATACTCACTTGCCTGGCCAGTACGACCTGGCGCACGCGGGTGGCGGATTGTAGCTTTTCGACCTCCAGACCGTAGTGATTGGCTACAGCTTTTTGGATGTTTTCGGGCGTCACTTCCTGGTTGATACGGTCTACGAATTTCTCCGTCACCTCCCGCGCCAGATCGAGGTCCAGATCGCGGCCTTCTACGCCGTGGCGAAGTACCAGATTGTTGAGCACACCCTCCAGCTGGCGGATATTCTCTTGCACGTGGTGGCAGATAAACTCGGCCACTTCAGACGGGATACTCAGCTCTTCGGTCTCTGCTTTGGCATTCAGTATCGCCATGCGGGTCTCCAGGGCTGGCATGGAAAGATCGGCCGTGAGGCCCCATTGGAAGCGACTTTTAAGGCGGTCTTCGATATTCAGATCCTTGATCGGGCGGTCGCAGGTCAGAACGATGGCCTTATTATTTTGCCTCAGGATATTGAAGAGATTAAAAAAGATATCCTGCGTCTTGGTGCGATTGTAGAGCTGTTGAATATCGTCGACTAGCAGCACATCGATATGCTGGTAAAAATTGAGCAGATCGGCTATTGCATTTCGTTGAATGGAGTCGATGATCTGATTGGTGAACTGATCGGTGGTGACGTAGAGTACCGACTTGCGTGGAAACTTTTCCGCCACATGATTTCCCACGGCTTGTAAGAGGTGCGTTTTGCCGAGTCCGACCGGACCGTGTATAACCAGCGGGTTGAAAGCCGTGTTGGCTGGCTTGTCAGCTACGGCTTTGGCGGCATTTCGAGCCAGACTATTGCAATCGCCGACGATAAAGTTATCGAAGGTAAATCTGGGGTTCAGATTGCTCTCTATATGCGGCCTGCGAATACCTGGAATCACAAATGGATTTCTGACCTGATCGGGTGTGGTATCATCTGGGCGTACAGATTTGGTGGCCGGTTTGTTGTTGTTCTTTTCCGATTTCACCTGGGCGCGTTTATTGTTTCGATTCATGACCTGATACAGCAATTTTCCGTTGCGGCCCATGGCTTTGTGAATCGAATTTTTCAAGACTTCTACATAGTGTTCTTCAAGCCATTCGTAGAACAAACGGTGAGGCACCTGAATGGTCAATTCATTACTTGCAAGCTTTACAGGTTTGATGGGTTCGAACCAAGTCTGATAACTCTGCGGGTCGACAGAGCTTTTAATGGTTTGCAGACAGTGGTCCCATATCGTAGAGTGGTCTTGAGGCATTCTACAAGCGAGGTTTAGCGACCCGCCCAGGCATAGGTTTCCCAGACAGGTGGATGAGTGGAAATGTCTAAATATCAGTAAGTTACAAGAAGAAAGATGGAGTCTTTTACATTAGACTATTGGGCGATTTGACATCTTGTGTGTGTCAGCATTAGATAGTTGCCTTAGTCTTCCTTCTTAGACGTTATCGCTAACGTGGGAGGTCAAATATGAGGCAAGAAGAGGCCTAATTCCAAATCTACAACAAGGTTTTTTCAAAGATATTTTTCCCTTATGCGTAAAGTGCTCATAAACCCGTAAGGCATACCCGAAAGCATGCCCGAAGACCTACTCGACTCTCAAATTATTGCAATCCACACAAACCCTTTCCTTACTCGGACTGAAGAACAAATCGAGTCTGCCCATATACTTGGCACCATATCCCATTTGGCTGATTAGAACCTGTCGGCCTGCGGCATTATCGATTTGTACGGGTCTTTGAAGGAGCGTATGTGTGTGGCCGCCTAAAATGAGATCGATATGTTGACTCTGTGAGGCCAGATTCAAATCATCAGGCTCCCAGGGCAAGGTCTCATAGCCGAGGTGGGAAAGGCAAATGACCAGATCACACTTCTTCTCTTCTTTGAGTATTTTGGCTACTTGGTTAGCTCTTTCTACAGGTTCCAGCCACTGTGTTTCGCCATAGCCGGTTTTTGGTACTAGCCCTTCTAACTTGGGGCCGAGACCGAATATCCCGATCTTTAGTGGATTCCGTTCTACAATCAAATGTGGCAGCGTTTTACCGGCCATAATCGTCTGGCTGAAATCGTAATTAGAGGATACCAATGGAAAGCTGGCATTGGGTAACTGTTTGAGTAATCCATCCAGGCCTGCATCAAAATCGTGGTTGCCGATGGTAGCCGCATCATAGCCCATCTTGCTCATCAGCTTGTACTCCAGCTCGCCGCCGAATACATTGAAGTAGGGCGTGCCTTGCCACATATCGCCACTGTCCAGCAACAGGACTCTTTCCTCTTCTCCTCTGATGCGATCGATCAGTGCCGCGCGTCTGGCGGCACCGCCTAGTGGTTCGGTTTCACCCCGGCGGCTACTCGGTCGCATTGGCTCGATCTGGCTGTGCCAGTCGTTGGTATGTAGTACAGTAAGACTGATGAGCCTGCGGTCCGAAGCGAGTGCGCGCAAGCTGCCCGGCGCCATTAGTATCAGACCGCCTTGAAATGCACGCTTTAGAAATACTCTTCTCTTCATAGCTGTTCAAATTACTGGATTCTGCCGTCTAGCTCGGCTTGTAAAGTGCCTTTCCGTTTTATGGCTTCGATCAGCAGATCGCGAATTAGCTGCCCGCTTTTTATTTGCGGCCTGTCGGCCAGCATTTCGGCGTTATCGCCGCCATTGGCAACGTAGTCTGGCATGGCCACCAGGTAATTTCGGTTGAGTAGGGGAGCAGCTTCTTGTATGCTTACATCCACCGGCTTTTCATCTTCGATCTTGTATCGCAGGTGTACACTCTGCGGCCATCCGCTCCAGACGCTCGCCATATAATTCAGAAACTCCTCCATCACCACACCATTGATGTTGACCAGCACCAACTCATTGTCGAAGGGCATCAGCCGATACATATCTTCCATAGTCACAGGTCCGGCTGGTATCTCGTCTATGCGCAAACCGCCACGGTTGGTTATAGCAAAGTCGATCGGCTGCTCGGGGAAGAGTCGCTTAGCCTCATCGAATATCAAATCTGCTACCCAGTTGCCGAGGGTGCTTTCCCCCTTAGATAATCTTAGCGGCTCATCCGCCTGGCCGATCACCTCAGCCATCGCCGTCTCAAGCTGTACCTTGTAAGGCGCAACTATCTCGTCGATCTCTTCTGAGATTTCATTCTCTGGGGCTGACGAGGCAGTCAGGGTCTGTGTATCTGCTGTGACTTCCTTTGCGTGGTAGAAAGGGTTGCAGCTGAAAGAAACGAGGGCGATGAACCCGCTTAGCCAGATGTATCTGATCATAGACTGTAAAATATGCTTAAATATCTGGCTTTACTCGATAGCAAGACCATAAAGGGGCAGTTTATAAATTTTGTAGGATGACAAAGTTCAGCGGATCAACTACCGGTAATTGAGAAGAGAAAAAGTCTCCGCCATTGGTCGTAATGATAAAGTCTATATTACTGCCAAGGGCACAAGCGTACTGCAAACCATCTTCATAATCTGGCCATAGGTTTGAGTTGATTTGCTTGATGTATATCGGGTTAAAAGGGGCGAGTTCTAGGATGTCCAAAAAAGCATAAGCACGGGACGAGGCTAACTTAGGATTACGCTCTTTACTATCGATAAAATGCATCAGTTGGTACAAGCTAATGATACTGATGACCCCTTCGTATCTATTTTGATCGATAGAAGAAATGATTGTGTCAATCGCTTTCTGCTGGTTTTTTTCAGCATCACTAAAATAGAAGGACAACAGCACATTAGCATCGAGAAATAGTCGCTGCATTGTTATTTCCTCGACTTTCTCCGGGATTCTAGGTGGCGTTCCATTTCCTTGTTAGTTGGCCTCTTTCCGGGATGTCTAAGAGATTTTAATCGCTCACTGATAAAGATTTCCCGTTGGTCAAATTCATTTAAGGCATCCAGATAATTTTCGATTAGTCTGCTCAGACTAGTTTTCTGTAGGTTAGCATAACGCTTGGCCCATTCTACTTTTTCTTTATTTTGAATGCTTAAGGTCAATTTAGTCATACGTATAAAGTGTTGATTATGGACGACAATTATACGTATTTTTGAAATCGTTCACAAATCAATCTTTGAGATTTATAGCTGGCGTGAAGTATTCTATATTTCAATCATTCAACCCCCAATCATACTCCAAAAACTCGATCTCACCAGGTGCATCGACCTCATTTTGTGCTCTTTCCATCACGAAAAGCTCCAGGTCTCTAAAATCATCGCCATACCAATTGAAAATGCTGCTCAGCTGCCAGGGGCTGCTATCGATCTTATTGTGGTGTGTATTATTGATGAATTTGACGGCCAGCCGTTCCAGGGTAGATTCTAGGTTGCCAGCCGTAAAGAGTCGATTATACAGAGGTGGGCATGAGGCGGCTGCACAGTTCACGGCAAAGTGAATACGGGCATCCGTATCGCCGGGGCGCAGCTTCTCGAATTCTATTTGATTCAGGCTCAGGGTCTCGCCACCGACGTTGATCCATTTCACATCCCAGGGTTTGCCGCCATGCAGGTTTTTAATGCTGCTGACCGGCCAGTTGTCTAGGATGAGCTTGATCGTGTAGGCATTGTACTGATTGATCCAGTAGGCCCGAGCGGCTAACGTACCAGATGGTGGACCAGATGCTGTAGCTTCCAGAAAACCATCTAGCGTGGCTTGCTCGCTTTTGATTTTTTCGTAGTCGACCTTGCCCGAGTTGCTGACCGCAGTAGAAAGGAGATTTCCCCAGGCTTCGGTGGCGAGTTGGGCGGGGTCAATTTCAGAATATATGGGCGATTGTTCGGTTTCTGAGTTGTTTTCAAGTTTTGAATTTTGCAAACGCATGTCATTTTTTCCTATGTCTGCATCCGGACTTTGTCTCGCTACAGCATTTCTAGTCTCTAAAGTCTTGTCTCTAAAGTCTTGGTTCTTTTTTTGTACTTCCGCAGGATCGGTCACCTTGCTAACACCGTTCGCTTCCGCCTGCTGATCTACGACCTCTTTTTCTGGGACTTGAGCTTCAATCTCACTTTGAGCAACATCAATCGCCAAATCGACAGCTTCGGATTGGGTGGCGGCGAGTTCTTCTGATGTGCTGGTCGTAGAGCTGCAACTCAGCAAAATGGCTACGGCCGACAAGAATAGTAAGGTCTTCATAAGTCTAAATTTGGTGATAGAACGTTGTGTATATACGGTCAAGTTTGAATGATCTACCTGCGGAAGTCTTTATCCGTCAAAATCATATTTGGGCCGTACCTTGCCGTATCTAAACTTAAAATCGTTCAAAATGGGTGTTGAAATTCCTGCTTCTGTACCATCTTCTCCGGGTTTACGGGCTATGTGGCCGCTGCTGTATGCCGCCTGGGCCAACCGCAGCTTGAATAGGCGAGAGATCAACGGCTTGCGCAAACTAGCTGATAAGCTGCCCTTTCTCACTAATGCGGATAAGCTTATTTTGATGGACCTGAGTGACCCCGCCACACCCCCTGGCAGAGAGCGATTCAAGCTATGGGAGACGGAGATCAAGCGCGTAGCCGCTACCCTCCCCGAAGGCCATCCACCTACCCTGGCCGAGCTGTGTGCCCGCCTGGGTGCCGAAGCCGATACCGAGCACGACTCCGCCTGGTGGGCCGCTCAATTGCCTGCTCTACAAGAGCTGGAGAAAGGTCTCGGTGGCGTAGGTGAGGGTGTCTATCGCAGCCTATTCGACGACTACGATTCACGGGTCAATAGAGATTCTACGGTCGTAAATGCCACGACAAAGGCCGCGAAACTACAGGCCATAATAGAAGGCGAGTCGGCCGAGATGATGGCCTACATGCGCGAAATTTTACAACGCCCATCTTTCGAGCGCCACCTGAAAAGAGATAAGGACGAATACCGCGAGCAAGTGCTGGGCTGGATGCAGGAGCTGGCCGATGAAGGTATAGGCGCGCTGGCATTCGACGAGCCCTATGGTGGAGAGGGTAGCATGTACAAATATGCCTATGCGATGGAAGCCCTGTCTTATCACGACCTCAGCCTAACCATTAAATACGGTGTTCAATTTGGCCTATGGGGAGGAGCTGTAGCCAATCTAGGTACAGTGGAGCACCATAGAAAGTATTTGCGCGGAACGGGTACGCTCGAAATTCCCGGCTGCTTTGCCATGACTGAAACGGGGCACGGTTCCAATGTTCGCGGATTGGAGACGACAGCCGTTTACGATTCCAAGACCGACGAGATCATCGTGCACTCGCCCAGCTACGGAGCCGGTAAGGAGTATATCGGTAATGCGCTGCATTGCACCCACGCAGCCGTCTTCGCCCAGCTGATCGTGAATGGCGAAAGCCAAGGCGTGCATGCTGTGGTCGTACCCATGCGCAACGAAAAGCACGAGTTGCTTCCTGGCATTACAGTCATCGACAATGGCTATAAGATGGGCCTGAATGGTATTGACAATGGACGCATCTGGTTCGAGAAGGTGCGCGTGCCCAGAGCTAATCTACTCAATCGATTCGGAGGTATAGACGACGAGGGCAACTACTATAGCTCTATCGATAATCCATCTCGCCGTTTCTTCACCATGCTCGGAACCCTGGTCGGCGGGCGCGTATGTGTGCCCAGGTCTGGATTGAGCGCTGCCAAGTCGGCATTGACCATAGCCGTTCGCCACGGACTGCGCCGACGTCAGTTTGCGGCTGACTCCTATTCTACAGAAACCCTACTGCTCGACTATCCCAACCAGCAGCGCAGGCTCATACCACGCATCGCCAAGGCTTACGCCAGTCAGTTTGCGCTCGATTATCTCCTCGATCGATTCGTCGATCAGGAAAGTGAGGAGGAGATGCGTGAGATCGAAGCCCTGGCCGCTGGCATGAAGGCTTACGTAACCTGGTTTACGACCGACTGCATTCAGGAGTGTCGCGAGGCTACGGGTGGCAAGGGTTACCTTGCTGAAAACCGATTCGCCGACCTGAAGGCAGATACCGACATCTTCACCACCTTCGAGGGCGATAATACGGTGCTCATGCAGCTGGTAGCCAAGAGTTTGCTCTCCGATTTCAAGAAAGCCTTTCAGGATGATGGCAACATGGCCGTACTCCGTTATGTGGGTCGCCGCATCACCACCGTATTGACCGAGCAGAATCCGGTCGTCATCCGCCAAACGGATCGCAGCCAGCTAGATACACCCAGCTTCTACCAGTATGCTTTCCACTTCCGCGACCGTAGATTGACCGCTACGCTGGCCTCTCGTTTCCGTGCCTATCTCAAGGAAGGTATGGATGCCTTTACCGCTGGCCTGCACTGTCAGACCCACATGATGGCCGCTGCCGAAGCCTGGATCGAGCGCATCACCCTCGATCAATTCTTGGCAAAAGTCGACTCGCTGGAGAAAGGTCCTGAGAAGAAGCTGCTTTCCAAGCTTTGCGCACTATATGCTCTGCACACCATCGAGCAGCACCGAGCTTGGTATCTGGAAAGTGGTTACATAGCTGGCGTAAAGAGCAAAGCCATTCGCAAGCTGGTCGATATGCTCTGTGCCGAGATCAGACCCGATGTAGGTGTGCTGGTCGATGCCTTCGGTATACCCGATGATTTGCTAGGTGCACCGATAGGAAGAAAAGAATAAGTAATGTGTGTGTGGCGCAGCCACACACACATTACTTATTCAGTCACTTTATCCACCCACCTCTCAGCTGCACCAAATATCCGCTCGCGCTTGTCGTCTTTCATGCGATCTAGCATGCTGGTCATCATGCTCATTCGGGGGTTTGAGCTGAATAGCTCGCGCTTGCGCCCGATGAACCGCCAGTACAGCCCATCGATAATGTCAGCCCACTCGGCGCTTTTGCTGTAGTGGCTCATCTTGCTCCAGTAGTTGGCCCCGCAGATGTAGGGCTTGGTGGCGAATACGCCCCCACCTGCAAATTGGCTCATCCCGAAAACATTGGGCACCATCACCCAATCGGCAGAATCGATATACATCTCCATAAACCAGCGATTGACCTCTTCAGGGTGAATTTCGGCCAGCAGCATGACGTTGCCGATCACCATCAGGCGCTCGATGTGGTGGGTGTAGGCGTAGTCTCGCGCTTTCTTGATGGCATCGTCTAGGGGTACGAGACCAGTGGTGCCATCGTACCAGGCTTGGGTGAGTTTGCGCTCGTGGCCGAAGTGATTCTGACGCATATCGGCCTCGTAGTGATGATACATACCCCTGATAAACTCTCGCCAGCCGATGAGCTGACGCACCAGCCCCTCTACACTGGGGTAGTGTACGTCGTGCTCGTGCGCATATTCGACTACCTTTTCGGTGACCTCCCGACTGGTGATGAGGCCCATGTTGATATAAGGCGATAAAATGGTGTGGAATAAAAAGGCTTCCGCAGGTTCGAAGGCATCCTCGTATGGGCCGAATTGAGCGAAGCGATTCTCCAAAAAGTCATTGAGGCGGTAGAGGGCTTGTCTTCGGGTCGTAGCTGCCCAGAAGGTGTCGGTACTGCCCGGGTGATCGGGAAAAAGCGCATTGACCAGCTCTTTGACGGCCATGGTATGCTCGGTATCGGTAGACTGTGGCTGCTCGGGGATTTCGATCTTCTTGGGTAGCTTCTTGCGGTTGTCTTCATCGAAAGACCACTGGCCGTGTAGCGGGTCGCCCGATTCGTCCATGAGTAGGTCGAGTCTGCGGCGTTGCTGCTGGTAGAAGGTCGCCATAAAGGGCTTTTTACCGCCGTCGACATACTCTGCAAACTGATCGCGAGTGGTCATGTAGCCGGGGTTTTCGACTTGCTCGTGTTCCAGATTGTGCTCCTTGCAGAACTCGGAGATGCGATCGGCGAAAAAGTGATCTTCGATCTGGTAGGTCACCAGGGTACTGACGCTTTTGTGCTGGGCGACCACCTGCGAAAGTCTATCTTCGTAAGACTCGTCTTTGCGATCTGTACTCAACTCGGAATAGTCGACTTGGTGGCCAGCATCGCGCAAATCATCGGCATGGGAGCGCATGGCACTCAAAAAGAGGATGAGCTTGTGCTTGTGGTACTTGAAGTGGGTGCACAGTCCATAATCTTCCGACATGAACACTAGGGTGTCGTCGCTGAGATCGAGGCCGCTATGGTCGGGAAAAAGCTGGTCGCCCAAGATGAGGGCTATTCGGGAGTATGACATGGTGGTTTAAGGAAGAGGCGGCAGAATTGTTCGCTATGGGATAGTTGGTTTTGAGGATCAAAACCAACTATCCCATAGCGAACATCTATCTTTGCCCACCTATGACCTCCTCCATCCTTCGAGTAGACAACGTACGCAAAGAATACGGCCCGAAAGTAGCCGTAGACAATGTAAGCTTCAGTATGCCACCCGATGCCATTCTAGGGTTGCTCGGGCCAAACGGGGCTGGCAAGACCAGTCTCATCCGAATGATCACGACCATCACGCGGCCAGACGAAGGCAAAATTTACTTTGAAGGCGAGCCACTGAGTGCTTATCACCCTTCCCAAATCGGCTATTTGCCCGAAGAGCGTGGGCTCTACAAAAAGATGTACGTGGGCGAGCAGTTGCTATACCTGGCCCGCCTGAAAGGTCTCGACAAAACTACCGCCAAGCAGCGTGCCAAAGGGTGGCTGGACAAATTCAACCTAGGCGATCAGTGGCCCAAAAAAGTGGAAGAACTCAGCAAGGGCATGCAACAGCAAGTGCAGTTTATTGCTACGGTCATCCACAACCCGCGTCTGCTTATACTAGACGAGCCATTTAGTGGACTAGACCCCGTCAATACCGGTCGCATGCGCCGCGAGATCGCCAATCTGCGCGAAGCGGGCACAGGCATCATCTTCAGCACCCACCGTATGGAGCAGGTCGAAGAGATATGCCAATACATCGTGCTCATTAACCAAGGTCGGAATATACTCGAAGGGCGAGTAACGGACATACGCGAAGAATTCAGAGAACACCGATTTCGGTTGTTTTACCAGGGGCAACTGCCATCGAGCATAAGAGCTAGCTACCAAATTGTAGAAGAAGAAGCCAATGAGGCCGTGTTTCAACTAACGCCAGGTCAAGATGGCAACGCCTTGCTCAAATCACTGATCGATAGTGGGCTCACGGTCCGAGCATTCGAAGAGCAACTACCGACGCTCAACGACATTTTTATCAAGCAAGTCACCCAAATCGCTTAAGCATGAATAATCTTTGGCTAGTCATCAAGCGGGAGTACATCACCCGTGTCCGGCGTCGGGCGTTTATCCTGGCTACCTTGCTTACCCCCTTGGGCCTGGGCGTTTTCTTTCTGGTGGTCACGCTCATCTTCTCCTACGAAAATGACGAGACCCAACGCATAGCCGTCATAGACGAGGGCAATCTCTTCGAAGGCGGCCTGGCCGACGGGCGAGGTATCTACTTCGACCTGACCGATAAGAACCTGGAAGAGCTGCGCGAGTCGACACAAAACAAGGAAAACGACTACTCGGGTATACTCGTTGTGCCGGCTTTCGACAATCCGAATAAGCGCAACTTTAGCGTGAACTATTATTCCGATACCAAGATGGCCATTGACTTGCAGTCGGTACTCGAAGGCCGAATAGAGCGCGCACTCCGCCGCTACAAACTCGAAGCCTTCGAGCTCAACGAGCAGCTTATCTCCTCCCTCGATACCGAGGTGCGTATCGGCACACGAACCATAACACCATCTGAAGCCGGCGAAGAGGAGGCCGATAATAAATTCGTCAGCGAGATCGGAGCGGCCATCGGCACGGCTATGGGCTTCATCATGTACATGACGGTCTTCATCTACGGCATGATGGTCATGCGCTCGGTCATGGAAGAAAAGACCAACCGCATCGTCGAAGTAGTCGTCTCCAGCGTCAAACCCTTTACGCTGATGCTGGGCAAAATAATCGGGGTTGGTGCAGTTGGACTTACGCAGGTGGTGGCCTGGGCCATTACCATTCCGCTCACTTTGCTTCTGCTGGTCAGTGTATTCGGTGTGGGCTTAGACCCAGATAGCGCACAAGCTATGGTCGAGCAAAGTGGTACCGACTTTGATCAGGCGCAGGCCCAATCTATGGTCGAAGAGGCGCTGGCCGGTTTATCGACCATCAACTGGTGGTTGATCGTACCGGCCTTCATCATTTACTTCTTGGGTGGCTATTTCATGTATGCGGCCTTGTTTGCCGCCGTTGGCTCTGCTATGGGTGATGACCTCGGGGAAGGGCAGGCACTCACCATTCCCATCACCATTCCGGTGGCGCTGGCTTTTTACATCATGATCGTGGCCTTGCGCGCACCCAATAGCAGCCTAGCCATTTGGTCGAGTTTGTTTCCGCTATTCAGCCCCATCGTTATGCCTGCACGTCTGCCTTTTGATCCGCCCTTCTGGCAGGTCGGACTCAGCTTGGTTTTGCTCGTACTCGCTGCCATCGGCCTGGTGTGGATGAGCGGCCGCATCTACCGTATCGGTATCTTGAATTATGGCAAGAAGGGCAGCTTGGGGCTGATGGTGAAGTGGTTTTTTCAGAATAATTAAAATTCTTGCAATCGGCCGCAGGCCGATTGCAAGAATTTTATATTTGTAGAATGCGCAAATTCCTCAAATGGCTCACCATTGCCATCATCTCCCTTTTCCTCATCCTCCTGCTCGTTGTCCAGTTTTTTGGGGGTAGCATTACGCAGTCTGTTATCAAGTCGATCAACTCGTCTTTGGTGTCGGATTTGGAGGTGGGGCAGGCGCAGTTGAGCTTTTTGAGTTCCTTCCCCAATCTATCGGTCGATTTGGAAAAGGTGGTCATGGGCGGTAGCGACGGTAGCCGACTTTTGGAGAGCGATCGCATCAGCTGTCGCATCGGCTTATCGAGTCTATTCGGTAAGACACACATTAAGCGCATTGCCATCGAAGGCGGTAGCCTGCATATCATCGTCGATCAAGATGGCAACCCCAACTATTTGGTGACCGGCGGAACACCCGTAGGCGAGCAAGCACCCGAAACTTCAAGCACCACCGAGCTAGCCATAGACGATGCCCAACTGCGAGACATCGAGCTGATTTACGAAAACTTCCAACTCGACAATGCCGCCAAGCTTCAACTCGACTGGGCCGAATTCAGTGGTGACTTCGATAAGACCATTTATCAAATGGCCTCGGAAGCGACAGCCGAGATCATCTTCATCGAAAGCGAAGGCAGCCGTTTTCTGACGGGCACCTACCTCATGCTCGATGCCGAAACCCTGGTCGATAATGAAGAGAATTTCTATCAATTTGATCGATTAGAGCTTGGTTTAGATCAGCTTCAACTAGACTTAAACGGTGGTATCCGCATCACCGAAGACGGGATGGATGTCGACCTTAAATTCGATACTGAAGAAGGTCGCCTGACTGATTTGATTCATCTCTTACCCGTCGAGTATCTGGGGCCATTGGCACAACTGGAGAGCAAAGGCAGTTGGTCGCTTAATGGCAGCGTTCTAGGTCCCTATACCGATAAACTCAGCCCAGAGATAAAGGCCGAGGTCGACTTTTCTGGTGGCCGTATCTCCAGTCCCAAAATCGATGCGCGAGCCCGTGATATCGCTTTTCGGGCCTCCTTCGACAATGGGGACTTTCAGCGAATGTCTAGCTCAAGATTGATAATTACTGACTTCAGTGGTGAGTTCGATGGTGAGCCCTTTACTATTGGTGGCCAAATGAGCAACTTTAACGATCCACTTCTAGAAATCTCTATCGATGGCAACATCCCGCTTGGAGCATTACCAGGTCTTTTGCCCATCGACAATATCAAAGGTGGGCGCGGATTCTTACAGGTCAACGAATTACAACTCAGCGGTCGCTATGAGGACATGCTCAGGCCCAGGCGCATGGGGCGTGTCAGTGCCAGTGGCAATTTATCCCTGGACCGAGCGGGTTTCGAGATCAACGAGCGAAAGATCATGCTACCATCGGGTACCCTCACCATCGACAATAATCGTCTCACCATGCAAGAGCTGGTGGTAGAGGCACCGGGAACCGTTCTGGAATTTACAGGTCAGGCGACGAATTTGATTCCCGTCTTGTTTGCCGACTCGCTCAATAGCCAAGATGCAGCCCTCGAATTCCAGGCACAGCTGATCGCTCGAACCCTTGATCTAGACGAACTTTTCCAGCTCTACGGAGCTACCGACGAAGAAGTCGAAGCTGCAGAAACTACTGGTCTGGCCGATAGCCTGCGCCGCCGTAATGTAGCAGAACAAGCCCGACTGACTGACTTACTACGTGGCCGTTTCGACGTGCAGGTCGATAGCTGGAACTACGATAAGTTGGAGGGCGAAGGTTTCGTTGGTCAACTAGAATTCGATGAGCGCGGTATGCTACTCGTCGGCCAAACCGAAGCCATGGACGGCAACTTCCAGCTCGATGGCCGTATGTATTTTCAGCCTAGCCAACGCATCAGCGCGCGTGTAGCAGCTAATGGGGTCGACGTTACCGAGTTCTTCGACCAGAGCAATAACTTCGGCCAAGAGGTCCTCGCTGCTGATAACCTCCTCGGCACCATGGACAGTAAAATAACCATCGAAGCCTACTTCGACGAGGCCGGGTACATCGACTACGAGCGACTCAACATCCTGGCAGATATAGACATCAAAGACGGCGAACTGCGCGACTTCGAGATGCTCGAGAACTTCGCCAGCTTCCTCAAAACCCGCGACTTGGAGCGCGTTCGTTTTAATCAGCTCAAGAATTTTGTAGAAATCAAGGATCGAAAAGTCTCTATTCCCGCCATGTTCATCCAGTCGAGTGCCATGAACATGACCATCTCCGGCGATCACACCTTCGACAACTACATCGACTACAACATCAAGGTCAATGCGGGTCAGGTACTCGCCAATAAGATCGGCCGCCACGATTCAGATTTGAAATTGCTGCGCGCCAGGCGAAACGGCTTCTTCAATATGTACTTTAAAATCTTCGGCCCGCTAGAAACCTTTACCTACGAACGGGCTAAGCGCGAGGTTAAAGAGGACTTCCGCAGGTCGGAACTTCAAAGGGAATCGATTCGCCAATCGCTCGAACGCAGTTTCGGTACCCGTATTGAAGTGGTGGAAGAGCCGGGAGAGTGGTTAGATATAGAAGCTAACTAAAAATATGTTCCGCGGGCTTTAGCCCGCGGAACGCACTATTTATTTGCTATTCTATCGTCTATCCGCTCCAACAACCAGCTTCTCGCATTCAGCGATCGACTCTGCTCTACGCGTGTGCGTAGCTTTTGTAGTGCTTCTCGACTTTTACTACGATCCAGCCGCTTGGTGAATTTGATGAAATCGAGATAGGCGTCTTTGGTCGCTTTCGTGATCTGTTTATTGCGCAGCAGGTAGATATAGAAGGAGGAGAATAAAGCGTGCAGCGGATCGTCTTCGTCGAGCTCGTAGTAGATTTTGATGAGCATGGCGCGGGCCCCCAATGCGTAAGAGAGATCGCTGAATTCGGTATTGCGCAGGTGGGTGAGTGCTTCGTCGTACTCGCGGCGAAAGTAGTGAAGGTCGGCCATGCTGTAGTGGTAGGCATCTTGGCGATTTTCGTCGGGTAGCAGGTCGGTATACCGCTCGATGATCGACTGTACCCAATCGAACTCCCGAAGACCTAGTCCTAGCTTGACAATATTCTTGTAGTTGAGGGGCGCGAGCTGACCATCGACCAGCAGATAAGACTCTTCGAGGCCGATGCGATAGAGATCGAGTAGCTTTTGCAAAAACTCTCGCTTGCCGGCACGTATTTGGCGGGCGCAGTGGTTGGCCGCTAACTGGAAAAGGGTAGTTTTAGTGGTCTGGTCGAGCTGTATGGCCTGAGCCTGCAAATTGGCGATAAAAGGTGTTAAATGGTCGGTTTCATCAGGGTTTTGAAGCATCAGGTAGGCCTGTCGGAATAGATCAGCTCTTCCACCTGACGGAAGTTTTGAATAATCACCTTCCGGTCCGGGCCAGCCAAAGTCGAATTCACTGTTGAGTAGGGCCTGGTGGTTAAGCATTTCGCATCCTATTCGCCATTTGTGTGCCAGATAGTCGGCTTCGAGTGCGTCGAGCATACCCTGGAGTACGGGCTGTGGCTTTCGGCTTCCCATTCGATTAGAGCGATCGACTTCCAGCCGTAGATAGTCGTGCCAAAGCCGCTGTCGACCTGGTATTACACTGGATTCCGATTGCATCAATTTTTCGAATTGCTTGACTTGGCGTCTATATGATTTATCCAGATTCCGGTTGGAGGATGCTTTCAGACGCCGTAGCTGCCACTCGGCTTTATTCGATTGCATATCTTCGAAGGCTATAAAGTCTTCGGCCAGTCTCAAGAGACCGCTGGCCAAATACGACCATGCTTTGCTATCGAATGCCTTTGTCGGATAAAGGAGCGACCAGCAAGCTTCTGGGCCGGGTACTTCTTTGGATCTATTATTGGCTATGTACCTGGCTAAAAGGCCGATGTCTTCCTGCTTATTGAAGTAAGGCGATTGTGCAAAATCAGCCAAAGTTTGTAGCTGTTCTTTACTCAGAGCGGTGAGTAAGGCAAATAATTTACTGTTTTTCACGATTTGGCTAAGTCTTGTTATTTGGAAATTTTAATTATAAATTAATGAAAGTCAATTTTTTATAAAATTTTATTATTTAATTTAGATGGAAAATTACTCAAAATGTAGTTGTCGACTGCTATTTTGCCCTTTAGATTTGCCATGCAATCAAGATAAATATGTCTTTAAAGCAGCTGATCTACATTACGATACTTCTTTTGAGCTTTGGCTCAGTGCAGGCCCAAGGACACGTATTTCCCGGCGATGCCAATGCCGATGGGCGGGTGGATCAGTATGATTTGTTGCCTATGGCCTATGCTTTCGGTGCTTCGGGGCCGATCAGACACAATGGAACAGGTCAAGAGCCCGAAGAGATTCTCGCCCTTTGGCCAGATGCATTCCCCGACGGTACCAACTACATTCATGCCGATGCCAATGGAAACGGCTTTGTAGACATACTCGACTTTATCACCTTATTCCAGAATCAAGGTATTGTACATGATGAAGAGGATCAAGCTCCCCCTCAGGCATTGCTATCTGAAAACGATTACTCGCTCGTCTTAAATGATGGTAATCCTGTAGACCCCAACACCATTTCAGGTACGCTACAGATACCGGTATACGTATCTGCAATGAACCCAGACGGGGATATAAATGGCGTTGCCTTCGAAGTGAGTTGGGATACTGAATATGTATTGGGTGCTACATTCGAGTATGATCCTTCTTGGATTGGTTTCGACGATCAGGCCATGGCCTACACCTTTCAAGAGGATAACAGGCTTAATATCGCTATAAGTCGCATGGGTCCAAATCCAGCTATAGGTGGCGGTATTCTGGGTACACTGAATGTAATCATCATTGAAGACCTCGTAGATATACGCCCAGCTGATCCAGATTTGGATTTAGCGGTTGTCGAGCTTTCCGGAATAACATCCGTAGACGGCGACTTTTTGCCCCATGAAATTAGTGGCCAATCTTTATTCTTTACACCTATAAGCTCTGTTTCGTCTACATCTACCAATCGCCAGACTTTAGAAGCCACCATATTCCCCAACCCCAGTTTTGCTGATGTAAATATAACATCCGAGCAGGGCTTCGAAAAAATCGATCTGGTCGACATATCAGGTCGCCAAACTACCTTATACGAAGGACCAAGACGCCAATCGTGGATAATTGATGCTTCGACCCTACCTGCCGGGCCATATTTTTTAAGACTTCAAGGTCAGAATGGTCAAGGTATTTACCGCTTTATACGTTCCGCCGAGTGATTTCCCCCCTCTCCATAACCTCCAAATAAAAACCAAATGAAACGCTCTTTTTACGTTATTTTTTGTTTACTCGGCTGTTTTTACTTGAATGCGCAGTACACCATAAGTGGTACAGTAACGATCGGCCCCGATCAAGATCCTTTACCCGGCTGGCTGATTTTTGCTGAAAGTCAAGACGGTACAGTTTTCGACGAAATAGAAACCGATACCGATGGCTTTTACAGTTTGAGTGTCGATATAGACAATACGAACCCCACTATTATTCTTATATCGTCTATTGACCCTTGTACAGGTGTTTTGGTACAGGAGCAAATTTTAGCTTCTTCCACTCAAACCGACTACACAGTCGATCTCGATCTGTGTGGCTTCATTGATCCGCCAGTTACCGATTCTTGTCAGGCCTTTTTCACTTCCCAGACCATAGATGATGGCACTTTGAGCATACAGTTCACCAATTTGTCTAGCACCATAGATCCTATCGATGTATTTGAATGGGACTTCGGCGATGGCAACATAAGCTCAGAAGAGAGCCCTATACATACCTACCAATCTGGTGGTGTATACGGGGTTACGCTGAGCATTACATCTGGAAACTGTACGGATAGTGAATTATCATTCTTGACCATATTCGATCTTGACAACTGTGATTGCCCCGATACACTGAATCCGGTTTGTGTTGTCGACTTTACTGGCGAGCTTATTACCTATGAGAATAGCTGTCTGGCGGAGTGCGCCGGTTATCCATCGGATGTACAATTTAGCTGTGATGCAGATTGTTTTTGCCCCACCTTTTTGTCTCCGGTATGTGTAGTCGACAACTCAGGCGACACACTTACATTCGACAATCACTGCTTTGCATCATGTGAAGGTTTTACGGCAGACCAATGGTTTGCATGTGATGTCGCCAGCTCAGACCCTTGTGATTGCAATGACGTTTTACAACCGGTATGCGTACTCGATAGCGAAGGCAATCAGATTGGTTTTGACAGCCCCTGTCAGGCAGAATGTGCTGGATTTACAGTGGATCAATTCATAGTCTGTGATCCATGTCCGGTAGACCTGTCTGAATTCGGTATCGATGAGATTTGCGTAGTTAACGCTAGCGGAGATACGATTTCCTACACGAATATATGCGAAGCAACTATAGATGGCTACGATTTTGGGCAGTTCTTCATTTGTGGTACGTTTGATTGCAGCAACTGTAGCAACGAATATGATCCGGTCTGTGTGCTTCTCCCGGGCGGAAATGAAACCTTTAAATTCTCCAATGAGTGCCTTGCATTTTGCGCGGGCTATAGTTCAGATGACTTTGTAGATTGTCAGCCTGCCGATCCTTGTGATTGTGGCCATGATCTCCTGTTGGTTTGTGTGGAGAATGAGGAGGGTGAGCAGCTTCAATTTGAGAATCCATGTCAGGCAATCTGTGCGGGTTATACCGAAGATCAATTTATGTTCTGTGATCCTTGTCCCATAGACATCGTTTTCGGTTTCCCAACAGACTCTGTCTACTGCGGAATCGGAGAGGATGGCGACACCATCACATTTGCTAACCTCTGTGAAGCACTCTTTCTCGGTTATGACTTCGAAGATTTGTTTGCCTGCGGAGACATAGGTACCGATTGCAATTGCTTTCACGTCTTCGACCCGGTATGTGTGAATGATTCCATTTCGGGTGAGATCATCGAGTTCGAAAATTCATGCTTCGCCGAATGCGCTGGCTATACGAACGATCAATTCGTACTCTGCAATCCATTGGATACTTGCGAGTGCGATGGAGAGCCGTTCCAGCCAATATGTGTACTAGATGAGAATGGTGAGCAGGTTTCGTTTGAAAACCCATGTCTGGCCAAATGTGCCGGCCACTTCGAGTTCGAATTCGTGGTCTGCGATCCCTGCCCTTACGACATCACCATCGACTTCCCCGAAAACCTCCAACTGTGTGCCATCATCGAGCAAACAGATGAGACGATCACATTCGAGACAATTTGTGAAGCGGCTTTTGCAGGCTTTAGCGTTGAAGATTTATTCCTGTGCGATACAACACCAACACCACCTATTGAATGTCAAGCAGAATTCACAGCCAATCCTATTTCCGACGATGGGCTTAGCCTCCAGTTCGAATCATTTGGGGAAAGCTTCGATGGCTCGCCAGTGGTCGTATGGAGTTGGGATTTTGGTGATGGAAATGTATCTACCGAACAAAACCCAATCCATACCTATGCTGCACCAGGCATGTACGAGGTAACCCTGACTATTTCCACACTCGAGGGATGTACCTCTACGGTAAGCTTTGGCATTCTGGCTGGCGAAGACGATGGCTCGGGAATGACTGATATTCAGTGTCAGTCCTTCTTCTTCGTAGAACAACCCGACCCTGAGAATTTACTGTTATTCCAGTTCGTCGATGTTACTTTGGGTGCTGTCGAAGCTTGGTCTTGGGACTTTGGCGACGGCGGTACCTCCGATCAGCAGCACCCGATCTATGAATATGCCGAGCCAGGTGAATACACTGTTACCCTCACCGCAACCGGCAACGGATGCCAATCGGTCGTGTCCATTACGCTACAGGTTGGTGACGATATTTTCTATGGCGATTTCGACTGCCGCGCCTGGTTCTTACCGATTATTACTTCTGACTCGACGGTATTCTTCTTCAATTTGTCATCGGCAGATGCAGAGACATTCGCCTGGAGCTTAGGAGACGGTACTGGCAGCTCCGATTACGAAATATTCCATACCTATCCGGGTCCTGGCACCTACACCGTATCCCTGACTATCGAGTCTAATGAGGGATGTCAGAATACCTTCTCGGCTACTATTACCCTGGGTGAAGAGGTACAGAATTTTGTATCACAACCTTCCTTCCGGATACTGAATAGTACCAGTGAAGTCGATCGTGCCGAAGCGGTTAAATTACTGGTAGCACCCAATCCTACGGCAGGTGATGTCCAAATTCAATGGCAGTCGCTTAGCTCTGGTCAAGTCGATTACCAACTAGTCGATGCGCAAGGTAGACTGACCTTAAATGGCCGAACGGAAGCCATTGCAGGTATCAATCAACTCACGCTGAGCCTGGCCGATCAGCCAGCTGGGATGTACATGATTAGGTTGCGTACAGCAGAAGGTATTGCTGTGCAACGGCTAATTAAAAAATAATCATTTCCGGCGCAGCCGGAAATGATAAACGCTTAACATCATAGCACTCGGCAAAGGCTATGTAGAAGTGTGTTTGAGAGCGCGCCAACGGGCGCGCTCTTTTTTTACCTCATAAGTAAGTATAAAAGTACCCTTCAAGTTAATTAGGGTTAAAAATGATAACCAACTAAGCGGTATTCCATTTAACTGTCGAATCAAAACCAAATAACAATGCGTATTTTAATTTGCTTACTAGCTTCCATGATGTTCACCGGAAACGATACGCCACTAGCCATTCAATTTGGAACCGAAGAAAACGGTAACAATTGGCGCGCCGTCAACGACGGGGTAATGGGCGGCCTTTCTAAAGGTGTGGTAGAAATGACGGGCGAGACTGCTAAATTTACTGGTGAAATCTCCTTGCGTAATAACGGTGGCTTTGCGTCCTTCCGCAGCCCGTATGATGAGTTCGACCTCGGCCAATACGAGACGGTTGAAATACGTGCCCGTACCACTGGTCAAAGCTTTGCCATGCAGCTATATCGTAGCCGCGCATGGTGGGAACCTTATCTAAAGCACCCGCTAGAGCTCGATGAAAATGGAGACTGGACAACAGTCAAAATTCCCCTGGCTGATTTCAAAGATACTCGTTTGGCAGAGCCAACAGGCAGAGAAACAGATCTCGAATGGTTGAGTGAAACCATTCAAATGGCTTTTATCAATACCGGAAAAAAGGCAGGTCCTTTTGAGCTGGAAGTAGCGTACATCAAGTTCTACTAAAAACCCCAATTCAACCAAATAGCCAAATGATGAAGCCGGAAGCCAAGTGCTATCCGGCTTTTTTTATTTTGATAGTAAGCGTTCCACTACACTTCCATAGTGCTCGTGCTCGAGTTTGAGTACTTTTTGGGCCACTTGTTCTGGTGTATCACCAGGATCGATTCCTGTGCGCGCCTGAAATACGATATTTCCCTCGTCGTAGTGCTCGTTGACGTAGTGTATCGTCATGCCGCTTTCGCTTTCGCCAGCTTCTACGACCGCACGATGCACGTGCATGCCGTACATCCCCTTACCGCCGTATTTTGGTAAAAGCGCTGGATGAATATTGACGATCTTATTGGGAAAAGCCTCGACTAGATAGGCGGGGATGAGCCACAAAAAACCCGCTAGTACGATAAAGTCGATCTCGAAGCGTTCCAGCTCTCCAAGCGTAAAGTCAGTATGATCGTAAAACCTAGACCTGTTGACTACCAATGTGGGCACATCATGCTCGGCGGCCATCAGTAGGGCAGGGGCCTTGCTTTTATTACTCACTAATAACGCTACCGAAATGTGCGGGTGATCTTTGAACCGCTCGATGATTTTCCGCGCATTACTGCCCGTGCCTGAGACGAAGATGGCGATGTTGGTGTGATTGGAGTTGGCTTCTTTGATGTCAGGTTGGATTTTTAGACCTGCCTGCGTGCACTCGGCAGGCAGGCTTTCGCAGGTAGACTTTTTTTCTTAAAGGTGTTTGCAAGCTACTGCTTCTGCTCGACACATCCGAGGAACATTGAGCCGCTTATCAGCGGCAGCTCAATGATGCCTCGGATGAGCTCGCCAGATCCAGCGCGCTCATCCGATGCGTGCCGAGCACCCGCAGGGCTAGTGCTCGGCCTAATCGAATGTGTCGAGCAGATAAGTTATCTTTGCAAAAACTGAGCTACATCTACAAACTTAGCAAGTGTGCAAGCTGTTATTTTACTCGAAGTCGATGGCCTTTTGTGCTTAAATAAAGCTATTGAAGCATGTGTCTGAAGCCGCTCTGGTGTCATAAATCCACCTGCGGAAGTCTAAATAAAAGAGGCAGTTAGGCAAAACCAAAATCTAAAGACAATGAACATTCTTGTTTGCGTCAGTAAAACGCCGGAAACGACGGCCAAGATCAAGTTTTCTGACGACAACACCACCTTCGATTCTGCGGGGGTGCAGTACATCCTCAATCCTTATGACGAGTGGTATGCGCTGGTGCGCGCGCTTGAGTTGAAGGAAGCACAGGGTGGTAGCGTGACCGTACTCAACGTAGGTCCAGCTACTAACGATCCGGTTATTCGCAAGGCCTTGGCCATAGGTGCCGATAAAGCGGTGCGCATAGATGCCGACCCACAGAGTAGCCTGTATGTGGCTAAACAGATTGCCGAGCACGCTAAGGACAAAAACTACGACCTCGTCTTCTTCGGTAAGGAAACCATCGATTACAACGGCAGCGAAGTCGGTGCTATGGTCGCAGAGTACTTGGGCCAGCCATTCGTAAGCTACGTCAGCCACCTAGATATGAACGGCAGCACGGCTACAGCTACCCGCGATATAGAGGGTGGGGTAGAGGTCGTTGAGCTAGATGCCCCTTTCGTGCTGAGTGCCGCTAAGGGACTTGCCGAGCAGCGTATCCCCAACATGATGGGCATCATGCAGAGCAAGCGCAAGCCACTGACTGTAGAAGCTGCGGTCGATTTTGCCGATCCCGCCCATGTAGTGAGCTATACTAAGCCGCCCGAAAAGGCCGACGTCAAGTTGATCGATGCCGAGAATATGGAAGAGCTGGTCAGGTTGCTCCACGAGGAAGCCAAAGTCATCTAAAAAACAAACCTAAATGCTGCTGTGCAGCATTTGAATAAAAACTATCATTATGGTACTCGCATTTGCCGAAACTACCGCAGGAAAATTCAAAAAATCCGCTTTTGAGGCGGTCACCTACGCTTATCAAACGGCCCAGGCCATGGGTACGGAGTGTGCCGCCCTGGTACTGGGTGGCGTAGACAATGCCGCCCATCTGGGTAAGTATGGTGCTAGCAAGGTGCTTCATGCCGATGGCGACGCATTCGCCAAACTTGACCCGCAAGTATTTACTGCGGCCATAGCTGGTGCGGCTGAGCAGGCCGGTGCGAAAGTCATTGTGCTGAGTCACTCCAGTACGGGTAAGAGCATCTTGGGCCGTTTGGCCGCACGTTTGGAAGCAGGTTCTGTACCTGGTGCCAATACGGTACCTGACGTAAGCAGCGGCTTTAAAGTGGGCAAGCCTGTTTTTTCGGGCAAGGCTTACGCTACCGTCGAAATCAAGACCGACTATAAGCTGATCAGCGTGATGGGTAATTCCATCCCCGTTCAGGAAGTAGGGGGCGATGCGCCAGTCGAAAGTATTTCACTAGATGTGCCCAGCTCACGCGTGAAAGTTTTAGAAACTAAGCGTCAGGACGGTACGGTACCCCTGCCCGAAGCCGAGCTGGTCGTCAGTGCAGGCCGAGGTATGAAAGGCCCCGAGCATTGGGGAATCATCGAAGAGTTGGCCGCTGAGCTGGGCGCCACTACTGCTTGCAGTCGTCCAGTATCTGATGTGGGTTGGCGCCCTCACCATGAGCACGTCGGACAGACGGGTATCGCCATTCGTCCGAATCTGTATATCGCAGCCGGTATTAGCGGAGCTATTCAGCACTTAGCCGGAGTCAATAACTCGAAGACGATTGTTGTCATCAACAAAGACCCGGAGGCCCCATTCTTCAAAGCAGCTGATTACGGGGTAGTTGGTGATCTCTTTGAGGTAGTTCCCAAGCTGACCGAAGCGGTGAAGAAGTATAAGAGCGCGTAAATCGGTGTTGCGCCCTCTGGTCGCAACAAGATCATATTCCTGCGACCGGAGGGCGCAGACCCGTATTTTCTTATTTTTGTGCATGAAACTCCTTTTTCTTGCACTTCCCTGCTTTTTGATTTTTAGCTGTTCCTCAGATGCGATCGTAGTCGACTCTGAGGGACAGTCTATTTATAATCCCCCGGCCGAAGGATTTGACCTTGAAGGCTCTGACCCCTTAGCCATTGCTATCGCCGATTCTGTCATGGTCGCCCACGGCGGCCGAAAGGCTTGGGACAGGGCCAGGTACTTCTCATTCAATTTCGTCGGGGCCAGGCACTTGGTCTGGGATCGCTACCTGGGGCGGGTCAGGATCACGTCCAATAACGACTCGACCATCTACGTCTACGATGATCGCACCGGCGAAGGTGCTGCGAAAGTCGAAGGGAAAGTAATTACTGATTCCACAGCACTGGCAGAAGCCATGGAGCGAGCCAAAGGGATCATGATCAATGACACCTACTGGCTGGTTTTTCCGTATAAGTTGAAAGACAGTGGCACAACGCTGACCTATGTAGGCGAAGTAGACTCCGATCCGCTGAAAGAAAGTCCAAGCTATGTGATCGACCTTACCTTTGAACAGGTCGGTAATACGCCATTCAACCGTTATCGCATTTTTGTAGACCGGGAAAGCCACCTCATCAACACTTGGCAGTTTTATAGAAATGCGGAAGACGAGGAAGTTTCTTACGAGACCCCATTCAACAATTATCGGGAGGTAAGCGGTTTACTAATATCCGACGATAGAGGCGAAAGAATTAAGCTGCTGGATGTAGAAATCCTCGAAGAGGTAGATGAGGCAGTCTTTTCGCTATAACCCATGTTAATAGCAATCAGTGAATTTCATCATTTACGACATCGAAGCGACCTGTTGGGAGGGAAGGCCCCCGCGTATGCAGCAGGAAACGATAGAGATCGGAGCGGTTAAGGTAAATGCCTACGGGGAGGTGCTAGGCGAGTTCAGTCGATTGATCAAGCCGGTCATTCACCCGCAGCTCTCCTTGTTTTGCAAATGGCTGACCAAAATCGATCAGGCCGATGTTAATCGCGCCAGAAATTTTGAGCGCGTTACCGATGACTTCAAAGACTTCATCGGCATTTATGACGACGATTACACCCTGGCCAGCTGGGGCAAGTTCGACCTCAATCAAATGACGCGCGACTGTGACCTACACCGCATGGATGACGACTGGCTGCACCCACACCTCAACCTCAAAAAGCAGTATCAGCAAATTAAGGGACTGCCGAAGCCGAGGGGATTGCAATCAGCCATTAAGCACGAAGGCTACGAGTTCACCGGCGAAGCGCACCGAGCGCTGACCGATGCACGCAATACCGTGAAGATATTCAGGCATCTGCTCGATGTTTGGGTTTATTAAGCATTAATTTTTGTTGGCACAGCCAACAAAAATTAAAATTTGATTCATGAACGCTCTCCAATACGAAACCAGTCCTTACCTCTTACAGCATGCCAAAAACCCCGTCGACTGGTACCCCTGGGGCAATGAGGCACTAGCGCGTGCCAAAGCAGAAGATAAACCCATCATCGTCAGTATAGGCTACAGTACCTGCCACTGGTGCCACGTCATGGAGCGAGAGTCGTTTGAAAACGAGACCACAGCGGCTTTCATGAACGTACACTTTATTTGTATTAAGGTAGACCGCGAAGAGCGGCCGGATGTAGACCAGTTTTATATGGAGGCCTGCCAGGCCATAAGCGGTGGCGGTGGCTGGCCGCTCAATGCCTTTTTACTACCCGACCTGCGCCCATTTTATGCAGGTACTTACTACCCGCCTGAGCCGAGATATCAACGGCCCAGCTGGCGACAGCTGATGATGCACCTCGTCGAATTGTATGAAAACGACCGAGCGAAAGTAGAAGACCAAGCCAAGCGATTGACCGATTCGATTTCGGGTTCTTCCGACTTGTTTGTGGGCAATCCGGTGCCGGAAGACGCTGGCCTCGATGCCATGGTCGGCAAGCTGAAGTCGAGCTATGACCTGGAGAATGGGGGGTATGGCAGTGCGCCAAAGTTCCCGATGAGTCAATCGCTGGAGTTATTGCTGGAGTACGGACTTTTACACAAAGACGAGCAGTGCGTGCAACTGGCCGAGCGCGCCATGCTAGCTATGATAAGCGGCGGCATATACGACCAGATCGGCGGCGGATTCAGCCGCTACACCGTCGACTCGGCCTGGCGGGTGCCCCACTTCGAGAAGATGCTCTACGACAATGCGCTGCTGCTTCGCCTCCTCGCCAAGCTCCAACTTTGGCGACCCAATGAAGTCTATCGTCAAACCATTATCGAAACCATCGAATGGCTCAGGCGAGAAATGACCGCATCAAACGGCGCCTTCTACAGTGCGCTCGATGCCGATAGCGAAGGTATAGAAGGCAAGTTCTACACCTGGACACGTGACGAAATACGACAAGTGCTACCAGAAGAGTTGTGGGACATCACCGAGCAGTACTACGGCATCACCGAAGCGGGCAATTGGGAGGAGGAAAGCATAAATATTTTATATCGGGCGCTCGGCGTACATGATGGTTTTTTGGAAGGGACTTCCGCAGGTAGTAAGCATTCCAGGGAAGTGTCTGAAGATAATGTGCTTTCAAAAAATTCTGAATTTGGTGACGGAGAAAAGGGGTGGCCGTATAAATGCATCTATACGTCAGAGGGCACCATGCTCACCGCAAAACAAGCTATCGAGTTTGCTAGATCCAAACTTTACACCCATCGCGAATCTCGTATACGCCCAGGCAGAGACGAGAAGATTATCTTGCAATGGAATGGACTGATGATCGAAGCACTGTGTTGGTGCCACCGGGCAATGCCGGAAGGAAACTACCTGGCTGATGCCCAAAAAAGCATGACAGCCCTGACCGAGACCCTCTTCAAAAATGCTAAATGGTATAGAACGGGCAAAGACGGTCAGCTGGGTGAGCAGGCATTTCTGGAGGATGAGGTCGCTATTGGTTCGGCAGCTTTAGAACTTTATCTGACTGACTTTGATGCCCATTGGCTGAGATTAGCCATGGAAAGGGCAGATCATATTTTAGCTGATTTCTCAGACCGGGATGATGGTTTGTTGTCACAAACGGCTTCTGGTACTAGTGATCTGCCTGCCTCGACCATCAGTGTATACGATAATGCCCTTCCGAGTGGAAATGCACACGCTGTTTTATTCTTGCAAAAACTAGACCGACTAACCGGCCCGGGTAAATACGGAGAAGAAGCCAGGCGCATTTTGCAATTACTGCTGTCTTCTGCTATAAAATACCCGACCAGTTTTGCGGGTTGGGCCAGGGCCGGCATGTACGAACAATCTGAACGTGGAGAACTGATCATTGTCGGCCCTAAAGCCGAAGAACTAGCCGAGCGTGCCTGGGCGGCTAGCCGCCCCAGCGTAATAATCGTCTGCGCTGAGACCAATGTGTCTGAATTATCGCTACTTGAAAACAGATTTCAGGAAAATAAACGTCTATTGTATTATTGTCGCAACCTGGCATGTGGTCTCCCCGTTGAGACTCTCGAAGATTTGCAAGCGCAAAAGCTTTAACTTTAGGCATATGAGATTTACAAGCTGCATTTTGCTTTTTATGGCTTACCTGAGTGTTTCTGCTCAGCAGCCTGCACAGTATAGCTTGTATTTTCTCGATCCTGTACAGTTCAACCCAGCCTATGCAGGGCTCGATAATAGCTTGAGTGTAACAGGTACCATTCGCTCTCAGTGGACGAATCTGCCCGGCGCACCTTCCGGTCAGCGAATAAGTGCGCATTTACCGATATATCGCATTTCTAGCGGCTTCGGGATAGAGGCGGAAACAGAAGAAATAGGTGCCAGGAGGTTTAGCCGCTTTGGTTTGAGCTACAACTACCAAATCGTAACGGGCCAATCGGTCTGGTCTTTTGGTATATCTGCGCGAGTTAGGCAACTCAGCCTGGATGGTAGTCTACTACGTACCCCTGAAGGCAACTACCAAAACAGCGATATCATCATTCACAATGACGATTTGCTGTTCAATAGCACATTCAACAGTAGCCAGTACACTTTCGGTGCGGGTTTATATTACCAAAGCGAAAAATTTGAAGGAGGGGTCGCTGCTCAAAATCTGAATGCGCCCGCACTCGAACTAGAAGCCTTAACCTGGTCGGTCAGGCCCATGTATACGGCCTATGGTCGGTTGAGGATCGAAGCTTTCAACGACTGGGTTTTATACCCGTCTTTGATGGCCAGAAGTGATGGTTTGCAGACACAAGCAGAAATTTCTGCCATCATGCAAAAAAACGACAATATTTTTGTGGGCCTCTCGTTCAGAGGTTATGATGAAGTAAGTAGCGATGCCATAATCATTTCTGCGGGTTTAAACGTAAGTCCAAAAGTCAGCATCGCTTATGCACACGACATCTCGGTTTCCAACCTTCGATCCGTTCACGACGGCTCTCACGAACTAGTTGTAAAGTACAACCTAAGACAGCGTATCGGAGCTGGATCACCACCACCTATTATCTACTACCCTAGAACTAAAGAGTAAAGGCGTTTTCCCTTATAAGCCTTGTTCAAACCAGCAATCTACTCAACAAATTACTCTCAATTATCGGTCGAATTTAAACGATTCTTCGTCAGTCGAGTTTCGTGTTGGAATGTGTTAAAAGACATTCAGCATTGGAAAAAGGCTTGGATATGCGTTAAGTTCGCGCCATCTTTGTCACGTTTTGTCAAAAATCAGAGGTAAACTCGGATTAAAAGAATGAAGAATTTTATCAAAGTAGCGTTTACAATTTTTACGCTCGCAGTCATCCTAACATCCTGCGGACGTCGCGAATCAGGTGAGCTAGTCGGTGTTTTAGATCGCCCCGGTTGGAAAGGTATTAACCCCTACGGTATGGTCTACGTCAGACCGGGTACCGTTCACATCGGTAATAGCGACCAGGACATTACAGGAACATTTATACAGCGGCCGAAGTCCATTTCTATCTCCGGATTCTACATGGACGATACCGAAATCTCAAACAATGAGTACCGTCAGTTCGTCTTTTGGGTCCGTGATTCGATAGCTCATGACCTGATGGGCGATTACTATGCCGACGAGAATGGTGAAGAGCGGATCGATTGGGAAGCTCCCCTCGATTACTCTCTTCCGGAAGTTCAAGATCTGTTCTTGGAAACTCGGTTTGCCGGGCGGAAACTCTACAATGCGAAGATGTTCCGCTACGACTACAAAACTTTCGACTGGGACGCTGCGGCAGCAGACCGCGGCCAGTCCAGCCCAGAGCGTTTCTTTGAAGACCATACCATCGAAGTATATCCCGATACTATGGTTTGGATCAGGGACTTTGCCTACAGTTACAACGAGCCAATGGCGCGTAACTACTTTTGGCACCCAGCCTATGATGACTACCCCGTGGTTGGTGTGAACTGGCACATGGCCCGTGCATTCAGCTACTGGCGTACGTCTTTCTGGAATCAATTCAACGAGGTCTCTACCGAAGATTTCCGTCTGCCTACGGAGGCTGAATATGAATACGCCGCCCGCGGTGGCCGTGAGCATGCGCCTTACCCCTGGGGTGGCCCGTATGTACGCAACGCCAAAGGATGTTTGCTAGCCAACTTCAAGCCCGGTCGTGGAAACTATCCAGAAGATGGCGGTCAGTACACCGTACCTGTAGACGCATACTACCCCAATGACTTCGGTCTCTACAATATGTCTGGTAATGTAGCCGAGTGGACAAGCTCTGCCTTCGTAGAGAATGCCAACTCATTTATCCACGACATGAACTCAGACATCCACTACGAAGCAGACGAAGACGATCCAGAAGCTTGGAAGCGCAAAGTCGTTCGCGGCGGTAGTTGGAAGGATGTGAGCTTCTACCTCCAGACCGGTACGCGCTCTTATGAGTTCCAGGATACGACAAAATCCTATGTTGGTTTCCGTAACGTACTTTCTTTGATGGGACGTTCCGCAACCGATTTCTAATCGAGAACAATCGATAAGATATAGAAAATGCCCGTTCGCAAGACTGTGAGCGGGCATTTTCATTTGGTGTAAAGCCTAAAAATGCCTTTCTTGCCTCCATAAAAGAGCCAGCATAGCGTGAGCAACTACAACAGAGATCGCCGTAAAGACATACAATCTGCATTCAGCAGAAAACAACGTGCAGGGCGCAGGCGTACCTATTTTTTCGATCTGCGCAAAACGCGTGCAGATGACTACTACTTAGTATTGACTGAAAACACGCGAAACTTCGGCAGAGATGGTGGGGGTATGGAGCGCCATAAAATATTCATCTATAAAGAGGATATAAACCGATTCTTAGAAAATCTACAAGACACGGTAGACTACCTGAAAGAGGAGTTGATGCCCGACTACGATTTCGATGAGTTCGAGCGCAAGTTGGAAGAGGAAAGAGCAGCGTATCAAGAGGAAGAATAAATTTTATGGGTCTGCGCCCTCTGGTCGCAGATGAATTCTGTTGCGGCCGGTGGGCGCAACACCATTTTACTTATACTTTTCTTTCCAAAGAGAATCTAAAAATTTACCAATTTTCACCTCTTGGGCATTGTTGTCTTGAGGCTCAAAGAGTTTGGTGCCGGATAGTTCTTCGGGGAAATATTCCTGAGGGATAAAATTCTGAGGGCCATCGTGGCTATAGGTATATGCCTTACCGTAGTCGAGCTGCTTCATGAGTTTGGTGGGGGCATTTCTGAGGTGCAGCGGCACGGGTAAATCGCCTGTTTGCCTGACGAGTTGCTGACCGGCTTGAATGGCCAGGTAGCTGCTATTGCTTTTTGGGCTGGTGGCCAGATATACGGTAGCTTGGGAGAGAATGATCCTGGCTTCTGGTAGGCCTACCATTTGAGCCGCCTGTGCGGCGGTGGTTGCCATGAGTAGGGCATTGGGATTGGCCATACCGATATCTTCCGATGCAGAGATGATGAGACGCCGCGCGATAAACTTGATGTCTTCGCCGCCTTCGATCATGCGAGCCAGCCAGTAGACGGCTCCATTTGGGTCGCTGCCGCGAATGCTTTTGATGAAAGCGGAGGCAATGTCGTAGTGCTGTTCGCCCGTCTTATCGTAGCGGGCCATGTTTTGCTGTACTCGCTGGGTGATCAGTTCGTTGGTGATGATTAGCTTTTCCTCCTTATCGTTGTGGTAGTTGGTGACCAGCTCTAGGATATTGTAGAGCCTGCGGCCATCGCCACCGGAGTATCGCAGTAGGTCATCGTATTCGGCTATTTCTATCTCTTTCTGTTTGAGGAATTCGTCTTGGGTAAGGGCCCGACTGACCATAGTCTTGAGCGCTTCGACGCCCAAGGGTTCGAGTATGTACACCTGGCAACGACTGAGGAGGGCGGGAATGACCTCGAAGCTGGGGTTTTCGGTCGTAGCTCCAATGAGTGTGACGGTGCCAGACTCTACGGCCCCGAGCAGGCTGTCTTGCTGGGATTTACTGAAGCGATGTATTTCATCTATAAATAGGATGGGGGAGGGGCGATCGAAAAACTGTGATCGTTGCGCCTTGCTAATGGTCTCGCGCACATCCTTAACTCCAGAATTGACAGCCGATAGAATGAAAAAGGGCAGCTCTAGCGTAGAGGCGATGATGCGCGCCAGGGTCGTTTTGCCTACACCCGGCGGCCCCCATAGAATAAAGCTGGGGATTCGTTTAGCATCAACCGCTTGCCGGAGTACGGCACCCGGCCCCACCAAGTGCGCCTGACCGACATACTGATCGAGAGATTTGGGGCGCATACGTTCGGCTAGAGGTTGCAAGGGAGAGTTTTTGTAAAGATAAAGTTGAAATAATTTCTGAGGTGCCCACGGCACCTCAGAAATTTATATATGCTCCCATCTGCGAAAGCCTGCCTGCCGAATGCACACAGGCAGGTCTAAATAATACCAACGCTTATCTTTGGTAAACCCGTCTACCCCTACAAACCAGGGAAAAGAACTCTTACCCAGCTAGCTCTTACCCACAAAACCACTTGATTATGAAATCGATATTTTTTGGCTTTACGCTATTTGCTTTGTGCATTATGTCTTGCGGCAAAGAAGATGCACCGACACCAGAAGAGCCCGTTCTTGCACCTGAAAGGATCAACTTTCAAAGTCCGGAAGTAGGGCAATTCAATGAATACGAGCTTTTTATGTTCACTTGTGGCGAGCCACTGTTTGATGTAGAGGGTGAGGTTAGATGGGAAGTGACTGCGGTGACCGAAACCGAGGTTGAAATACGCGAAACCAGTGGTGATCTCGATGTTACGACCTTCACTGCCGACCGGATGGAAGCCGGATGGTCGATCACGGCCGAAGAGCGCGTAGAGTCGAATATGCTCTTCTTTTATGGCGACGATCTGATCAGGGTTAATGCCCCGACTACAGCAGAGGTGCGTCAGCAAGATTGTGTATTTTTCGATGGTAATGAGAAATTTACGGGCGAGTATGTAGCCAGAGCGGCGCAGTATGTGGTTGAAGATGTAGAGCTGCGCGATATGAAGGTCGTCAGTTGTGTGCCGACCATACTTGATCTGGATGGTTATCTGATCTACAACAGGAATACGCTGTACGCGTCTTTTTCGGCCAATAACTTTGGCGAAGACCCGGTAATCAGGACTTACGTTCTGAAACAGTAGATTTTTTAAGCAGATTATGTAAAGCGAAAAAAGCTAGCATATATTTGGGCAAATACTCAAATAGCATGCGTCTCTTTTATTCTCTGCTTTGCATCTGTATTTTTCTACAAGTTAGCGCCCAGGGTGGACCCGACTGGACCATCACAACCGATGATATAGACCCCGACAATTACTACGGCATCACCGTAGCTAATGGTATGGTCGGTCTGGTTTCTAGTCCGGAACCGCTCAAGGTGACCGATGTGGTGCTCAATGGCGTCTATGACTACTACCAGCGTGGTCGGGTCAGTAACATACTGAAGACCTTCAACCACATGAATATGAACCTCGATGTGGACGGCAGGCGCATCGGGCCAAATGACATCAGCAACTTCAAGCAGTCGCTCGATATGCAGCGGGCCGAGCTGGTGACCACCTTCGATGTGGGCGATAAAGTGAGCGTGGTGCATCGCTTGCTGTCGCTGCGGCACCTGCCATTTACGGCTTTAGCTACGGTCGAGATCACGGCCCACCAAGAAGTGACTATCACGCCTATGAGTGTGATCGAAGCGCCCAACCACCTGCGCGATGTGCGCAATCTATATGCCGAGATCGACCGCCCCCACGTTACGATCAACCTCATGAGTTCGGTGGCCGATAGCCCCAGCGGGAAGCACAAAGTAGCAGCTAGCACCAGCTTCATATTCGAGGAGGAGCACGGCGAAGAGCCCGATCTGATCCATGAAGACTGGGACTACAACATGCACTTGACGAAGTTTTATAAAGACTTGCGCAGGTCGGAAACCTACCGCTTTGCGCTGGTGGGTTCCGCCGTGGCCAGCGAGCACTATGAAGATCCCCACAACGAAGCCGAGCGACTCACCATCTTCGCCCGGCTGGAGGGTGCCGAACGACTGCTTAAGCGCCACTACGATGCCTGGGACAAGCTCTGGCAGTCGGATATCGTCATCGAAGGGAATCAGCGCGATCAGCTGGCGGTGCGTTCGGCCCTGTATCACCTATACAGTTTTGCTCGCGAAGGACAGGCTTATAGCCTCTCGCCCATGGGACTGAGTGGGCTGGGCTACAACGGTCACGTTTTCTGGGATACGGAGATCTGGATGTACCCGTCGCTCTTGGTTATGCAGCCCGCCCTGGCCGAAAGCCTGCTCGAATACCGCTACGAGCGTCTGCCCATGGCCGAGCGCAACGCCTACTCACACGGCTACGCGGGAGCCATGTACCCCTGGGAGAGTGCCGACGACGGCAGTGAAGACACACCCGTCTGGGCACTGACGGGTCCCTTCCAACACCATATCAGCGGAGACGTGGCCTGGGCCATGTGGAAGTACTACCAACTGACCAATGACAAGGAATGGCTGCGCACCCGTGGCTGGCCGGTCATCAAGTCGGTCGCTGAGTTTTGGGCAAGCCGGGTCGAGCGCAACGGTCCCGATCAGTACGACATCAACAATGTGATCGGTGCCAACGAATGGGAAGAAAACATCGACAATAACGCCTACACCAATGGTATGGCCATCACTGTATTGGGCTATGCCGATCTGGCTGCCGAAGAGCTGGGCTTGACCCCCGATCCCGATTGGGCCCACGTAGCCGAAAACATTCCCATCCTCACTTTCCCCGACGGCACCACCCGCGAAAACGCCACCTACGACGGCGTCATCATCAAGCAGGCCGACGTAAATCTGTTGGCTTACCCCATGGAGATCATCCAAGGCGAAGAAAACATCCGCCGAGACCTGGAGTACTACGAGCCCAGACTTTCACCCGATGGTCCGGCTATGGGTGCCGCCATACTCGCCACCCTCTACAGCCGGATGGGCGAACCGGAAAAAGCCTACGAGCTCTTCAAAGACAGCTATCGCCCCAATGAAGTACCGCCCTTCGGCGTACTAGCTGAAACAGCGGGTGGTATGAATCCCTACTTCGCCACAGGTGCGGGGGGTATGCTCCAAGCGGTCATCTATGGCTTCGCGGGCCTTCGCCTTACCGAAGACGGCCTCGTACAAGGCGAAACCAAGCTCCCCAACTCCTGGACGTCATTGACCATCAAGGGTGTTGGCCCGGAGATGAAGACGTTTGAGGTGGAGTAGGTTTTTGGTGTGTAATGTTTGAAACGGTATGTGTGTAGGGTTTCAGATTTCCTTTAGCCTAGCTAGAAGAAGTCTTGCAGTATAAATAAGCCAACGTGACTAAAAAGAAACGCGCTAAATCGATTACATTTGTAAAGTATGCAAACCCCTAATCTTACGCCTGACCTGTTCTCTGCACAAAGTTATTATCAAGAGCTTGAGCGAGCTGTCGAGCGTATGGCCACTGCACCAAAAGATGAGCGCGGCGCAGTTTATACGAAGCAAGAGGTCGTTGATTTTATCCTCGATTTGGTTGGTTACACGTCCGATAAGCCTTTATATAGGCAATGCCTTTTAGAACCATCATGTGGGGATGGCCGATTTTTTCTAGCGGCTTTGGATCGTCTACTTCTGAGCTTTCGGCAAGCTTCACAAAAGCTTACCACAAGCGATCTTAAATCATGCTTAATAGGTGTAGAGCTTCATAAAAAAACATTTCGCCAGCTTAAACGTGCAACGCTTGACAAACTCCTAATTGCTGGATTTGAAAAGTCTGTAGCCTTTGATCTATGCAATGCCTGGCTCCAGCAAGGTGATTTTTTGCTCGTGGAAAATATTCCTAGTGTGGATTTTGTCGTTGGCAATCCGCCTTATATCAGACAAGAAAAAATCCCCTCCGTTCTGCTCTCAGCATATCGCGCCAAATACACAACAATTTATGACCGGGCTGATCTTTATGTGCCTTTTTTTGAGCGATCTCTACGTCTCTTAAAAAAGGAAGGTCACCTAAGCTTTATCTGTACTGATCGTTGGACGAAGAATAAGTATGGCGGCCCTTTACGCAAGCTCATTAGTCACGGGTTCTCGCTTAAGACTTATGTTGACATGATTGGAGTCGATGCTTTTGATGCGGAGGTAGCGACCTATCCTGCTATTACAGTTATTCAAAGATCGACTCACTCTGAAACACAAATTCTACGTCGGCCGAACCTGGATAATCATAAAGCCGCAAAGTTTGAGATCGCCACAAGAATTGTTGACGGTGCTCGCCCCTGGGTGTTAGGAGCATCCGATAAAACGGCTTTGATCAGAGACTTAGAAAAAAGATTTCCTTTAATCGAGCAAGCCGGTTGCAAAATAGGAATTGGCGTTGCCACAGGTGCGGATAAAGTCTATATAGGCAAGTATGAGGATTTAGATGTTGAAGAGCAGCGTAAGCTCCCGCTCGCCAAAACATCCGATTTGCGTGGTCACCAAGTTAATTGGAATGGACTTGGTGTCGTCAACCCGTTTGAAGATAATGGTGAATTGGCAAAGCTCAATGCTTATCCAAAATTCAAGGCTTTTGTTCTCGAACATCAAGAAATCCTAAAAGCACGCCATGTCGCCTTGAAAAATCCTGAGAAGTGGTATAAAACGATTGATCGCATTCGCCCATCCCTGGCATCAATGCCTAAGCTCTTGATCCCAGATATTAATGGTAAAGCATCAATAGTTTATGAAGATCAGGGACTATACCCCCATCATAATCTCTACTTCATTGTATCATCGAGCTGGAATTTACGTGCTTTACAAACTGTATTGCTCGCCGGAGTAGCAGAACTATTCGTAGAGACGTATTCAACCAAAATGCGTGGCGGTTATTTGCGTTATCAGGCGCAGTATTTGCGCAAAATCAGGCTTCCGAAATGGTCAGATGTTTCTTCATCCACACGTAAAGTACTGATTGAGGCATCAACAAACTACAGATTTGAAGAAGCTCATGCTATCGTTTGTGATCTTTATGGTTTGAGAAAAGATCAACGCAAACTTTTGCGCCCGAACCTTACCAAAAAAAGTCTTTAGAGTTATGGCTCTTGATCTAGCCGATTACCACAGGCAAACTGAACGCGCCGTTAAGACTTTCTGGTCCAGTAGGGACAAAGCCACGAAGAAACAGGCACAAAAAGGAGCTTTGGATCGCGATGGTCGTACCGGTGTTACAGCCGGCAAAAATATGAATGGCTTTATACCCCTCATCGAAGACTTGGTGCGCAAGAATGGCTTAAAAAATGCTGATATTCACCAGAGTAAAACCGTTCTGACATTGCCGGGATATTTTAGGCCAACAAAGATTTGGGACATTATCGTCACCTATCAGGAAAGACTCATTGCGGCTATCGAGCTTAAAAGTCAGGTTGGTCCGTCATTTGGCAATAACTTCAATAACCGTACCGAAGAAGCATTAGGGACGGCCCATGATTTTTGGATTGCGTATAGGGAAGGTGCATTTGGTGAGCAAACGCGCCCATTTACGGCTTGGCTTATTTTGGTTGAGGATACGGTAGGATCACGAAAGCCGGTTTCTAATGTAGAGCCGCACTTTTCTGTATTCCCAGAATTTAACGGTGCTTCATACTTAGACCGGTACGAAATTTTATGCCGCCGGATGATGCAAGAACAGCTCTATACAGCAGCAAGCCTTGTGGCCTCAGATCGTACCAAAGCGAAGTCAGGAACTTATTCCTGTCTCTCTGATATGACACACATCAAATCTTTAGTGGCGGCCTTTGCTGGTCATATCGCAGCTGAAGCTGCTAAATAGCTCCGACTTTGGAATAACTCTGACAGTTGTTTATACTTGGAAAAACAGAAGTGTTGCAGTAAAGAGATATCGAACCATTCAACTGAACCGCAACCTTATTCACTCGTTAGATGATAATACGACTCCAGTAAAGCTCAAATTGTATTTTTTACGAGCCTAGAATGTGTCGAGTTTAAAAAGACAATACCTATGGCTAAGCGAGCCGCCGTTTTATGGTTCAGACAAGATTTGAGGTTGCACGACAATGAGGCGTTGACCGAGGCGATGAGTCATGGCGATGAGATACTGCCCATCTTCATTTTTGATCCTCGAAAATTTGGGAGCACGACTCGCAAGTACGGCTTTCCGAAAGTGGGCAGCCACCGGGCGAAGTTTATCATCGAGAGTGTAGCTGACTTGAGGCAAAACCTACGCAGAAAGGGCAGTAACTTGGTCATAAGAATTGGGAAGCCTGAAGAAGTGCTGCCCGAAATTACCAAAGAAATCAAGGCCAGCTGGGTATTCTGTAACCGCGAGCGCACAGAAGAGGAACTCGCTGTGCAAGATGCCGTAGAGCAGGAACTCTGGACAATAGGCCGCGAGATCAGGTATAGCCGGGGCAAGATGCTATACTACACCTCCGATCTACCTTTCCCGGTGACTCAGACGCCGGATACCTTTACACAATTCAGGAAGGAGGTCGAGCGATTCGTAACCGTTAGAGATCCATTTCCGACGCCTACTAAAATACAGACGTCGAATCTCGATGGCATCGATCTGGGCGAGCTGCCTTCGCTTGCTGATTTTGGCTTGGAAGAACCTAAGCAAGATGAGCGCGCCGTTGTCGATTTCAAGGGTGGGGAAACAGCAGCCATGGAAAGGCTGGAGTACTACCTCTGGGAAGCCGAGGCCATCGCGACCTACAAAGAAACCCGCAACGGACTGATCGGCTCAGACTATAGCTCTAAGTTTAGTGCCTGGCTGGCGCAAGGCTGTATTTCACCCAAGCGCATCTACCAGGAGGTCAAAGCCTTTGAAGAAGAAAAAGTCGCCAACGACTCTACTTATTGGCTCATCTTCGAGTTGCTCTGGCGTGACTTTTTCCGCCTCATGGGCAAAAAGCATCTAAATAAGATATTTCTCAAAGGTGGCCCTAAAGAAGAGATCGACCCCAGCTGGCGCGAAGATCGTCGCCTGCTCGATCGATGGATAGCAGGTACCACCGGCTCGCCTTTCATCGATGCCAATATGCGCGAGATGGCCGCTACGGGCTTCATGTCCAATCGGGGTCGCCAGAATGTAGCCAGCTACCTGGTCAAAGACCTGAAGATCAACTGGCAGATGGGGGCCGAATATTTCGAGAGCGTGCTCATCGACTATGACGTAACCAGCAACTGGGGCAACTGGAACTACGTAGCTGGCGTCGGCTCCGATCCCCGCGAGAACCGCTACTTCAACATCCTCACACAGGCCAATCGCTACGATCCCGAAGGCGAATACGTCAAGCTGTGGTGCCCGGAACTCAAAAGCCTTCCCTCAGAATGGGTGCATCGGCCCGATCAGCTGCGCCCTGGCCAGCAGGAGGAATACGGTGTCAAGCTAGGCGGCCACTACCCCGAAGCCCTCGTCTCCAGCCAAAAATGGATGAAAGGAAAGGGTGATAAAGGCGGCGGTAGAGGAAAAAGGAGAAGAAGCAGGTAAGACTAAATTCATCGTCGGCCGGAGAGGGCGAATAGTCATTCTTGCTTTTGAGAGGCCCCATCCACCACCAAATGCGGCACCTCCTCCAAATCCCAATCGATCACTAAACCACCAGCTAGACTTCTGGCGATTTCCGCCCCGTAGAGGTGTTCGGCCAGATAAAGGGCCGCCTCAAACGATTTGGCACCACCAGCCGAGGTGATGATGGGCCCATCGTGTACGAATAGTAAATTTTCCCGAATATCCAGCTCGGGAAAACGTTCGCGCATCGTCTCGATATCGCTTGGGAAGGTAGTCGATACCCGCCCGTCTAACAGTCCGGCTTGGGCCAGTACGAAGGCACCATCGCAGTGACTGGTAACATAATCTGCCTGCTCACCCACACGCCGCACAAAGTCGATCATAACTTCATTGTCCAAATCAGTATCGAGGTGGTGCTCGGCTGAAGGCACGACCAATATATCGATTTTGGGTAGCTCATCTTCCAGATAATTGAAATGGGGGAGTAGCTCTATTCCCTCAAAAGTGCGCACAGGTTCGTAGGTATCTGCTACTAGAAAGGTGTTCATGGCCTTGATACCCGCTCTGAAGATGGTGTGCTGAAAAATATCATAGGGTGCCGTCAGTTCGGTATTGTAGACGCCGTCCATGATGAGAAATGCCACGTTGTAGCGACCGTCGATCAATTCCGGTGCAGCAGCCAAGCGAGTCGTTCTATCCATTTCTTGGGGATCTAGACTTCCGCAGGTGGATAGGGTGCCTACCAACCAGATTGCCAATACGTGCTTTTTAAATTTACTCATTTCTATTGCATTAATTTCAATTCCATTACTCGACTTTGCAAATAGTCTAGTAGAGCTTGGCGATCTCTGATTGGAGCTAAGTCTGAGTAGTCGATGGGGTGACCTATTTTTACTTCGATTTCTTTGCCCATCTTGTTGCGGATCTCATTGATGAGCATACCCGCTCTCAAATGTTCGTCGAGTTTAGAAGCCAGGTGAAACAGTCTACTATTTTGACCGGGAAAGAACACGGGTACGACCGTTGCCCGGGTTTGCCGAATAACTTTGGTCTCACCTGACTTACCAGGTGACCCAGCATAAGCCCGTCGAGTACGCCATAAGGGTGGTTGGAAACAAAAACCAAAGGACTTTCTCTAGGTACATTATCAAGGGCAGATGAATCGAATTTCATAACGATTTCGAGCTGCGATAAAGCAGCCCCCCATACTTCATGGGGCTGAATATCCATATCGTAGATTTCATGATATAATCGCTGTATACGCTTTTGGCCGGTTAGTACCTCCAGGGTTCTAATGAGTAGCCTCTTAAATAGCGGGTCACTATCTTTAGCGTAGCTTAGCCTCGATTTAGCTTTGGATCCTGTTCTTTGCATTTCAGTGTTTTTGATCCTCTAGCAGATTTGCTATCGCATGATAAGCGAGGATGCCTGACTTTTAACTAGACTGTTTGGCCCGCCTTTGGCCATAAAAATGCAAGCAGGGACATCGGGAAATTTACGTCTCCAGATAATACTACAAATCTAACAGAAATCCTTTGGAACTTAACCTTTTCAATACAACCTCAAAATGAAAATAATCCTTCTAGGTTTACTTGCTGTTTTCAGTTGCTCACTCTTTGCCCAAGATGCCGTAGATAATCGTCGAACTGAACGCTTACTTCGGCAAAGCATAAAATTCCATGATCCTACTGGAAGCTGGAGTACCTTCCACGATACCCTATTTATAGCGGAGCCACGGACCGAAAATCCGAATCGCATCAGTACAGTGATTTTCAACCAGGGGCGTGACTTATTTCGTCTCGAGCGCATGTACGGGAAAGACGAAATCGTCTTCGAGCTGGAGCTCGATGCCTGTCATTGGTATGTGAATGGTCGAGGCGATCTGGGCGAGGACGAGCTCAAAAAACGCAGACTCAACTGCTCACGCAATCGCAATTATGCCAATTTCTATCGCTTTCTATACGGTATGCCGATGGAGATCATGGACAGGGGTTATAAGCTGATCGACGGCCCTGTAGCGGTTGAATTAAAAGGTCAGAAGTTGATCAAACTGGAGCTCGATATCGAAGGGGCACCATTTGCCAATCTTTGGAATGTCTACTTCGACCCAGAAACCGGAGAGGTAAAGGCTTACGAATATTTCCCGGAAGAAACCGATGCACAAAACAACATCATGTACCTGGAAGGTGTGGTCGAAAAATCAGGGATAAAGTTTCCATTGGAAAGGAAATGGTACGAGGGTCAGGAATACAAAGGAGTTGATACAGTTAAGTAAGTTCTACCGATGAAAGCAATGATTGCTATCTTTTTGATAACTGTTTTGAATCAGCTCGCTGCCCAGAGTGACCCCGGAGATTGGGTAGCTATAGATGCCCTGCCGTTTGCCGGCCGATGGGATGATATCCACATCGCTTCAACAGCCGATGAGCCCACTGTTTTTGAAGCTTGGGCCGTCAACAGCGAGGGGCAGATTTATCACGCTGCAGACTTGAGTGAAATCGAGCAATGGACGCCACAATTCACCGCGCCTTTTTTCTATTTAAGAGCGGTAGACTTCCTAGACGATGGACTGATTGGTTTTGTAGGATCATTGAACGGTGCATTCTTCAAAACGGAAAACGGCGGTCAGACCTGGAGCGATATTTCAACAGATATACCAGGAGCAGAAACCGATATCTGTGGTCTTGCTCATGCGGGAGATTCTATTTGGGGAGTCGGTGTTTTTGCCGACCCTGCCTATCTCATCCAGTCTAACGATCGAGGCCAGACTTGGAGCTGGACAAGTATGGAAGACTACGCGAGTGCTTTAGTGGAAATACAAGTTGGCCCGTCTGGCGATCTATTTGCTGCGGGCCGAACAGATACCGGAGCTACTATACTGCGCTCAGATGACGGCGGGCTGAATTGGGAGACGGTTTTTGCAGGCAATGGCGGGGTAGAATTTATCTGGAAGTTGGACTTCGTCGACGATCAGATAGCCTATGGTAGTCTAGAGAGTTTTGGTGGCAATACCTCTTTCGTTAGCAGTAATGATGGTGGCCAGACCTGGATTGAGGGCGAAGTGAGCCCCGATTATTTTGACCTGCAAGGTGTTGGGTTTCTAGATGGCGAAACCGGCTGGGTCAGCCCAAGAAATAGTGCTTTACTATTGACGACCGATGGCGGGCAGACCTGGACTCCCGACGAACAACCTAGCAATGTAAATCGGATAGCCTTTCCCCGAGAACTTAGAGCCCCAGCTTTGGCGGGTGGCAACTTTGTCTATTATTTTCAGGCAAATCCCTCTTCGATCAATGGCGATGACACTAAAATTTTGCTTCCTGATTTTGGACCGATTTACCCAAATCCAGTGTCAGGACAAGCTAGCGTACGGCTAAAACTTATCAGAAGCACACGGGTCAGTGTAGATCTGTTGGATCCCTTGGGTAGGCCTCTTCGGGAAATACATCGAGGTCGATTGCCAGTGGGTAAACATTTATTGCCTTTGGGCGATTTAAGTGGCTATCCTGCGGGTAGCTATTTACTCGCCTTGCGCACTTCAGAGGGGCATCAATCTATTCCTCTCATCATCAAATGATTTATGGTCTCGACTACCGACATTAAACTCACCGAATACTCTCACGGCGCTGGCTGCGGCTGTAAAATCGCGCCTGCCGTACTCGACCGTATTTTAGGCCAGACGAAGGTAGGCCCTGTCGATCCACGTTTGTTAGTCGGCAATGGCGAACGCGATGATGCGGCAGTAGTTGATCTGGGCGACGGGACGGCCCTGGTCAGCACGACCGATTTTTTTATGCCCATCGTAGACGATCCCTTCACCTTTGGACGAATTGCGGCTACCAACGCCATCAGCGACGTCTATGCCATGGGTGGTGAGCCGCTAGTGGCCATCGCCATTCTCGGCTGGCCCATCAACCAGATCGAACCAGAAATAGCCGGTCAGGTCGTGGAAGGGGGAAGGTCTGTTTGTACTTCCGCAGGTTGTAGCCTCGCGGGTGGCCATAGCATCGACGCACCAGAACCCATCTTTGGATTGGCCGTAACGGGTAGAGTGCCCATCAGTCGACTGAAGAAAAATGGCGGGGCTCAAGCAGGCGACCAGCTCTTTTTGACCAAACCTATAGGAGTGGGCATACTCAGCACCGCCCAAAAGAAGAAACTACTCAAAGACGAGCATGCTCACCTAGCGACTGAACAAATGCTCAGACTCAATAAAATCGGTGCGCAACTGGCTACCTTCGAAGGAGTCAATGCCATGACCGATGTTACTGGCTTTGGCCTATTGGGCCACCTGACGGAAATGTGTACAGCCAGCGATACCAAAGCCATAGTCGACCTTTCTAAAGTGCCGCTTATCGACGAGTCCGTCTTGGATTACTATTTAGATCGAGGAGCCGTCCCCGGCGGCACTAACCGGAACTGGGATAGCTACGGACATAAAATCGGCCCGCTACCGACCAGAGCCAAAAACTTGCTGGCTGATCCACAAACGAGCGGTGGGTTGCTAGTGAGCGTTCGACCTGCGGAAGTACAAAATATTCAAAATCTCCTGCGTTCTGAAGGGCTCTACGCAGAGCCTATCGGCAAAATGATCGCATCGGATGGAGAGGTGCTCGTCGATATTGTTACATAGTTTTTCGATTGCAACAATAAAAATATCCTTTTAACGAACATGCACTTTCATGTCGAGGTATTATTTGTAATACTAATCAACAAAAATCCTCAATCATGAATAACAATAATTCAAATAGTAACTGGAAATTTGGATTCGGTATTCTGCTAGGTGCAGCTGCCGGATATTGGCTCAATAGCGATCAAGGACGCCGCACCATCGACCAAGCAAAGACGAGTGCACAAGACTACAGTCGCCAGGCCGCGGAATACGCTCGTCAAGCAGGAGACTACGCTCGCCAAACGGCCGACGATCTCAATCGCCAAGCCAATACACTCATAGAAAATAGCCGTGGAACCCTAAATCAAGTCAGCAATCGGTTCGACGAGGCGAAAGAAAATGTTATTCAACGTTTTTCCAACCAAGTGGACGAGACTGCAGAAAATGTTACTGATGCTGTTGACGAGACGGAAAATAAAATCCAGAAGGGAATTAATCGTGCCCGCAAAACTGTAAACCACGCCGTCGAAACGGTCTAAATCAATAGAATAAATTAGAAATGGGGTCGGCGACCCCATTTCTTTTTAAAATTATAAAGTTATGACTGCTCCTGACTGGAGAGAAGAATTAGGGGCCACTATTGGGTATACGGAAGCCTATATCGAGCGAAAAATTGAAATTGCTAAATTAGATGCTGCCGAAAAAGCAGCCAAAACCGGAGCTAGTCTAGCTACCGGCCTAATATTGCTTTGTACAAGATATAGGTCGCGAGCGAGCCAGACTCGAAATAGAAGCCGGTGTTGCTCGTCAGGCTATAGTGGATCAGGTAAAATTGACTACGGAGATCGCAGAAAATCAGGTGAAAGGTATAACTAAACAGCTTGATGCGGCTTACGAGGCTTACAGGCGCCATAGGTCGCCTGGCAATAAAGGTTGGATGAAATGGCTGCCCATGGCTAAGTACATATACTACGCGTGGTCTGAGCAACCCACAAACAATTCTGTAAACGCGCATTCCAGAATAAATCCTTCCACGGCCGAACATGCGAACGAGCCATCGGTTCCATTGAAAAAGCATGTTGATCCGCTACAAATTAAGGTGGTAGATCAGCTTAAAATCTAAACTAATCAAGCTACCCACGTTTGCTTATGTTTAACATCGAAAATCAATCCTTGGAAGGGAGTGATTCTATTCCCGAACAGATGATCGATCTATTAGATCGATCAGATAATTGTATTGTCGTGTTATTATGTACAGCGGAGTGGGTGGGCGGTTCAGATATGTTTTTGAATTTTATTCAAAAAGAAATTTCAAAAAAAGCCGCCTTTGTGTTTGATATTGATACAGACCAACATCCAGATTTAAGAAAATTTCTTTTCGTTGAGAGGTTGCCAACAACTATTGTCTTATATCAGCGTCAAGTAATAGATCGGATAGAAGGGGTAATACCTCGAAGGAAAATAAGGGAAAGAATTAAAAGTTGGGAGATATAAAAAGATCTAAAATTTAATTTTCACATCTTTTTGTCTCTATTTATTTTTTGCTCGTTGCTGATAAATTCTTGGCGAGACACCGAATCGCTCTTTGAACCGACGACTAAAATATGCCGGATTATTATAGCCTACTTCTAAGGCAATTTGCTTGAGCTGCAAATCACCCGTTTTCACGAGAATGGCCGCTTGATCTAATCGTTTTTTATTGACGTATTTGTTAATTGTAGAACCATAAATTTGCTTAAACCCCTTCTTTAGGGTTTGCTGGTTAATACCTACCATCTTTGCCAGTTCAGGAATAGTTGGGGGGTTATGCAGTCTACTGCTAAGTATTTCTTCTGCATTTCGCACATTGGTCAGGCCTTTTTCTGGTTTGACACTTGCCGTCTTAGAACCTATGGCGTAACTCTTGTAGACTTCTAGCTGAAGATACAATATCTCGTATATCTTAGAAGCGGCAAAGGTACTGTTTACCATACCTCGATCTTCCTGCTGATCTATTTCTGTGAGCGCATTGACTATAGGCAGATGAAATATTTCTGTGAATAGAAAACCCCTATGCTTACTGAGATTATTGGCTACTTCCAGCAAGTCCTCTGGTATATTTAAGGTTTCGCAGTCTATGTCTTTGAAAAAAGACTCGTTGATGAGGATTGCGCCGAATAAAATATCCTCATTTTTTGGAAATTGTATCCGTTGAGTTTTATCAGGCGTGCTAGCGGAGATACTGGATTGTAGCGGCTCCAGAAAAAACTTATCTGTTTCTACTTCATGGCTGCTTATAATTGCGGTACCCTTTCCCATCACCAAAAATTGGACTGGGTGCTTGTCGGAATTCGATATCTGTAAGGACCAATCTTCTCTAAGATTTCCCGAGATAAAAATGGCATTGAGTCCATCGCTTAAATTATAGGCATATATCTTGCCCTGACCGATGCGATCTGGCAGCTCGATGGTATACCGCTGGCAATCTTGTTCTATAGAAGTCTTGAACATTCGCCCGAGTTGGGAAATGATTTCGACAGCTGTAGAGCCATGAATTTTTGAAATAAGTGCCATGATGCCATGTTTGCGAGCTAGATGAGTTAGACAAATTGCTTACCCAATTTTTACTCACTCATATAAGCCTAAAAACAGACCAGATGTGCGAACATAGTTGGCATGAAAACCCGCTTTCTTCGTGCCATTATTCAGACCGTATCTTCACACCATGAAATTAGCCAGCATTCCAAAAATTCGTCATCTCGATAGTGGCAACTTTTTTCTCATCGCCGGTCCTTGCGCCATCGAGGGCGAAGACATCGCCTTTGAGATTGGCCGTGCTGTCTCCGAAATCTGTGACCGCTTGCGCATACCTTACATTTTCAAGGGTAGCTATCGCAAAGCCAACCGCAGTCGGTTAGATAGCTTTACGGGCATAGGCGACAAGAAAGCCCTGAAAATACTATCCGAAATCGGTCGTGAGCTAAACGTACCTACTACCACCGACATTCATAGCGTAGAAGAAGCTGCTATGGCTGCCGATTATGTCGACGTACTCCAGATTCCCGCTTTTTTGTGTCGCCAGACCGACCTGCTGGTCGCAGCCGCTAAAACCGGTAAGACCGTCACCATCAAAAAGGGTCAATTTCTCAGCCCTGAGGCTATGCACTTTGCACGAAATAAAGTCATCGAAAGTGGCAATGAAAAAGTCGCACTTATCGAGCGGGGTACCACCTTTGGTTACACCGATCTGGTGGTCGATTTCAGGGGTATCCCCGTCATGCAAGCTCTCGGTAGCCCGGTCATACTCGACTGCACCCACTCCCTTCAGCAGCCCAATCAGGCCAGCGGAGTTACGGGCGGCAAACCAGCTCTCATCGGTGCTGTAGCCCGCGCTGGCATAGCCGTAGGCGTAGACGGCCTATTCATGGAGACCCATCCCAGGCCACAAGAGGCCAAAAGCGATGCCGCCAATATGCTGCCACTAGATAATTTGGAACCATTGCTACAGAAATTGATTAAAATCAGAGCCGCGCTGAAAGATTAAGACAGGTCTGCACCCCCTGGTCTCTTCACGGGTCTGCGCCCTCTGGTCGCAGAAAAATATTACAGTTGCAACCGGAGGGCGCAACCCCATCCCACCAAACTTGTCCCAAAAGATGGAAAGCCTGGCACCCCGACTCAACCATGTATCTACTAGCGAGTTATCCCCATAGTAAGGCACATTTTTATACTCAAAATCAAATTGAATATGACCCGCATGCTCTTCTACCTGGCGTTAGTTATTTTTGTACTTCCGCAGGTAGTCTCCTGCAACGCCCCCCAGTCTTCCACCGAAGACAACACCGACAACACCGAGCAAACCACAGATGATAACACGGAAGACAACGCTGTAGCCGTCCCCTCCACCGAGCCCCCTTCTGGCGATAATTTCGAAATCAAAGAACTAAATGGCACCATCGCCAGCCCCCGCAAAGAAATGAGCGGCACCGTCGGCAATGCTACCATCACTGTCAACTACGGTAGCCCCGCCGTAAAAGGTCGCACCATCTATGGTGATCTGGTTCCCTACGGAAAGGTTTGGCGTACCGGTGCTAACGAAGCCACCCAGATCACTTTCAATAGCGATGTGGTCGTCGGCGAAGCTCGTGTGCCCGTACCAGCTGGCACCTACGCACTTTTCACCATACCCGAAGACAAAACCAACTGGACATTCATCATTAATACCGGATCCGATCTATGGGGTGCCTACGATTACGAACAAGAGAAGGACGTAGCCCGTGTAGCCGGAAATGCCCAAATGGCAGAGCCCGGCGCCGAGCGAATGGACTTCAGCCTGGGAGAAGATGAAGTCAGACTGCATTGGGCAGATTTGGTCGTGAGCTTTCCCGTAGCCGCAGCTAAGTAGGGACGACTCGGCAATCGCCTCACGTGACTCATGCGGCTATCGCCGGCATTGGGATAACTCGGCTATCGCCTCGCGTGACTCACTCGCCTTCGGCTTTGTTGTGGTAAACTCGCTATCGCGAGTCGGGATAAGCCTAGCTCGTAGTATGATATTCCCATCTACTTTACAGTCTCCGCGACCGTAGCTGTCGTCGGCCGACCCCGATAGCCATCGGAGCTCGTCCGCCGACAAGAACATGCACCAAGCTAAGTGCAAATCGCCTGGTGGTTAGGTTCAGAACTTTCACAGCACTATAAGCTTGGCCCTGTGCAAATTCTTGTCAGCCGACGAGTCCTAGATCGTGCTAAAAGCTGGATAATGTAACGATACTTCCCGTTTACTCCACTAGTCACACCGATGGCGATAGCCGAGGTAATCCCGCGAGGGCCCTTAGGCCCGAGTTATCCCGCGACGCCGATAGGCGAGCAAATCCCGTGAGGGCGATAGCCTGAGTCATCCCGCGACGCCGTAGGCAAGCCATTCCCGCGACCGAAGGGAGTTATCTCGTTGCCGCCAACTGAATCGGTATCCTCGCCATCGTATCTTCCCAGCCAATTACCAGGTGGATCATTCCATCGCCTTTGTCTACATAGGTAGCAGACATAACTTCCAGAGTCTCCGGCGTTTTTTCTGTTGGGGCAGTAAAGGTCATCACATTATCTTCCGGATCGTGGTTAGCGTGACCCCAAGATTGTACATTGCTGTGCAAGACAAACTCCCAGTTATCCTTATTGACGGTGGCGAATAAGCCATACTGACCGGCCGGAATTTCATTGCCGTCTATCGTCACATCATTGAAGAAGGTGAGTATGGAAGTTTCATTTGCACCTACTCGCCACATGTTTCCATATTCGAGTAGGCCGCCGAATATTTTTCGACCCTTCATCTGTGGACGGCTATAGACGAATCTGATCTGAGGCTCGTTTGCATCCAACTCGTCTTCTTCTAAGTAATTGCGCGTGCGAGAACGATTAGGGAATTGCGCCAAATCCATAGGGCTAGCGTTTTCGCTATCCATATAGGCTGGGTTGAAATCGATGGGGACAGCAACCTGAGTATGGTCCCAGCCAAGTATCATATGAGCGTTCGCATCGTCAATTTTCTTAAAACCGATGGTAAAGTATTCCCGGGCATCGGCGACATATTGCGTAGGTACAGAAACAGATAGGATATCTTTTGTGATGTCCCTATTCTCCGCTCCGGCGATAAACCGTTCGGTCGAAAGCTTCATGATCCAATGGTTAGGAAAGACCTGGGCAAACATGGTGTAGGTGCCTGCCGGTACGAAAGTCCCCCCAATCTCGGCTGCGCGGTAAAAGGTGACTTCTGTAGCTTCGTTGGCACCCGTTCGCCAGTCTTCTCCCCACTTGACTAGCTCGCCAAAGATCTCGCGACCCTTCACTTGTGGGCGGCAATATAGCACCTTGACGTATTGAGTGCGGTCTGGGTCGTCTTCCGACAGATAATTCTGATAGGCTGCACGTCTTGGGTAGTGCGCGGCGTCCATTGGACTTTTATCCAGGTCTCCGAATTCGGGTGCCTGGGCAGAAACAGGTAAGGTGAATAGCAGGCAAAATAAGCCTGTGATCAATTGGTATTTGCTTTTCATATTGAAATCGATTGGTTTTCGCACGCGAAGATAGGGATGACTCGGCTATCGCCTCGCGTGACTCACTTGCCTCCGGCTTCGTTGTGATAAACTCGCTATCGCGAGTCGGAATAATCATTTCCCACAAGCAAATAATCTCCAGTACTTTAGAATCCCCGCGACCGAAGGGGTTTAATCCTACCGATGGCGATAGCCAAGGGAATCCCGCGAGGGCCCTTTGGCCCGAGTTATCCTACGACCGAAGGGAGTTATCCCTTAACGTTACAGCAATTTCAATTTCACATCCCCACCATCGATCTCCAACTCCAGCCTATCGAAGTTCTCGATATAGCCCATGAAATTGTCGCCCATTAGTTTCCTTCGCCAGCCAGAGCCCAGTAATTTTTTGCGTAGTCCTTCATTCTCCCGCATCCGCTTGATGTCGGCTTTCGACATCACCAGTTGGTGGCTGATGCCTTCCTGACTGCATCGGTATTTCAATAGAATGTAAAGTAAGTCGAGCAACATGTCATTGTCTTCGTCTTCTTTTTTGTACTGAGGTACTTGGGCGAGAATGGCTTCTTCTTCAGCTGTAGCAGGTTCATTGCTGAATTCGAGGAATAGCTCGCCGTGGCGCTGTACGGTCTTGTTGGGCAGTCTGCGGTTATCGCGGAGGGCATCCTTACCCGAACGAACGGCGCGCATAAGCGGATTGAAGTACTTGCTAGGCAAGATCATCTCCTTGCTGTAGTCTTTGTATTCTGCCTCTTCGCGCCGCCAGGTGAATAGGCGAAGCAGGAACAACCTGTCCTTTTTGCGACTGGTTTGCAGCAATCGACTATTCAAAGCTTCGTGATTGGGGTCACGGTAGAAATAATCCTTGGCCGTCATCTCTGCACACTCTTCCAGTGCCCATTCCATGCGGCCGTTCTTCTCCAGCTTGTTGACCAGGCTATCGTAGAGGTCTTTGGTGTAGATCACATCGTTGAGGGCATACTGTATCTGCTTGTTGGTCATGGGGCGGCGCTTCCAGTCGGTCACTGCAAAACCCTTGCCCAGCGAAATATCCAATTCAGCTTCGATCAGCTTTCCGAAGCTGATGGGGAAGCGATAGTCTACAAAGCCTGCCGCAATTTGGGTATCGAAAACGTTTTGCGGCACACACTCGAAGTCTTGGTAAAAAAGCCGGTAGTCATTCTCGCCTGCGTGAGTTACCTTTCTGATGCTCGGATCTTCGAGCAGGTCGATAAAGGCATCCAGGTTGTCGATGGCCAAAGGGTCAATGAGGTAAATCCCTTTTTCAGTAGCTACCTGTATCAAGCAAATCAGGGTGTAGTAGCGCTTTTCGCCTATAAACTCGGTATCGAAGGCCATCCAGTCTATACCTGCCTGCTCAGCTATAAAATCCGCCAGAGTTTCGGGTGAATCGATCCAGGTGTATGATTTTTCGGTTTTTGACATCTACTTTTAAAACATTTTTAACTTACTAATGCGTTCGATAACTATGTACTACCAGGCTAATGGTCATCTATTGTAGTATAAACGAGGTGCGAAGCAAAGGAAAAAATCGCATCCGTAGTATCTTTTTAAGCTGTAATGCAGTCTTACATTCAAATTTTCGTACGATCCCGATGGATGTTTCTGAAGAATGGCCAGATAGATCGCACGAAAACGAGTTTCAAGTACTTTTAAGAATAGCTGAAAGGCATTCTCAAAAGTGCAAATTCAAAATATTATCAGTTATGCGCATATTTGGAAAAATCGTTAAGGGCACGCTCATTTTCGTCGTATTGCTCGTCGCTTTTCTACTCTTTGCTCCCATGCTTTTCAAAGACCAGATCATCTCCAAGGTCAAGAGCAGTATCAATGAAAACATAGCCGCCGAGCTGGACTTTAAGGACGCAAACCTATCTTTTCTCAGTTCCTTTCCAGATGTGAGCCTCACCATCGATGAATTTAGTTTGGTGGGTATCGATACTTTCGCAGGTAGAACCCTAGCTAGTGGTCGGAGTGCCTCCGCAGATATAGACTTCTGGTCGATTTGGGGAGCTAATGGCAATTATGAAATAGCAGGCATCGAGCTGGTAGAACCCAACATCAATCTACTCATTTTAGAGAGTGGACTGGCTAATTACGACATCGCCTTAGCGAGTGAAGATGGTGTGGAGGAGGAAGTGGTCGAAGACGCCACCGGTAGCGAAGACATGTCATTCGACATCAAATACTACGAGATCGTGGATGGTAGATTCGTATACGACGACCGGGCCGGAGATATTCTACTCGAAATAGATGGACTCAACCACAAGGGTAGGGGAGACCTCACCTTCGAGGTTTTCGATCTAGATACTGAGTCACAAGTCGAGGCATTGACCTTCGTGCAGGGGGGTATTGCCTACCTACGCACCGTCAAGGCCGACATCGATGCCGAGATCAATGTCAACACGGCTACCAGTACCTATACTTTTAAAGAAAACACGATACGTATCAACGCGCTAGAGCTACAGGCCGATGGTAGTATCGCACTGGCGGAAGATGATGTTGTCTTCGATCTCGACGTCAATGCACCGGCCAACGACTTCAAGCAGCTCTGGTCGCTCATGCCTACAGTCTATACTTCTGGCTACTCGGATATGAAGGCCGCCGGCACCTTTGCACTCAATGCAACGGTAAAAGGTGCTTATAATGCCGACAGACCCAGCTACCCAGCCATCGATCTCAATCTCGACGTAGACGGCGGGTCGGTCCAGTATCCAGGTATGCCGATGGCGATCAATGGCATCTTCACTAATCTGAATCTCAAGAGCCCCAGTGCCAACTTCGATCAAATGAAGCTCGATGTATCTCGCTTTGCTTTCGTTTTGGGCGACGAGCCGTTTCAAGGTAACTTTAAATTAGCTACGCCCATCAGCGATCCACAGGTAGACGCTCGCCTCAAGGGCCGAATAGATCTCTCGAAGTGGGGGCAGGCTATACCCATGGAAGACGTCGATGAGCTAGCGGGCGTGATCGATGCCGACGTGACGATCAATGGTGCACGTCAGAGTGTCTTAGAGTCTGGTCAATACGACCGCGTAGACATGTCGGGTAATGTAGATATAGCTGATTTTATCTATGCGGCACCAAATTATCCGAGACTGACGATATCAGAAGCAGAAGCCAAGCTGAACCCGCAAGCACTCGACCTGCGGAAGTACAAAATGACAGCCGGTAATTCCGATCTAGAAGGCTCGGGCCGCATCGACAATTTGCTGGCTTACTTTAGCCCAGACAAGACCATGCGCGGCAATTTGACCCTGCGCTCTAAACTGCTAGATGTAGACGAATTCATGCCCGAAGCTGATGAAAGTATGGGTACGATCAGCCCCGCCGAGCACGATCAAAACTTTGCAGAAGCCGATGAGGTGACCCACCAGACTGAAGTCTTTGACCGCTTCGATTTTACCATAGACGCCGAGGTGGGCGAGTTGCGATATGCAGGTTACGAGGCTATGGACAGCCGATTCAGAGGTCATATACAACCCAACCGCCTCCAACTCGACGACTTTGGTACCCGCATCGGTAACAGCCCGATGCGTGGAAGCGGCACCATCTTCAATGCCCTGGATTATGGTCTTGGTAAAGCGGCCCTCAGCGGTAATTTGCAAGTCACTTCACCCCACATCGAGCTGGCTGATTTTATGGCCGAAGATTCGTCAGATGAATCGCCGCAGGCTTCGTCAGCCGAATCAGACGAAGCAACCTACGAAGTGGTGCCCATACCCGAAGACATTGACCTGGCCATCGCTCTGCGCGCCGATGAAGTGATTTATACCAATATCACTTTGCAGGATGTGCGCGGCGATCTGCTCATCAGAGATCAGGCTGCTGTTGTCGAAAATGGTGGCACTCGGCTGCTGGGCGGACTAGCCACTTTTGCAGGTGCCTACGATACCACCGACCCCGAAGCACCGGGCTTCCGTTTCCACTATGACCTGCAAGAGATCGACTTTCAAAAAGCGTTTGGTGCATTTAACTCCTTTGCGACTTTAGCCCCTATCGGCAAGTTTATCAGCGGTAAGTTCAGTTCCGACCTAATACTGGAAGGAACACTCGGCAAAGACTTCTACCCGGTATTGGAAAGTATAGATGCCAAAGGCTTTTTGGCTACGCTCGATGGTCAATTGGCTCAGATACAACCTCTTCAAAAGGTAGGTAACGCCCTGGATATTCCGGCCCTGAAGAGCGATATCGATTTGTCTGCCCTTCAGACCTGGTTTACGATAGAAGACGGCACCGTAGAGGTCGAGCCTTTTGATCTGACGGTGGCTGGCATTCCCATGAACATACGCGGTACCCATGGTCTAAACAACGACATGAATTACGAGATTTTGGCCGCCGTACCCCGCGAGATGATCAATGGCAATATCGTAACCGGTGCTGCACTGAGTGCGCTCGACGGCCTGGCCGGACAAGCTAGCAAGCTTGGATTCGACATTGCTCCTGGCGATGTGCTCAATCTGCGCATCAATCTGGGCGGCAGCATGGCCAACCCGACGACGACCTTCAACTTGGTGGGCCGCAACCAAGGCAATAACGACCTGGCCGCCAGCCTCAGCCAGCAAGCCGAGCAGGAAATACGCGCTACCATAGACGAGCACGTTGCTGAAACCCGTCAGCAGCTCGAAACCGAAGCCAGTACACGTGTAGACGATGCCCGAGTGCGTATAGACTCTACCCGCAACGCCCTGGCCAGTCAAGCTAATACCGTAGTAGACTCTGTTCGAAGTGCCGCCAATGAGCGTGTCAATGAGGTGAGAAATGAGGCCGTAAATCGCATAGGCGAGGCTATCGGCTTATCGAGAGATTCTACCCGTAGTGATTCCACATCTAGTACCAGCCCTGCCGGCCAAGCCATTGAAAATGCAGCAGAGGATATCAAGAATGAGATCAATAAGTTTAATCCATTCAGGCGAAAGAAAAAGGACAACTAAGCAGTTTGTTGTTGGGCGAGCACTGCTCGGCCAACAAAAGATATATATAAACATTCCAAACAGCCACACCTTGTTTTTTTTACTCTATTGTGTCTACAGCCGATTTAAAAAATATAGCCGATACAGTACCCAAAGGGCCTGGCGTATAACGCGTT
>JBCCPC010000011.1:0-100082 GCA_039025055.1 Bacteroidota bacterium | reverse complement strand
GTCTCCCGATAGTACGTCTCCCGATAGTACGTCTCCCGATAGTACGTCTCCCGATAGTACGTCTCCCGATAGTACGTCTCCCGATAGTACGTCTCCCGATAGTACGTCTCCCGATAGTGCGTCTCCCGATAGTGCGTCTCCCGATAGTGCGTCTCCCGATAGTGCGTCTCCCGCTACCGACCATACCGATATCCACTACACGCCGCCGCCCCTCGAGCCACTACCCGATGTGACGGAAGAAGACCTCCTGGAAGACGCCCTCATCTTGGAAGAGATCACTCCCGAATCGCAAACCGAAAGTGGTCTGTGCAACAACTGCGGTGCAGACTTGCCGGAAGGTGCCCGCTTCTGTCCACAATGCGGTCACCCCGTAGACGACACCCCCGTAAAGACGCAAAATTTTGCGTCTCCATCGTCTCCTCCCCCTCCCCCTCCCACCGATACTGAGGGCAGCCCCCACCTGCGGAAGTCTGAACCAAACACACCTCCTCATGGCGAGCAACACTTTCAAGACCCAGACCATAGCTTTACCAACACACGCGGCAAAAATCTCGGTGGCATAGACTGGGATGGCTCTTTGATGACTGATTTCAGGACTTTCTTTAAAGACCGATTCCAGCAACGGGTGCAAGATTATTTTGGCGAGCAGGCGGTAGACCGCTATGAGGATGCGCGCCGCCAGTCTGATTTTCAGCAAACGGTTTCTACCCAGCTGGCGGCACTGGCCGATTGGGTGCGCAACCATAGAGCCGAATCGAATTGGCGAAACGAGCAAGGATACAATCGATTGGTCGCCGCCACCGAAGCCTTGATCGAGTATTTTCTGGTGGAAGCTACACGGAAGTTGCACGGCGGTATATGGCCCCAACGGTTGCTCAGGCATCAGGCGTTGAGCTGGGATAAGGCTGACCTGTTTTCGATGGCGATGGATTACCTCGACTTCGAGGATGAATCAGAGACTTATTATACTGACTTTGTGCGCATGCCTGCCAGGGTGCTTAAAAATGCAACGAATCGCTTTTTAAATGCTACACGAGACGAGCGGGTGCTATTCGTCTGCGATCAAAGTCTGTTGGGTTCTGGCAAAGACGGTTACGCCCTGACCGATGTGGCGATTTACTGGCGACCTGTTTTGCAGGGGCCGCAACGCGTGCTCTATCAAGAGATAGAGACCTTAGAAAAGCAGGCTGATCATTTGAGGATCAACGGGTTGTACTTCGATGCTGGTGCATCGTTGAATTATAAAATGGCACTACTGCTCCGTCGATTAGCGACGATGATCAGTACCTATGCAGCTTGACGCGTGAACAGACGCTGCAAATCACCGACGCAATCTACGTGCTCGGTTTGCTCTTCGGTGAGGAATAGATTGAACTGCCTTTCCAGACTGGCGATAAGTAGCTGTTGATCTTGCTGATCCAAGAGAAGGTCTTCGAGTAGCCGAGTATACGGGCTCAACTTATGGGGGGGAATACCCAGCTGAAAGCCGAGGTTGTTGAGCAATTCGTCTTCTGGCCGAGTAAGGGGGTTGATGCGAGCGAGGGTCATGTCGATTCTAGAATTTAATAGTTGCGGCTAGGTGTGTTTTTTCTATTCAGTTGCCCAAACGAGAAAAATTGAGCCACCGTTGCCTGAGGGGTTGTATTTTGGCGTGATAAAACCAAATGAATACGATGAAAGATGTAGAATTTTTGCCCCAGGGTGGTAAGCTAAAGCGGTGGAACGCCAACCAGACCGGCGAAAATAGCTGGACGATGTTCAAGGTCATCAGCGAGTTTGTGGAGGGCTTCGAGCGATTAAATAGTATTGGTCCTTGTGTGAGTGTTTTCGGCTCGGCGCGTACCAAGCCCGGCCACAAGCACTACGAGCTAGCCCGATCAATAGGCCGTGCACTGGCCGATGAAGGCTATGGGGTCATCACTGGTGGTGGGCCGGGCATCATGCAGGCTGGCAATCAGGGTGCCGATGAAGCAGGTGGAGCCTCTGTTGGGCTGAATATCGATCTGCCCTTTGAGCAAAGTAGTAACCCATACATCGATCCTGATCTGGATATCAACTTTCGCTACTTCTTCGTGCGCAAGGTTATGCTCGTTAAGTATGCTCAGGCATTTGTGTGCTGCCCAGGTGGTTTCGGTACACTAGATGAGCTCTTCGAAGTACTTACTCTGATTCAGACTAAGAAGATCACCTTGGTTCCGGTTATTTTGGTCGGAAGAGAGTTTTGGAGTGGTATGCGCGATTGGATTCAAGATGCCATGCTGGAGCGCAACCAAAATATCAGCCCTGATGATATGGATTTAATACCCATCGTAGACACGGCAGAAGAGGTGTTGGAGATCATCAGAGACTTTTATGCGGATGATTCGCACAGGCTGGAACCTAATTATAAGTTATAGCAAGAGCAAGCGTTTTATTTTTTGGTACACGGATTTGACGGATTAAACTGAGCTTCACGGATTTTCTAACGGAGCGCTAAAGCGCAACTAATTTTCACAGAGGGGAATCTACTTATTGGCTAAAACGCTGCTCTTTAGGTATCAGATATGCTTTAGCCATGCCGCTCTCTGTGTCGATTCGTCATGCTTTTATGCCGAAGGCAGGAAAGCATTCCGTTTCCGTGAGAATCTGTTAACTCCGTTAATTCCGTGTACTAAATGATGACCTTAGTGCGCTATCTGTAATCAGAAAGGTATTCTAATACCTCATTTTCAACAGCTTTTCCTTACCACGCACAGGAATATTAATTACCCAAAAGTTGGTGTAATCCAGCTCGCTAAAACGTTCGTAGTCATTGTGGCGGTCGAGATAGCTTGTGAGAGCTGGTGTCGTGTTGCTATGGCCGACCACCAAAATAGACTCGCCCCTGTGCTTGCGCCTGATCAAAGCCGAAAAAGTATCTAGTGATTGTGCTGAGTATATCTGAATGCGCTTTTTATGAAACTGGGCGGTAGGGCGTGCCGTAGCTAGTGTCCGGCGTGTATCTGTCGAATAGACGGCGGCGATGTCCATGTTTTTGGTCATCTCCTTTAGGCGTTCGGCCCGTTCTGAGCCTTGCTCGGTCAGCAGTGGATCGGCACCGTAGTCCTTTTCGGCATGCCTGACCAAAATAATGGTGGTCATACCTTGCTGAGCGAGCTCGTCTTCCGTCATGTTGCGCGTAGGGTCGCAGCTGAAGGTGCTGATTAATAGGAGGGAGAGTAGGAAGGTCGTTCCGATGTTTAGTGTGTACATAGGCAAGCTGAAAAAATTAGGAAGGACAAAAGTAATGTATATACGTTGGATTGGGTGTAGGGGTTCGGAGATTGAAATGGCATCTATACCTTGCAGTATGGATAATATAAGCTTACTCATATTCGGATTGCTTGGCTGGGGATTGAGCCTCTATTTCGGCTTTTTCCGATTCCGACAGTATCAGTGGACTCGTCGCAAAGTAGAGGGTGATCTATTCGCCCGACTCAACCAAAACGGTCGCAGCCTTTACTGGAAACTCAGGTCTTTAGCCCCGATAAAAGAGAAAAATGCCAAACTGAAAAACCGATACGCCGCGGTCTTGGAAAAGTATCTCGACCATTGGGCCGAAAAACGACTTTTGCTTCAAAGTGGTACGATCTCGAACAATATGGGCGAGTTTTGGCTACGAATATGGTTAGATGAGCTACGTCAACTCTTATCGACAGATCGGGAAATGGAGACGCAACTGCTGGAAATTTCTACCGTCTCTTACCGAAGAATACCCGCGCTTAAACCGATAATCGAGGCAGCCAGTCGGCCAACAATTGAAGAAGAAGGTTTCCAGCGGCTTTATCAACAACTTATCAAGTAAGCATCATGCCCATCATATTTTTAAACTCACACCGGGCTAAAAGCGGCTCCATAGATGGCAAAAGTTTGCCAGCTGATTATGTTTTGGCTGCTCGGTTTTTTGATTGTGGCATAATCGATCGAACGCATGCGTTAGACTTGGGCTTCGAGCAGCAAGTTTTGGATGAGATTCCCGAATATGACGCCAACTTTAGCCTGTCCTTCCGCGAGATCGCCCTTCAAAACGCCAAGAGAATCTGGTCGCGTGCCGAATCATTGAATTACGATATACAAGTACTGTGGTCAGGCGGAATTGATTCTACGGTTGCCCTCATCGCTTTGGTCCAGACCGCCCAACCGCACCAATTAGATCGGCTTCGCATCCTGCTTTCGATGGACTCTATTAATGAGTACCCACTGTTTTTTCGGCAGCATATTTTGCGCGAGCTGAAGTACCAGTTGATTCAGCCACCCGTCACCAACCATCTGGCAGCCAACGCGCTGATTGTCACCGGCGAGCATGGCGACCAATTGTTCGGAAGCGATAAATTACTACCGCTCATAAAGAACGGCTTGGCGCTAGAGCCCTGGGAAGATGTGCTGCCTCTGCTAGCTACCCATAAACTGGGCGATGCCAAAAGCGGAGATGCACTGACCGAGTATCTGCGACCGTTAATCGCCGCAGCACCTACAACCATCCATTCGGCCTTCGATCTGTACTGGTGGCTCAATTTTACCATCAAATGGCAGCAGGTCAGTCTGCGACTTCCTGTATTCAGTTTCCAAAATAAAGTCGAGCAGTTGTCTAGCCGATTCGAGCATTTCTTTCAGGCTTTAGATTTTCAAAAATGGGCTATGTCTCGCCATCAAGAACGAGTGGTTACTCGCTTGGAAGATTACAAGCTACCCGCCAAGCAATTCATCTACGATTATACCCAAGACGCTGATTATTTGAATACCAAGTCAAAAGAGCCCTCGCTCAAAAACGTCATACTCGATCGCAAAAAGCAGGGAAAAAAGCGCTATCGCATACACTTGTACGACGATTGGCAACCCAAGATCGAAGTTTTTCACCGCCAATTCAAAAATGTAGAAACAACCCTCAGCTAATCCAATCCTCAAAAAATCCAATCCTCCAAACCATGCCAGCCTACTCAGAATTCAACTTCCAAAACGGATTACTCTACGACTATACCAGCAATAATTACCCCACGCGCCTCCATGCCTGGAACGAAGAGATCAGTTTCGATACTTCGGGTTCCACCTGGTTCGGTTATGTATTCGAGGGGGAGACACAGGTACACACCGAACACAATACCTGGACACTTCACGACCGGCAGTTTTTTAGTTTTAATCATCCGATAAAGCTGTCTGGTGGGCGCGGAATTGTGATTGAGCGTTTAGACTTCCGCGGGTCGAATGTCTGCGGCGGACCGGTAGAATCCTGGGGTAGATTAAAGTATATCGATGGATGCACCGACTCTCTGCTCATTCCTCCAGTCAAGATGGGCGACCCTTGTCTCAATGCCTTGTTTTTTCCCGAAAATATTGACCAAACGGCACATACGCATCCCAGCATGCGCGTCGGTATGGTCATTGAGGGTGCAGGAGCCTGCGTCACCCCCGAGCGCGAGTACGAGCTATCGCCAGGGAAAATCTTCATTATCCACGAAGAGGGCAACCACAAATTCAAGACGGCTGCCAACCAGCGCCTGACGGTCATTGCCTACCACCCCGATTCCGATTTCGGACCCGTAGACGAAGACCACCCCATGATCAATCGTACAATTGTAGATGGCGTCTCGGCAAGAGAGATCGATGAGATTAGGACGAAGTAGGGTAAGCCAGCAGGCTCTTATTATCAACGCTCTAGCCACTTTTTGAATGGGCTGACTTTTAGTCGACTCACTACTATTTGCTTGCTCAGCTTGATGGATACTGAAACTACAACCTTTCGATTGAAGTAAGGCTCAAAGCCAGTGATCGATGATCTGTGGATTAACATTTGGCGATTCACTCTGAAGAACTTTTGTGGATCGCAGACTTCTTCTAAGTATTCGAGCTTCTTGAATATGGGATATTTTTTACCATCTAGAGTGTATAAATAAACCACCTCATTTTCTACAATAAATAATGCTACATCTTCGGCTTTAATTACTATGCTTTTGTCTCTTAGCTGGGAAAGAAAATGGCTCTGGTAGGCTTGTGTAGATTCTCTCGGGAATTGAACAGGCGAAGCTTTTTGTTTTTGGGCAAGAGACTGCAAAAGACGCTTATATTTATCCAGGGCAGAGCGAATTTCTACTTCTTTAAACGGCTTGAGTACGTAGTCTATACCGTTATTTTTAATGGCCTCCAGGGTGTAAGAATCATAGGCTGTACAAAAGACAACTGGGGTAATTACATCGATGTGTTTAAATATTTCAAAGCTCTTACCATCTGCCAATTGGATATCAAAAAAGAGGAGGTCAATATTTTGTTGGTATTTACTCAAGTAGCCTACCGTTTCCTCTACGGATTCTATTTGATTGACGACCATGAAATCGCGATCCTGCTCGATGATTTCCTTGAGTAAGTTAGAGGTATGTAGTTCGTCTTCGACAATCAAGACATTCATAGTGGATGATTTATATCAACTTCAGCTTGACGATAAAGTGACTTTCAGATGGCATGAGAACGACTCCATTGCTTATGCCCATTAATTCATATCGTTTTCTGAGTAAATCGAGTCCATAGCCCGATGAAATGGGCTTCTCTATCGTTGGACGTAAATTGTTGCTCACTTCTATATAGCCATTGGACTCGGTGCTGATGTCAATATGCAATGGGTTTTTTGTGGTCATTACATTGTGTTTAAAGCAGTTCTCCACCACTTGCTGTAAGGCCATACTGGGAATCTTGGCATGATGATATTTTTCATCTATGTTCATGTTGATGATGATCGATTTTTCATTCCTGCTTTGCATGACAAATAGATAAGATTCTAGCAAGTCGATTTCTTCTGAGAGCTTGATATTTGCTTGGCTATTTTGTTGTAGACTGTTCCTGTAAAAATCGGATAGGCTGATCACGAATTGTTCGGATTTTGGATGCGCCTGTCTGACCATAGCACGCAGCGTATTTAGAGAATTGAACAGGAAATGAGGATCGATCTGTGCTCTAATGGTATTAAGTTGTGCCTTGTAATTTTCGGTTTGTAATTGCTCAGTTTGTAGTTTAAGCTGACTGATACGAGCTTGGTTTTTTAATGCAAATTGTATGGTTGTATGAATAACAGAAGCCAGTAATATTCGGAGTGTAAGCACCCTTTCCTGATCAAAGGCAGGGCCGATCTTTTCTTGTATGTAGATTATTCCAATTAAAATTAGTAGAAGTACTACTAGTTGTGTTTGGTAGCGTTTGTTTGTATACTTTTTCTTGAAATCCCATAATTGCCATAATACATGCCACAAGGTATAGAGAAATAGTGAGGTGATTATCCAAATGGGCGTAAAATCGCCTTCGTAATAAGGTTGTTCACTATTTCTATTGGTAATGAATCCGACTCCGGGAAGGGCAGCCGAAAGTGCGATGGGAAGCCATATGTTTATTTTGGATTTCAAATCGAACTGATTATAGTCATATAGTGATAAGTACGGTTCATCTTGTTCTTTGGGGAATGCTTCTATCCCGCATCTCGGTCTTCCTGCGGGAGTTGGGTTAAGGGTCCCAACTCTTCAGCAAGTGCGAGGATCTCGTGCATTCGGGGAATGCTTCTATCCCGCATCTCGGTCTTCCTGCGGGAGTTGGGTTAAGGGTCCCAACTCTTTAGCAAGTGCGTGGATCTCGTGCATTCGAGGAATGCACTCGACCTGCGCAAGTCTAATAATTGCCGAATATAGCCATGTGGGAGAAATCATGCTAAACCAGATAACCATCTGATAACTCGATGATGCGATCGCAATTGGCGGCAAATTCATCATCGTGGGTGACAGCTATGATGGTTTGACCGCGCTCGACGGCAAGCTGACGAAAAACATCGAATACAATTTCGGTATTGCGGGTGTCGAGATTTCCAGTCGGCTCGTCTCCCATGATAATGGAGGGAGAATTGATGAGTGCCCTGGCGATGGCCACCCGCTGCTGCTGTCCACCCGAAATTCGGGATGCTTTTTTGGATTCCTGCCCTTCGATGTCCAGTAGCTTGATAAGCTCCATGGCTTCGTGCTCGATCTCGTCTTTTGGTTTTTTGCCAAGCTTTTGTGCCGGTAGGGTAATATTGTCGAGCACGGATAAATCCTGAATCAAAAAATGAAATTGAAATACGAAACCTATATGCTCATTTCTAAATTGAGCGAGTTGATTCTGGCTCATCTTCGAGACATCTTGCCCCACTAAGTTTATGGATCCTTCATAGTCTGTATCGAGGGTTGAAAGTAGATACAGCAAAGTGGATTTGCCCGAGCCTGATTTTCCAATGATGGACACGAACTCTCCCTGATCTATGTCGAAGGATATGTCTTTTAAAACATGAAAATCTACAGGCTCGCGAAAGTGCTTATTGATGTTTTTGATATGGAGTGCCTTCATGATTTTATCCTCTTAAAATGGCTACAGGATCTACCTTGGAAGCACTACGTGCTGGTAGATAACCCGCTAAAAAAGTGATGATGATGCCGAATAAAAAGGCCGATACATAATCGATTGGACTTATGGAAACCGGAAGACTATCCATAGGACCGACTTCAAAGGGAACCCGATCTATGATACTGATCATTATATGGCCGAGTGCCAATCCGGTCAGACCGCCTACAAAACCAATGATGACCGATTGAATTAAAAATATTTCAATTACATCATTTCCATTAAATCCGATGGCTTTTAAAATGGCGATTTCTTTTATTTTCTCATTTACAGTCATGTTCATGATGTTGTAAATTCCAAAACCCGCTACGATCAGGATAGTCAATGAAACAGCAATGGCAATTATACGTCTAAGGCCATTAGCAGAATCGAGCTGTCCATTGCTTTCCTGCCAGGACTCGACTTTGTAATCGGTATATTGACTGATTTGGGCTGCTACATTTACGGCTTCATCGAAGTCATTCAGATTGACCATAAGTTCGGTAGCATAGCTTCTGTTTTTAGAGAAAAGCTGTCTGGCTGTTTGTATCGATATCAATGCTCTGCTTTTATCGGCACCAGAACCCGTTTCTATCAGGCCCATTATTTTGAAAGACTTGTCGATACCATCTGAGGTCGTTACTGTTATGTTGTCGCCAGTACTGGCACCGATTTTTTGTGCCAAGCCTGTGCCAAGAATTATCGAATTCGACCCTTTATTCAAATCTTGCAGTCGGCCTTCTATCAAATATTGTGCGGTATTGAACATCTGATCTTCACTCGTCGGTTCTATGCCCGATAAATTGGCACTGGTTTTCGATACGCCGTTGCGTATAAACACATTTTGGTTGAGCTGGGCGGTGTACCCATTTATGTGATCGATATTTTCCAGCTTTTCTTTTATTTCATCTACATTTCTGATGCCTTCGGTATAGTTTATGTTGCGTTCATTGCTTACCATTCTTATGGTCGAGCCTCTATTAGTCTCTTTTGAATGATAATTGGGTTCTGACTGTACTTCATTGTAAATATTGATGTGGGGTATGGCTGTAAAAGCCATTTTGGTTTGCTCATCGTTGACCCCCGACATAAAGCTATTCATGCAGATATACATCGATATACCGAATGTAACGCTCAGTACAGCCACAAAGAATTGCCGTACGCGCGAAGTCAGAAAAGTGCGTCCCAGTCTTTGGTTGGTGTTCATGACTAATTATTTAGGTAGGATAATTTGATCGTCTAAACTCAAGCCAGACAGTACTTCTGTCCATTGGTCGTTGGTACTGCCTATTTTAATTTCTCTCTCTTCTCCATTGGCCATAACCACAATGTTGTCTTTGCCTACATATGCAGATGGTACGACTAGTCCGTCCCTTTGCAATCCAATTTCAATATTAGCCTGTAATTGTGTGCCGGAGAATAGGCGTTCCGGTAATTCATCGAATCGAGCTTCGACCAGATACGATTGTTCGGATTCGTCAAAGCTTGGATACACCTTGGTTACATGCGCTTGGAAAGATCGGTCCGGGTAGGTATTTAAATAGACCCTCACTTGTTGACCCAGCTCTACTTGGGTAATATCTTCTTCGGCTACCAATAACTTAATGAGATAATCACCGCTGGCTATCTGAGCTACAGCCTCGCCTTTACGAACGAGTTCACCTTGACTTTTAAATATGTTAATGACCAGTCCGGGCTCTTCGGTTATCAATCGATAGTCAGAGAGTAGGGACTGCTGTGTATTGACTTGTACAAGGCTTCGTTCTACATTCAGCTTTAGGCCATTTAGCCGTTCGGTATAATTTTCTTCGAGTGCGCTCAGATTGGTCTGAGCGGTTCGATACTTTAGCTCTGCCTGCTCGTAATCAATTCTAGAAACGGAATTTTTCTCGTACAAAGATTTATAGCGCAGGTAATTATCCTCGTCAAAAGCCAGCTGTTTTTTAGCCTGCTCGATTTGCTGGTTTAAGCCTTCCAGTTCTGGAGATGCTGGATTCACTTTGTTTTTTGCGTCATTGTAAACGACTAGGGCATCTGCCAGCTGGTGGTTTTGGACGTCATTGTCTACTCGTGCGATCAGCTGATTGCGGCTGACCTCATCACCTTCCTCTACAGGGAGCGACAGGATCAATCCGTCAACTATAGCTGAAACGGTATATATGTTTTCCTGCTCTAAATGACCACTGGCAAAAATGGCATCTTCCATGGTTTTTACAGCCGGTGATATTTTCTTTTCTTGGGTGCAAGACAATGCCATTAAGCAGCAAGCCAAGATGGAAATTGAAGCTAAATGATGAATGTGTTTCATGGGAGGTTAGAAATTTATTTGGCGAATGAATATTTTATACTTAGCCAGGGTCGAACTGGCTAAACTTTGCAGGTAGTTGTCTTGAGCGCTTAGCAATTCGCTGTATTTGTCTAGCCGTTGTTCCAGACTCAATAAACCAGCTTGATACTGATTTTCGGTATGTACGTCATTGCGCTCCTGGAGCGATAAAATCCGCTGATTGTTATCGAGCTGATTATTTGCTTGCTGGAGTTGAAGGACGAGTAGGTCGTCTTCCCGTTGGGTGGTCAGCCTGGAGTTGTCGTAGATGAGTTGTTGCAGCTCTACTTGTTTTTTTGCCTGCCTGATTCGTTGCTTGGTACCTAAATCGAATATACTGCTCATACTGATCTGGATACCGAAGGATTGCTGAGGCAGGTTGTTGCCGTCGGAAAAATTCAGGAACTCATTGGTCGCCCAGGTTTGATTGTTCTGATACAACAGGCTCACCGTCGGCAATCGTTGGGCCTTAGCCTGGCGGAGCATGGACTCGTACCTATTCAGCTGAAGGGCCTGTAAGCTCACCTCTGGATGATTGGTTGCGATACTGGAATTGACCAAAACAAAGCTTCCTACAGAATCACTGACTACTACTGGTTCTGACGTATTCAGCTGGCTTTGAAGCTGTATCTGAAGCTGTTCTATTTGGTTAGTCGTTTGCTCAAACCTGCTCTTGTTCTGATGCAGATTGATTTCAGCGCGGTTGAGTTCGGCTTCGCTGATCAATCCGTCTTCAAGCTTTTGGGTAGCTTGGGCAAAGACCTGCTCGGAGACCCTTAGATTCTCTGCATAAATTTCTGCTGCTTCCCGATTAAGTAAGAGTGAGTAGTACGTGGAAGCCAGCGAATTGTAGGTATTGAATCGGGCTAAATCGGTATTTAGCCGACTTTCTTGTACGGCTATTTCTGCGGTCTGGGTCGCAAACTTTTGTTGAAAGTTGATTACGTCCCACTGCACTTGCATCGTTCTGCTGTATTGGAACTTCGTGCCGAAGGTGAGTTCTTGTAGGTTGTCGCTTTCAGCATTGGGGTTGAAGAGTCTTTCGGGCACCAGGGTAGGCTGAAGACTGATGTTGTCATTGTAGCCAAAAGAAGCATTGATTGAGGGGAGTCGACCAAATTTGGCCTCTTTATATTCAGAGTCTGAAAGTTGCTCGTTGATCAGTGCTTGTTTTACTACAAGTGCGTGCTCATCGGCATATTCGATGAGGTCTTGGAATGAAGTGAAGCTCAGTTGCGCATGGGCACTTAGGCCAAGCACAACCGAGCATAGGATCATCAATTTACGCCTCATCCTTCACTTGGATTTTCAAAGTCAACCCGAGTCCAATCCACTTTTCTAGACATCATTCCGACTTTTACGGTGAGCCTGAACTCGTCTTTGCTAAAGAGTTTGATGCTGCAGTCGGCTTTCATGTCCCGCTGAGGAACGTATATCTGGCCATCTCTATAGCGACTGTTGCCCCTGTATTCCAGACCTGTTATAGGCGTTTTACCGATAGCTTCCGGCTTCTCAGACTGGCGAATGATGGCTTCGTAGGTGTCCCCGTTCTGGACGAATTCCAGAATCTGGCTTTGATCGGGATTGGTCCAGTATCCTAGTATCCCATCGCTGCCACTTTGAGCAGTAGCTTCTAGCCAGGTAATGGAAGAGATGAAAATTAAAATTGCGGTTTTCATACTTGCGTAGGTTTTGATTACGGGTCAAAAGTATAAGTAGGACTTCCGCAGGTCTCTCAGTTTTCAGGTGAACTGAACAGGATACAGGATGAATTGAACCAGGGAGGCCAATACGAGCAGTTACTTCTACCAAATCGGTGGATTATGTGGGTAAAACCTACCCTTGAGATATTTGCCTTGTTTGTTAATACTGTTTTCTTGCAATCAAAAGAGCGATATAGATCACGTTAAGCTGAATTTAAGCTGTGATTATGATTTTGCTACAGATACTACTGGCATTGACTATTGGTACGATAATTTTCTATCGCCTTATGCGGAAGAAGGAGCTATCTCATTACCTGCGCTTTCGGATTGGAATGAGGCCATTCGGGTCGAAGGCCATGGTGGTTGGGGGATGTTCGATTATTTTTGCTCCATTTATGTGGAAGAAGATAGAAAAAGACTACAGCTGGCCTATCAATCCAAACGGTATATGGAGGATACCGTATCTTTTGTTGTTAAGGAAAGGTTTATATCTGATGCGGCTTATAATTCTATCATTGAGAAGCTAAATAAGATGGAGATTTGTGAATTTCCGAATAATTTATCTCCCTCATCTATTCAGATTGATGGAATGGAATATACTTTTACCGCCAAGCAAGATTCAGTTGTTAAAGTGATCGTCTGGCAAGAGAACAGGGCTGATCAGACAAGGCAAAAGGAAAATTTGATTACCTGGAGCAAAATCTTGATGAGAATGTCCGGTTATCCACTGCCAAAGGCTACGGCCTTAGTTCAACATCTCCAAGAAGATAGTGTTAGACTGCAAATTGGGTTGACAGATTATACGATTGTGGATTCTATACAAGTCTATTTGGCTGGCGAGAAGCTTGACGAGTACTTTGATAGACGGATTGCAACTGCCAATTGGCGGAGTATTGTGAACGATTGTAGGGTTTTTGTTTTTATGGATACGATTATTTTAGAGCCAGAAATTGAGCCTGTAGAAAGAAATTACAGATATTGAATAAGTATTATGCAAACGCAACAATACCAAATTGTACTAGGTTCAAAAAAACCATTAGGGGACTGGATAGATGAAGCTCTATCAGGATTTGATCGAATTGTGAGTAAGTATAGCGATGTGTTTTACAGAGAATTGAATAAGGTAGGCCTGGAAACCTCAATGGTAGTTGTAGTTACCCTAACAACAGAGGACTTTATTGTATATGATCTAAATATCTTATGCGGCGGTGGAAAGTATAAAAATTTATTACTGCCAAGGATTACGGAATATGAGAAATCAGAGCTCGCTAATATAGTATCAATTATTCATGATTGTAGTAATAAGTATAACTTTATTCTTCAGGAAGGAGGTGCTGGGTATTATGGCTTTCCATAAGCTTTAAATTTGTTAATCTTGTATTTGATTTGTTATTATGAAATAACTATATGTACCTCTATAGAAAAATCAACCAATACTACGTTTTCCAATCTAGCCTTGATGGAGATGATTTTAAAAAATTTGTAAAGGACTTCAAAAAAATCTTGCTAGGCAAGTCATTAGCAGTTGTGAGTTTTGACTATGACTCTTTAAAACCTCTGGTAGCAGAGTATAGGCGCGGGTGGATTTATGACGCAGCCGAAGTGAGTTACTTTGGTGAATTAACTAGAAATGAACTGGAGCACCCTATTTACGCAAATAATGGCGACGAGTGGTATCTGTTTGACTGCCCAAGTAAGTTCACACCTGAAGATGTTTTTGTATCCTATTCTGGCTTCAGACTGATAGATCTGACTAGCTCTGATCTGATGAAATCCGTTCAGGATAGATTCTGGGCGCAGACTATCAGAAATGATCCTGCTAGCTTTATCCTATTATGGTGACAATTTTATCTACGGGACGAAACGAGAAGAGGAAATCGAGCTGGTGATGGAAGTGTGGGGTGGTTTTACACCTTAAATAATCAAGCTATGATCAAAGTCAAAGCAAAACTAGAGTTGTATAAAAGATACGGTAAGAACAATGGGAATAAATCAAGAGCACACTATCAGTGTTGTGCCATAGTAAAGTCATAATCTTAATCTAAGCATGAACCCACAAATGCAACTTAGTTGCATTTGTGGGTTCATGCTTATCTTTGCAATGTAGATAGAACAGATTATGAGCTAACGGATATATGACTATAGTTAATGTAATAATAGTTGGTGCTGGTCCTGCTGGTGTAGGCGTTGCCTCCCTTCTGAATCAGACGGATATCAGCTATACTGTCTTAGAAAAGAAGGACATTGGTTTTTCATTCCTGGAGTGGCCGGAAGGAATGGAAATGATAACCCCATCATTTCCGAGCAACGCTTTTGGGCAAATAGATTTGAATTCGATATGCGAATCGACATCTCCTGCATTCTCCTTTAACAAAGAGCATTTAACGGGCGAAGAGTATTCAGATTACTTAGCTGGTGTAGTCTATCATTTTGAGTTAAACGTACAAACTGATACGGAGGTAATAAAGGTGAGTAAGCAAAAGAATGGTTGGGTATTGCAAACCAATCGAGGGCCATATTTTTGTAGATATCTGGTTTGGGCAGCAGGTGAATTTCAAAACCCACAAATAAATAATATATCGGGCTCAGAATATTGTTTGCATAGTTCTCTCATTAAATATCCTGATAGAATACAGGGAGACGAATTTGTTATAATTGGCGGGTATGAAAGTGGGGTCCAATTAGCTTATGAGCTGATTATTAGAGATAAGAAAGTTGCATTAATTAATCCCGATCCGATTGACAGCAGGGATACTAGCGATCCATCTAGGGTTTTATCGCCCTACACGTACAAAAAATATGCCGTCTTGGATGAATCTCCCTTGTACAATGAGGTTTTAGGCAAAGTGGATAGTGTTGCTAAAGGTGAGCATACGTACCTATTGCGATTGACAGATGGCAGAACTATAGAATCTCAAAAGATACCCATTTGTGCTACTGGCTTCTCCTTGGTCGAAAAGCCGATAGAAGATATTATAACCTATAGAGAGGATGGAACTCCAAAATTACACGAAGAAACAGACGAGTTTTTTGGTTTCAAAAACATCTATCTTTCAGGACCCTCTGTTCGACATGATAACCACATCTTCTGCTTTATTTACAAATTTAGGCAGCGATTTGGGGTGATAGTAGAGGATATTTTGCGAAAGGAAAAATACAGCCATGAAGATATATCTATGCTTGTTAATAAGTGGAAGGAGAATGGTATGTATTTGGCAGATTTAAGTTGCTGTGCCGAAGAGTGTGTATGCTAAAGGTAGATAACAGGTATGCCGTTTCTTTAGAAAAACTGCACTTAATCGCAGGGTTTTCTCTAGTAGCTTCAGGAGTATTGGTGTACTTTTTAGAGGGTATTGAAATGTCCCTGTCTTGGTCGATATTCGGAGCTATGTATATTTCTATGTCCGATGTCGGCGAAGACGACATGAGTGAAGAAAAACTAAACCAACCCAGTCATATGATCAGGCGCCTGTTTGGTTACGTTGGCGCTTGTTTTAGTGTAGGCTTGTTGATTTTCTATATTGAGAAGTTAGCTGTTGGGTAAATTGTTACTTTTTAGAGTTTGATTAGTTCCTGAGTTAAAATCGATGTTGCATTACCTCACCTTAAGCCTCTTTTTTGTGATTTTCTCTATGTCTTGTGGTCAGAATACCAAAATCCCTGTTGAATCGAGCCTACTTCAAGCCACTAAAGATGCTTTTTACAAGCATATAGAAGCGGAAGAAGATCGCTATGAAATAGCTTATCAGCACATCGAAGAGCAACTGTCATTCTTGTCTTACGAAAAGTATTTTTTTGTGCTCGACTTGCATCGACAATTATTTAGAAGTAGAAAACAATCTGAGAAAAATTTTTGGAAAATAATGAGTAAAGGTGCCTCCATAGATCATAAAATGGACACTCCCTACGGCGAATACCAAGGTTTTGAGAACGTTCTGTATTCAAATATAGAGCTAATGACTGTTTCGATTTTAGACTCACTAGAGAAAAATCAGCAATTATTCGGTCTAAGTGCTGAAGATTTTGATGTAATAAGTCAGGTAATACAGGCGGATACATCTTTGATGTCCAATGAGGTCACAGAAGAAGCTTGGGTAGAATTATCTAGAGATGAAAGGAGCCTTAAGTTGCTTACAATGTATTCTGAATTTTTAGAAGTTTATAGAGGATTAGAGTCTCAGCTCTATCTATTCTGTATCCGAAATCCCTATTTTACGGAATCCTATTTTCCATTAATAGTGAATCAGGAGTTCGGATGTCTACAGATCGGCGATACGCTCAAGCTAAAAGGTTCAATTGCTCAATACGAGCGAATGGTTGACCCAGCTCATGTCATTCTGGTTGCCGATGGGGATACTTGTAAAATAGGATCAGATGGTTTTTTGATTATAGTTGAGTTCTCAGAAGTACTGGTCAGAAGCAAATTGAATTATGGTCTTATGTTTTTGATCCTCGCACCGAAGAAACGCATACAGGGATGACAGAATATTCATATTTTGTGGAGTGAAAAAATAAGGTACCTAGTTAGGTCTTTAGACCAAAATAAATACTTGAAAAATAATGTATTTGAGTAGCACGTTACCTAATCGTCTTTAAAACTAGGTAACTATCATGATGCACACATTTCGCATACTATCCATCCTATGCTGCTTTCTAGTACACACTACTGCTAATGCACAATTCACTTCCCAACATCCCCTCGTTTTCATCGAAACCAATGGGCAGGAAATTGTAGATGAGCCGGACATCCTAGCGCAGATACGCGTAATTGACAACGGAGATGGCATGCCACATAGCATAGACGATCCAGCGACTTATGAGGGGTACGTTACCATAGAACTACGCGGTAACAGCTCGCTCGATTTCCCCAAGAAATCCTACGGATTTGAAACGGCCGATGCTAATGGAGAGGATATGGACGTAGCTCTGTTGGGATTTCCAATAGAGGAAGACTGGATATTGTATTCGGGCTGGGCAGATAAGACCTTTTTGCGGAATGTACTGGCCATGCACCTCAGTCGGGAGATGGGATATTACGCCAGTCAGACGCGCTTTTGCGAAGTTTTTTTGAACGACGAGTATCAGGGATTGTACGTACTCATGGAAAAAATCAAGCGGGACAATAATCGAGTAGACATTGCAAAACTTAGCGAGGATGATACTACCGGAGAGCCGCGGACAGGAGGCTATATTCTAAAGTTCGATTGGAATGAAGAAGAAGGTTGGGCAACCAATTCTACAACCATAACAGGGCAACCGCTATTTTTGCAATATGTATACCCCAAGCCAGAGGACTTACAGTATGAGCAGCAAACCTATATTCAGTCGTTTATCGATAGTTTTGAGTTGGCCTTGTTCGCTCCTAATTATACCAATAGCTTTGGTAAGCACTATTCCGATTATGCGGACATCAATTCATTCGTCGATCTATTTATCGTCAACGAATTGAGTAAGAATGTCGATGCCTACAAGCTCAGTACATTCATTCATAAAGATCGCGACAAGAATGGTGGAAAACTCAAGGCGGGACCAATCTGGGATTACGATATCGCCTGGTACAATTCGGACTACTGTGCAGGTGGAGAGTTCGAGGGGTGGATTTACAATGAAGAGAATTGTGAAGACCTGGAAATTATGCCTCGCTGGTGGGCGCGCTTTTTGGCCGATCCAATGTTTCAAGAACGCTTATGCGAACGCTGGTCGACTTTTAGACAGGACCTGCTGAGCGAGTCTAATCTTTTGAACTGGATCGATGCACAAGCCGCATTCATCGATGCCGCCCAAGAACGCAATTATGCGCTTTGGGAATCGCTAAATGAGCCAACTTGGGCACATCCTGAAATTGCAGGAACATACCAAGGAGAAGTAGATTTGCTGAAGAACTTTATCCAGCAGCGATTGGTGTGGATGGATGAGGAACTAAATTGTATCACATCGACTGCATCGCCAGCATCGGATGATGAATTGATTCTGAATATCCACCCCAACCCGACTAATGATGGTTCCTTTCAATTAGATGTACAATTTCCGACTCAGCCGAAGCGTGTCGATCTATCTATTTATTCTGCTGAGGGCAGATTGATGCACGAGCGAACTTTTAGTGCCCCTTTGTCGATATTTAGCGAGCGCGTATCAACCGTAGGTTGGGTGCCGGGTACCTACTTCGTAAGTCTAAATACGGATGCTTTCCAATTAAATCGTTCGATTATTATCGCTGAGTAAACCTGTAAATGTAAACATACTACATATCTGGTTTTCTTCATAATGTCTAGTATAAGATAAATTAATATAGATGAGTTTGAATGGAAGAAAAATTGCTATTAAAGTTGCACTAAATCGGAGAAAGTTCGATGACAGAGCTTCAGCTGAATTGTATTACGAAAATCTAAAAGAGGCTATATTCAAAGAAGTGAAGAAAATCCAAGTTTTATATCCTGAATATGTACTTGATTATAGTCCAGATAGTCTCAAAGTCATCGAAAAAATATATTTTGACTACTTAAGTAATGGAAAGTTTGATAGTGGTGGACTTACGAAAGATGAGTTTGAAGTATTATTAGCTATATATTATGGTCAAGTATACGTTGCCAATGGTAAAGCGAATTGGGTTGTGCTCGATGATCTTTGGATAAAAGACAACAGGTATTATTTAGCGATTAGGTCTTTTAATGGTTTTTATACGATTGAATGCGCAAAGTGGAGTAACCACGAGAACCGACCCAATAACAAGCGAAAACAACTAATTTACAGAGAATATATGAAGTATACAAAATAGAGACTGCTGCTAGCGATTCTTCTTTACGACCAATAAACTTCCTTTAATATTTTCAACGGAATATTGAATCTGATAGCTGCCATCGGCAAGATCTGACAGCCCGAGTAACTTAATATCTCCATCACTGACAACAGCCTTTAATTGCCTAACCAGTTGTCCATCAGATCGGAACATCTCAATATCTACTTCTTTTCCATTCGCTTCAGGAAATTCTATCGTCAACCGATCCTGAAAAGGATTCGGGTAGGCTAGGGGAGTCGCATCCACGTTCAGATTGGATGTAGAAGACGGGCTCGCTTCTCCATACACCCGCACATAGTCGATTTCCATAGCACTTCCGGTGAAATCAGACTGGATAATAGGAAGAATAGCCACATTAAAAACCAAATATTGCTCCAAATCGAATGGCCAGGTATCTGCATCTTGAATATCTGGATCATACGTATAGTGCGGTACGCCATCTACACTAAAAATCATCTTTTCAGGCGACCAAACGAGTTCGTAAACGTGAAAAGCATCGGAAGCTGTCGGAATAATCTGCCCACCTTTATTGACGGTATTACCGAAGCTACTGGGCGTGTGCATGGCACTTTGGACGAAATTTTGATTATCGCCCCAGTGCTCCATGATGTCGATCTCGCCGCACGCTGGCCAGGGGGTCGTGCCGAAACCCTGGGTTTGCCAATAGGCTCCATTTTCGGTGATGTTTTTGCCCAGCATCCAGAGGGCGGGCCAGGTGCCGATACCTCGGGGTAACTTGGCCCTGATCTCCACGCGGCCATAGGTGAAAGCGAACTTCGAGTTAAGCCGGGCAGAGGTAAACTGCTTCGTCACGCCCTGATCGGTATAGTTTTCCCGCCTGGCTGTGATATGCAAAACACCGTCTTCTACAAATGCATTTTCCAAACGATCAGTATAGTGCTGAATCTCGCCATTAAACCAGCTATCGCCTACCGGGATCTGCGTCTGATGAAACCATTTGCCGGGGTCTATCGCGCCATCGGTATCGAATTCATCCGACCAGATCAGTTGGGTATAGATGGGCTCTTCGGTCGGCTCGCCGCTGTAAAAGAAATCGTCTATATAGGCTGTAACAAAGTCATTATTAAACTCACCATTGACCTGAATGACCACCCGGTTAAAATCATTTCTAGCCAGCGGAGCCAAAGAATTTGGATCCAGATTGATGAAGGCATCCGTGGCGAAGTTGAAGGAAACCACCTGCCATTGGTCTAAAACTAAAGGCTTGATAATTTCGGTCTGAGTAGACCAAGGCTCGGTCAGGCTGCCATCCTGTAGCTTTAGCGAAACCTGATTGGGTTGATCGCCCGTCACGCCACTCGACGGCACATATATTTTGAGCGTAAACTCTGGCCCTTGCTGTAGATCAAAGGGCTCATCTACCTCGAAGCGTACGTTGGCAAAAGTGCCGCCTACGTCATTGTATACCAGCACATTTTCAGAAGTATTTGCACTCGCCTGTACGGGGTTACTAACGCCAACTTGTATTTCACAGTCGTCACCAAACCAGTTATCGATATTGCCACTGCCTTCAAAATCATCTTGGAAAGCTTGCCCGAAAATCAAGGCGGGTAGCATCAAATAAGCGTATATGAAAAAGTATCCTTTCAGCATGAGCGTGTTTTTACAGTATTGTACTTTCCTGCCTACCTGGCGGATGGCAGGCAGGCGCAGGTAGATTTATTTAAAGTAAACGTCGACCTAAAAGTTCTAAGCTAGCGTTTAAAGTTAAAGACTTGTCGAATTCTGCAGTCATCAACCATTCTCATATCATCCTCGACCATGACACTCTCTCAACTTAAGAGCCACCTCGATACTATCCATAACCTGAGTATTTTCCTAGCTGACGGCAGCCAGGTCCCCGCTCACTTTCACCTCACTGAGATCGGCGAAGTCAGCAAGCAGTTTGTAGATTGCGGCGGCACCTTGCGGGTAGAAAAAGCAGTGAGCCTACAGCTATGGACAGCCAACGATTACGATCACCGACTATCGGCAGAAAAGCTGCGCAACATCATTGAAATGGGAGAACGTACGCTTGGCTTGGGCGATTGGAATGTGGAAGTCGAATATCAGGGCGACCGAACGATTGAGCGATACCAGCTGGACCTAGTCGGTGGCCAACTTCAGTTAACGGGCAAGCATACCGATTGCTTGGCCAAAGGAAGCTGCGACTTGCCTGAAACAAATAACGAAAGGTTTTCTTTGGATGCCATGATTGCACCTGCTAGTGCTTGTGCACCGAGTAGTGGCTGTTGCTAGAGGGGAGGCTACTTATACTTAACGTGAGGTTGAGAGGGAAAACATCGGACGCTCGAAGGATTACAAGCTCTCCGCCATCCCGATAGCTATCGGGACGAGCTTGCAAACGCTTCGAGGTCCTAACCTTACTCAGAACAGAACCTCGTAGCGTGATCAAAGCCGTAGCTCTGCGAAGGCTTTGAGCTCCTGCGAGCGTTCCCCTGCCCTAACCCCACGTTATACTTATCTTCCCCCATGCTTATTCAGAAGTTCTACGATGCTTTTGCGCGATTAGATGCAGAAGCCATGGTTAGTTGTTATCACGAAGATATCGTCTTCTACGATCCGGCGTTTGGTGAATTACGGGGAGACCGGGTTCGAAGTATGTGGCGAATGTTGTGTGCCAGCCAGCAAGGCAAAGACTTTCGCGTGTCTTATTCGGATATTGTGGTAAACGGAGACCAGGGCAGTGCCCGCTGGGAAGCGCAGTACACCTTCAGTAAAACCGGCCGCCGGGTACACAATAAAATTCAGGCCACTTTTCAATTTCAAGATGGCCTGATCATTAACCACAAGGACGACTTCGATCTGCACCGATGGGCAGCTCAGGCACTCGGCTGGCCAGGTAGGCTGCTTGGGTGGACTGGCTCTTTTAAAGGCAAGCTCCAAAAACAAACTAATCAATTGCTAGAGAACTACACAGAGGCCTTGCCATAGTAGCCACGCTCATCTACTGAACTAAGGCATACTTTTGGTCATTACATATCGAATTCAAAACCAATTTCATGCAGAGACAGCTATACTTATTACTACTCATCCTTATTTCTCCGGGCCTATTCGCCCAACCCGATGAGACCTCAGACGACCAGGAAGAAGAAAAGGAAAAAACCCAGGCCGAGAAGTACGCCGAGTTCCTGGAAGACTATGAATCTGACGAAGGTTTGTTCACCATCCACCGCAAAGATGGTAAGCTCATGTTCGAGTTGCCGATGGATATTATGGGCGAGGAAGTACTTGTTGTTTCTCGCATTAGTGGGCACGTAAAGAACCTCAATTTTGGTGGAGCGGGTATGCGTTCAAGGCCTCAGCAGATCATTCGCTGGCAAATGATGGACGGCAAAGTCGTACTGCGATCAGTGAGCTACAACTCTGTAGCCGACGAAGAGGACCCCATTTACCAAGCCGTGCAGGTCAACAACTTCGAGCCCATCATCATGAGCTTCGACCCAGAGAACTACGGGGCAGATAGCAGCTCTGTGGTTATCGATGCGAGTCCCCTTTTCACGACCGATGTAGCCATGATCGGCCCGCTTTCGCAGTCGCAGCGTAAGAACTTTGCAATCAAAGGACTCGACAAAGCCCGCTCGCTTATAGTGCGTAGCAAAGCTTTCCCTGAAAATGTGGAGGTCAGACACGTACTTACCTACCGCGGCGATAAGCTGCCCGACAATCAGATAACCGGTAGCCTCTCCATCGAGATGAACCAGAGCTTCATCAAGCTGCCGGAAGAGCCCATGCAGCCACGCTTGTACGATCCGCGTGTGGCCTATTTCAGCTTGTCTCAGATCGACTACAGCCTCGATGCGCAGCGAGCAGAATCTCGCCGTTACATTACCCGTTGGCGTTTAGAGCCTGTCGATATGGCTGCCTGGGAAAGGGGCGAGCTGGTCGATGTGAAGAAGCCTATCGTCTACTATATCGACCCAGCTACACCAGAACAGTGGCGGCCATACATCAAGCAAGGGGTCGACGATTGGCAAGGCGCCTTCGAAGCCATCGGACTGCGCAATGCCATCATGGCCAAAGACCCCCCGACCCCCGAAGAAGACCCCGACTGGAGTCCGGAAGATGTGCGCTTTAGCGTGATCCGCTATGTCTCTACCGACATTCAAAATGCCATGGGTCCGCACGTACACGATCCACGCACAGGCGAGATCATAGAGAGCGACATCATCTGGTACCACAATGTGATGAATCTGCTCCGTAACTGGTTTTTGATCCAGACAGCAGCAGTGAACCCAGAGGCCCGCGGCGTAGATTTCAAGAAAGAAGTTATGGGCGAGTTGATCCGGTTCGTGAGTGCTCATGAAGTAGGTCATACACTCGGTCTTCCGCACAACATGGGCTCTAGCGCAGCTTATACAGTCGATCAGTTGCGTACCCCCGGCTTTGTGCAAGAAAACGGTACGGCCCCGTCTATCATGGATTATGCCCGCTTCAACTACGTGGCCCAACCCGGCGATGGCGATGTCGGACTCTATCCGCGCATCGGAGCCTATGATATCTGGTCCATTCGCTACGGTTACCTGCCGATACCCAAAGCCAGTAGTGCCGAAGAGGAGCGGGTTATCCTTAATCGTATGGTAAGAGAAAAAGCGAGTGATCCCATCTTCCGTTTCGGTCAGCAGCGATTCAGGGGGCACGACCCCAGCTCGCAAACAGAAGATTTGAGCGATGATGCCGTTGAGGCTTCCACGCTCGGACTGGCCAACCTCAAGCGTATCGTTCCCCAGCTCAGCGAATGGACCGAGCGCGAAGGCTTCTTCTACAACGACCTCAACGAATTGTATGGTCAGGTCATTAGTCAGTTCGGTCGCTACATCGGTCATGTCTCTAGCAATGTAGCCGGCGTTTACGAGTGGCAACGCAGTGCCGATGAAAACAAAATCGTCTACGAACCCGTTCCTACCGACCACCAGCGCGAAGCCGTAGCCTGGATCGCCGACAATGTCTTCAAAACCCCCGAATGGCTGATCAATAAGGATATTCTTCAGCGCGTTTCGCCCAGTGGGGTAGCCGACCGCATAAAAGGCTTACAAGCGCGTGCCCTAGGTAATCTCATGCAGGTGAGCCGCCTTAATCGACTTGCCGAGCAGCAAGCGGTATATGGTCGTGATCAGTATGGCCTCAATGACCTGATGGATCAGACCTACGAAGGTATCATTGGCAGCAAAAGAGTTTCTAATACCTACAGTAGAGCACTCCAAAAGATGCTGGTCGAAGGACTTTTAGGTCTTATCGATAGCAAGGATGCTGTGGCCGATGTAAAAGGTGCTGCCCGCGCTACACTAGACCGCATAAGAGGCCAATACGAGAGTCGTCCGGACAGCAATGACGCTGTCATCGACGGCCACTTCAACGAGCTGGTGAGAATGATCGAGAATGGGTTGGATGATGATTAATTAAAAAGTATTCCTCTGGAAAATCTACAGATTTTCCAGAGGAATACCCCTTTATGGTATCCGATCCGGATAGTCGGTAATGATCCCATCAACCCCCATCTCGACCAGAGCTTGCATTTCCGCCTTTGTATTTACCGTCCAGGGAATGACGAGGGCACCGAGATTCTGGGCCTTTTGTACCTGCCTGCCCGCATTTGACTGACAGGCTTCCGTAGGGAGTAAACATTTATAATACGGACTATAAACCTGGGGCACCAAATCGATCTCGGCGAATTTATCGGCCACATCTCCACGTTCTGGGAATTCATCGAGGTAGACGAGAGCTATGTCTTCGTCTTGTCGCCGCAACTCAACAAGCAGCGGTGGATGGAAGCATTGTAAGCTGACTGCTGTACCGCGATCGCGTAACGGCTGAACGGCTGCTAATACTAACTTGCAGAAGGTCGGTATATCAGGTACCAACCCAGCAGCCTCCCATTCAGGGGTGTACTTGAGCTCTATATTATAGCCATAAGGTCGTGCTTCGCTCGATGGGGGGAGGGCATCGATCAATTCGGTCAAACTCGGTTTTACAGCGGCCACCTTTTGTTGCTCCGGGAAACGAGGATGGGGCTTCAATCCGCAATCGAACGACTGCACTTGTTCCAGCGTTAGTCCCAGGATTGGGATCAGCACGGTGGGGTCTTCGCCAGGGTAGGGGATGGCTTCTACCTGCGGAAGTCTGTCCCCCACTAACTCCCCCGATGGAGGAGAACCACTCTGCCCTAAATACAGCAACTCCGACGATTCCTCCCCCTCGGGGAGGTTAGGTGGGGATATCTCGTCGGGGGAGCTAGAGGGGGATTTCCTCCCAAAAAGGTTAGGTGGGGAACATATCTCCTCGCTCATCCAAGGTTCGTGGCTGACTATCACCTGGCTATCGGCACTGATGACCACATCCATTTCCAAGGTTGTCACTTGCTCGAATTCGAGTGCTCGCTTAAAGCCTTCTATGGTATTTTCGGGCATGAGACCCCGACAACCCCGGTGGCCTTGCCAATCGAATGAGGTCATGTTTTCTGGTTTGCTGCAAGATGCCAAAAGCACGAAGGCGATAAGGATGAACTTGTACATGCTACAAATCTACACCGACGACTGCATTCCATTTTCTGACCGCCCATTTCTCGACAAGCCCATTGGCCACGTAGGGATCAGAGGCCACAAATTCTTCTGCCGCGGCCTTGGCTTTAGGACCTTTGAAAATATAGAGTGAAAGATCGGCTGGGTCATCCACTGCGCCAGCGAGAGATAATTCGCCGCTATCGACTAGGGCCTGGAGTAGCCTCAAATGTTCAGCGCGGTATTTTCTGCGTTCCTCTAGGTAGCTAGAGTGGTTGTGGTAGATGAGGACGTAGTACATGGCTATCTCAGCTCACCAACTGCTGCCTTGATCCGCTCGATCGCCTCTCTTAGCTGCGCCTCCGAGGCCGCATAGCTGATGCGCATACACTCGGGCGCGCCGAAGCTGCCACCTCCTACTGTAGCTACATGCGCCTCGCGCAGAAAGTATTCTGCCAGGTCTTCGGCTGTCTCGATCTGGTAGCCGCGTGCGCTCGTACCGAATAGCTCGCTCACATCGGGAAAAATGTAAAAAGCCCCTTTCGGCCGATTGACCTTAAAGCCCGGAATTTGCTCCAATCCCTCGATCATCAGTTCGCGCCGCTTGGCGAAAGCCGCCTTCATATCGCGACTGGGCTGTAGATCGGTATTGAGCGCATGGGTACCTGCCGATTGGGCGATACTATTTGCCCCACTGGTGTTTTGCCCCTGAATTTTGGCCATGGCTTTGGCCACGGTGAGTGGCGCACCGCAGTATCCTAATCGCCAGCCGGTCATGGCAAAGCCTTTAGAGAACCCATTGACTGTGATCGTGCGGTCGGCCACCTCCGGGCAACGACCTATGCTGAAGTGGGCATCGGTGAAGTTGATGTGCTCGTATATCTCATCAGAGACGACCATGACGTGTGGATGGCGCACCAGCATGCGGGCGATAGCCCCCAGCTCATCGGCCGTATAGACCGAGCCCGTCGGATTACATGGTGAACTGAATAGAATGAACTTGGTGCGATCCGTAATGGCCGCTTCGATTTTCTCGGCACTGACCTTATAATCGTCTTCTATACCGGCACCTACCTCTACTGGTACGCCACCCGCTACTTTCACAATGGCCGAGTAGCTGACCCAGTAAGGTGTGAGAATGAGGGCTTCGTCACCTTCATCGAGCAAGGCCATGCAAATATTGGCGATGCTTTGCTTGGCACCGTTCGATACTACGATCTGATCGGGTGCGTAATCGAGATGATTTTCCCGCTTGAATTTATCGGAAATGGCTTGGCGCAGCTCAGCCGTGCCGGGTACCGGGGTATATTTCGTTTCACCTGCATCCAGGGCGCGCTTGGCGGCTTCTTTGATGTGATCTGGGGTGTCAAAATCAGGCTCGCCCAGCGATAGGGAGATGACGTCGTGACCCTGTGCTTTTACTTCGCGGCCCAACTTGGCCATGCGTAGGGTAGCGGATTCTTCCATTCGCTTGACGCGGCTGGAGAGTAGGTCAGTCAGTGAGATAGGTTGCTCTATGGCGTTCATGGATTTTTATAATTTGAATGGCTGCAAAGTTAGTTAACGGAGAGCGACATGGTACCCTATGCAGAAGGAAATTGGACTACTTATCCGTCAGTCTGAATACATCTACACCTACTTGACAGGGCTCAGTAGCACAATCGTACATGCCCATTTTAATGCGGTAAGTTTTCGTTTCCGTAGGGGTGAAATCGATGATGGGAAAATTGTCTTCGAGGTCGTCGCTTTCGAGCAGGCTCCCGATGGTCTCATCACCGTACAGGAAGAGGTCCATGTCGGTGCAATCTTGATCACAGGCACCAACTATGCGGTAGGTGCGCCCGGCCACCAGTTTTAGCCCATAGTGGTCGGTCTCATCGTCGTTTAGCCAGACGTACTTGGTGGCGAGTATCTGTTCATAACCATCTGATTCGGCTGTGAACTGATAGTCTGTCAGTTGCTCATCGACAACATCTTGGGCACTCAGCGAAATATGGGCGAGCAGTACAAGGGTAGGAAAGATAAATTTGTGCATCTGTGAAGATTTAAGGGGTAACTCTCAGCACGCCATTCATGGTGCGCCAGTGACCTGGGAAGGTACACACATAGTTGTAATCGCCGGGCGTTTCGGGGGCGATGAAGTAAATCGACTCGTTGCTGCCCGGTCCCAGCAGGCCGGTGTGGTTGAGTACGGAAGAGCTGCTGGGTACATACATTTTTGCGGGACCGTCTAGTCCCATCGCAGCTGCAGCTTGACCGATTTCTGGCATTTTGCCGGGCTTGACGAGTACGAGGTTGTGGGGCATATCGTCATTATTATAAAAGGTAAGCTTCACACGTTGCCCGGCCTTGACGGTCAGCTGAGTCCGGTCATAGCGCATACCAGGCAGGGTAGAGAGCACGATGTTTGCTTCGGCTTCACCCGACCAGTCGCTAGGGGGACGGGTTTGTCTTTTTAGACTTCCGCGGGTCGATCCTCGCCTTGCTCTCGACGGGGCGGCTGCTCGTGGGGCGTCTACATTCGCCGTGCTGGCTGTCGTTTCAGCCTTTGGCTCGGGCTTGCGGGTGGGTGAGGGGTTATCCGTGCTGCCATCATCAGTGGTTTGAGCCATGTCCATCTCGCTGTGGTCGTGATGGTTGTGCGCCATCGGCTCTTCTTCGATGATTTCCACCTGCGGAAGTCCAGTAGAATCTCCGGCTGGTATGCGATTTAGGGTGTAGTAGCCCGCTTCGTGCAAGAGGGGTTTGTCGCCTTGGTAGCTGCGTATGCCTGTGGGCTTTATTTCGTGTATGTGGTATTGCACCAGGCTGTCGACGGCTATGCGTACACTCAGGCCATCGTCGGCTACTATGGCTCCTCGTACTGGGTGCTTTTTCAGGTCTACGATAGGGCTGCCATAGGCCGGGTGGTACTTGTAGTTGAAGCTGGTCACCTCGTACATCTTTCCCAATTCGGCGTCGGTCTTATCGATCGGCTGTGTGAAGTGAATGGTAAAGCCGTCAGCCTCTGCCGTTACCGAGTGCATATCGAATGGCGTCTGCCCTGTCCAGCTGACGCGCTCCAGGGCGTAGGGTTCCGGACCGGTACTTCCCCATCCCCGATTGGTCTGCCCTACGAAAAGCGACCCGTCTTCGCCCCAGCTCATCCGTAGTACCCCAGACTTGAAGCCACTGATAAAGTTGAAGGCACAACCTTGGTACACACCGTCGACTTCCTCCAGGTTGACACGCATGATCTTCGACTGCCCCTGATCGCCGATAAGGATTTGCCCGGCAAACGGCCCGAAGGCCCCGTCGGTTTCGTCGATGATGATCTCGCTGGTCGAAAGCCCCAGAATGGAGTGGGGCAGCCATACGGCAGGTAGCTTTACACCAGGCAGCTCCTCGGCCAGCTCATAGAGCGAGAAAGGTATTTCGTCTTCTATGTTTTGTGGCTGGCTCTTGGGTTGGCCTTTGCGTGCAAATTGCGGATTTACTCGGTAGTAAATATCATTAGTCTGTAGGCTCACAGGCGAGTTTTCTTCACTCGTCCATCGAAGCCCTGCCGGGTGGCCGGTGAAATCTCCTTTTTCTACATGTACCAGGCCACCTGAGCCCATCCAGTCGCCCTGATTGTCAGCGTAGAAGAACTCTCCGTTGATCAGCCCTATGCCACAGGGCGAGCGCATACCGGTGGCGTAGGGCTCGTACTCACCGGTAGTTGGGTCTATCTTGAGCGTCCAACCTCGCCAAGGGGCAAGACTCTTCCCTCGCCACCAATCTTCCTCACCAAAACCGATGTTGGTCGTCACGTACATAGAGCCGTCCGGTGCCACTTTCGGGCCGAAGCTGTACTCGTGATAGTGACCGGATAGTGGCCATTGGGTGACTGTTTCGTACTGATCGGCGCGACCATCGCCGTCGTGATCGTGCAGGCGGGTCAACTCGCCGCGTTGTGCGCAGTATAGGGTGCCGTCGTGCCAGGCCAGACCGAGTATTTCGTGCAGCCCTGTTGCAAACTTCCTGAAATATGGCGGCTGGCCATTGCGCATGCCGGCATTTTCGATCAGGTAGACTTCTCCCCGACGGGTGCTGGCGGCGATGGTACCATCGGGTAGGGTAGCGAGCCCCCCTACTTCCAGCACCACGCCCTCAGGCATGGGCAAGGGAGCGATTTGGTAGTACTCGGCCTCGGCTGCTGCGAGGGCGGAGGATTCTTCTTGAGCGTGGAGGGGTGAGCTCAAGACTACCAAAATCACTAGAAGTGATAATTTGGTAAGAGTGACTTTCAACATTCCTTCCTTCAAGACATAGGATGAACTTTTGGCGAACCAAAAGTTCGTCAAAAGATACATCCGATGTCTGAAGCGTTTCATATTTACCATATTATTTGATATTCTACCATTTCACCATTGGGTTCTACCAGGAGGTGGGCCTTGTCGTCTGCCATGACTATTTCTGTTTTGCCGCCCAGTTTTTCATCTAGTTTGATGAAGTAAGTATCGTCCACCAAATAATTCATTTTGTCGATCTTGGTAATGCTTTTTCCCGAAGCCAAACGCCATTTTGTTTCACTTTCTGCTTCGCCAGACCAGGATAGTCGCCGGTTCAGAGCTGGCATGCCCGGCACGGCATGTAGTTGATCGCTGAGCGTCAATTCGCCGATTTGAGTCTCGAAGGTGGGTATACCTTGCTCGTCCAATCGATAACCGAGCGGTCTTATGTGTCCGACCTTATTACCTATCCATACGGGCAGGGTGTCGAGCCAGGTATTGGGCCCGCGGGCCGCTACACTTCCATCGCCCCGACCAGCCCACATGGGGGTAGCATCCAAGAATAGCCCACGCCATATTTGTATAGGTATGGCCCTAAGCGGATCGTAAGTAAAGGCTACGCCTTCTGGCAGGCCTACATGTATGGTATGCGTTAGTTTGGTCTTTTGATCCGGATCAGTAGGGTAATTGGTAAAGCCGCGCAGTATCTGGGGCTCCCGATCGAAATCGACGTAGTAGGGCGTAGGTAAGGAACTCACCGGCAGAGACGCTTCTTCGTGCAGCGGCTGGCGGGCAATCCCAGGGCCAGTCAAGTAGAGGGCAAGTTTCTTCTCGTACCAGGCATCCCATTTATAATATTCCAATACGATTTCATGGATGCCTGCCTCTAGCTCAATTTCCGTACTGCCGTTGCTGGAGGAGGGCGTCGTATTGGTGGGTTTACCGTCTACAGTTAATTTGGCATTCCACCAGACTTCGACGTCGAATTTGTAAAGCCCCGAAACAGGCAGGTCGATGTCTCCCGTAAATCGCAAGACGAGCTTTTCATCCCGCGCAACCAGTCGAGGATCGATTGACGCTGCCTCCCCACTTTCTTCTACTTTATTCGGTAGGTTATAGGCCGCTCGATCAGGCATTTCGCCACTCTCGTACTTCAGTTTTTTCCATTTGAGCGGTGGGCGGTCGTAGGTTTGAAAGCGGATATTTCTAAAGGCCACTTGCCCCGAATTACCTTGTAATCTCAGGGGGCCGCGCGCAACCTCTCCGCTTTGGGTTCGATCGGTTGGGCCGGTGAGCGTAACGTTTTGGTGTATGAGTACGCCATTGAGCTTTACGAATCGCAGTTTGGCATTTTCGGTCTTCTCTCCGTATTGATCGAATCTCGCCGCCCTGAAGCTGATACTCAAATGCTGCCACAGTCCAGGCGCTTTTGCGGCGTTGACCCTAGGGGGCTTCCCCTCGAAAAACCCACCCCCATTGGGCATTGAGCGCGGATAAACCGCCCCGCAGTCCAGAAAAGTGGGCCTTTCCTTCTCCCAACTGTCTTTGAGCTGTATTTCATAGCGGCCTTGTAGAAATACGCCACTTTCGCCACCTTCCGGCAGCATGAATTCCAGCTCCAGGTCTATATCTCTGTGTTCGGCTTTCGTCAGGATGTCCAAATTCTCTCTTGCCCTTGCTTGGCTGTAGAGCATGCCGGTGCCACGCTCAGTTTTTAGGTCTTTTGAGTCAATGCTACCCGATACCGAGCCAACGATGGACCAATTTTGAGATGGAGCTACGAAGGCAGTTAGGTCATTGAGCGAGAGTGTATCCCATACCTGACCGTGGACTGAGCCCAAGAACGAAAGTACAGCGGCGGTGATGAGAAGTAAAAACCTCATGGATTTGATAAATACTAAGCACTGATCTGGCATAGAAACAAAGTAACAGAATGATTCCGTAATCTAGCCCAAATAGATTAATCTTTTAATACACGAATAAGTTCGTGCTCGTACGGATACCTGCCACCTCGTATACACGTATATATACGAGTGACCTGTTCACAACCTACTAAATACATACACCATTTCCCGACCGATCTCCAGCAGACTGTCTTGGTATATTTGTACTTCCGCAGGTAGATCGTCTCCTCGTTTAGGATCTTGGTAGGGTAGTGCTAATCTAAAATCTGCGCCAGGCACATATGGGCAATCGGCATCTGCCGACGAGCAAACCATGATTGCCGCAAAATCGGACTTGGGATTCTCTTCGTGATCGTACACCTTAGAAAAGCAGCGTATTGGCTCGAAATCTTCTCCAGCATTCACCTCATATATCGGGTTTTCGCCTGTTTCCAGTGTTTTTATCTTAAAGCCAGCGGCCAAGAGAGCACGGACAATCCTCGGATTCATAGCAGTAGCTTCTGTGCCACCGCTGTAGGTGAACACTTCGCTGCGATGAGTGTGTCCCACTCCGCTCTGGCGAGCGTCTCCGACCTGCGGAAGTCTATCCACAGAGGGCACGTAGCCAAGTCTGAAAAAATGAGCCGCTACAGTTGCCCAAATCATAGCTAAGTGGCTACGCCGGGAATTGTGCGTACAGATGAAAACCAAATGAGCAAAATCCTTTTGTCGAATGTAGTTTACTAATTTATCTAGTTTGGCTTTTCGTTCTGTAGGTATTCGATCTGCCTGCGCTTGTAGGCTAAGCATCAAAGGTGCAATTTGAGGATATACATGCATATTCAGCAAATATAGCCGGACTGCTGAAAAAGATATTTTACAGTGCTGCTATATTTGTGACATGTTACTGCGCCCCTATGATGATGAGTACTTTATGCGGCAGGCTCTCCGCGAAGCGCGGGCTGCAGCTATGGCAGGCGAGATACCAGTGGGTGCTGTAGTCGTCTGTCAGGATCAGATCATAGCCCGCGGGCGCAATCAGACCGAGCAACTTCAAGATGTAACGGCTCATGCCGAAGTGATTGCCCTCACGGCAGCAGCCAACCACTTGGGTGGGAAGTATCTGCCGGATTGCACGCTATACGTGACCCTGGAGCCCTGCGTGATGTGTGCAGGTGCACTGGCCTGGGCACAACTCGGTAGACTGGTCTATGGCGCAGCCGACGAAAAACGAGGCTTCATGCGCTTTGGCCGAGAGTTGCTACACCCAAAGACCAAATTGGAGTACGGCGTACTACACGACGAATGCGCTGCTTTGATGACTGGATTTTTTGCCCAAAAGCGATAGTTAAAGTTCCATTAAACCAGGCGTAGGGGTTTTTACTTTGGGTACACATCCTTCTCTTTGAACAAAAGAAATACCTCAACCAATGAAGAAACTCTTGTATCTAACCCTTATTATCCCTTTCCTGACTGCTTGTGGCCCAAGGCTGAGCCCTTACACGCAAAGACTTTATGAAGACCAGGGCTGGAATGAGAATGACCTTCGGCGCATCCAGTTTTATCTGTCTGAAGATCTGGTTTTGAGTCGGGAAGCCCGAGGTGGGTCGTCTACCATTACCCGTGGCCAAATCAAGATTGTCGATGGGCGGGAAGTGGAGCAAGTCGTCATCAAGCGAAATACACCCGGTGTGTTTTTATTCTCACCTCGCGAGAACAGGATGGCCGTTTCTTTCGAGTCCTCTGACGATCTTTTCCTCATCTTCGGACCCAATCCACGTACTGGCAACCGGTACACACTACGCGGCAGTGAATGGAATCGCAGTGGTGGCAAAGTGACTTACGCCGGTCAAGAGTGGTTTGTTGGCGGTGGAGATGCGCTGGCTTTCCTCAGGGTGGCCATTAAGCGGCAGCGGAATAGAGATGTGAATAGTCGGGTAGCCGGCGGTCGGAAAATTGATTGATAAAAAAAGCCCCAAAACACTTGTGTTTTGGGGCTTTTTTTATCAATCAAACCTCTTAATACTCCCAGAGATCGTGCTCGAAGTTGAAGATCTCGGATTTGATGCGGTCGGCTTCCATCAAGGCATCGCGACCGGTCAGGTAGCTACTGATGCGGCGGCCGCGCACATTACTTTCCTGGAATATGTAACTGCCGAAGAATCGACTCTCGAAGACATCTTGCCAGGATCGATTGGCAGCGTCATTGCCGTAGGCATAGGCTTCTTCGTTGGCTAGCGCGTGTCGGGCATGGGGGTAGTAGATCCAGAACATAGGCAGTTCGTAGAGAAAGTTGCCATTCTCGTCGTACACGTCGCGGAGTGGGGCAATACCCAATATGCGAACCTTTAGCGTGCTCGACTCTCGGTCGAAGAACCACACCTCTTTTAGGCGGAAGCGCTTGATGTCTTCCGGGTTCAGTTCGTTAACAACGACCTCGATGATTTCTTCGTAAGTAACGGGATCGTAAGTAACAACGGTATCGATCTCACCGCCCATAGCGTCCTGCTCCTCTTCGGTCAACTCCGTAGAGAAATTGTCGTCTATGGTGGAGTAAAGTTGTATTTCACCAGCTTCGGCCAAGTCCTGCAAGACGGTGAAGAAAGGACGCTCGGGATAAGCGAAAGGCAGATTGATCTTCTCGCGAATATCGATCACGCGCCAGATGCGCTTCTCCCACATAATGTCAGACTCGCGGACGGCCTCGTAGGCGAGTACGCGCGCATCGTTGACTAAGCGCTTTTCGACCACATCATCGATAGGGGGACCGAAATCTCCAGCTATGTTAGTTTCTTGTTCTACGCCTGGCTCCTCCATGATGTCTCCGGGGATTTGGGCGAATAGGGTGCTGGTGCCGACCAGCATGATGCTCAAGGCTGCAAAAAGTTTCAAAGCTACCTTCATTGTTTGTGCGAATTGCGAAATAAAAAGGGATATCCGAGCAGGGCTTTTGCCCATACCTTCTTCCGAACGTAGCCTTAACACAAATAAGTGCCTTTTGATGCAAATTTTTGTGAAAGGCTCATTTTCGGCAGCCCAAAAGTCGCAAAACACAATGAATTTATACAAGCACTTCGTACAAAAACAGGCTTTTTTCTTTTAAGACCGGGCCATCGGCCCGGTCTTAAAAGAAAAAAGCCACTGATGGCAAACCCATCAGCGGCACAGAATAAAGAATTTCGTTCATCCCGACTAACTCGGGATGAACGAAAACATTGAAGTATTAACGAATGGTAAAGACCATGGCGTTGATCTTACGAGCAGCAGGATCACCGGGACACTTGGCACGTACGTTGTTGAAATAGTAGGTGTCTCCTGGGCGAGCACGACGGACAAGGTTCTTAGAACGCTCGCTGTAGACCGGACCAGGGTTGTTACTAGGTACAGCGTCTTCACGCTTAGGTACATATACCAGCTCAAAGCCGGCAATTTCACATCGTGCATCGAAGTCAAAGCCTTCCAGAATAGCTCTTACACCACCTTGAGCTTTGAATTCCCCAGAGCCCATAGAACCATCGCTCTTATTATTACCGATTACTGCTCGCGGATCGGGAATACGCTTGACGCGGAAAGGACGACTTTCACTTACTCCATCGCCTGTAACTTTCACAGTAGCATCCCCTGGATTGTTAGCAGTTACAATGTAACCTCCACCATCACGTCTGATACTTATTGGACCGGTAGTGGTTACATTGATGGAATTAGAGCTTGCACCAGCAACTGAAACCGAAACAGGATTATCTACGCCAACGTAAAATACATTCATCTTGTCAGCAGAGATGGTCGCCGAACCAGCTCCTACTTCGTATGAGAAGGTCGAAGTACCAGTCTTAGTTTCATTAGTCAACGGATTGGTCACGGAGACTTCTACGTTTAACGTTTTTGTTCCAAGTGAACTTCCTCTTGCAGAAAACTCAGCTACTCCTTCTTCGTTTACGGGCAAGGTCGAACCATTAACTGTGATCTTTACGTTCTCAGGCTGTAGGGATGAGCTCCTCGAACCTACACCAATCTTGGCGTTGAAAGTCTGATTTCTGAGTATATATGCTTTCTCAGCTTGTACGATGGGCGTGAATTCATCGAATTCAATCGTACGGCCGCCTGTAAGTTCAGCCATGCTATTGACCATTGCTGCTTCAGAAGTCGTCAAGTTAGACTCCATCTGAGACAATAATGGTAGAACAGCAGCCAATGGTAGCTGGCGGAAGCGCCAAGCCGACCATTCTTCAGCTTCGCTCATTGCAGGGCGATTTTTACCCATACTATCATCTAGGTCAGCTTGCCACTCTGTAGGCTCAGCGGTATGGAAGGGCATCTCGTTGGCAATAGCCTGGATGTTCGTTCCTACCTCTTCTTTGCTTAACCCCCATTCTTCGCCGTGTTCGTTTAGCAGTTTAGTATACGCGTCGATGAGTTGTTGACGCGTATCTTGTATTTTGGCGTAAAGCTCTGGTCCTCTGGGCTCATTAATCGCTTGAGAGACATTATCAGTATAGCCATCGACAAGCATTCTGGTAGTTACATCCTTGTCTTTTTTACCTTTAATAACCCAGTGACCATGAGATTCTATATAGTCTCCAGGATCATCTTTAATGTGCTCACCATCGCGATTGCCGGCTTGGTCAATCAAATCATCTCTAAGCTCTTCGATGTATCCTGAGAACTGATTAGAAATATCTCTGATTTCTTCTATTGCCCCTTTTATTGGACGATACTTAGCTTTAGACTCATCATCCAGGATAGAATTTACCGCTTCTTGAGTGACGTCTATTTGCTCTGATACAGTATCTATGGCATTGTTGTTACCATCATCCAGCGTAAAGAAGGCGTTCATTACCTCGGCCGAAACGTTTAGGGCGAGCATGGCGGTCAGTACCAAGTACATGATATTGATCATCAGCTGCCGCGGTTCCTTAGGAATTGACATGTTTTTATATTTTGATTTTAGGATTGTTGGATGTTTTTGATGTCTGGATACTATCCGAACATCAAAAACATCTGCGATATCCAATTATCGATTTTTCAAATTACGATTGTAGTCCTCCGCGCATAGCGCCCAGCATGTTGCCGTATACGCCATTGAGCTGACTCAGATTGCTGTTTAGGCTCTCCATGTGCTGCTTGTATGCCTTGGTGTCTTCGGCAGTTTCGGCGAGATCGGCCATGGCTTCGTTGAGCTTGGCGTAGAAGTTGCCCATTTGGCGAATCTGCTCGCTGGTACCGCTGAAGTCGGCTTCTTGCAGGGCCTTGAGGCTGCTCATGCTCTTAGACATGTTTTGTAGCTCGGTGAGCATGCCGCCTAGCTGCTGCTCGACGACTTCGCCATTGAGGGCGGGCGTAAGACTATTATCGCCTATGGGGCCACCTGCCAGCGGCATAAGTTGGGCGTCGTGCTGGTCGAGACCTGGGTACAGCTTTTCCCAGTAGTAATCGGGCTCTGGGCCGATGATACCTAGGAAGGCGAATAGAATAGCCTCAGTTACCAGACCTACAGTGAGCAGGTTGATCTCTACACCTCCAATATTGGGCATCTGCCAGCTTTGGATCTTGTAGAGGGCACCCAACATTACGAGGGCGGCACCGATACCGATAATGAGGTTCTTGAAGTATTTAAATGCTTTTGAATGAAGGAAACCCATAATTAGAATTCTGTTGATTTATTGTTAGTCGGAATGTTGTTTTGGACACTGCTTTTTGCGGTCGCAACGGTCACATAATGTCACGCAAACGGGAAAGTAACAGGGTAACGGAAAAAAAGATGTGAAATGATATTTGCCGCTATCATATACGCGAAATGACGTCCACCTGCGGAAGTCTGAACAAAACAAACGTCTTACCTTAGCCCCACAAGAGCTTTACATACCAATTATTAGTCTTTTCCATGAATTTGAAGAACCTCCCCCTGGCGGCTGTTTGTGCCGCGATGTGTCTGCTTACGCTTTGGTCTTGCAAGCCTGATGCGCCCGAGTTTAAGCGCACGGAAAATATCGTAGCTATACGCTTGGTCGACGAGCCCGACCGCCTGAATCCGATATTGTCTACGCAGTCTTATGCGCGCTATGTGTTCGAGCATATTTTTCAGAACCTGAACGATGTAGACCAGCAGTCTTATGAGTTGGTGCCCATGCTGGCGAGCCTGCCAGAAGTGAGCGAGGTGGGTGAGGATGGTGCTACCAGTTATCGCTATCGGCTCAACGAAAATGCCAAGTGGCCCGACGGCAGTGCCGTGACCAGTGCTGATGTAGCTTTTTCAGTCAAGGCACTGCTCAATCCGCTCGTGCCGGCTGGGCGGGTACGCAGTTTTTATACTGACATCACGGACTTGATTATAGTAGATGAGCGGACCTTTTCTATTGAGCTTGGGCAAGCTTACTTTTTGACGGATTACGCCCTGGCTGCTCTGTATGTATACCCTGAATATGCTTACGATCCAGATGGGCTGATGGCCGATGTGACAGTGGCTGAACTGGCCGATGCGGACAATGCAGCTCGACTAGCCGAGGAGAATCCCAACTTGAAGACCTTTGCAGAAGGGTTTCAGTCTTTCGAGACCTCGCACGAGCCTGGAAAAGTGGTTGGTAGTGGTGCATACGAGCTGACCAATTGGGAAGCTCAGCAGCGTATAGCACTCAGTCGCAGAGATGACTACTGGGCCGATGGTACCGACAATCTGTCGCTGAGTGCACTGCCCGATGGTTTGGAGTTTGAGATCATTCCAGATGCACAAACGGCTGTAGTCGCTTTGCAAGATGAACTGATCGATGTGATGGTCGATTTGGACCCGGAGCGGTATGTGGAGATGAGCCAAGACGAGCTGATGACCAAAAAGTATAATTTTGAGACGGAGCCTAGTTTTCAGATGTATTCTATCATCCTGAACATGGATGACCCGATGCTCGGCGATGCCAATACTAGGCGAGCACTGGCACACTTGATGAATGTCGACCTACTCAATGAGGAGTATTATAACAACATGGGAAGGCGGTCGTCTAATCCGGTTTTGCCGGTCAGAACCTATTACGATGAGCGTCTGGCGCTGATCGATTACGATCAGGCCGAGGCCGAACGATTACTGACTGAAGCTGGCTGGGCCGACACCAATGGAGACGGTACCTTAGACCGCGATGGCGAAGAGTTCGAGCTAAACCTGTTGTTGTTCAATACCCCCATAGGCGAAGCTATCGGTCAGGTCATGCGCGAAAGCTGTCGGCAAGCGGGCATAAGCTTAAACACTGAGACCATGGGTGGTCGGGCACTCTACGGTAAGCTGGGCGAAGGCGATTATCAGATGGGTATTTATGCGCAAGGTTTTCAGCCCAGCCCCGATGAATTTAGTCAAAGCTATCTGACGACCTCTGTACCACCGAATGGCACCAACCGGGCGAGATTTGGCGACGAAACCTCCGATGCGCTCATCAACCAAATACGCGTCACCGTCGATGCAGAAGATCGCGTACCGCTCTACAAAGAGATGCAAGCTATTTTTTATCAAGAGACACCGATGATACCCCTGTTTTCGCCCATGATGCGTTTGGTGTATTCCAAGCGTTTCGAGGCCCAGACCAGCTCTATTACCCCCGGTCTCGATTTGGCCAACTTCAAGCATTTACAAGAGTAGCATTATATGAGATTAGCTTTTTTGCTGGTTTTAACCCTATTTGCAATTTGTGCCAACGCACAAACGCAAGACACGACCATATACGATGTGGCTGAGGAATCTCCGCGCTTTCCGACTAACTGCGAGGGCTTGGATACTACGGCCCAGGCCAAAAGTGACTGCGCCCAGCGCGGCCTCATGTCTTATATAGCCGGGCGCGCACTCTACCCACAGGAGGCGCGCGAAGCCAATTTAGAAGGTACGCCCGTTGTCAGCTTCGTGGTAGAGAAGACTGGCGTCATTACCAATCCGACTATTGTTCGGGATCCGGGTGGTGGGCTGGGTTCTGCGGCTCTGCAAGCGGTACAGCTCATGCAGTCTGAAGTGCGCTGGCGGCCAGCTTACAATGAGGGTAAGCCCGTTCGATACCGATTCAATCTACCCGTTCGTTTCCGGTTGGAAGACCCCAAGCCATACATTTTGAGCGGGGCCGACACCATATATACAGAAATGACAACGCCAGTTATTTATCAGGGTGGTCCTGAGGCGCTTGTCGACTATCTGGATAACTCGATCGAATACCCAGAAGACGGATTGGATAGTTGTTTGACCGGACAGATCGTAGTACAGCTTTTGGTACACCCGCAGTATGGCGTGAAGGTGCTCGACCTGACCGACTACAATAATCTGGGCTTCGAGTTTTGGTACCAGTCGATCCACTCTGCCCACGGTACGGCCGACAAATGGACGCCTGCTATGCTCGATGATAAGCCTGTACCCACGGCCGTTGACTTAACCTACACCTTTTCGCCAGAGAATACGGCTTGCGTGGCTATCGCCTCTTCCTACAAAACGACCATGGCCCAAGCACTGGAAATATCGAAGGCCTACGATGCGGAAGACTTAGCGCAAACCATAGCGTCACTCGATCCACTGATCGACCGCTTTCCCAAAGACGTACAGCTGAGATTGCTACGCGGCCAAGCGCATTTGGATGCCAACAACCTCGAAGCTGCCTGTACCGACCTTAATATGGCCCGGGCGGTTAGTGGCATCAGCTGGTTCAATGCTGTCACGAGTTTGATTTGCCGCTAGTAAAGCCAAACGATTTGTGTATAAATTGCCTAACTTTGGCTCTATATTTATTTCAACATTCTAAAGGGATTTTGAAATAAGCTTCTGAACCACCGCATGGCGAAAGCAAAAAAGAAAAACCCGAAACAAGGGAGCTTAAATCTATGGCCAAAAGATGAGCGGCTAGTCAAGCTTCTCGGGCTATTTCTGTTGTTTTTGGCACTCTATCTGGCCATCGCCTTCGTGTCTTACCTATTCACCTGGGAGGTCGATCAGGCGCGGGTCAGAGACCACGGTATCTCCATCTTCGTACACGATGCCATACCGGTTGCCAACCAGATGGGCAGGCTTGGGGCATTCTTTTCCAATCTGTTTTTTTACTACCTCTTTGGGCTGGGCTCGTTTTTGGTGGTCTACTTTTTCTATCGACTAGGGCTCAACCGGCTCAAGCGGCAGCCGCTGCATCTCATGGCCAACTTGCTCGTCAAGACCAGTATCATCATGGTCGCTCTGTCGGTTTTACTCGACTTTACACTGGGTAGTACCATGGATTTCCCCATCGGCGGTGGGGTAGGGGCGGCTATTAATGGTTATCTCCGCAACCTACTTGGTGGAGCGGGAATTGTTTTATTATTACTTACGCTGGTCGGATTATACCTCGTACTCGTAGCCCGAATCGATTTTAGCGGCAGTCGTAGAGAAATAAAAACAGCTGTTGTCGATCATCTCAGCGAGCAAGTCAGGTTCCGTAATCGCAAGAAAACAGGAGCTGCTGCATCTGCTACCAATCCGAGGGGCCTAAAGCCATCTGGCAGCGCCACCGAGGAGCTGGACCGCGAGCTATCCGAAAAACCGCCGACTGCCCCCATGCAAGCAGAGACTTTGAGGCCCGGCGCAGCCCAAATAGAGATAGACAGCGAACCGCAACCCACAGGTGACCAACTGAGCATACCTCTAACAGATGTCGAGAAGCGCCCCCCTAAGATCATAGACCCCTTGGCCGTCGGTCAGGCCGCGTTGGAGATCACCGACGATGACGATACTGGGCTCACCCCCAATCTGGCAGCCAGCGAAGAGAATGCCAACCACAGCGAGCCCTACGATTCTACCCTAGACCTGCCGAGTTACGAGCAGCCGGTGCTTATGCTCCTCAAAAGCTATGAAGATCAGAAAATAGAGGTCGATCGCGCCGAGCTGGAGGCCAATAAGGACCTCATCATCGAGACGCTGCTGAATTTCAAGATCGAGATCACCAAAATCAAGGCGACCATAGGTCCTACGGTTACGCTTTATGAAATTGTGCCCGCGCCCGGCGTACGAATCAGCAAGATCAAGAACTTGGAAGACGACATTGCCCTCTCGCTTGCGGCTTTGGGCATTCGTATCATCGCGCCCATACCCGGGCGGGGAACCATCGGTATCGAGGTGCCCAATAAGAACCCGCAGGTGGTGAGTATGCGAGAGGTGATCGAGAGCGAGAAGTTCCGCAAGGCCAAGATGGATCTTCCGCTGGCGCTAGGCAAGACCATCAAAAACGAGGTGCTGATCGCCGATTTGGGCAAGATGCCGCACTTATTGGTGGCCGGTGCGACTGGCCAGGGTAAGTCGGTAGGTATCAATAGTATTTTGATGTCGCTGCTGTATAAAAAGCACCCGTCTCAGGTGAAGTTGGTGTTGATCGACCCCAAGAAGGTCGAGCTGTTCCCCTATGCTAAGCTGGAGCACCACTTCTTGGCTTTTTTACCTGGACAAACAGAGCCCATCACGACCGAGACGACGAAGGTGATCCACATCCTCAACTCGCTTTGTATCGAGATGGATCAGCGCTACGATCTGCTCAAAAAAGCGTCTGCGCGCAACATCAAAGAGTACAATGAAAAGTTTGTAGCCCGTAGGCTCAATCCGCAGAAGGGCCACAAATTCTTGCCCTTCCTGGTGCTGGTTATCGACGAGTTTGCCGACTTGATCATGACGGCGGGTAAGGAGGTCGAAATGCCCATTGCCCGACTGGCTCAGCTGGCGCGTGCCGTGGGTATACACCTGATCATCGCTACGCAGCGGCCTTCGGTCAATATCATTACCGGTGTGATCAAGGCTAATTTTCCGGCCCGTGTGGCTTATAAGGTTACAGCAAAGGTCGATTCGCGCACCATACTCGACTCTGGCGGTGCCGATCAACTCATCGGCCGAGGTGATATGTTGCTCAGCCATGGCGGTGACATCACCCGCTTGCAAGGTGCCTTCGTCGATACGCCCGAAGTGGAGCAGGTCATCGACTACATTGCGGGTCAGAAAGGCTATGCCGAGCCTTACTTCCTCCCCGAGTTCAATACTGACGAGGAGATCAGCGGCTCTGCTGGCCTCACCTACGCAGATCTCGATGATATGTTCGAGGATGCCGCCCGCCTCATCGTAGGCCAGCAACACGGCTCTACCAGCATGATCCAGCGCCGCCTCAAACTCGGCTACAACCGTGCTGGCCGCATCATGGACGAGCTGGAGCAAATGGGCATTGTAGGCCCGTCTAACGGCTCGAAACCCAGAGAGGTGCTGGTGTATGATGAGATCGAGCTGGAAAGGTACATACAGGATATTAAGCAGCGGTAGCAAGCTGTCGTCGACTGAGTGTTGCTCTTATCTGGGATTTAATCCGGACCAACTTACCCTGAACCAACCAATCAGGGTTGGATGTTTATCATTCCAGCAAACCTCGTAACCAAATGAAACAAACCCTCATCATACTCCTCCTCGGCGGATTAGCTTTTTTTGGTGGACGCTATTTAGGCAGTCAGCAGTCGAGTGAGGTGACCGACCCTTCGCCTGCCGGCCTTGCGGAAGCAGGCGGGGAAGCGTCAAAAAAAGAAACATCTACTCAAGCTGCGAAACCGACGCGCAGCCTACCCACGCTACCCACCCGCGATCTACGCGCTATGCCCGAGGATACGCAGGGACAGTACACCCCCCAGGAGTTGCATACCATTCGGCTGTTCGAGCGGGCGAGCCCATCGGTTTGTTACATCAGTACGCTAAGGTTGCAGCGCGATTTTTTCTCTTTCGATGTGATGGAAGTGCCCAGTGGTACGGGTTCCGGTTTTATTTGGGATGAAGAGGGTCATATCATCACCAATTACCATGTGATTCGCGATGCGAGTAAGGCGTTGGTGACCCTTTCGACGGGCAGTAGCTATGAAGCCAAAATCGTGGGTATTGCTCCTGAAAAAGACCTGGCCGTCCTTAAAGTCGATGTATCTATGGACGATGTGGTGAAGATTCCGCTCGGTAATTCTTACGACCTGCGGGTGGGCCAGTCGGTCTATGCGATCGGTAACCCATTCGGGCTGGATCAGACTTTGACAACGGGTATTATTTCCGCTCTCGACCGCGAGATCAACAGTCAGGCTGGTGTACCGATTCAAGGCGCCGTCCAGACCGATGCGGCCATCAACCCCGGCAATTCCGGAGGCCCGCTACTCGATAGCCGTGGGCTGCTGATTGGGGTAAATACGGCCATTTATAGTCCATCGGGTGCATCTGCCGGTATCGGTTTCAGCATTCCGGTAGATGAGGTCAAGCTGGTCGTTCCTGATTTAATTGCTTATGGCCAGGTGAGACGCCCGACCCTGGGGGTAGAGGAGTATCGCCCCTATCGCCGAAGGGTAGATGGGGTCATCATCAAGAATGTGGAAGATAGTGGTGCGGCAGCCGAAGCCGGTCTACGCGGTATTCGCCGCGATCAATACGGCAACTACCTCATGGGCGACGTTATCAAAAGTATAGGTGGCGAGCCTGTCAATAGCATGGCCGACATCTACCTGGAGCTGGAAAATTACGAGCCCAATGATCTGGTCGTCGTCGAGTTTGAACGAGAAGGGCGGGTATATGAGGCTGAGGTGAGGTTGGGCAGCTCGGTGCGAGACTGACGGGGCTGCGCCCTTCGGTCGCAGGTGTAAACAGTTGCGACCGGAGGGCGCAACCCCATCTTACTTATCCCCTGGCAATTCCAGCCCGGTAGCTCCCTCCAGCACTTTCAAATCAATCCCCATCGCCTTGGCGCGCTTTTCCCAGCGTTGGCGGGCCAGTCGTTGCATATCTTCGGTCGAGTCCATCTCGTCGAGAATTTCGAGGCCGAGTAGGGTTTCGATGGCATCTTCGAGGGTGACGAGCCCTTCCAATCCGCCGAACTCATCGACGACCATGGCCATATGCTCGCGGCGTTCGAGTAAGGTGTCGACCAGGGTGTGGATGTTGGTGTTTTCGCTCAGCATGATGGCCTCGCGCTTCAAAGCTGAAATCGACTCCTCCCCGCGCTGATCTATGATGGCGCGCAGCACATCGTCTTTCATGACGAAGCCCGTGATTTGGTCTCTATATTCTTTATACACTGGAAAACGACTGAAAGGCGAGTCCTTGAATTGCTCGTAAAATTCAGCTATGGTTTTTTTCTCAGGGGTGCCCACTATCACGGTGCGGGGCGTCATGATGTCTCGGACCACCAGCTTGTTAAAATCCATCAGGTTGCGGAGTATGCGCCCTTCGCTTTCGCGCAAGACCCCTTCCTCTTCGCTGATGCGCGCCATAGCTGTAAACTCGGCCCGGCTGAAGACGCTACCGTGCGTATGGCTCCCTTTGAATAAGCGGGTAATGCGTATACTCAGCCAAACTAGCGGCCAGATCAGCTTAATTAAAAAGTTGAGCGACTTAACCGTGAAAGGCGCTAGACTTTGCCAGTAGGTGGCACCTATCGTTTTAGGAATAATCTCCGAAAGGACGAGGATCGCTAGGGTCATCAAACCTGCTACCAAGCCTTCCGTGCCGAATGGCATTTCTAGGCCAAACAGCATCAACTTTTCATCGCCAAATAGCGACTGAGCCGTTGCACCCACCAAGATAGCACCGACCGTATGCGCTATCGTATTTAGAGTCAAAATAGCCGCTAGTGGCTGATCGACATCGTCTTTAAATCGTTTGAGTAGATTACCGACTTGCCCGCCTTCCTGCTGCTTGAGCTCTACGTAGCTGGGCGTGACACTGAGCAGCACCGCCTCCCAGACCGAGCACAAAAATGAAAAGGCGATGGATGCGGTGGCGTATAATAAGAGTAGTCCCATACGAGGAGTTGACCTTGGGTTGTGTGTGGTTTGACGTTGTGAGTTACAAATTTCGCAAAAATCAATTCACGAACAGCCGCTGAAAGGGAATAATAATATCGGTAGCACTCATGCCATTCAGTTGGCGCAACTGATCGACACTCAGGTTGTAGCGCGTCGCAATGCTATACAAGCTTTCACCTTCCTGCACAACATGAGTGGCGCGTTGCTGGTTTGGATTGTTGTATGTCTGGGGCGTCGAGTAGTTGGTATTACCGTATGGATTGGCGTTGTTGTAGGTATTTGGTGCAGCCGTATTTGCACGGTTCTCCAGATCGGCCATAGAGCTGCGGGTCGGTTGGTAAGCTTCGGGTATGATCGTCCCGAAATTGGGGCTATTGCTGAAGTTTTGAGCGGGTGCCTGTGTAGCTGTAGTAGTGCTTTGTGGCGCACCGATGCGCGGTTGTTGGCTAAAGGTCGTAGGCGCAGCAGGCGGATTCGCCGTTGTCATGCCTGGCTGTATCGTCGTGCTGCTTGGCTGCCGGTTTGCAGTAGTCGTTTGTGTCTGATTGTCCGGGCAGTTGCAGTCGTTGGCTTTCAGTCGCTGGCCCACGCGCACGACCTCTAATGCCCCTAAATCATTGATCTCCCGAAAGCGTGCTTCTGTATATCCGAGCCGTAGAGCCACGCTGGCTACCGTCTCTCCGGGCTGCACCACATAATATTGTTGGGTCGATGGGGTGGTGTTCGTCAGTGTACCCGGCTGGCGGGTATTGATATTTTGTACTTCCGCAGGATCGGTCACCCTGCCCGGTACCGAAGACCCTATCGTGACCACATTATTACTGAATGTAGTGGGTTGAGCCACAGTCTCTCCTACGATCAGTTGCTGGCCGACGAATATTTCATTGCTGCTCAGACCATTCCACTGCTTGATTTGGTCTACACTGGTGTCATACTGGCGCGAAAGTGCATACAGCGTTTGCCCTTTAGTGACCGTGTGCTTGGTGGTGCTGGGTACGACCTGGGTATTTACTACCGTCGGTGTATTGGTAGCGGGCGTAACGGGCGTCGTTTGGGCAGGCAGTGTATTGGTCGGAGTCGGTATAGTCGGCGTGCCGTAGTATATCTGTGGTTGGCTGGTCGTGGTATTGGCTACTTGTGTCTGCATCTGGCTGCACCAATTGGCCAGGTAGCTATTGAGTGGCTGCCCGTTGATCTTACGCAAGCTGATCACACCACCGAGGGTACTATTGCCATCGCTGCCGAGTCTTCTCTCGACGACACCCAACTCTGAACTCAATTTATAATCGATGACCGGGTACGCATTGCGCGGCATCAACTGGCGGAATAGATAAATACTCGTACATGCCGCATTATCTCTACCTTCGAAATACACCCTGGCACCAGGGTTATTTATGGCCAAATTCTCACCGATGATACCATTGTCGGTATCGAAGTTGAAATGCGCCAGGGGCGATTCATAATTCAGCATATTGTTAGACGTACTTCTGAGGGTAGCCATGGCGACTGGTTGCACCAAGTACGTTCCGCTACCATCGGAAATAAGCATGAACACTCGGTCCATATTACCGTTGATGCGATCGGCCAGCTCTGCATTCAGTACGGGGCTATTACAGCCCAGATATCCCTGTGGCAGATAATCTTGCGTCACCGCGCCTTCCACCCCTGTTTCCAGGGTGAGATATTGATCTCCGGCCAACTGTATTTGATAGGCGAAGTAAGGCATCCGGGGTTGCTGCGAGATCGCCTGCTCGTATTCTAATCGCTCCATACAACTGGCATCGAATAGTACGAAGTATTGAGCAGCATAAGCGGGAATGAAAAATCCGAAAAGGGAAAGGGTAAGAAAAAAGTTGCGCATGGTTTCAGTAGGTAATTCAAAAGCGAAGATAGTCCCTATTTATCAAATGTGATTTGTCGACATATATAATGTATTGGGATCACAAAGAATTAGAATTATTTTTGCGCCTCGCCGACCGGCGAAGCGCAAAAATATTGTTCTTCAACTATGCACATACTCGTTCTAAATTTCGGTAGCTCTTCCATAAAAGCGGCAGTAATCGATAGCAGTACCGGCGCGCACCACAGTTGGATGTCCATCAAAGGCTTACCGGAGAAAGTACTGATTTCCTATTCGGACGGCACAGAAGAAGAGCTCGAAGTCGACACCCACGAAGCAGCCATTGCGCACGTCTTGCCAACATTCAAGAAGAAGCTGGGAGGTGTCACCATTTCCGGTATCGGCCACAGGGTCGTGCACGGCGGTGAAGTTTACGATCGGCCAGTCAGGATAACGGAAGAAGTCGCGGCTCAAATCGAAAGTCTCAGCCCGCTTGCTCCCCTCCACAATCCGCTCAATTTGCTGGGCATCAGATTGATGAAAACACATTTTTCCGATTTGAAGCAAGTAGCGGTCTTCGATACGGCTTTCCATCAATCCATGCCTAGAAGGGCGCAGCTTTACGCTTTGCCTAAAGAGGTCTCTACAAAGTACAAGCTTAGGCGTTACGGCTTTCACGGCACCAGCCATGAATACGTGGGCCAATTAGCTGCTGAGTACTTAGGTGTCGATTGGCGCGAGCTGAGGCTGATCACCTGCCACTTGGGTAGCGGTGCCAGTATAACGGCTATAGAATACGGCCGTTCCATAGAAACGAGTATGGGCATGACGCCTCTGGAAGGATTGATCATGGGTACCCGCTCTGGCGATGTAGATCCGGGGCTCTTAATTTATTTGCAGGAGAAGGCAGGTATGAGCACTATCGAACTCGACGATCTGCTTAATCGCCAATCGGGTCTGGCGGGCATATCCGGGCAGGGAAATGACATGCGCGTTATACTGCAAAGATCCACCGAAGGCTGTAGAGATTGCCAGCTGGCCGTTCAAATGTTTACCCACAGACTTCGGAAGTACATCGGTGCCTACAGTGCAGCTATGGGCGGTGTAGACGCTATAGTTTTTACAGGCGGAATTGGTGAAAACAGTGCGGTAGTGCGCCATAGAGCCAGCCAGCGACTGGACTATCTCGGTGCCCTCATAGACGAAGACAAAAACCTGGATGTATCAGTAGGCCCCGAAAACCCTATTGCCGAATTCAGTCGCAGCCACAGCCGAGTCAAGTTGCTCGCCATACATACCGATGAGCAGCTGTCCATCGCTAGGCATACGGCCAAATTGCTCGATCAGGCCGATTCGGTCAACTCACCTTCGGCCATTCCCATCGCTATCTCGGCCCGCCACCTTCATTTGCGCCAGGAAACCGTCGATAAGCTGTTTGGCAAAGGACACAAGCTGACGGTGCGCAAGTGGCTTTCCCAGCCCGGCCAGTTTGCCGCCGAGGAGACTGTTACCATAGTAGGCCCCAGAAATAAAATCGAGGGTGTGCGTATCCTCGGCCCCGTTCGTTCTGTCGATCAGGTCGAAGTCAGCCGTACCGACGAGTTCTTTCTGGGTGTAGATGCCCCCATCCGCGAATCGGGTAAAGTAGAAAATAGCCCTGGTATCCACTTGATCGGTCCCGCTGGCGAAGTCACCCTGCCGTATGGCCTCATCTGCGCCTGGCGGCACATACACATGACACCCGAAGACGCACAAGGCTTTGGTGTTAAAGACCGTGATATCGTTGAGGTCGCTGTCGAAAATGGGGAGCGAGATCTCATCTTCGGCAATGTGCTCGTGCGCGTTTCGCCTAACTACGTCCTAGAAATGCACATCGATACCGATGAGGGTAATGCCGCCGAAATTAATTCCGGTGACGAGGGCGTACTGGAGAGCACGGGTTCTTCTGGTGTGCTGAGAAAAAAGAGAATCAAATAAAATTCTCGTCCGCCGAGCTCTGCTCGTCGGCCGAGAATTCTATTTAATTTTTATGCAATTCCGGCACCAATAAGGCCACCGCCGTCCCCACAGCAAACCCCGTCAGCACATCCGTAAAAAAGTGGCGACCGGCACGCATGCGGCCATAACTCACTGCCATAGGGATGAGGGCAGCTCCTGCCCAAACCCAGGGCCGTGCTTTGCTATCCGGATATAAATCGTTGTACAATTTAGCTGTTGTAAACGAGAAATAAGCAGATGTCGCTGCATGCCCGCTAAAAAAGGAATATCGTGCAGAGTTGATGGTCTTGAAATCGTCTGGTGCGTCGGGATTATAATTGTAAGGCCGAGGTCGTTTGGCCAGAACTTTCGATAAGTTGATCAAGCCCGAATTGAGTAAAGCACCCTGAAAAACGATCAAACTCAAATCGCCGAAATTATTTCTACCGGGATCGTCCAGCAATAGCAAAAAAGGGGTCGCGAATGCTGCCAATAATAGTTTGTCGGTGGCTTCGTCGGCGCGAACACTAAAGTGGCGCAGCGAATACCGATCTATGCCCCAAATCCGGTTGGGGTCGAGCGCATTGATTTCTTCAATGGTCAGTGGCTCCACATCTTTGCCGATCAGTATTGAGCTAAAGGTGAGCGCACTGCCTAGTCCGATCACCCCATAGGTTGCCCCGTTGCTGGTATCATAAGGTTTAAGCTGAGCCTCGACCTCCGATTGGAAGACCACCAATGAGAGCAGCAGTAGAAATATTTTCCTCATGCTGCCAAGATAAAGAGTATCACTCTACTCGCAGTAAGCTGCGCATAGCGTGAAAAATATTACAGTCCCAGATTAGCTCTTCTATCTATATCCTTCGGGCTATTCATCTGCCAGTAGGGCAGCAGCTCCGTAGCTCGACGGCGTGCGGTAGTCGTTAAAATGCGGCCTCTGGAATTTTCGCGCGTCTGTATCATTTCGATGCGGTAGGGCGACTCTAGCGCAAAAGTGATAGCAAGCTCCCGGCCCAGGCTTGGATATTCCAAGGTGTAAGTCATCAATTTTCCAGCGTCTGCAATGGGTTCACCCTTGTAATCTTCAACTTTGGCAACGGCTTCGGCGGGGCCTACTTGCAGGTGGTTGAGCAGCAAAGCTTCCAGTGGTGGGAGTACGCTGATGTTGCCACGGGGTAGGGTAGGGGCACCTCCCATGCGGATGAGGTTCAGTATCTCATCTTCGATCAGGTCTGCTTCCACTTCGCCAGTGCGGTCGCCTTCGGCCTCGAAGTAGGAGTTCCACTGCCAATCATAGGTGTCGTCGCTATCGAAATTGAGCTGACCAAACGACTGCCCGCACCAATCTTGTGATGAGGTGGTCACCTTTAGCGTATTGGGCTCATCGTTGCGCTTGACGGGGGTGAAGACCGAGCTCATCACCGAGTAGTCATAAATACCGGTCGTAAATCGCCTAAACTGGTTGGTCTTCAGCACCTTCGTACTATTCGGATTTTGATAGCGATCGTTTTTGACCTGTTCGTCGGTTAGAAAATCTTCAGTTACAAAAATAAGCGTCAATTCGCCCGGGTGAGTGGCACCGTAGCGCACTTGCTCCAGATCGTAGGTATTGATCTCGGCCTTGCCCTGGTACCAATAGGGATCGAGATCCGGCCAACTGGTAGCTGGTGATGTTCCTGGCATATCTGCACGAGCTGGTGCTTCTACTATGTGTTCGCTATCTGTAGTGGCGAGCTGCGTTTCGGTAGCTGTATGCTCTGTACAGGCTGTGAGTAGGAATCCCAAAGACACCGCAGTCATAAAGCGAGAAAGAAAAGTCATCATTCAAATTTTAAATTGTTTTGCACAAACAGCATCGTTGGTCTACTTTTTTACATACCAACGTAGTTTATTTACTAAACAGAAAACAATTACATTTGCCATGATAGTTTACTAATGCACTCATATTTCTTGGGCGGTCTTTTCATGGCTGCCCAAGCTTTTTTAGGCAGGTCGGTGTTTCGCCCGCCGGTCGAAACTGTTTTGGTTTATATCTTAGCATTTATGAGGAGCACCCACTATCTACTACTTATCGCCTCCTTGTTTTTTGCCGCATCGCTGTCTTATGCGAGCGGCCAAACATACAGAGGCAACAACCCCCGAGCTGCGCAGGAAGCCTTCGATCTGGCTACGGAGGCACTCACCGAAGGCAAGCTCAAACAGGGCATCAAACAACTCAGGCGGGCGATAGTCTTCGATACCAATTATGTGGCGGCTTTTCGCATACTGGCACAGGCCGAGGCACTCGACCAAAACTACCCGGCGGCGGCTACAGCTTATCTCGAAACGATACGTCAAGACAGCAATTACAGCCGACTGATGTACTATGAATTGGGCGATGTTTACTACAAGATAAATCGGCCGCGCCTGGCACTTTTCTACCTGCGGAAGTTTGAAGAACTGCAAGAGAAGCCTCTGATAACATTCGGCTTACCCGGTGAGCAGGAAAGACCAGACGAACTGAAGGCACTGCAAGAACTCGGCAATCGAATTCAGGCGGTAAGTATCACTCTAGACAGTTCGCAATTTATCAACCTGACGGAGTTGGTCAATTTAGGGCCGCCCATCAACTCACCCTCCAACGATTACTTCCCGTTTTTTTACAACAACCAGCTGGGCTTGCTTTTCACCCGACAGAATGCGCAAGGCGACGAAGATCTGCTGCGCGGACGACGGCGAACCCTCGAGTCGAATTGGTCTGTGGTGAGGGCCGGCAGCATCAATACCCGCACACCCGAGGGTATGAGCACGCTCGTACGCGATGGCGAGCGGGTCTACTTTACCCTTTGCGGGCGAGAGGTGACAGCCGATGGCGACTGTGATATTTTCCGGGGCATCTATCGAGATAAGGGGGTAGAAGACATAGAAAATCTGGGCTATGAACTGAACAGCCACAAATGGGATAGCCAGGCGTCTATCAGCTGCGATGGGCGAAAGCTCTTTTTCGCTTCCTTTCGCGAAGGCGGGCTGGGGGGGAGTGATTTGTACTACAGCGAGTTGAACTTCGACGGCAGCTGGACGAGCCCGCGCAATCTGGGACCCGCCGTAAACACCCCTGGGGACGAAGAGGCTCCGTTCTTGAGTACTGATGGGCGCACCCTCTTCTTTTCGAGTACGGGCCACGCGAATCTGGGCGATCAAGACATCTTTATGAGCTGGTGGGACGAAGACCGCCAGGACTGGACCATCGCCATCAATCTGGGCCCACCGATCAACTCTGCTCACCGCGAGCTGGGCTTCCACCTGGCCGCCGATGGGCAGACAGGCTACTTTGCGAGCAACCGACCGGGCGGCCAGGGCGGACTCGATATCTACGAGTTTTCCCTCTCCGAAGAGCTGAGCGGCGAGCCCATTACCTTCGTGTCGGGCTACGCCCTAGATAGCATTACCCGCGAGCCGCTGGCCAACCAAACCGTGCAAATACAAGACGGTAGCCGATTTACGACCAATGACGAAGGCCGATTTTTTATCTGCTATCTGGCCGAAGAGACCATGGGCGTCAGCATGTCGGTAGAAGACTACAGAGCCTATCAGAGCGACTTTTACATCCCATTGTGGAACAATGCCACCAATTATCGAATAGAGCTATTGCTACAACCCTTGAGTGAGCCACCACCTCCACCACCACCGCCTCCGCCACTTGATACGGTGAGGCAACAAGTGACGATCCTTCAGCGCGATCATCGGGTTTTATTTCGCTTCGATGAGGCTACTTTGACGGCCTTGCAGCGTGAAAACCTTCAGCTATTTGTGGAGAGTATCGATCCTGCGGAAGTACAAAATGTAAGCATCATAGGCTATAGCGATGATATAGGCGAAAGCGAATATAATGTCGAGCTTTCCGAGCAGCGCGCGCGCACGGTGGGTGCATTTCTACGCGAAAGAGGCATCAGTGTCGACCAGGTCAACATCAGGGGCGTGGGCTCCATCAGCGGCGGGCAGCGCGAGCTCAATCGGAGAGTGGATTTGCAGGTGACAATCAAGAGAGAGTGACTTAAATTTTCTAAACTTCAATCAAACCAACCCCTTATAAATTGCGATATATTGTATATTTGGTGTGTCTTTATTCTACTCCGCACGTCTACAACAACACACATCGGCTGCGCACAGCTGCCAAAATCTCATAAAACTACCTGTTATGAAGGTTATTTTCTTCACTCTGCTTTTCTCTTTGCTGGGACTTCAGCTCGCAGCTCAAGATACCAAACCGCCATACTGCGACGAGCTACCCACGACCTATTCTCGTGGGGTGAGCATTGCCCAGGGCGGTTCGCCCAATGCGCCAGAGCTCCCGCGATTCGCCACCACGCCCACGCGTGAATACAAAGTACAGGTAGCCATTTTGCGCTATACCGATCCCAGCGAATTCCCTTTCCACCCCAGCTTGGTAGCCCGCTACCGTCCATGCGAGCAGGTTTGGGTGGTCGAAAGTCGCGAAAGCTATGCCAACCGCTCCGAAGCCGAGGCCCTGCAAAAGCAGTTGAAGGGACTGGGCTACGATGGTGCTTACTTGACTGAGCTGGTCGCTTATCAATAAATAATGTGAGGTTGGGGGGGTAAACATCGGACGCTCGAAGGATTACAAGCTCTCCGCTATGGCTTCGAGCTTGCAAACGCTTCGAGGTCCTAATCTTGCTCGGAAAAGAACCTCGTAGCGTGCTCAAAGCCGTAGCTCTGCGAAGGCTTTGAGCTCCTGCGAGCGTTCCACTGCCCCAACCTCACGTTAAATAAGTATTTCCCCATCTACATCTTATCTTTGGGCGTAAATCAAAAGAATTATGCCTAAGTATCTGTTTGCTTTTTTTGTACTTCCGCTGGTGGTTGCCTGTGGGTCAACGGATGTTTCTACCGAAGATCAGCAAGTCGATGAATCTGTAGTAGCTGCCCCTGAATATGCCGGAGAAATCTTCGGCGAAGGCGAGTATGGAGATTTTGAGGAATCTATCTCACTTCCGGAATTATTGGAAGCCACAGCCGATCTGCCAGAAGGCGACAGCCTCGACGTGATTGTCCGCGCCGAGGTGAGTGACGTATGTAAAAAGAAAGGCTGCTGGATGTCGCTGGGTGATGAAGGCGATGTATTTGTGCGCTTCAAAGACTACGGTTTCTTCGTACCTACCGATATTCCCGGCCGCGAGGTGGTCGCTGAGGGTAAGGCCTACTATCAGGTTACATCAGTCGAGGAGTTGCGCCACTATGCCGAAGACGACGGCCAAACCCCCGAAGAAATCGCCAGAATCATCGAGCCCGAACGCGAACTGCGCTTTTTAGCTACCGGTGTATTACTCTTCGACGAAGCTGAAGAAGAAACCGAGTAAAACCCACTGATCTCTTGCGGGTACAGGCAGCGATAGATGCCATTTTACTCAGATTGGAGCGAGACCTGTCTCGTAACCTATTCTACCATAGCGTAGCTCATACTCGCGATGTGCTGGCCCGCACTGTCGAGTTGGCCGAGTTAGAGGACATTACCGATCCCGAAGATTTGGATCTGCTTCGCACCGCGGCGGCCTACCACGATTCCGGCTTCCTCATCAACAACCGAGACCACGAACGACTAGGCTGTAAGCTCGCCCGCGCCGAGTTACCGGCCTACGATTATACCGAAGAGCAGATCGAGCGCATCTGCGGTATGATCCGCGCAACGAAAGTGCCCCAGAAACCCCGCAATCACCTAGAACAAATCATCTGCGACGCCGACCTCGACTACCTCGGCCGAGACGATTTCTACCCCATCGGTCGGCTCCTCTTCCGGGAGCTTAAAGCCTTCCGCCTACTCGAAACCGAAGCAGAATGGAATGCGCTACAAATTAAATTCCTCAAAGCCCACAGCTACTGGACAGAGACGAATAAAAAGGTAAGAGCTGGGAGGAAGGAGGCGTATTTGGAGGCGTTGGAAAGCAGGGAGTAAAGATTTAAGATCACTTGCTTCGCTCGTTGAAAGAGGAAAGACTCCAGACTACTTAGTATGAGGATTGAAAGCTGAAGGATTTGGGGCTGGCTTTCATGTAACAAAAATAAAAATATGAAAAATCATCAGCTTATTCTTGCGCTAACAAAATATTTGCGATAAATTTATTTTTAATTACACAGAGTAGCATTACAATAAACTATATTTTTAGTGTGCCGACCATTCGTTTTCGAAATTTGTCGGTCTAATTTTTTGTTCCCTCACGCATAAATCGGTTTCGACCTATCTAGAAACCTTATTAGCGTATTCTCAAGTTCGAGAATACTGATTGTCTATTGATTATTCCTTTAAATGATCAATAGCTTAAACACCTTTACTATGCGTTTTTCTTTCTATCTACTTTTTTCTTTTTTATTCTTACCCTATATCACCAGAGCCCAAATGATCGGCGGCAGTGGACCGGGCGATCCTTCTCCGAGAGAAGTAAGTGCTGGGGCGATAAATGAGGGGACGGTAGCCGGTTCTGTCAATACGTTCACAGGAACCTTCGACTTATCTCATACTCTCGGAACAGTCTCGACTATCAACGGGCCTAGCTTTACACTGACGATGAGCTACTCTTCGTCTGTGATGACTGGCGGAGATGCATTGGCAGTTCGTGGTGTACCTTATGGGGAGGGCTGGTCACTTAATTTGCCAACGATAAGTGTATCTGTGGAGGATTTCCAAAAGTATACTAGTTGTCAACTAGAATCACTTAAAACCGATCCATATCACAAGAAAATATTTTTAGCTACTGATATAAATAGAGAAGGGAATTTGTATTACTTCAACCCCCAGTATAATATACCAGGAGTTGGAAGCGGAAAATTAGTCTACAAGTACTCCATAGGCGACGATCACCACTTTGCCCCTATGTCTTTTCAGAAGCCGATCAAATTTGTACTAAGTGGTGAGACTTGGCAAGTAACCACTAGTGATGGTACCATTTACCAATTTACAGGTTCCATAAATTACAGAAGAGGCCCCCAACTGAGATATCATAAACTGCGTCCGCACCATTCCGTGGGGCCTGACAAGATGTTTTACAACGATCTGTATTTCAATGAATACCCGAATCCAGAAGTAGCAGAATGGGTTTGCTCTTCAATACGAAGCTCGACTTCTCCGGAACGGATATCATTCAAATATGAGTCCTATGGACACTTTAACCTTTTTGGTGAGTTAGAGCAGTCTTGTTTTGACGAAATAGCGGCTGCGAATGTTTCTTCACCATTCACAAATACACCTCCAAAAACATATGTTGGCAGATATCTGACAGAGATTAGGAGTTCTATAGAAGTGCTAAAATTAGAATATGATGGTGACGATTGCGTAGACGGTGATGATGTGGATGGTGTTTTTTGTAAAAAATTGGTATATGATTCAGATGTAGATGGCAATAGTTGGAGAAGATACAAGCATGTTGCAGCTGATGGGCCTGTCTCGCCGGGAGATTTTGCGAATTGGAGTAATCCATATCTGATTTCGAATGGAAATGTTTATGAAAGACAAGATGTTTCAATGCCTAACGCAAAATTTAATCATGGGTGGTTAGAGTCTCCAATATTAACTAATTTCATACCTGGAGCATACTATGAGATTGAAGCAAAGATTAGCAATACTTCAGACTTTATATGCTTATTTGATATAAATGTAGCAAGTGGTGATAATTATGTGAATCAGCTTGAGGCACTAAAAGGTGTTAATAACTTCGGGGAATTTAATTTTAAAAAAACCAGAGGTTGGTCAATTCATACTACTTTTGGAAGCCCCATTAAATGGTACACGAGAGGTAAGCGAAATGAGAAGCCTTTTAAGGTGATGTTTAGAATGCCGAAAAGGTATAGAGAGAACGGAGTGTATTTACAGATTGGTCCCGCAAATTCCGATAATAAATTTGATCTTGGCCCACATGATCATTTAATCACGCCTCAATTCAGGAGCCAAAACATGATATATGATGAAAGTAATGTGTTCCCTCTAAATTCTTATTTTAATCATTTCTTTAATTCAGAATTAATTGGAAACAACAGTATAGGTACAAATTCAGAGAGTGTTAACAAAAGTCTTTCTCTTTATCCTACAGATCCTGTACCACGTAATTTTGGTATTGGTTTGCCCTGGCATACATATTTACCGTTTTACAGTGAAAGATTAGGAGTAGTTGGCGTAAACCCTGTCCCCACTCTACTTGGTACCATGGATTATACTGATGTCGCTGGGACTATTCCACAGCCACAATTTATGCGGCAGCGCTTTTGGTGGAAGGATCAATCTCAAATATCTGGAATAAATCACAGACCTACTCTTGCTGGAGAAAAAGTTAAGCTCTCAAATGTAAAGATATACGAATATAAGAGAAGAACTCGCAAATTAGCGTATGTAAGAAAGTATACAATAAATGGTGATCCTACATTGCCGCCTACGGCTGATGACGGGGGACTATCACATACTGAAGTAAGTACACAAAGATTCTTCTTTGAAATTGCTCAAGGAGCATCTCTACCAGGGGGATGCACAAGTGATCCTAATTTTCAAGGAACTTCTCTTTCAGTAGATTTGGGATTTACTCAATTGTTGAAGAAGATAGTGCAAATTCCAGTTGGAACTTCACTCAATAGTCTTTCTTCATCACATCCCACTACAGAATTTCAATATACAGATATTGCAGCTATACTCCACCCGAGTAACCCGAATTCACCTCAGCACGAATCACTCCTCGGCCATTATGTTATTACGAAGATGACAAATCCTCTAGGAAAGGAATTAGAGGTAACGTATAATGAATTTAGTGATGGAGCTGGGAGTGATGGCAAGTCATTTATAACGCTCCCGTTTAAACCAACACCGATAAGTGGAAACTGCCAGGAGTATGCAACGCCTTGCCATCCAGCCGAAGGTAACAATATAAATTACATGCCTAGAAGTAATACACCTATCAAAAGGTATAACTTGACTGTTAACTTCACGAAGTGTAATGAAAATGGCGCAAGCGTATATTATAAATATCTCTATTCATCTTTGACTGGAAACGCAGATTACAATACAGTTGTATCTCCTCACTTAGGAGATATTTTTTCTATTCAAGCAGAGTCATCTGTCGGTGTTGGTTTCACCAATGTGGAGATGGTAGGACCAATTTTTAACTTAAGCGAAAACTATCCTAGTACTAAATTTGAGCACTACACTAATAACTCTATGTTATGGGGATTGCTGCGAAAACAGGAGAGTTTTGATCAATATGGACAACCGCTTCAATCTACTGTAAATACCTATGAGTCTACTCTAGTTTTCGAGCCTGGTTATTTCCGAAGAAGAAATCTACACACCACTTATGACTATGAGGAATACCAAAGTTATTCAAATCGTCCCTCACCTAACTCATACACAAATTTAACATCATATCGTAATGCCATGATGTCCAGTCCATATGGACAAGGTCATTTGAATCAATTTCCCTTCTCTAATCCGTCAGTATACTCTAGTCAGAAGTTTTTTTACTTTGATTTTGAAGCTCCTGATCCTGCTTCTGCCCCAGGTGTAAATCCATCGGATTATTCTTATACAGAATCAAACACAATAGATAATCAGAGTTCTCATTTTATTAAGTTAGTAAGTTCTAATTCGAGTTTTTATGATTATTCAAGTTGTGAAAGCGAGGGTAGTGTAAATAGCTATGATGTAACGACTACGTATGAATATTATGAATGTGACTATAAAGGCCTTACTAGCTCGAATGCCTTTTCAAAACTACCGAATATCGGTATACCAAATGGCAACGGAGCTTTTTGGCTATACTGGGAACCTTCATTTCTGCCAAGTAAAGTTACAACATCAAACTCTGCGAGTTTGACTGGTACAACCGAGGAATTCTTTTATTTATGGGATCTTAAGAATAGCAACGATTTCATTGATCCTAGTAGTAAACGTATCGATATAGACAATCATTCCCTGTTATACCCTGTTGTAGAGCGTGGTGCAACTAGGCCCAAACAAGATTACGTTTTTGAGAAAAGAATTACCCATGGGAGCGATGGTGGCTTGGTTGTTCAGTCGACTTTTTATGTGTATTCAGGAGATATTCCTTTCCAGTATGCAGAAACTGTAGATGTCAACCTAGATGATCCTGATCTAAGCTGTTCGGGAGGAACTAATCCTCCACCTCCGCCGCCAACTGGTGGAAATGGAGGAGGAAATTCAGAATTTGAAGTAGTGGGCCCCAATTTAGGTACAGTGATAGACGGTGAATGTATCTACTGGCAAAGTGATACAGAAAATTTAAGCCCTACAGGTTATTATGCGGCTGCTCCCGATCCAAACGACCCTCCACCTCCCCCTTCAGACCCAGTGATCGTTATCTGTCGAGATGAAAACACGATTCCTCTTCAAGAACCAGATTTACAGCAAATGGGTGTCACTCAAGAGGAGTGGAGTGTAAGCCTGAGGGCGGCTCCTGAAACCAGGGATTTCTTGCGAGTTGAAAAAGTTTATGTTCAGACTAAGAAAGTTGATGATGCTGCACTACTTCAAGGTACTTTAGTAGATCTAACGGGTGGTATAGATGATCCGGATTTCCTCGTTCCTACTTTGATGACTGCTAAAGTTCATTCTCAAAATATTCTGGGTCAAAACTGCTTGGTAGAAGATAGCAAGGGGCTATATACTCGATATGAGTACTCCCCAATCTACCTCGTACAATGGAATTATTGCACGAGCGGAGAAGAGGTTGCTTATACCTCGACTATGCTCACTCCTAATGCCGGTCTACCTGTAGCTGTTATAGTTGGCGAGGATGAACCAGGTGGACAAACAACTTTTGATGACAAACTTCTATCCAATTATACCTATTACGACAGTAGGCTGGTCCAATCAATAACAGACCCGAACGGTATTGAAATTGGTTATGAATATGACGAATTCAATCGCCTGTGGAAAACCTACAGAAACGGTGTCTTGATCGCTGAAAACGAATACAGCAACTGGAACAATTCTCCAGGCGATAACTTCTTACAGCGTGCGAGAAAAAACTACGTACTCAGCAAAACCTACTTAGACAACGACAACTACAATGAAGTCTTGGCTTATGTAGACCCCTTAGGCCGATCAATAGGAGAAGTGACCAAATATACCAGTAGTGGTGGTGCTGGCAGTGGTTCTACTAAAACATCGAGTCACTATTTTGATATTTACGGTCGTATTGCCGCCAGCTCTCCGCCAAGAGCTGGGGATGCGCCTGGGTTGACATCTGCTGCTTTGGCTGATAATGGTTTAATCAACTTCGAGTTAGACGTTGCACCCAGAGGTAGAGCATTAAAAACAGCAAAGCCAGGTCTGTCTACCGATGGAGATTTTACGGTCGACAATCAGTATTGTTTGGTTACAGAGTCATTTGTCAAGGGGGAGATTGAGGATGCCGGAAATATGTCTGGTTCTGGTATACTACCTAGCCTTAGTATTTACATGAGAACAGTTACTACGGATGAAGACGGGAAAGAAGTCATCAGTTATACGGATGCAGACGGACGGACTGTTGCCACCATAGCTGGAAACGGTACGGCAGCAACGGTATTCGATTATGACGAAAGGGGACTTTTGACAAGCTACATCAACCCCAAAGAGCAAGAAGTTTCTATCGAGCGAAACTACTTTGGTTATCCTTATCAAAAAACCAGCCCCGATGAGGGTACGATGGATTTCAGTTACGACTATGAAGGAAAACCGCTAACGACCAAAGACGGTGCGGGCAAGTCAACTACCATTAAATACGACCGTTTTGGACGAGCAATCGCTCAAATTGATGGTGGTAAAGCGGAAGCATTCCTAAACGAGGGCATGCCGTGGGTTCTGGAAGACGATCCTCGCGCTTTTATAATTACCTATACAAACAATGTTTACAATGATTATTCCCCAGAAAAGATATGGCAGTATAACGAGTTTTCTTCGATTGGTGGTGACGATTTAGCGAGTAATCCACCGGGGGCACCAAATAATAATGCCTCCGGAGCACTTGGAAAATTGGCAGGTTGCTACTCCTTCAATGACTCCGACCAAGTAATTGAAAGACGTACCTACAAATACAATGGTGATGGGTTTCTACGGCAAGAACAAGTAAGATTCGATGATCGAGCAAATGCTGAGGTGGCATATTCTATAACGTATAAAGATTTCTACAGAACGGGTCAAGCCAAAACGCTAGAAGTAAAAAAGAATATGTCTGGTCAGATTGTATTTAGCCAGGAATCTACTCTCGATGGCTTAGGGAGGATGTTTAGAATAAAAGTAGATGCACCAGATTCCGGTATTGAAGATGATAAAATCGTTCAATACAAGTACAACCAAGACAATATGATGGTCGAAGAGCGGAGGATGTTCGGCTTAGGCGGCAGTACTATATTCGATCAAGTCGATTATAAATACGATATCAGAGACCGTTTAACAAATATGGAAGCTGGAATCTTTTCCGAGGTTCTATCTTATGACAATTCCGAAATTAACGAAAGTGATCTCAACTACAATGGAAACATAAATGGGGTGAGTTATTCCTATAGCTTCTCTAACACACCAGACGGTCAAGCGCTCTTCTCAGGACCGACAACTTACGGATATAAGTACGATGACTTCAACCGACTTACGTATGCCAATGCGAGTGTCGGCATAGGTGGGGAAGCTATTGAAAATGTGGATGGTGACTTAGAAGCCCTTGGAGATGTCTCGTTCAGCTATGACCTAATTGGTAACATAACAGGTATCAATAGAACGACCCTAGTCGATGAGTTGAATGCCATCGACGAAGAAGTCTTTAGTTTTAATCTGAGCCAAGCTGATAATAAGATAATCGATGTGTCTGTATCGGGTAATGTGGTCAATGAAGGCACATTCGAATATGGTTTCGACGGTGCGGGTAATCTTAAAATGGATGATCGAAAAAACATAAGCGGAATCATTTACACCAGAGGTAAGTACACCTATTCTGCGGCTGGAACAGATTATCTGTATGACATCAATGACGCCAGGATCTATAAATCTGGCCCAACCGGAAAATCATTCTATTTGCGAAACTCTGGGGGACAGGAAATCGCTATCATTGATATCACCAGTGATGAGCCCACTTGGTATATAAACGGACTAGATCGAGTCGCTAAAATAGGACCAGAAGGTTCCCTATGTAATCCTCCGCTATGTAGACCGGATGCTCCCGATGATCCAGGTGCAAATATCACTTCTAGTGGCATGGCAGCTATTTTTGATGATTTTGATCCTGAAGCTTTGACGTTTCCCGCTACGCTATTTCGGGTACAGTTGGCAAATGACGAGGAATATTATATGCTAGATCGTGAGCTTTCTGAATTGCCTTCTAAGTTCAACATACTTCAGCAAATCGTAATATACAGTGAAGATGACTTCCTCACTTACCGTATTCACGAGTCTTCTAGCCCGGGTGGCGCCATAAATATTATAGAGTTCTTAGTGGCTAGGGATAAAGGACCTACTACATTTATCTTGAACGATTATCACGTATGCGATGATGTATGCTTAACCGATGTATTCCAATGTGATGGGGGTACTTCGTCGGCTCAAATCCAGTATTTGTCAGACGCTTATGATGAAGTCGATGATGGCCAAATTAATCTGAACGATCAGCGATTCATTTACAGAGTCAGACTGTGTGGTGGTGCAGAAGCCTATGTCTTAGAAGAACATCTGCCAGGAATAGATAGGAGCTTTATTGTCGTTCAAATGATAGAGATAACGAGTTCAAACCAACAATTCGAAGTCTCTATCAATGGAGGGCAAAGTCAGAATGTGCCACTTTCATCTCTATGGCCATCTATGTACAATATAAATTTAGATATTAATATCGATGATTATATACCGTGTACGGAAGAGCCCGTCTGCATAGAGACCAACAAACCATGCAATGAAGGCTTTAGCGGCAGTAATCTGAGGAGCTTACTGACTGACATCGCTCAAGATGGACCTGGCAATCATGCCAGTCTAGTATATCCACTAGATATTCAGCGTATTCGTTTTTGTAATGGCACGGAGTTTTACCTACTCGATAGCGAAATGGGACAGTTTTCCGATTACAACTACGATATCGTGCAGACCATACAAGTGCATTCCAGCACCACTTCTATAGTTGTGGAAGTAGCTGGTGAAGAGGGGAGTACCACTGAAAACCTATTCGAAGTACTGGGTGCCCGTGCTAATGGAGAATCCATTCTGCTCAACAATTTTCCAGATTGTGGCGAGGAGCTGGATCCTTCTTGTATTCCGCCTATATGTGACGACAAAACACAGCAGGACCAAGAGGACTATATTAATTTGATAAATGACTATGATTATTACGGTACAGCTGCTAGAACAGAGGGGTTAACTTTTCCACATACTTTCACTCGCGTTCTTCTCTGTTCGGGGCAGTCGGTTTACTTGACTGAACCGGAACTGATGAATTTGCCAAATCAATCATATGTGATTCAGCAAGAAATAACTGTAACAAGCCCTTATGAAGAGTTTAGTGTACAAACAGTCGATGGTCAAACCATAACATATACATTTCAAGACATTCTTGTTAGGCAGTCTATTTTGAATGTGGCAGTAGTTGGTGATTATTTATCATGTGATGTAAGTGATTTTGAAGAATGTCATATTGATATAAAATCTTGTCCTGGGATTTTTCTTCAGCAACAGCATATTGTGTTTCAGGAATTAAGAAGCCAATGTAATCAAAGTGAGTCCATAGATTTTCCAGTAACTTTATATAGAATTGAACAACCACCATGTCTAGTAGGAAGTATATACTTTGATGTTATTTATTTGACTTTTGATGAGATTTATAGTTTCCCAGGAGTATATAATATTACTCATGTGATAGAGTTGGACAATCCATTGCAAATAATGAAAGTGCTTCGGGATGGGCAGGTTGAGTTTCTATCTCAATCAGAAATTATACAAGGATGCCAAAGATTCAATAGGATCACTGGAGTAGAGTATGGAAACTGTAAAGTAACCAATGAGTTTGATTCAGGATGCCTCAATTGTAGATCTACTCCACAGAACGAAGACTGCATTTCAGAATTTAGTATAGATATTCTTGACTTTGAATCTGCCGATTATCTGACACACTATTTTGATGTAAAGGGAGAATGGACAACGAGAAATTCTTGCCACAATGATATTCGCAAAGATTCTGTAACAATAGTCGAAAATGCCTCGATAAATCAATGCGCTGAGGTCACTTATAGTCCGACAGCGTCAACTGCTGAAGTATTTATTGCCGTATCACAAAGTCAAAGAGACGGAGGCTATCCTATTGGACTGGTTTCAGCTGGCTATATTAGACGATCTTATCCCGATTTGGAAAATGATCTGAATATTGATTTAGATGAGTTCAAATTTTTATCGGAGAAAAGCAAGAATGCTTTGCTTAATGAGATATTAGCTTATATCCTCAACGAAGAATGGAACAATATTAACCACGGCATAGATATTCCAATTGTACTTCCGCAGGTAGATATATCAATATTAAACGGTAGCGCACAGGTTTGTATCAGTCAAAGCATGCAGTCTAGAAGTGCTGGATTGCAAATGGCGAGTAGTGGCTATTTGTATGCACCATTTTCATCAATTCCAGATAGTATGGAGGCTCAGCTATCTATGAATTTAGGGGGCCGTAACATTGCTATTGCAAATGATACGACTCAAATAAGTCAAACCGTAGAAGTTAGTGGTAATACCGTATCGGCTGATATACTGATCTTGAGAACAGAATCTGGAATTGACTTAGAACTAATCGATCCGATACAATTTGAAATAGTATCACCTAGTGGTCAAGTAGTAATGCAAAATAGTTCTAATGATGAATTCTCAATCTATTTTTTAGATTGTGAAAATCCTATTAATATACCTTGTTTGAACGGCAACTGTGATGATATATGCAATGATTTAGCCAATCAAGCAGGATGTACACCTGCCGAGCAGCAAATGCTCGATTTGACCCTGGGCCAACTAGACGAAATGATGGATCAAGTCACGGTGGCCGATCTTCAATTCCCAGTCCGCATCAACCGCATACAATTTTGTGGAGGTATAGAGCGTATGGTATTCGACAGTGAGCTCGATCAAATCAATTTAGTGGCTTATCGAATCATAGACCGGCTATGGATCGAAAATGAATCGACCTCTTTAGGTCTTTTCGATGATGGTCAAACCACTAATGGTACAATTACGGACCTGCTAGACATACGAGCAGGTAATGATGATCTACTTGTTGTTATTGTACCAGCTCCAACAAATTCTGAAGATTATGGCGACTTAGACCCTGTAACCGGTCAAGACCCAGAAGATCCTATTTTGCCCGTCACTACGCCGGTTTCTTTCTATTTGTACGACCATCTCGGTAATACCCGTATGGTCGTACGTGCAGACAATGCCGAAGCCGTAACCGTTACCTATGCTGCCGATTATTTTCCCTACGGAAAGATCCTACGCGAGTACGCCCCCTGCGAGCCCGAACGCTTCTTAACAACTCAACACGAGCGAGACACCGAAAGCGGTTACGATAATCGCGGTGCCAGGCTGTATGATGCTGATGTGGGGCGGTTTTTGAGTGTCGATCCACTAGCAGAAGAGTTCCCAGGTTGGTCGGGATATAATTATGTAATGGGTAATCCTGTTCTTTTAATCGATCCAACAGGTCAGGCCCCTGAAGGATGGAGCGAAGCTAATGTTGACTTAGCGAATAGGTTTGGAACTTTAGGCGGTGATAGTAACGTAAGGAGCGATGACTGGATAGATAATGGAGATGGAACGTATACTGCTGAACAAGGAGACGGCGCATGGGGACTTGCAAGAAAAGCGGGAATATCCTCAGCTGAGGCAATTCAACTATTAGGTGAGCAAGGCTATAGTTTGTATCGTGATAAGGACGGGGTTCTAAAAGTGGCTATAAACCCCGGTGAAACTATCGAAATCCGTAGAAACGCTTGCTCTGAAACCTTGTGCGAGGAGGAGCAATCAGAACCAGAATATTATCGCTCTTTTGGGGCTTTTCTCGAAGCAAATGAGATAAGTATGCTCAGTGAAATGAATTCTAAAGGCTTAGAAATGGCAGGCTTTGGGGGTCTTGCTCAAGGTATTGGTACAAGCCTTCAGGGCAAACCTAAAATTAATCCTGCGGTTCTTGGCACAGCATATTTTATAGGTACATGGAGAGCTCAATCTGGACTTGTTAGTGAATGGAGAGCTCAATTACCAGCTGGAGTGAGAGAACAAATGGACCAACGAATTTATGAAGCAGCAAACAGGGTAGGAGGCCATAGAGGATGGGAGTAGTATTAAATCTTAAACAATTGGAAATGATCAAAAAAATAATATTAAAAACTGTTATATATTTTTTTGTCGTATCCATTTTGAATATAGCCTGGTGGCTAGTGATCAATGATTTCATAGTTAGCGGGAGCCCCAATTATTATGAGATCATTTTTGGAAATGACAGGTTCCTTGTTTTCTATATTTTGGTTTTTTGGGAAATAGTTACGGCTGTCTCAAAAACAGATAGTCTTAAAACATAAAATTCACTTAAACAGAGAGTATGTGATAAAGGTAAAAATGGAAGTATTACAAAAGATATCTCACCCATACGCCACCCTCGCCCGCGCATCTCTCACATAGGCATCGATAATGGCAAAGACGTGCTCTTGATCTTTATCGGCTAGCTGTTGTAGCTGCTGCATACGCTCGACGGTTTTTTTATCGAAGCTGGGGGCGGCGCTTTCATCGACCAGGTAATCGAGTGTGACGTCGAGGGCATCGGCTATGCGTTTGGCGGTATCGACTGAAGCGGTGGCTTCAGCGCGTTCATACTTGCCAATAGCTTCACGAGATATACCTACGGCTTTGGCGAGTTCTGTTTGTGAGTAACCCTTTTGGCGGCGTAGTATGGCGATGCGTTCGCCTATTTTGCTAACGATAGCAGGCATAAGTGTATGATCTGGTACTAATTACGCGAAAATACGGTATTTATAGACAACTAAATGGCTGATGTTGCTTGTGGGGTTGCGTCATATGTTGTAGTTTTGTGTCTGATCGTACACAACTCAACTTTTTTCTTCAATTGAAAGAAAAACTGAAAAAGCTACTGCCAATGTCTATCCCCGAGATCAAATCCCGCCTGTCTATCCTCACGGTCCTGTCACACTACAGCCTAGAGCCAAACAGTAATGGTATGCTCAAGTGCCCTTTCCACGATGATGCCAAAGCTAGCATGCGGGTATATGCCGATACTGGCACGGTCTATTGCTTTGCGGGTAGCTGCGATACGGAGAGTCTGGATGTGATCGACTTTATCATGAAGATGGATAAGAGCACGAAGCGGGAAGCGATCATGAAAGCCAAGCAGTGGGCGGGAGTAGAGCAAATCGTACCAAAAGCCAATCCAGTAGAAGCTCAGCTCGATGTCGAGGCGATTTACAAAGAGAGTCTAGCGGGTATGCAGCGCACGCCAACGGGCAAGGCGTATTGCAGTCGTAGGAAGCTAGATGTATCGGGTCTGGGTATTGGGTACAGATCGCGCAAGTCGAAAGAGCGTTGGGGTCGTGGGTGCATCATCTTTCCCTTGCTGGATGAAAAGGATAATGTGGTGAGCTTGTATGGCCGGGCAGTGAAGGGACCAGGTCATTATTATACAGCGGGTCGAAGAGGTCTTTTTCCGGAGTATCCCAATCGGAATGTGAAGCAGCTGGTGCTGACGGAGAGTGTGATCGATGCGGCCAGTCTGGTTTATCAGGAGCGCAATATGCTGGCGATGTATGGCACCAATGGACTAACCGAAGAGCACAAGCAGCTGATCGTCGGGCTACCGAAGCTAGAAGAAATTGTACTAGCGCTAGATGGCGATGAGGCGGGCAGGAAAGCCACTGAGGTAGTAGGCAGTGAGCTAAAGCAACTACGCCCAGGACTGAGGGTGACGACCATCGAGCTACCGGAAGGGGAGGATGTCAATGGCTATTGGGTGAGTCAGGAAGATGCGTTGGAGGCTTTTAATAAGTTGTTCGATGCCCGTCGACCGGTAGGGGAGGTAGAGCTAAAAGAAATAGCGGCTAAAATATCCTTACCGGTATCGGCACCAGAGAAGCAGCCAAGCGAGTTGGAAGTTGGTGCGCACTACCTGAGCTATGTGGGCGAAGCTGCGCGCTATCGCATACGCGGGGGTGTACGAGGTGGCGCGGATAGCCTGAAAGTGAGTGTACAGATCAGTGCTTCGGGTCAGGACTATCGGGCAAAGGTCGATTTATACGAGTACAAGCAAAGCCAAGGGCTGGCCGAGCAAGCAGCTGAGGTGCTGGGTATTAGAAAGGATCTGCTGCTGCGCGATCTGACGTTATTGACTGATCTATTGGAGCAGCACCGAGAGCAGGCTGGCAATGAGCGAAGTGACCGACCTGCGGAAGTACAAATCCCGAAAGGCGAACGGGTCACAGCCCTCAGCTTTTTAAAACGATCTGACCTGCTGGAACAGCTAGGCGATTATCTGGGCCGGTCTGGTATTGTGGGTGAAGAAAAGAGTCGATTGCTGTTGTACCTGGTGGCCTTGAGTCATGCGACCGATGAGCCTTTGCACGCGCTGGTCCAGGGTACGAGTGGCAGCGGTAAAACGCATCTGATCACGAAGATCGCAGAGCTGCTGCCTGATGAAGAAGTCATCACTTTGACACGCGTGACGGACTCGAGCTTTTATAACTATGGCCGAGACGAGCTTCGCCACAAGCTGATCGTACTAGAAGATCTGGATGGGCTAAAGGAGGAAGCCTTGCTAGCCTTTAGAGAGTTACAAAGCCGCGGCCGACTGAGCAGCTCAACGAGCGTAAAAGATCAGTCGGGTAACATACGCGGTCAGGTGCGCACGGTGCTGGGTCCGGTGGCCAGCCTGGCCGCGACGACGATGGGCGAGATTTATGTGGATAACCTGAGCCGTTCGCTGGTGGTCGCAGTTGATGAAAGCCAAGCCCAAACGGAGGCCGTGATCGACTATCAAAATCGAAGAGCGGCGGGTCTGGTCGATACGACAGAAGAGAAGCAGTTGCGGCTGTTTTTACGGACTTGCGCGCGACTACTAGACCGCTCTAAAACGGTCGTTAATCCGTATGCTACCAAAATCCAGCTACCCGCTGAGGCGAGTAAACTTCGCCGGCTGAATGCGCTCTATCAAAGCTTCGTTCGTCAGATCGTGCTGCTGCATCAGTACCAGCGAAAGAGTGATCATCTGGGCCGACTGATCGCGGAGCCAAGCGATTTACAGGCAGCTTGCGATATCTTGTTTGATGCCATTTTACTGAAAGTCGATGAGCTGGACGGAGCACTCCGCTACTTCTATGAGCGGCTAAAAACCTATGTACTGGCCAGGGGTAAAGACTACGAGTTCTCGCGCCGGGAAGTGCGACAAGCACTGCGGATATCCAAGACGCAACAACACACGTATCTGACCCAGCTTTTGGAGCTGGAGTACGTGAAGCAAACGGGCGGTTATGCCAATCGGGGACTGCTTTACAAAATCGCTTATTGGGACAATGTGGAGGTGATCCGTTCGCGTATCCAAGCCGATTTACGGTCGCAAGTAGAGAAGATACAAGGAAAAGGCGAACGCCACGGAATGCCAGAGCGAACGCCAGCTTATCAATAAACACGGGGCAAAAGGGCCAAAAATGGTCTGGCGTTCGGTCTTTTCAAGAGAAGTATATATATGGGTCGTCCGAGTCAAATCGAATCTTTGCACCGTCCAATCTTGCGTGAGTTGGAGCAGTACTTGCTGAGTCTGGGCTACCGTCCGAAGTCGGCCAGTGGTATCTCGTGGCAGGCGGGTTGGTTTTTATGGTGGTTGGGTGATCGGGAAGTGCAGATGGTTAGCGCAAAAGACCTTCGAGCGTATCGGCAATATCTAAAGACTCGGCCGAGCAAAAACGGTGCGGCTCACTTGAGCGAAAAAACGATTTATGGCTACGAGAGATCGGTGCGGCTACTTTTTGATTATCTGTTGGAGACGGGGCAGATCAGCTACGATCCATGCAGTGAATGGCGAGTGGTGTATCCGTCGGCTAGTAGCCAAAGAATGGCTCTAAGCCAAGCGGAGATCAAGCAGCTGTACGCGGCTTGCGAGACGATCCGCGAGCGATTGATCCTGGCACTAGCTTACGGCTGTGGCTTGCGCGCATCCGAGTTGGAGATGCTCGATTTAGGGGATGTAAATCTGGCAGAGAGAAAGCTGGTGGTCAGGCGCGGAAAGAACGGCAAGCGGCGGCTTATTCCTTTGAGTGTAGGGGTAGCTGGAGAACTAGCCAGGCGAGTGAAGGGCGATAAATATGGTCCGTTTTTGCTACATGACCGAGGCGGTCGAATGCGCGCATACACAGCTAATAAGCGACTGAAGGCGGTAGCCAAAAGAACCGGGATCAAGTCACAAATCAGTCTACATGTCTTGCGGCATAGCATCGCGACCCACCTACTCGAAAACGGTCTTGGTCTGGATCAGGTGCGACTGTTTTTAGGTCATCGAAAGGCGGCGACGACCGAAGTCTATACGCACATCGGGACCAGTCAACTCAGACGCTTACTGGCATGAGCCTGGATGATTACTTGCGCACGAACTACAGTTCGACGAGCTGGTCGAGTTACCGGCACGGCATTGGTCAATGGCTGAGTTGGGTAGGCGGTGAGGCTGAGGCTTTGAAGGCCGATTACGCTCAAGTGGTGGCTTATATTTTAGACTTACGCATGCCGAAGGTCCTCGCAGCAGCGGGATCGGGTTCTGGCTCGTCAACGCGAGTCTCCACCCTAAGAAACAAGCTAGCCGCTATCAAAATCTACTATCGCTATTTACAGGCGAGTGGTCAGCGTTCGGATCATCCTTGTGAGCGGCTGCGCTTGCGTGATGTGTACGATAGAAGCATCGAATTAGACCGGCTTTACATGAAAGAGCAGCTGCAGCAGCTGGCAGAAAACTACAGCTGTCGAGACCGTCGATTGCTTGGTCGCAATCGGATCATCTTGTCTTTGCTGCTGCGCCAGGCGTTGACCGTACGAGAGATCGTGTCCATCCTAGTCGTCGATCTAAAGCTAGAAAAGGCTGAGGTCTACATCCGTGAAAGTGTCAGCAATCGAGGGAGAACCTTGCCGCTAGCCGCCGATCAGATCCTGCCGATCAATAGCTATCTGCTAACTGATCGTGCGAAGCTCTTAGGAGATAAAATCGATCCTGGAACCTTGCTGCTCAACAAGTACGGCAAGCCACTGGGCGCACACGGTATCAGTCGGCTGATCAACGGCGAGCGATCAAAAGAAGATCGATTGCTACCGGGCAAGATCAGACAATCGGTGATCCATCACTTGCTCAAGGCTGGCCACGATGTGCGGCTGGTACAAGTCTTTGCCGGTCATCGCCGCATCAGCTCGACCCAGGCGTATCAATCCAGTGATTACGAAGAGCTGAAGCGCGGCATCGAAGAACATCATCCGCTGGGGTGAACCTAAAATGAAAAGTAAACCGTTATCTTTATGCAACGACATTATTCTATAAAACCTATTGTCATGAGTGCTGTAGACATGCGCGCCGACCTTCAATCTTGGATGGAAAAAGTGGATGAAAGCTTTTTATCTGCCATGCATGCTATGGTGGAGACTTACGTGAAGAAGCAAGTTGAGGAAGACGCAATCATTGGCTACGACTTGGATGGCAAGGCTAAATATGCTCATCAGATGAAAGCGATTTATGATGAGCAGGTTCGAGCAGCAAAAGAGGAGGGTAAGTACTACACTTTAGAGGAGGTAGAAAAGGAAGCTGCTACATGGTAAAGTACAAGGTTGTCTTACTTCCTCAGGCTCTTAAAGGCTTGCGGGAAATAACTGAATATGTGCGTCGGCGAGACTCCGTCAGCCGTGCAACTTACGTCCGAAAAGAGATTATGAAAACTGTTCGCTCTCTGGATAAAATGCCTGAGGCTCATGAACGTCTGCATGCTATCTGTACTGACCAGATAACTTATCGCAGAGCACTTCAATGGTCTTATCGAGTCATATTTACCATCGATGAAGAAAGAGCCATAGTCTTTGTAGCAGATATAGATCACGGAGGCGATGATCCGAAAAAGTTGTTAGAGAAGTTCAAGTAAGCTTACTCGTAATCGAAAGCTTTAGCGGTGTAGCGGCGCGCCTCGGAGCCTCAGTCCGGGCAAAGTATCGCGCCGGTCGGTCCTCCTGCGACTGGCAGTCGGCTGCGTCCGTCACGCTACTTGCGCGTCCTTCGGGCTCGGCGCAGCGGCTCTCGTTCCCGTGCTGCTGGCCTTCCGGTGTTGGCCATCAGTACGGTCACTTCGCCGCTCTAGTTCGGCGGGCCGCTCGGCCGCCCTCAGCTGCGCATAAATCGGTGCTACTACTAACAGAAGGTCGCTATGCTTGCCGCTTCGCGTGACTGTTGGCTCCGGGCTAAGGCCCTTTCGCCACCAGCCTTCGGGCGGCTCCCGCTATCGGCCCGCAGCCTCCGCTAAGGCTCCGGCTTCAGTCCTCCTTCATTGATGAGCCTACCGGCGAGTGCTTCAACTGAAGATGCGAGACGGCTAAGCGCGACATCGGCTCCATGGCCGCCGGGCCAACGTCATTCTGAACTTCTATTTTGAACTCCGCAGGGCTCCGTCCAAAATACAACTTCAGAAAGACGGCCTAAACCGTGACGTTGACCACCACGATGACTAGGCTGTACTTTTTCTTTTAACTGACGCTGGAAGAACTGAAGAAGTGCGTAACTTGGAAGCATGGGTGTAATAGGTGCCAGGCTGTATGCTGCAGAAGTAGGGCAGGGTTTTTTAAGTGTCGATCCATTGGCACAGGATTTTGCTGCTTACTCGGGGTATAATTATGTGTTGGGTAATCCAATTAGTCTAATTGATCCAGATGGTAGGAGTGCTACTTCCACTCACACAGATAAAGATGGTAACGTGGTTGCAGTGTATCAAGATGGTGATAACGGAGTTTACAGGCATGAGAGTCTTCCTGACGAATTTGCCGCAACTGGAAGTGGATCCGGGCAGAGGCTAAAAGGTTCTGATGGTGAGCTCATGGGTGAAACCCTTTATTGGGATGAGTTCGTTGATACATACACCGGTGGCTTAATTGAAGATATGAAAATATCTTTTGGGACTTCATGGGACGAAATGATCGATTTCTATCATGGCAAAGCGCAATCCATGAGTTTAGTAGAAGTAGCTCAGGAGTCGACGAATACTGGCCTCTTCTCCATTCAAGATAAAAATGGACTTACAAAGGAGGCCAGATTATTAAATGGATTCTATGCAACTTCAAGAAGTGCCGGGAATTATTTGGCGGGTTATAATGCTGCGGGAAGAGCGTCGTTTGCAGGTTTTGATTATGATACTTTTCAAAGACTTGCTGGTGCTTTGCATTATAGAAATCACACAGATGGTGGTAGGCTTGCTAAAGATGAAATGGCACTAATTGCGGCAGGCAGTCATACCTACGGGTCTTTTCCATTATATGGGGAGTTGGAATATCAATATAGAATGAGTACAAGAGGATGGGCTGCGTCTGGCAACTCTCTAAAGAATAATGGAATCTTTACCCAGTTTTCTGAAGGGCATAAAATACCAGCAAGAACATACTAGTAATGTACCTTTTGAAACTAAGAAAGTCAATAATTATAATTTTGCTGCTAAGCTTTCACTGCAGTCGCGAAGTTGAAAATTCACAGATTTCTCAAAAAACAGATAAGATTACCTTTAAAAATGGATTCACCATTTATGCCAATAAATATAGTTATGGACTAAATGGACAGCATAGAAGATTATCGCTATCTTCTGATTCCATTACGAAAGGTATGGTGCTGAAAGATGTGCCTTATTTCACGAGTGCTGGTGGTCATATTCTGTATTTCAAGGATACTTTACCAAAGCCAATTTTATACTCCACTATCGAGCCAGAAAACATGAATCAACTAAATCAATGGAGTGATTCTTTAGAGTTTCAATTGATAAGTGGCAGCGAAAGATATTGGCTGTCCAAAAGTGAATCGACTAACCTCATTAGTATATCGTATTAAAAACCTTAGAAAAAATCACATTGCCACTTCCCTCAGTTTAACCCGCTGTACCATAGCATCTAGCGCAAAAAGTACATGCTCCCTTTCCTTATCTTTCAAATCGGCAATGTCTTTGAATCTTCGCACCATATCTGGGTCGCGGAGTAGATTATGGCTTCTATCACCCATACGCCACCCTTGCCCGCGCATCTCTCACATAGGCATCGATAATAGCAAAGACGTGTTCCTGGTCTTTGTCTGTTAGCTCTTGTAGTTGTTGCATACGCTCGACGGTTCTTTTGTCGAAGCTGGGTGCGGCACCTTCATCGACCAGATAATCGAGCGTTACATCAAGGGCATCGGCTATACGTTTGGCGGTATCTACAGAGGCGGTGGCTTCGGCGCGTTCATACTTGCCAATAGCTTCACGAGATATACCTACGGCTTTAGCGAGCTCTATTTGTGAGTATCCTTTTTGACGACGGAGTATGGCGATGCGTTCGCCTATTTTGCTAACTAACCATCAAGCTGCACTTCAAACTATATGTGGATGGGTGAACCTAAAATGAAAAGTAAACCATTATCTTTATACAACGACATTATTCTATAATCAATCCGCCGATCATGGCCACCGAACAACTTCGAGAGACTTTGCACTTACGCGTCGAGTAAGCCAATGAGCAGATGCTCCAAACGCTAGCAGAGATAGCTGACAGCTTGTTCCGGACGTATCAACCTGAAGCGTTAAAGGATGGCTTCGATGTAGCAGATTATGAAGCTAGCTTAAAGCCCATGACCGCTGAAGAGCTAGTAGCAAGAGCCAAGGAATCTGATCGAGCTATTGAAGCTGGTGAGTACGTAGATATCGAGGAAGCACTAGCAGAGTTAGGCGGATAGTATGAAAGTCAAAATTACCAAGCCTGCCCAGCGTCGACATAGTCGCCAAGCTGTACAAGCTGATTTACTTCGTTGCTGCACCGCTCATTTTTCTCTGATATATTAATTATAGCCGGGCTGCCAGTTTTAACTTAAATTTACACCGTGCGGCCGCAGGCCGCACGGTGTAAATTATAATTAGCCCAACCACAACCAAGATGCCACAAGAACGAATCCTCGTAACGGGGGGAGGGGGACAGATCGGTACGGCCCTTTCGGCAGCACTGCGCAAACAGCACGGGGATCGCAACGTGATCGTGAGTGATATAAAACCACCAGCGCCTGCCTACTCGACGCAGTCAGGTAGGGAAGGATTAAATAACAAAACGACGCCCAGGCAGAAAGGTCGGTTCATTATGCTCGACATATTGAATACGCAGCGGATGGCAGAGGTGATCAGCGATTATAAGATTACACAGGTTTATCATCTAGCCGCTATTCTGTCTGCCACAGGGGAGTGGATGCCTGAAAAGACTTGGAATGTCAACCTCAATGCGGCACTACAGCTTTTTGATGTTTGCCGGGAGCAGGGCGTCAGGAAGTTTTTCTTTCCGAGCACGATTGCTGTTTTTGGGAATAGTACGCCCAAGGCGCATACGCCACAGCACACCTCGCTGGAGCCGACTACGGTCTACGGTATGAGTAAGCTGGCCGGGGAGCTTTGGGCGCAGTACTATTGGAAGCGATACCAATTCGATATACGGTCAATTCGCTTTCCCGGTATCATCAGCTACGAAACTTTGCCGGGGGGCGGTACCACTGATTATGCGGTAGATATTTTCTATGCGGCGATCGAGAAAGGGCATTACACCTGCTTTTTGAAGGAAGATACCTACCTGCCGATGATCTATATGCCAGACGCTATTCGGTCTTGTCTGGATATTATGAATGCCCCGGCGGAAGATATCAAGGTGCGGACCTCTTACAATTTGGCGAGCTTGAGTTTTTCACCGGCTGAGCTGGCGCGGGAGATACGCACGATAGTGCCTGATTTTGAGATCGATTACGCACCGGATTTTCGTCAGGAGATCGCCGACAGCTGGCCGAGTAGTATAGATGATTCGGCGGCGAGAAACGATTGGGGCTGGCAGCCAGCATTCGACTTGGAGGGCATGACCAGGGATATGATGCAAAATTTGAATAAAAAGTTACTGCCAGAGGCTGTTAGCTCATAACATATGGCTCGGTTTTTTGTATTATTTGCTGGGTGATTGCGCCCACCAAATCATACAAAACGAATATGTATACCAACGTAGAACCAATACTCCAAGAAGAAATCTCCAGCATCAAAGAGGCTGGCCTGTACAAAGAAGAACGGGTCATCACCACGCCTCAGGCAGCGGAGATACAAACCACGCAGGGTAGGGAAGTCCTGAACTTTTGTGCCAACAATTACCTGGGCTTATCGTCTCATCCGGCTTTGATCGAGGCGGCTAAAGCGACCATCGATAGCCATGGGTTTGGCTTGTCTTCGGTGCGATTCATTTGTGGTACGCAGGATATACATAAGGAGCTGGAACACAAGATCGCTGACTTTCTGGGTATGGAAGATGCGATTCTCTACGCGGCGGCCTTCGATGCCAATGGCGGGTTGTTCGAGCCGCTCTTGACCAAGGAAGACGCCATCATTTCAGATGCGCTCAATCACGCTTCCATCATCGACGGTATTCGTTTGTGCAAGGCGACGCGCTATCGGTATAATACCAATGACATGGCCGACCTGGAAGCCAAACTGATCGAAGCCCAAGGGGCTCGACGCCGAATGATCGCCACCGATGGCGTGTTCTCGATGGACGGCACGATTGCGCAAATCGACAAAATCTGCGACCTGGCCGAGAAGTATGATGCTATGGTCATGGTAGACGAGTGCCACTCGACGGGATTCGTGGGCAAGACCGGTCGCGGTACGCACGAGTACTGCAACGCTATGGGCCGGGTCGATATCATAACGGGTACTTTCGGAAAGGCACTGGGTGGCGCATCGGGTGGCTTCACGGCTGCGCGCAAGGAGATCGTCGATATACTACGTCAGCGGTCTCGGCCATATTTGTTTTCCAACACATTGGCTCCGTCTATCGTGGGGGCATCGATCAAGGCGTTGGATATACTCTCTTCTTCTACCGAGCTTCGCGATCGGCTGGAGGCCAATACCGAATACTTCCGCACGGCTATGACAGAGGCCGGTTTTGATATCATTCCTGGTGTACATGCGATCGTGCCCATTATGCTCTATGATGCCAAGCTATCTCAGGAGTTTGCCCGTAGGCTGCTCGATGAGGGGATCTACGTTATCGGCTTTTTCTATCCAGTGGTGCCGAAGGGCAAAGCGCGTATACGGGTGCAGATATCGGCTGGGCACAGTCAGACGCATCTGGAGAGAGCGGTCGAAGCATTTGTGAAAATCGGAAAAGAAATGGGTGTGATATAAATGTATAAATTGAGATGGTGGAGCGAAGCTCCACCATCTCAATTTATTATCGTTTTCTATGAAGTATTTCTTCCTCTTCTGTTTATTATTGACTTACCTCTACTTTATCGGTTTGTTCGCTGCGGGTGCGGGTTGTGCAACCCCTTTTCCGCCTGAGGGAGGAGACCGCGACAGCATACCTCCCCAGCTGGTGCTGGAGGAATCTACTCCGAATAGACAAGTCAACTTCAGGCCCGAGGAGATCGTGCTTACTTTCGACGAGTGGGTGGTGCTGACCGATCCGACGCAGATCGTGATCAGTCCGCCAGTAGATTTGGGAGAAGGGCCGGAATTGAAGCGCAAAAGTCTCATCATACCATTTGAGGACGTCGTGTGGGAAGACAGTGTGACGTATACGGTTAACTTGGGGGAATCGATAGTAGACTTTACGGAAAAAAACCCTGTAGAGAATATACGCTACGTATTCTCGACGGGGCCGGAACTGGATTCGGCAGAGGTGCGTGGACAAGTTTTAGATGCATATACCGGCGAGGGCAAAGAGAAGGTGCTCGTTTCGCTTTACGCCAACCTGGTAGATAGTGCAATCACGACCCAACGACCTTTTTACTTTGGATTTACTGATGAAGACGGTAAATACGAGCTGGGTAATCTCAAACCCGGCAACTATCGGTTATACGCCCTAGAAAATGCCGCTGGCATTTATGAGTACGGCAGCTCGACTTCGGCATTTGCTTTTATAGATACAGCAGTGGTGATTGGCGACTCATACTTCCGGATGCCCGATTTGCGCATGTCTCCTTTGCCTCAGGCGGTGCAAGTCGATGTAGATTCCAGTAGGAGAAGGGTACTTAAGCTGGGTTTTGATAGACCTGTTTTAGAGGTGCCCGTCAGGACTTTGAATGCCGATTATATCAGGGTAACTCGAAATGATACGCTTCGCTTATTTTACGAAACGGCCAGCTCGGATACCATTCTCATTGGCGATGAGGCCATGGGTATAGACACGATCATCATATCAGCAGCCGACTGGGAAGAACTGAAAGAAGACGAGCCCATACAGCTCCAAGAAGCACCTAATCAAGCGACTTATCCTGGGCAGACGGTTGAGCTGAATTTCAGCAGACCGCTTTCGGCAGTCGATTCGAGTTTGGTAGAAGTACTGCCAGATACGTTGGATAATACCCAAGATTTCACGCTGGAGCTGAACGGTATGCGCCTTGAGCAATTGAAGCTGCGATCGCCATGGGAAGTCAATAAACGATACCAGGTAGTCTTTCAGCCGGGTGCCGTGACTGACTTTGAAGGGCTACAGAATCAAGATACCATATCATTCAACCTACAAGGAGCAGACCCGGCCAATGTAGGGATGTTGAGGTTGCGCATATCAGACCTGGATGCTAGCCAGTCGTATGTGGCAAAGCTGATCGACGATGGAAATAATGGGTTGATCGATCGTTTTAGCATGAGCGGTGATACGACTTATGCCCAAACTTTCGAGCGATTGAAGGCTGGTAACTACCGGGTAGAAATAATCGAAGATGTAAATGGAAATGGCCGTTATGATGGTGGAGATTGGCCAAAACGCAGACAGCCGGAACGAGTCAGGATATATAAATTGGATGCCTTACGAGCGAATTGGGAGTTGGAGGCTGAAATTTCGCTAGAAGCGGAATGATAAGCCGACCTGGACCGGATTCCAGGCTTGAAAAGAGTCGCCGAAGTCATAACGATAGCGCAACTTGACATCGACGCCTTCGTGAAGGCCATAAGCGAAACCGCCGAGTAGACCGTAAGCCAGGTCATTTTGTGCCGGGCCTAGCTCAGGACCGAGTATAGAGGTTCCCGCCAGGCGATTTCGGTTTAAACCACCGAATATGCCACCTTCGAAACTCAGATGTCGGTCTAAGCGATAGCCATACAGCAAAGGCAAGGAGTAGGAAGAAGAGGCACAAATACCCAGGCCTTCCCTAGAGTTCGTGGCGCGATTGTAGAGGAAATTGGCGTTGATGTAGCGCTTTCCCGAGCGCGAATTCCACAGGTTTCTTTCTTTGATTATAAACCGAAGTGGGGTAACGACAATGCCATTTGCCGACCGGCCAGCTTTGGCGAACGGTACATCGGATTGACCGTGGCAAGTGCACAGCAAACCGAGGAGGAGAAAAATGGTCGTCGTTAGAATCGACTTCATAATGGCTAAACAAGTATGGTGTGTGACAAAGGTAAGACGGGAAACTATACAAAAGTCACTAACTCTTAAAAGAGATACACTTTTACAGAACTTAGTTCCCGACTATTATAGTATTGATGTTCCGAATAAATAAGATGTTACTTGTTTACAGGTATAAAACGGACTCAGCCAATATATGTTCTGTCATATGCCGACTGTCTGCGAATGAGCCAGATGGATGCGAGTAAGCCTGCGCCCGCCAGAATCCATACCACCTGCGGAAGTGCAATAACTTCTGTATCTGCTTGAAATTCACCAGACGAATACACGCTCACTGCCTGTATGCCATTGAATGTCAGGTGCATAAGTATAGGTGCCCACAAGCTTTGCGACCACAAGAATGCGTATCCGAAGGCTATGCCCAGTATCCATCGCGGTAAAATGCCTGCCATTTCCAGGTGCATGACGCTAAATAATAAGCCTGCAAGAATGACTTGTAGGTGTTTGTTTTCAATAAAAAGCGGTAGGATTTTTCCCTGGATCAGCCCTCTGAAGAGAAGCTCTTCGCCAAGAGCGGGCAGGATGGCCACAGCGATAAACAGCGTGATGAACTCTACCATAGATTCGCCAAGTACGACATTGCGCAGCAGATTGTTCGACAGGGCTTCCTGCTGAAGTGCTGCTTCGGAAAGGTCTAGTTGCACATTGATGTACTGCATGACAGACGCCACCGGTAGCAAGAAAACCAGAAGGAGTATACCTGACCCGGCTCCACGGATATTGATACGGCTGGTAAGTCCCAGCTCCTGTAGCCATTCAGCCTTATATGCCAACCAACCCACCAAAACGCTGGTGATGGTGAAGCTGAAAAAATGAATGATGATCTGCCCGTATCTGAGTACTTGTCGATCTGTCTGATCGAGCAGTACCTCGCCCTCGCTGAGGGTTTCCTGTAAACCGCCCCATATTTGATCAGCTAGTAGGAAGCCGATCAAATTGGCGACGAGGAAAGCAAAGAATAGTAGCAGTAAAAACGCCCAGGGGTGATCAGATGGCTTGGAGACGGTAGACATATGTTGATTGGAGGTGCAAATATCGCATTTTTTGATAGCGCGCCGGTCTGAGTTAAAGCTGAGGACCGTTCATTGTAATTCGGTTAGCTGATTTTCTGTATTTTTGGCCGCGTTCCTGCATAGGTGCCGATTCTTATCTACTCTTTACAGATTCCTACTGCCCATAAGGCCGCCTCTAAGTCCTCTCAAGTTCAATTTTCAGACTGAGGTGTGTCCTACTTATGACATTTAAGCCCCTTCCACGCAAATCAAAAACTGATGTCACGCTTTTTTATACTCCTCTGTTTGCTGTTTTCAGCTGGTTTTGTTTACGGTCAGTGTACTTCACCAGCAGTAGGCAATCTAGATGTAAACCCGCCCCTAACCGATGCGGGCTATCCTGAAGGCACGGTCGTAAATATGTGTTTTACACTGAATAGCTTTAACCCCGTTGTGATCAACTGGCTGCACAGTATAATTCCCCAATTCGGGCCTGGATGGGATGTAAGTACACTCACGCCAGTCAGTAGTCCGAATGCATGTGCGGGTGGTAGTGGTACTTGGAGCTTTTACAATGGTTGGACTTCTTGTGCTACTGGAATAAATTATGGCCCTGGTTTTGCGTTCGAGAGCCCGGCTAATGTCGGTTGTGGGGGTACAAATGGCCAAGCCGATGCTGACCCCGGCAATAACTGGGGCGATTCTGGTAACTGCCCGCGCACCTTTTGCTGGGAGATCACTGCAGGCCCTAATCCAAACTCAGGTTGCAGTGCAGCCGACTATATTGTTCAGGTTTTTTCTTACGGAGATGCAGAATCTGGTAACTACAACCCGCCTGGTGGCCCACCTTGCCTAAATGACGAACCCCTGTGCTGGCCAGAAGTGGAAAACCTAACTGCTACGGTCGATATGCCCTGCCCCGGTGATGATTTTACGCTGACCGCAAATGCAGACGAAATACCTTGTGGTTCTGATATTGTCTGGGAGGGACCAAACGGATTTACTGCAAACGGACTTGTCGTTACGACTAATCAAGAAGGGCTATATACGATTACTGTCAGCTCTCCAGGCTGCGCAGATGCAGAGGCTACGGTAAATGCCACCTATGGCAACTTCAATCCTACGCTTGATATCAGCCCCGGCAATCAGGTTTGCGAAGGCGACCAAGTAACGATATCGATAAGTAGTGGCAACACCTTTGAATTCGTAAATCCGTCGGGTTCGGTCGTACAAAACGGCCCCAACAGCAGCTACACCTTTACCGCTACACCCGATGACACGGGCGAATGGGTGGTGAATATTATCGGGGGTACCGCCGCTTGTGCAGAGACTTTAATGACGGATCTTCTAGTCGATCCACTACCCGTAGTTGATGGTGAGGCCAACCCCGATCCCGTCTGTACAGGTGATATCATCAACTTTTCTGTCATTAACCCAGATATAACCGTTACCTACGAATGGGACGGTGGCCTATTCACCGGTGAAAACTATACGATAACGGCTCCTGCGCCGGGTAGCTATTTCATGCAGCTGGAAGGCTGCTCGATCAACGGCTGCTGCGAGACCATCGATATTCCCTATACCGTTTTGGGCCTTCCCAATGTGAATGTGACGGCCAACCCACCAGCCATCTGCGAATTCGATCAGGTGACCATCACGGCTTCGGGAGGAGTGACTTACAACTGGAACCCAGACCCAGCCAATACGACCGGGCCCACCTTCACCGATTCGCCGAGTTCGAGCACGACCTACAATGTGACGGTGACCGATGCCAATGGCTGTATCGATATCGGATCGGTCGATGTGGATGTGCAGGAGGAGCTACCGGCACCTCAGGTTAGCTGTGAAAGCAATACGGCCGCAACCCTCGACTTCGACTGGCCACCGGTACCGGGTGCTGATTTCTACGAAATTTACATCGATGGTGTGCTGCAGCCTCAAAACCAGCCACCGGTAAATCTCACTGGGCTGACCCCTCTTCAGAATGTGACGATACGCGTCATACCCTTCAGCAACAACAATGCCAGCTGCCCGGGTCAAGAGACAGAACTTACCTGCCAGGTAGCCGATTGCGATCCAGTCATTATAGACATCGATCCCATCGATCCCATCTGCGCGGATGGCAATAACGATCCCATCGACCTAGTGGCAGGCGTCAATGCCGCTGGGCAGCTCACTTGGTCAGGTCCGGGCGTAGTCAGTATTCCCGGTCAGAACCCGGGTTTGTTGTTACCCAATTTGATACCCCCAGGATCGTCTATAATAACGATTACCGCTACTTTCACGCTCTTCGATGGCTCTTGTCCATTTTCGGAGACTATAGATATCGAGATACTGGAAGGTGCCTCAGCGGAGATAGATGTCTCGGAAAACGACGTCTGTATCGATCAGACGGTAACGGTAGAGCTAGCCGACTCGGAAGTTTTCGGAGCTACCTACACCTGGGATTATGGCGGGGCTACGCTCGAAAGTGGTACCGGCAACGCAGGGCCATTTACCCTCAGCTTTCCGGGGCCGGGCGACTATACGGTTACCCTCGAAACCGCCAACGGGAATTGTATCAGCATGGGCGAGCAGACGATCACTGTGCAAGACACTCTAGATCCCATCACCGTCTTCTGTCAGGCGGTCACCAACAGCTCGATCACCTTCGGTTGGAATGATAACGGTGCCGATGAATACGAGGTCACGGTCATAGGCGGGGCGACGACCACGCAAACTGGCAACACCTTCGAGGTGACTGGCCTAAGCAATGGCGACTTCGTTTCTATTCAGGTCACGGCCGTCAGCAATGGGCTCTGCCCGTCGGTTACCAGTAATGTGCAGGAGTGTCAGGCACTGGCCTGCCCAGATGTAACGATCGATATCGATCAGCCCGCTCAGAGCTTTTGCAACGATGGCAATAACGATCCGCTCGACTTGACGGCAACCATTAGTGGAGCCACCAACCCCAGTGCCATAAGCTGGGCCGGTCCAGGCGTGAGTGGGGCCACCTTCGATGCCGACGATGCGGGCGTGGGCACCCACACCATCACGGCCTCTATCACTGACGAGGGCTGTCCATTTACGGCTTCTGTGGTCTTCACCGTCAATGAATTACCAACCAGCGACTTTACCCTCAGTACGGATGTGACCTGTATCGATTCCCTCATTACAGTCACGTATACGGGTACCGCCGACGCGGCCAGCTCGACCTTCAACTGGGATTTCGATGGGGGCGTCGAGGTGTCTGGGAGCGGTGTCGGCCCTTACGAGATCAGCTGGCCGACAGCAGCCGATGTAGAAATAAGACTGACGGTGATCGACTCGAATAACTGTTCGAGTACCGAGACCATCCGACCTGCGGAAGTACAAAACCCACTACCGGCTCCAGTGGTAGAGTGTGTCGATCTGGCCCTCGATATGGTGACGTTCCAGTGGGCTGATGTACCGGGTGCCACAGGCTATGATGTCGTGCTAGTGAGTGGACCTGCCGGTACGCAAAATGGCAATACTTATACGGTGAGTGGCCTCGATGAAGGCGATCAGGTGACCATACGCGTGACGACTCTGGGCAATGGTCCATGCGGCAATAGCGCATCGACGGAGGCGACCTGCGAGGCCCAATCTTGTCCAGATATCACAGCCGTTATCGATAATCCGCCCGCCGACTACTGCCAGGATGGTATGGGTACCTTCGAGCAGCTCTCGCCCTCCGCCATCGGCAGCATGGTGCCGGGCACCTTCGTCTGGTCTGGCCCCGGCGTGAGTAACGATACCTTCTTTGTCGATGATGCTAACCTGGGGCCCAACACCATCACGCTGACTTATACCGAAGAGGGATGTACCTACGATACTTTCGTGGTATTTACGGTCTTCGAGCTGCCCACGGCCGACTTTACGATTTCACCAGATACGGTCTGCATCAGCGATACGGTCACCGTTACCTACACGGGCACAGCCGGGACAGGAGCAAATTTCGATTGGGATCTCGGCGGGTTGGATTCTTTAAGTGGCACTTCCGCAGGTAGTTTCCAAATCGTGCCAGCGAGTGGTGGCGACTTCTCCATTCAGTTGGTGGTCACTGAAAATGGCTGCTCTTCGGCTTCTCAAACCGAATCCTTCTTCGTTGAAGAGCCACTAGCAACGCCTGATATCAGCTGTATAGGTGCCGACCTGGATGAGGTGACCTTCGGTTGGGACGCTGTAGCCGGTGCCGACTCCTTTCAAGTTACCGTCACACCTGGCGGATCGACCTTCTTTCAAGACAGCCTAAGCCTGACTATCGGTGGACTCAACGAAGGTGACGATGTAACCATAGAGGTGATCGCTTTCGGCAGTGGTGTTTGTGGCAATAGCGAGGTAGGCATGCAAACATGCACGGCTTCCTCTTGCCCGCCCTTATTTGTTACGCCTACGCCAGCTGAGACCAGCTTCTGTCTGGGCGATGGTTCTACCCCCCTAGTGCTTACGGCCGATACAGGCGGCGGAGTTGGTGGCGGCGATTTGTCGTGGACAGGCACAGGCGTAAGCCAAAACGGAGCCGATTATATATTCGACGATGAGGTCGCCGGTCTGGGCGATCACTGGGTATTTGCAACTTACGCCGAAGGCGGCTGCTCGGTGACTGACTCGGTACTGATGATGGTATTCGAGATTCCCACGGCCCAAATCGTAGAAGCGAACGGAGAGATGACATTTTGCACCGACCAAACCATTACCCTGTCTTATCAAGGTAGCGGAACGGTTGGTACAGCCACCTTCGACTGGGACTTTGACGGTGCAGCTACCGAAAGCCAGCCCGATCCCAGCCAGGAGATCTACGAATTGACCTACAATGCACCAGGCACTTACACCGTCACCCTGACCGTAACTGAGAACGGCTGCGCGTCTGATCAGGCGACCTATGAGCTGATCATTACCGAGCCCCTAGGTCAGGTCGATGCCAGCTGTGGAGACGGAGGTCTCAACGAAGCTACGGTAGAATGGACTTACTCCGGTACCGCTACACAATTCGAGATTGCTGTCGATGGGGTAGTGGTTGATACGGTTTCTGCCAGCAGCTATACTCAGGGTGGACTGATGCCCGGAGAGGCCGTCGATTTCAGCATCACGCCCATCACCTTGACCGACCCATGTGGCGATGGCGACCCGATTGATATTACATGCAATGCCGATCCTTGCCCGGATTTGAGTATCGACCTACCTGCTGACCCTGTGCCCATATGCGTAAACGCTGATCCGCTTGTGCTAAGCGAGACTATCATCAATGGCAGTGGTGGTGTAGTCACCTGGAGTGGTACGGGTGTCTCGGGTAATGCTTTCGATCCGAGTGTAGCCGGGGAGGGCACCTTTACACTGGTCGTAGATTATTCCGAAGCCGGACCCTGCACACTTCAAGACAGTTTTGAGGTAGAGGTACTGCCCCTACCCACCGCTGATTTTACTTTAAGTGCTACAGAAGTGTGTACTAACGAAGCGATCACGGTAGCTTACAATGGTACAGCTGCTGCTGGTGCGACCTACGAATGGGACTTTGCCGATGGAGATACCATTAGCGGAACCGGCCAAGGGCCATTCGAGATCAGCTTCCCGACGGCAGGCCCTAGAACGATCAGTCTACAAGTGACCGAGAACGGTTGTGAAGGACCGTCTTTCTCTCTATTGGTCGATGTACTGGCCCCACTCGATGTGCCCGTCATCGAATGCACAAACGAAGGCCTGGAAGAAGTGACCTTCAGCTGGGATGCCATCGATGGCGCCACCGGCTACGAGATTGTCGTGTTAGGTAGCGGTGAGGTAAGCACACAAACGGAAACGACTTTCACCATAGACGGTCTAGGGCCCGATGAGACGGTTTCGATCAGTGTACAAGCCCTGGGCGACGCGCCATGTGGCGATGGCGATCCGGTGGAGGCCAGTTGTACGACGCTTTCATGCCCCGACATTACGGTTACGTCTGTTACGCCTGCTCAGTCTTTCTGTCTGGCCGACAATAGTGGCTCTGTATTACTGGAAGCAACGAGCAACGGTGGCGACATGACCGGTACCTTCACTTGGAGCGGTCAGGGTGTAGAGCAAGTCGGCAGCGACTACTTCTTTAACCCGGATGTTGCTGGTCTCGGCACCTGGACACTCACCATCGACTACGAAGAAACGGCTGGATGCACAGGCACCGGTACCCTTGAGATGAGTGTGGTTCCCGTACCTGAAGCCGATTTCATGATCAGTGCCGACCCCATTTGCGTGGGTGAAGAGGTAACGGTGACTTATACAGGCGTGGCCGGACCCAATGCTGTCTATGATTGGGATTTTGGCACGGCTGATTTTTCTGGCACGGGTGCCGGGCCATACACGGTAAGTTATGCTCAGGATGGCGTGCAGACTATCGGTCTACGGGTAACCGAAGGTGGATGTGAAAACGATACAACCATCGATTTAACCGTAGTCGCACCGCTGGCCAATCCAGAACCCAGCTGTAGCGGTGCCAGCCTAACCAACATAACGATCTCTTGGCCAGCCGTAGATGGTGCTACGGGCTATCTGGTCACCACCAGCGAGGGCGATAACGAAGTCGTAACCGGCACCATATACGAGGTGGACGGTCTTGAGCCCGGACAGGAAGTAACCTTTACGGTTGTGGCTCAGGGCCCACCGCCCTGCGGCGATAGTGATCCTGTAACGGTGAGTTGCTTTACGGAGACTTGCCCTGATTTGACGATTTCGCCTAGCGCAGCGGAAACGGTCTTCTGCTCGAATGCGACCGAACAGGAGCTGCTCACAGCTGCGATAACTGGTGGTGCAGGCAGTGAAGTAGCTATCTGGTCAGGTACCGGCGTAGTGAGCGTAGGCTCTGACTTCTTCTTCGATCCGACTGGCCTGCCCGCAGGAGACTACGTGCTCACAGCTGCGTACAATGAAGGTGGCGTTTGCCCCTACTCAGCCCAGCTGACCATGACCATCAACTCGCAGCCTATAGCCGACTTCAGCCTGAGCGAAAGCCTGGTCTGTGAGAATGGAGTGACTGTGGTCGACTTGGGTGGTGTTGTAGCACCCGGGGCAACTATCGAATGGGACTTCGACGGCGCAACGGTCGTCGACCTGGGCAACGAACGCTATGAGTTGAGCTACCCCAATTCTGGAAGCTACACCATTGATCTAACGATTGTACAAAGTGGCTGCCAAGACGCTACTTCCCAAAGTATAGACGTCGAAGCTGGCCCGGTAGCCGGCTCACAATCGGTAGAGTTGGCGCGCTGCCCCGATGATAATAGCCCGAGCAACCTATTCGACCTGCTGAGTGGTGCAGATGCTGGCGGTGCCTGGTCTGCCGAGCCCGGTACGCCATCCAATTCTATCGATCCAGCAACAGGACAGTTGAACGCGGGCAATCTGAATCCTGGCGAGTATTCGTATCGCTACACCTTGACTTCACCCACTTGCGGAGAGGTAAGTGCGGTGGTCGATATCACCATACAACCGACACCCGTAGCCGATGCCGGTCTGGATCAGTCGCTGACCTGCCTGATGGGTATGGTATCGTTGGATGGTAGTGGCTCCGATTCAGGGCCTGGCTTTACTTACGAATGGACGGATGAGTCAGGGGATCCTGTAATCGGCAATCCGAACAGTGTACTGACAGAAGTCAGCCAAGGTGGTACGTACACCTTGCGTGTGACCTCTCCGATCGGCTGTACGGCCACCGACGAAGTCTTGGTGCGAGCCGATACCGAGGTTCCGATTCCGCAAGTCGACCTGAGCAATATCAGCTGCTTTAGTGATAGTGACGGTGCAATACAGATCACCGATATCGATGGCGGTACGCCACCGTTTACTTACACCCTCAATGGCCAACAAACGGACAATAGCGGTTTCTTCCCCGGCCTCGATGCGGGTGAGTACGAGCTGCGCGTAACGGGTGCCAATGGTTGCTTCAGCGAGTTGTTCCTCGATATCACCGAGCCCGATGAGCTTTCGGTATCTCTGGCTGTTTCTGCTGATCCAGACGAAGAGATCGAAGCTGGAGATCAGGTTGTCGTAACGGCCCGCATCAGTGGGGGCAATGCTATCGATACCTTAATTTGGGCACCCGATAGCTTAAACAATAGCCCGGGTGAGGCCAACTCCATCACCTTCATCGCCGACGAGACCACTCAGATCACCCTGACGGTAGTTGATGAGCTAGGTTGCCGCGCGACCGACAATCTGCTGGTCGTCGTCAGAAAAGACCGCCCCATCTTCGTCCCGAATGCCATCTCGCCCAACGGAGACAATTTCAACGACGAATTCATCATCTATGCCGATGATACACAAGTCGAAGAAATCGAGTCTTTCCTCATCTTCAATCGATGGGGAGAAACCGTTTTCGAGAACTACGGCTTCCAACCCAACGACCCGGCACAGGGCTGGGATGGTACGCATAGGGGCGAACCACTAAACCCAGCGGTATTCGTCTATCAAGCCTTGGTCAGATTCACCGATGGCGAGCGGATATTGTATAAGGGGGATGTGACGCTATTGAGATGATTTAGTGTCCGGCTAAGCAGTGCTTAGCCGGACACTAAACCAAATTTTATCGTACCTTAGTCTTAGCAAACGACAAAGCATTACCCTTCGTATATGCCTGTTTGCGACGAGATCTCTACACGCCCTTTTCGAGTCATCATCGATTCGACGGAGGTGGTTTTTCCCAGGCGCGATCCCATGCGATAAGACTTTTGACTTTACCTCAGTTTTCGCGATGGTATCGCGGAGTATTGCTTTCATGTTTTTGAAGATTCGAGTCTTGTGCTCGAATCGCCCTTTTGAACCGATTTAAGCTGGGCCTTGAAAAAGAGTCGATCTAGGTTTCGAGACATACCCAGCTGGAAATAGCAGCTGTTAATGAAAAAATTATTTTTTGTAGTGCTACTCATGTGTTTGGGTAGTGCGACATACGGCCAATGTTTCGAGCAGGGTGGAGGTAACCTGCAAGTCGAACCGCCGCTACCCGCAGGAGGCTACGCCCTGGGTACGGCTGTGGAGATGTGTTTTGTGCTGAACGAGTTTTTCCAAGACGAAGCGGAATGGGTACACGCCATCGTGCCCGAGTTTGGTCCCGGTTGGGAGGTGAGTACGCTCGTACCGACTCAAACGCCGATAGGCTGTTCGGAAGGCAACTGGAACTTTTATAACGACTGGACATCTTGCACCACGCAAGAAGGCTGGGGGCCCGGCTTTACCTTTGAGAGTGGCTCAGGAGTAGCCTGTAACGGAACGCCCAACGATAGTGAGCCCGGCAACAATTACGGCGATGCGGGCAATTGCCCCAGGCGATTTTGCTGGCAGATCGTAGCAGGGGCGAACCCCAACTCGGGCTGCGAAGAAGACGACTATCTGGTCTCGGTCAATGTGTACGGAGACGCCCGGACGGGCTCTTATGTAGCCTCGTCTGCATGTGATGACCCGGCCTACTGCTGGCCGCAGCTGACCGACTTTCAGGCTTTTGTCAACGCGCCATGCCCAGGCGATCCTTTCACCTTGACAGGTATAGCGGAAGGCTTGGATTGCAGCACCTCTGCCAGCTGGTCTGGTCCGGATGGATTCAGCACGACCGATCTGGTTTTCAATACGATGGTCGAAGGAACCTACACCTTCACCGTAGAGCGAGGCGGCCCTTGTGACAGCTATGAAGAAGTGGTCGAGGTTTTTTATGGAGACTTCAATCCTACTTTAAATGTAGACTCCATCAGTAGCTATTGCTTTGGTGAAACGGTCACCCTGGCGGTAGATGGTGGCGTAAATTTTACCTTCCTCGACCCGACCAACCAGATCGTGCAGCAAGGAGCAGATAACACCTATACTTTCACAGCTACCGACATGACGGCGGGCGAATACACCATACAGGTCAATGGATCGAGTGCCTCTTGCGTGTCCACGCTAACTGCTGAAATCATCGTTTTTCCATCTCTGGATACCGATGTCGAGCTGGCGTCCGATGCCGTTTGCGCAGGTGAAGAAGAGACCTTCACCATCGCAAATTTCAATCCCGATTTCACCTACAGCTGGGACGGTGGGCTCGGTTCAGGACAAAGCTATACGGTTGGAACGAGCATTCCCGGTTCGTATAACATGCTATTGCAAGTTTGTAACCAAGGTGGCTGCTGCGAGACCTTTCAGATACCTTATGAGGTTTTACCCCTGCCAGTGATAAACATCTTAGCTTCGGCCGAGGATATTTGTCGAGGTGATGCTGTTACACTCACAGCGTCTGGCGGTGATAGCTATTTATGGTCACCGACGGGAGATACTGATCCGATGATCACAGACACGCCCGATACGATTACGACTTACGGTGTTTTAGTAACCAATGCAGCAGGCTGTTCGGCCAGCGATTCGCTGGAGATCGTGGTGCGGCCTGTGCTAGGAGCACCAGAAGTGAGCTGCGAAAGTAATTCGGCCGCCACTCTATCCTTCGACTGGCCACTCGTGCTGGGGGCGGACTACTATGAAGTCTTCATCGATGGGGTGTTTCAGGGGAATATCGTCTCGCCGCCCCTCAATTTGGATGGGCTTTCACCCTTGCAGGAGGTGACCATCCGTGTCGTTCCATTCAGCAACGATAATGTGGGTTGCCCCGGCGAGGAGACAGAACTTACCTGCCAGGTGCGTGGCTGCGAACCGGTGGACTTGACTATCGATCCTATCGATCCGATTTGCGCCTCCATATCTGGGGACTTTATCCCATTATTTGCCGACGACGATAGTCTAGAACCGGGCATAGTTACCTGGTCGGGCCCCAATGTGGTGACAACGACCAACCCTGGTCGCTTCGATCCCAATGGCTTGGCTCCGGGTATCTACACTTTGACCGCTACCTTCATTTTGCTGGATGGTACTTGTGGGTTTTCAGAAACCATAGACGTAGAAATTTTGGAAAGCGCGCCTGCTGATCTCGTTTTGTCGGATAGTCTGGTCTGCGTAGATGTCAATGCGATTGTAGAGCTGGCAGGCGCATCGGTACCCACGGCTATTTACAACTGGGATTACGACGGGGCCGAGGTCTTGAATGGTACGGGCGCCGGTCCATATACACTGGGCTTTCCGGCTGAGGGAGACTATACGATCACGCTTCAGGCAGACTTGGGTACGTGTAGCGATATCGACTCGATCACCGTTACGGCCCTCGATACGCTGGTGCCGCCAACGGTCTTCTGCCAGGCTGTTACGACGAACTCGGTTACCTTCGGATGGACCGATGTGGGCGCCAATTCTTACACAGTAATTGTACTGGATGGTCCTACTGGCACCATAAATGGCAACAGCTACGAGGTCACGGGTCTGAACAATGGCGACGAGGTGACCATACAAGTTATCGCCAATAGCACGGGAGAATGCCCGGCGGCTAGCAGCGAAACCCAAACTTGTGAGGCATTTGGCTGCCCCGATGTGACGATCACCATCGACAATGAGTCGACTCGGTTTTGTAACAACAAACAGAACGACGCCATTACCCTGACCTCCACCGTCACGGGTGCGGTCAATCCCTCGGACGTGATCTATGCCGGGCCAGGGGTGACCAACAATATCTTCGACCCCGACGATGCGGGCGTGGGGGTGCATACACTCACCGCAACGGTCTTCGACCAGGGCTGTCCATTTACGGCGGCGGTTATTATGGAGGTGCTGGCGCTGCCGAGTTCTACCTTTACGATCACGCCGGAGGAGCTGTGTGTGAATCAGACGACTATGGTGGAGTACACGGGTGGGGTACCGTTTCTACAGTCCGATTTTCAATGGGATTTCGGTGATGCGCAAATCGTAAATGGGATGGGCGAGGGGCCATTCGAAGTGGAGTGGGATTCAGGTGGCGACCGTGAAATATCATTGATTGTCGAAGGGCCGAATGGATGCGTGAGCGAGGAGACCATCCGACCTGCGGAAGTACAAAACCCGCTAACGCCTCCTGAGATACAATGCGCCCTGACCGATCTGGATCAAATCGTCTTTCTTTGGGATCCCGTGCCCGGTGCAGTGGGTTACGAAGTGACCATTTTGGGTGGACTTACCACCGTGCAAAACGATGTCTTTTTTACGGCCGATGGGCTGGATGAAGGCCAGGAAGTAACCATCGAAGTGACGGCCATCGGTCTGCCGCCTTGCGGAGATGGTCCGGTCGCTACGCAGACTTGCCGGGCCTTGAGCTGCGATGGGCTGAGCGTAACACCCACGCTGGCGCAAACGAATTTTTGTATAGGCGATGGCACACTGCCCATCATGCTGACGGCCGATGTCGTGAGTGCAACAGGCGAGGGTGATCTGGGCTGGAGCGGGCCTGGCGTATTTGAAGAATACGGCCTGTTTTTTTTCGACAAGCAGGCGGCTGGCCTTGGCACGCACACGCTGACGGCGACCTATCAGGAGAATGCTTGTATTGTTCAGACTTCCGTAGATCTCATTGTCAACCCGATACCGGAGGCTTTCATATTCAACCTCGACAATCTGGATTTTGGGGAAGTATGTGAAGGTGAACCGTTCACCGTTTTTTACCAGGGAAACGCAGCACCTACGGCCACCTATGACTGGGACTTCGGTGCGGCCGATCTGGCTACACCCCAGGTCGACTTCGAGACTTACGAGTTGGTCTTCAACACGGCCGGCACTTTTGAAGTCGGGCTGCAAGTCACCCAAGACGGTTGCACCGGCACAGCAGCGCCCTATACCGTGACGGTGATACCACCCATCGGCAGCGTAGACCTGACGTGCAATGTGATCGATCTGGCCAATATCAGCTACACTTGGTCGGCTAATCCGCTGGCGACAGCCTATGAGCTGGCCTTCAATGGGGAGGTTTTCGATACCATTACGGCATTGTCTTTTCTGGCCGATAGCCTGGTGCCCGAAAATACCTACACCCTGACCGTTACGCCCTTGAATGCTGACCACCCCTGCGGCTCGGGTGCCCCTGCTACCGTGAGCTGCACGACCGATCCCTGCCCCGACCTGATATCTGACCTCAGGGGTAACCCCGAGCAGATTTGTATAGACGCAGCTCCCGTCGAGCTGACCGTCGACATACTGAACGGGTCTTTCATCGACTCGATGGTCATCTGGCGAGGAGACGGTGTGAGCGGCAGTTTATTCTTCCCCGATGTGGTAGGCCTGGGGCTGCATACCGTCACCATGGACTACCGAGAGTACGGACCTTGCCCGACGAAAAATCTGGTCGAGATCGAGGTGATACCGCAGCCTCAAGCTGAATTTATGGCCGTGAATTCAGAAGCCTGTATCGATCAGGAAATAGAGATAGTTTACACCGGAAATTTGGGTACTGAAGCGGTATACGACTGGGACTTCGGCGATGCGGCTACCGTAAGCGGCTCGGGTCAGGGTCCCTATCTGGTCAGCTGGGATTCGCCTGGCACCAAGCAGGTGAGCCTCCGCCTGACCGCCAATGGATGCCCCGGCCCGGCCGATACCCTGGAGGTCAACATCGTAGCTCCGCTGCCGGCCCCGGTCGTGACTTGTGTCGATGCGGATGTGCAGTCGGTTACCTTTAGCTGGAACCCGGTACCGGGCGCGCTGAGCTATGTGATCCAGGAACAAGTCGGTGGCGGCATCAGCTCGCAAACGGGTACGACCTACACCATCGATGGGCTGGGGCCTAACGAGACGGCGACCATCAGTGTGCAGGCATTCGGCGGCTTGCCCTGTGGGAATGGGGATGCCGTTATCGCCAGCTGCACGACCTCCGCCTGTCCTAGTGTAATTATCAGTCCGACGACGACTACGAGATCGTTTTGCTTCGGCGATGATTCCGCACAAGTCCTGCTGGAGGCTACGGCCAGTGGCGGCAGTGAGACGGGCAACTTCATCTGGAGTGGGCCAGGTGTGAGTCAAGTCGGCGATGACTTTTTCTTCGACCCCAGCAGCCTGCCCGCCGGTGAGGTTAGTCTCCAAGTCGGCTACAGCGAGAATGCCGCCTGCGACTACGAAGGCCAGCTCACTATGACCATCAACCCCCTCCCGTTAGCCGATGCCGGTGCCGATCAAACCCTTACTTGCTTGATGGGTATGGTCTCCCTCGACGGTACCGACTCGGAGTCCGGCCCTGGCTATCTCTTTCAATGGACGCATGAAGATGGTGATATCATCGTCACTAACCCCAACGACCTGATGACCGATGTGGGCCAGAGTGGTAGGTACTTTCTGCAAGTCACTTCACCCGATGGCTGCATCTCGACCGACGAGGTGATGGTCATGGCCGACATCGAGGTGCCCATGCCAGAGATCGAATCGATACCGGTCAGTTGCTTTGGCCGCGATGACGGGAGTATTCTAGTCGGCGATGTGATCGGTGGAAGCCCGCCCTTCACCTATTCACTCAATGGGCAAATCATCGATACTGGCGGCAACTTTCGCGACCTGAGCCCTGGCGAGTACGCCCTGCGCGTAACCGGCGCCAACGGCTGCTTCAGCGAGTTTTTCCTCGACATCAACGAGCCTGACGAGCTGCTGGTCAATTTATCCCTCACGACCGATCCTGAAGATATCGTCTCCGGCGATGAGCTGAGTGTAGTGGCCAATATCTTTGGTGGTAATCTCTTGGATACCCTCATTTGGTCGCCAGATACCATGACGATCAGCGAACAGGGCCGTATAGCTACTTTTATTGCCAGAGAGACCACCCGAGTCGGCCTGCGCGTGATCGATGAGCTAGGCTGCGTAGCTACCGGCGACCTGCTCATCATCGTGAAAGAGAACCGCCCCATCTATATCCCCACCGGCTTCTCCGCCAATGGCGATAATACCAATGATCGCTTCCTAATCTATTCCGATTTTGGCAGCGTAGAGGAAATCGAGAGCTTCCGCATCTACGACCGCTGGGGCGAGGAGGTCTTTACGAATTTCAACTTCAAGCCCAACGATCCGGCGGAAGGCTGGGATGGTATGCACCGAGGGCAGGCACTGAACCCGGGGGTGTTTGTGTATCAGGCAGTGGTTAGGTTTTCTGATGGGGAGCGGGTGTTGTATAAGGGGGATGTGACTTTAATTAAATAAGGTATTTGCTGTGCTTTGCACAGCAAATACCTTATTATTTTACTACTACTTTGCCTTGCCCAATCTTCCTGCCCTCATCCCAAAAGCTATAGTAGTAAATTCCTGGACCCAGCTCACTTAAATCGAAGCGCGCTTGCCGATAAAGGACTTGCTCGGAAAAGACCTCACGCCCTATGGCGTCATATAGCACAAATCGTCCATTGAGTGGCAGATATTCGCCTAGGTCGAATACCAGCACATCTTGCACTGGATTGGGAAATAGCTCAAACTCCAATTCCCTAGGATCATCTACACTTACCAACCCTAGATCGAGGGTGCGGCATTTGGTATCCATACCCAGGCTATTACCGACCGTAAGACAGACCTCATAAACTCCAGGTGATTGATAGGTGTGGTCAGGATGTCGCTCGATGCTCATACCCCCATCTCCAAATGACCAAGACCAGGTTTCGGGCTCGTAAAAACTCAAATCCTGGAAATGAAAATGTAGGCTATCGCTGGTATTTCTATCTATGCGATAGTAAGCACGAGGGAGATTGTCTATGCCTAAGGTATCGCAGGGGCTGCCGTCTATGGGGCCAAGGCGATAGTTGGGGTGGTTGGCGAGGGTGGTGGAATTGAAATTAGGAAGATCAATAGCATGTTGACGGACGTTACAAGCTACCCCAGCTCTATCCGGTGCTTCTATAACTGTAAGTTTACTAATACCAGATGGGCTATTCACATATATTTTTCCATCTGGGGCTAATTGAGCTAAATAAAATCGACTGTTAAATAAACCTAATTGTAAATATCCATCATAGATGGCGACTGTATCTTTGGATGCGAAAATGTCGTTTGCCCAAAGATCATATTGATAAATAAAATCATAGTCTGATACATATAAGTATTGAGAAGATTCAGAAACAGCTATACCATTTGAACTTCCCGAAGACTCGATATATGTCTGAATATGATTTGAAATTTGTCCAGTGCATCTATTAAATCGAAATATATCTAAAACGTTAGGTTCTCCGATTAAGGAATTATTATATCTTATAAAGTAATTTCCATCAGGAGAAAATACCGCTTGACCAAGACCACTTTTTTGATGAAAGTTTACGGCTGAAGAGTCAATTAGATACGGCCCATTCGGACCAAAGAGTAAAGCATATACTAATGGTTTGTTTGCAGCTGAAATAAGAACCCACCAGTCACGGCCATTCGCATGCTTGCAAGCAGTGAGATCTCCCGTAGCGAGAGAATCGTTAAGGATATTTTCAAGGGTGTTGTATATTCCAATGGGTTCGTTTAAATCAATAAACGAAGATGATACGAATTGCCCTAATCTAGGAAAATCATCAGAGTAGTCAGATTGAATATATTGAACCATCTGTTGTGATTCAAATGGTATGCAAACAAATGATTGCGGTAAGTTGGTATGAGGTGTGCTATTGTTTTCAAAAAAACCTCCGGCTATTTGTTGGTCATTGGAGTCTCTGATTTCAATATTGTTTGAATAAAATAACAATTTGCCATTATGGTCTGAAAAAGCACTAGAACTACCATCGAAGTTTAGATTGATTGATTGGTTGTTTTGAATGGTCAAGTCTCCTTCATGAAAACTTAGTATAGAGACGCCTAATGAGTCATCTAGCGGTGTTTGATTACCACCAAGGTACCCAAGTAGCCAATGATTGTCATAGAATTGTGCATTTACGTTGACACTTAACACTACAATGCACAACAAGTAAGTTGTTCTCATGATTGTTTGGCCGTCATTAGAAAATGAATGATTTGTTATTCTATCGAGTGCTATACTTAGTTAATTATCAATCGCCTGCTAATCACTTTGTTTTTTAACTGGACTCTTATCCAATAGATACCTGACTCTATTTCTGTGGTATTTATAGTTGAATGATTAGTCAATAAGGGTTTGTCTAGCATTATTTGACCGTGTACATTGACTAACTGAATTCGTGAATTATCTATTTGTGCTTTAACTGGTAATTGGATGTTCAATGTTTCAGAAGCTGGATTCGGATAAATCACTATATCTTCTTCAACCAAATTGCTTGAGGAAAGAGATGAGCTTTCGTTAAGGCTTTGAAAATTTTTATTGCTATTGGCACACTGTATCGTAGGAGTAAAACTAACGTTATATTGGATCAATAAAGATTGTGCCCGGCCAACCGCTGATCCGTAACGTTGAGGACAGCTTTGGGCTATGGTTTTTAATTCGGATTCCAGAACCGGATCCAATTTGTCAGTATAGTTAGCTAAGTCACCGAGATAAGCTCCACTAACTTTGATAAGTGCCTTAGCTGCTTCATGATTGGTAAGTATATTGTCATTTTGTTGTTTCAATTGACTTGTTAAGGTGGCTAATTGAACCTGCTTATTTATGAGTGCATCGAAATAGTCTATAAATCTAATTTCATACAGTGACAGTAGATTAGATCGTTGATTTAAATAAGCTTGTTTTGGTTCTTCTCCTTCTTCAAAGGTGATATCTAGATTATACAGTTGGTCAGATGCCAATTGTATGTCTTTGGTTATGCTGTCTAATACAGCGTCATGGACCATAAATTCTTCTAGTGATTGTAAGTTTTCCACTACTTTGTGAAGAATAGTATTGTTTTGCGTCTGCTGCGTATAAAATAATTGACCTTCAGTAGACCAAGAGGAATGATCTTGCAGTGGGGCTGCTCTCTGACTACGATAAAGTGCCCATGCGGATTCCCATTCAGATGTTTCAGGATAATTACCATAATAAAAATCTCCATTAATGAGTTTGTTTATGTAATTATCGTTTTGTTCAAGAAGACCTTGCTCGTTGTTGTCGCATATTTCGTCTTCTATACAAGACGAAGATGTTGCACCTGTAAAAAACCACTGTACCCCAGATACTACGAGTAGCTCGTTAGGGTTCGGGAAATAAGTTGGCCCTTGAGAAGGGGCTGCTTCAAATCTAGATTCAGCAACGTCTTCAGGATTTAAACTTAAATGCCTGGCCTTAAGCAAGGTACTATTCATCCACATATTACCTGCAGATTGTTGTTGGCCTATTCTAGTATTTGGGTCACATTGAAGGCCAATATTGTTATTGTTGTGGGAAGTGTGTCTCAAATTTGTTTCTGTACAGATTCCTTTGAATTGCGTTCCAAAAGATGTGCCATTTGTTGAGTTGCAACAGATGTTGTTCAAGTCGCCATCTAATACATAAATTCCTGACTGAGCATTTGTTCCGCTACTGCCAAAAATATTATTTTCACTCAGATAATTGTTACTGGACTGGTGTAAGTATATTCCTTTGCCAAAATCGGTTGGGTCGAACGTATTCAAGAAGTTGATTTGATTATTAATTATTGAGACATCATTGAAATTGTAAAGCCCTATGCCTGTTCCTTTGCTGTGAAGATTTAAAATATTACCTTCTATCCGGTTAGATTGATTGATGCCTGACATTTGTGCATCTGACAAAAGAATAGCGCCTGCATATAGTACACTGGTGGAAGGTGTATATAGGTCAAAGATGTTGTTTTCAATAATTATTTCATTACTGAGCTGAGCATTTCCTAAAACTAATCCATAGTTCTTATTCAAGAATCTATTGGTGTTTTTGAATATGAAGTTATTCCCTGCTTCAGCAAAAATGAATACGCCAGTTTCGACATTGCCAACAGCTCCTAACTCGTCTTCTCCGATAGTATTGCCTCTGAAATTTAGATTGGAATTGAAGCCAAAAGCTCCATACTCCATGTTGTACAGTCGATTGTTTATAGCGTAAATCGTTGAAATATTCGATGGGTGCATTTCACGCTTTCGCGGCTAGGCCGCTTTTTTGATAATGTTTCTAACCATTTGCCATCGGCCACTTTTTCGTGCGCAGCGTAGGTTCAAAATTGGCGTTGCTCCATCATCCGACCATCTTTGTCCTGATAGCTT
>JBCCPC010000010.1:0-111265 GCA_039025055.1 Bacteroidota bacterium | reverse complement strand
CGCGGGTTCGAGTCTCGTCGCCCGCTCCAATTTTTTGAAGCAACGGCTTCAAAATTACCTCGTATGCCGAAGTAGCTCAGGGGTAGAGCACTTCCATGGTAAGGAAGGGGTCGCGGGTTCAAATCCCGCCTTCGGCTCCACAAAAGACAACAGTTGTAAAATTCGCGAAGCGAATTTTACAAGATCAAAAATACCCCTTTCGCTTGCGTTAGGGGGAGGGGCGGCCGGTGTTGCGGTCGGCTCCCTGCATATTGAATCACTAAATCCAATCAAAGCTATTACCAATGGCTAAGGAAACTTTCCAAAGAACCAAACCCCACGTGAACGTGGGTACCATTGGTCACGTAGACCATGGTAAAACTACGCTAACCGCAGCAATCACCACGGTGCTTTCCAATGACGGACTGGCCGATAAGATGGACTACGACGCCATCGATGCTGCTCCTGAAGAAAAGGAGCGTGGTATCACCATTAACACGGCTCACGTAGAATACGAAACAGCCAATCGCCACTACGCACACGTAGACTGCCCAGGCCACGCTGACTATGTCAAGAACATGGTAACAGGTGCTGCTCAGATGGACGGTGCGATCCTCGTAGTTGCTGCTACTGATGGCCCTATGCCTCAGACGCGTGAGCACATCCTCTTGGCCCGCCAGGTAGGTGTACCTAACATCGTAGTATTCATGAACAAGGCCGACCTCGTCGACGATGAGGAGATGCTAGAACTCGTAGAAATGGAAGTTCGCGAACTTCTCGACACCTACGAGTACGATGGCGACAACGCCAGCATCGTGATCGGATCTGCTCTAAAGGCACTCGAAGGTGACGACGGCGCAGTAGCCAAGATCAAAGAACTTATGGATGCAGTAGATGCCGACATTCCCGAGCCAGAGCGTCTGGTAGATCGCGACTTCCTCATGCCTGTGGAAGATGTGTTTACCATCACTGGTCGTGGTACGGTGGCTACCGGTCGTATCGAGCGTGGTGTCATCAACTCTGGCGATCCTGTAGAAATCCTAGGTATGCAGAAGGAAGGCGAAAAGCCGTTGACTTCTACCATCACGGGTATCGAGATGTTCCGCAAGATTCTAGACCGCGGTGAAGCTGGTGACAATGCTGGTCTTCTACTCCGTGGTATCGACAAGGAGCAGATCAAGCGCGGTATGGTAATCTGCAAGCCAGGTTCCGTAAAGCCTCACAAGCACTTTAAGTGCGAAATCTACGTACTGTCTAAAGAAGAAGGTGGTCGCCATACCCCATTCTTCAAGGGCTACCGTCCTCAGTTCTACTTCCGCACCACCGACGTAACTGGAGACATTGGTCTCCCAGAAAACGTTGAGATGGTCATGCCCGGTGACAATGTCACCTTGGAAGTTAAGCTGATCAACTCCATCGCTATGGAGAAGGGCCTTCGTTTCGCCATCCGTGAAGGTGGCCGTACGGTAGGTGCCGGTCAGGTGACTGAGATCCTAGACTAAAATATAAAGTTGCCTTCAGCAACTTTATATGATCACTAAATGGTTCATCTTTCCCGACTTAGTCGGGAAAGATGAACTTTTTTACCTGCGGGTATAGCTCAATTGGCAGAGCACTGGTCTCCAAAACCAGGGGCTGGGAGTTCGAGTCTCTCTACCCGCGCTAGACAATCGGCTCCAACGGGAGCTAAATCAAACGTTAGCGGGTCTGAAAGATTTCCCCTTTGAGCCGCTGGTTTCCAACCGCGAAGCAGCACCGCAGGTAAACCAGGGGCTGGGAGTTCGAGTCTCTCTACCCGCGCTAGACAATAACTTGTTTGGTGAAGCTTTGCCCAATCCAAACTGGTTTTCAAAACTCTTCGAGAGGATGAATAACAAACTCCTTTTGTACATGCGGGAAAGCTATAACGAGCTGGTTCACAATGTGACCTGGCCCAGCTTTTCTACGCTTCAAACGAATACGGTGCTCGTATTGATCGGATCGGTCATATTTGCATTGCTCATCTTGGCCATGGACTTGGTCTGGAAGAATGCAACCGGTCTATTTTACTAAAGCACCTACCGGCAAATAGCTATGGCGGAAACAAAAAAATGGTACAGCCTCCGAGTCATAAGTGGCAAGGAAAAAAAGATCAAAGAGCGAATCGAGCTCGAATTGAGGCGGCGTAACTGGGAGGAGCGCGTCACTCAGATCATCGTACCCACTGAAAAGGTTTATAAGATTCGCAATGGCAAGAAGGTAATCAGCGAGCGCAACATCCTGCCTGGTTATATTCTGGTCGAGGCCGACTCTTATAACTTCTCAGGAGAAGTCGTCGACACCATATCTGGTATTCCCAATGTGATCCACTTCTTAGGTAAATCCTCCCCAATACCTATGCAAGATCACGAAGCCAATCGGCTATTGGGTAAGGTCGACGAGTCGCTAGAAGCTGGTGACACTATGATCGAGCCGTTCATCGTCGGTGAAACGGTAAAGATCATCGATGGTCCGTTCAATGAGTTTGTCGGTGACATCCAAGAAGTCAACGAAGAGAAAAAGAAACTGAAAGTAATTGTCAAGATATTCGGCCGAGGTACAGAAGTAGAACTCAACTTCATGCAGGTCGAAAAGCAGTCGTAAGGCTGCCCGCAGCAAAGACGCAAAACCTTGCGCCCTGAATCGTATGTATCGTAAAGACACAAAATTTTGTGTCTCCGAGTCTCCGAAGAGGGCGCAAAACCCGAGTATAAAATCATCGTAAAGACGCAAAACCTTGCGTCTCCACCGAGGGCGCAAAACTTTGCGTCTCAACCGAAAACCGAGGAAGCGGCCGCCATACCGTGTCAGACCTCACAAACTTTAGAAACCAATGGCAAAAGAAGTAGATGGCTTTATCAAGCTCCAAGTAAGGGGCGGTCAGGCCAACCCAGCACCTCCGGTAGGACCGGCTCTTGGTGCCAAGGGTGTGAACATCATGGAATTCTGCAAGCGTTTCAATGCAGAAACCCAAGATAAGCAAGGTAAAGTACTGCCGGTAGTAATCACAGTCTACAAAGACAAGTCTTTCGACTTCGTTATCAAGACTGTACCTGCTGCGGTACAACTACTCGAAGCGGCTAAGCTCAAGAGTGGCTCTGCAGAATCCAATCGCGACAAAGTCGGAAAGGTCAACTGGGACCAGGTCAAGGCAATAGCCGAAGACAAGATGGCCGACTTGAATGCCTTCAAGGTAGAGAGTGCTATGCGCATGGTTGCAGGTACCGCTCGCTCGATGGGTATCGTCGTAGAAGGCACCCCACCCTGGGAAACAGCAGAAGCATAAACAAACGAGATCATGAGCATGAACTCACTCCCGTAGCAAAGACGCAAAATTTTGCGTCTCCAGAGAAGACGCAAGACTGCACTCTCTCCGAACTTCGGAAGTCTCTACAGCTCAAAATCTCACAATAACATCACCAAAGGGAGCGGAAATACCGCGACGTATATCCGCGCTAATACCTTAAAAATATTTCATCATGGCTAAAATGAGCAAGGCGCGAAAGGCCGCTAACGCAAAAATCGAAGCCGATAAAGAATATGGCCTCGGTGAGGCTATGGCCTTAGTAAAAGAGGTCAACACCGCAAAATTCAATGCCTCCGTAGACGTACATGTACGTCTGGGTATCGACCCGCGTAAAGCCGACCAAGCATTGAGAGGAACCGTAACACTTCCTCACGGAACGGGTAAGACCAAGCGCGTATTAGCTTTCGTAACGCCCGACAAGGAGCAGGAAGCTAAAGATGCTGGTGCAGATTACGTTGGTCTCGACGACCTTATTGCCAAGGTCAATGACGGTTGGACCGACTTTGACGTCGTAGTGGCTATGCCACAGACGATGGCCAAGATCGGTCGTCTTGGTCGTGTACTTGGTCCTCGTGGTTTGATGCCCAACCCCAAAACCGGTACGGTTACCATGGATGTAGGCAACGCCATCAGAGACGTAAAAGGGGGTAAAATTGCCTTTCGGGTAGATAAATTCGGCATCATTCACTCTTCTGTGGGTCGTGTAGAGTTCAGTCCTGAGCAACTTACCGACAATGCCAATGAACTACTTGGCACGCTCGTGCGCATGAAGCCTTCCAGTGCAAAGGGTATCTATATGAAGTCTGTTACTGTGGCTTCTACCATGAGCCCGGGTATCAAAGTCGATCCAAAAACCATTCAATAACCGCTCAAAAAGCTAAATATCATGACTAAATCAGATAAAGCAGCCGCCATCGAGGCTCTCAAGGAGCGGTTCGAGAACAACGAATTTTTCTACGTAGCTGACGCATCTACACTTTCTGTGGCTCGCGTCAACGAGTTAAGAGCACTTTGCTATGATAAGGGTGTAGAAATGACAGTCGTTAAAAATACCCTGGCACGCAAAGCCCTCGAACAGCTACCGGAAGATCGCAACTACGCGGAGGTCTTCAACGCCCTCAAAGGGCCGACTGCCCTCATGTTTGCTGAGGCAGCAAATGCGCCCGCTCGCGTCATCAAGGAATTCAGAGGTGATAAGGGAGAGCGTCCTATCCTAACGGCCGCTTACATCGACTCTGCTGTATATCACGGCGATGAGTCTTTGGAATCTCTCACCAAGCTCAAGTCTCGCGACGAGCTTCTAGCCGATGTGCTCACCCTACTTCAATCGCCCATGCAGAACTTGCTCGGTGCGCTCGAAAGTGGTGGCCGCAATGTGGCTAGCTTGCTCAAAGCACTTGAGGAAAGAGAACAATAACAGTAGTGACTTGGAGCTCACTCCAAATCGCTACTCTTCAAGAATCGCTTCCAAGCTGATACACTCTTATTTGTATCAATTTTTAAATTCATTTTATCATGGCAGATATTAAAGCTCTTGCCGAACAACTCGTAGGCCTCACCATCAAAGACGTAACCGAATTGGTGCAGGTAATGAAAGATGATTATGGTATCGAACCTGCTGCCGCAGCTGTTGCTGTAGCTGGTCCTGCCGGAGGTGACGCCGCTGGTGGTGGTGCCGCTGAAAAGACAGAGTTCGATGTCGTACTTCAATCAGCTGGTGCCAGCAAGCTCCAGGTCGTAAAGGCCGTTAAGAACTTGCTAGGTCTAGGTCTTAAGGACGCCAAAGAGATTGTTGACGGAGCACCTGCAACCATCAAGGAGGCTGTTGCTAAAGAAGATGCAGAAGACATGAAGGCCAAGCTCGAAGAGGCTGGAGCTTCTGTTGATCTGAAGTAGTACGCTTCTCATATATCCGTACAACGTGAAGTATAGGCAGGGCTAAATCAGTCTTGTTTTAGACGAGTACGGTTTGCAAAGCGCAGATCGTACTCGCCTTCACCTCTTGACGGAATTACCGATTGTTTAACCCGATTTTCCTTGCGGAAGTCGAGTGGCGATCGGCAGGCTTACGGGCGTATTTCCCGCTAAGCCTATACGTGTCTAAAATATTGTGTGAAAGCATGCAACTTTTTAGCCATATAAATTGTAGTGTATGTTCTGGTTCGTCCAAAACATTACCATTACGGAATAATTAGCCTCAAAACGGCTTGAAAATCGCATTCTTCGATCACTATCGAGGTATGTGGTTCTTCGTGTTTAACCCAAAAAAAGGATAACAGTACATGACGTCAAACGGTCAGCTACTTCTCGCCGAAGAAAATAGGGTCAACTTCGGTAAGATTAAACTTACGTCACACTATCCTGATCTGCTGGAAATCCAACTGAAGTCTTTCAAAGAATTCTTCCAGTTGGAAACCACACCCGAAAATCGGGTCAGTGAAGGTCTTTATCGCGTATTCCAAGAGAATTTCCCGATAACGGATACCCGAAATATTTTTGAGCTCGAGTTTCTCGACTACTTCGTCGATCCGCCTCGCTATACCGTACCCGAGTGTATGCAGCGTGGCTTGACGTATTCAGTGCCACTCAAAGCGAAACTGAAACTTTCTTGTAATGACGAAGAGCACGTAGACTTCAAAACCATCGTACAGGATGTATTCCTGGGCAACATACCATATATGACGCCCAAGGGTACTTTCGTAGTGAATGGTGCTGAGCGCGTAATCGTATCACAGCTACACCGCTCACCTGGTGTATTCTTCGGTCAGAACTTCCACCCCAATGGTACAGCCATTTATTCGGCTCGTGTTATTCCCTTCAAGGGCGCATGGATGGAATTTGCTACCGACATCAATACGGTCATGTATGCCTACATCGACCGCAAGAAGAAATTCCCGGTTACGACCTTGCTGCGCGCTATCGGTTATGATACTGACCAGGCAATTCTGAATCTCTTCGGTCTAGCCGATGAGATTCCCAATACGAGAGAAGCGCTGGAAAAGGCCGTCGGTCGCAAGCTGGCCGCCCGTGTCCTGAAGTCATGGAAAGAAGACTTCGTAGATGAGGATACCGGCGAATTGGTCATCCTGGAGCGTAACGAGATTATACTCGAAAGAGATACCGAGCTGACCGAAGACAATATCGAGTCTGTACTCAATGCTGAAGGTATCGAAGTAATTATCCTTCAGAAGGAAGATGTAGACCTCGACTACACCATTATATACAACACCCTTGCGAAGGACCCCGCAAGCTCTGAGCTAGAAGCCGTTCAGTACATCTACCGCCAGCTACGCGGTAGCGATCCCCCGGACGACGAGACGGCTCGCGGTATCATCGACAAGCTGTTCTTCAGCGACAAGCGATATAACCTCGGCGAGGTAGGTCGCTATAAGATCAACCGCAAGCTGGGTGCTACGACCGATATGGACACCCTGGTATTAACCAAGGAAGACATCATCGCCATCGTCAAGTACCTCGTAGCCTTGATGAACCAAAAGGCCGAGATCGACGATATCGACCACCTGAGCAACCGTCGGGTTCGCACGGTAGGTGAGCAGCTTTATGCCCAGTTCGGTGTCGGTCTGGCGCGTATGGCCCGCACCATTCGCGAACGTATGAACGTGCGCGATAACGAGGTCTTCACGCCCATCGATCTGATTAATGCACGTACACTTTCTAGTGTAATCAATTCCTTCTTCGGAACGAGCCAGTTGAGTCAATTCCTGGATCAAACCAACCCCCTTTCGGAGATCACGCACAAGCGCCGCATCTCTGCCCTTGGGCCAGGTGGTCTGAGTCGAGAGCGTGCAGGTTTTGAGGTCAGAGACGTACATTACAGCCACTATGGTCGCTTGTGTACCATCGAAACGCCGGAAGGACCAAACATTGGCTTGATCTCCACTTTGTGCGTGCACGCCAAGGTCAATAAGATGGGCTTCCTGGAAACGCCTTACCGCGCAGTCACCGAGGGTAAAGTCACCATGGAAGGTGAGCCCAACTACTTGAGTGCAGAAGGAGAGGACTTCAAGAAGATCGCCCAGGCGAATGCCCCAGTTAATGAAACAGGTGCCTTCTTGAGTGATAGGATCAAGTGCCGCGAGCACGGCGACTTCCCCGTATTGGAGCCAGATGAGATCGAGTACATGGACGTTGCACCCAACCAAATTGTAGGTGTATCTGCTTCCTTGATTCCATTCCTGGAGAACGACGATGCCAACCGCGCCTTGATGGGCTCGAACATGCAGCGTCAGGCTGTTCCGTTGATCCGCCCGAGTTCGCCTATCGTGGGTACCGGACTAGAGGGTAAAGTGGCTCGCGACAGCCGCATGCTTATCAACGCGGAAGGCGACGGTGTTGTCAAGTACGTTGACGCCAATGAGATCACCGTCGAGTACAATCGTACTGACGAAGACCGTTTGGTCTCTTTCGAGAGCGATGAAAAGACTTACAAGCTGACCAAGTTCCTGAGAACCAACCAGGGAACTTGCATCAACCTGAAGCCCATCGTACGCCGTGGTCAGAAGGTAGTAAAGGGCCAAATCCTCTGTGACGGTTACGCGACCGAGCGCGGTGAGTTGGCCTTGGGTCAGAACCTGAAAGTGGCCTTCATGCCCTGGAAGGGTTACAACTTCGAGGATGCTATCGTGCTCAGCGAGCGTGTTGTTCGTGAGGATGTCTTTACCAGCCTGCACATCGAGCATTACGATATGGATGTGCGAGACACCAAGCTGGGACAAGAGGAATTGACTAACGACATCCCGAATGTCAGTGAAGACGCGACTAAGGACCTGGACGAGAACGGTATTATTCGTATTGGTGCTTCGATCAAAGAGGGCGACATCCTGATCGGCAAAATCACGCCAAAAGGAGAGTCTGATCCGACGCCGGAAGAAAAGCTACTACGTGCTATCTTCGGTGAGAAGGCAGGCGATGTGAAGGACGCCTCCCTGAAAGCCTCACCATCGGTAAATGGTGTGGTGATCGGTAAGGATCTCTTTGCCAGAGCCAAGAAAGACCAAGCGCAGAAAGATGCCGAGAAGATCCAACTTCAGAAGTTGGAGGACGAGCACAAGGTCAACCTGAATGAGCTAAAGACCCGCTTGGTCGACAAACTTGATAAGTTGGTACGCGGTAAGGCTAGCCAAGGTGTGAAAACCATCTATGGCGAGCTGATCGTACCACGCAGTGAGAAGTTTACCCTCTCTCTGCTTCGCGAGATCGACTACACGGCCATCGATTATACCGGCTGGACGACCAGCGATGACATCAACGGACTGATCGCCCGACTACTGCACAACTTCAGCATCAAGGTGAACGAAGAAGTCGGTCGCTACAAGCGAGAGACCTTCAACATCAGTGTAGGAGACGAACTACCTGCGGGCGTCCTTAAATTAGCCAAGGTCTACCTGGCCAAGAAGCGCAAGCTCAAGGTGGGAGACAAGCTGGCCGGTCGCCACGGTAACAAAGGTATCGTGAGCCGTATCGTGCGCGATGAAGACATGCCGTTCCTGGAAGACGGAACGCCAGTCGACATTATCCTGAATCCACTGGGTGTACCCTCGCGTATGAACCTGGGGCAGATATTCGAGACTGTACTCGGATGGGCCGGTGAGAAAATGAGCGTGAAATTTGCCACGCCGATCTTCGACGGTGCCAGCCAGGAAGAGATCGAGACACATATCCAAGGGGCCGATCTGCCGAGCCTGGGACAGACCTACCTGTACGACGGTGAAACGGGCGACCGATTCCACCAGCAAGCAACCGTAGGTGTGATCTACATGCTCAAGCTCAGCCACATGGTCGACGACAAGATGCACGCTCGCTCCATCGGCCCATACAGCCTCATTACGCAGCAGCCGCTGGGTGGTAAGGCCCAGTTCGGTGGCCAGCGCTTTGGCGAAATGGAAGTGTGGGCACTCGAAGCATTCGGTGCCTCCAATATCCTACAAGAGCTACTCACCATCAAGTCCGATGACATTCAGGGCCGTGCCAAGGCTTACGAAGCCATCGTGAAGGGTGACAACCTGCCAGAGCCCAACATCCCCGAGTCGTTCAATGTACTCGTACACGAACTTCGAGGATTGGCCCTAGATGTAAAATTTGATTAAAATATGATCATTTGATGTATTCATTTTTTCGTAGAAAAAATGAATACATCAAAACCCTAACATATGCCTTTTAAGAAAAAAAATCAGCTGCAAAAGCAAGACTTCGATTCGATCACGATCAGCCTGTCGAGTCCTGATGATATTCTCGAGCGTTCTTATGGCGAGGTGCTCAAGCCCGAGACGATCAACTACCGCTCGTATAAGCCCGAGCGCGATGGTCTGTTTTGTGAGCGCATCTTCGGTCCGGTTAAGGATTACGAGTGCTATTGCGGCAAGTATAAGCGCATACGCTACAAGGGTATCGTGTGTGATCGCTGTGGTGTAGAAGTCACAGAAAAGAAGGTGCGTCGCGAGCGTATGGGCCACATTAAGTTGGTTGTTCCCGTGGTGCACATTTGGTTCTTCAAGAGCCTGCCCAACAAGATCGCTTACTTGCTCGGTTTCTCCAGTAAGGCACTGGAGAGCATCATCTACTACGAGCGCTACGTGGTGATCAACGCGGGTATTCGCGAAAGTGAAGAAATTCAGTACAAGACGCTACTGACGGAAGAGCAATACCTCGACATTTTGGATACCCTACCTGCTGAGAACCTACAGTTGGAGGAAGACCATCCGGATAAGTTCATCGCCAAGATGGGTGCGGAGGCCGTTCGCGACCTGCTGGAGCGTTTGCAACTCGACGAGCTGAGTGCAGCCCTGCGCCACCAGGCGAATACGGAGACTAGCCAGCAACGTAAGAGTGAAGCCCTCAAGCGCTTGCGCGTAGTCGAGTCTTTCCGCGATGCGCAAGACAATGTGGAGAATCGCCCCGAGTGGACGATTATTCAGTACCTGCCAGTCGTCCCGCCCGAATTGCGCCCACTAGTACCCCTAGACGGTGGCCGCTTTGCCTCCTCTGACCTCAACGATCTGTATCGTCGAGTAATCATCCGCAATAACCGCCTGAAGCGCCTCTTGGAGATCAAAGCCCCTGAGGTGATCTTGCGTAACGAAAAGCGGATGCTGCAAGAGGCGGTCGACAGTCTCTTCGACAACAGCCGTAAGTCCAATGCCGTAAAGGCAGAAGGTGGCCGCGCCCTCAAGTCATTGAGTGACATTCTGAAGGGTAAGCAAGGTCGTTTCCGTCAGAACCTGCTCGGTAAGCGTGTGGACTACTCTGGCCGTTCGGTCATCGTGGTAGGTCCTCAGCTGAAGCTACACGAATGCGGCCTACCGAAAGGAATGGCTGCCGAGCTTTTCAAGCCGTTTGTAATTCGCAAGCTCATCGAGCGCGGTATCGTAAAGACGGTAAAGAGCGCCAAGAAATTAGTAGACCGCAAAGAGCCTGTGATCTGGGAGATCCTGGAAAGCATTTTACGCGGTCACCCCGTCATGCTCAACCGGGCACCGACGCTTCACCGCTTGTCGATCCAGGCCTTCCAGCCTAAGCTGATCGAGGGTAAGGCAATTCAGTTGCACCCGCTCGTATGTTCGGCTTTCAATGCAGACTTCGACGGTGACCAGATGGCCGTGCACGTGCCACTGAGCCAGGCTGCAATATTGGAAGCCCAGGTGCTGATGCTGGCGAGCCACAATATGCTCAACCCGCAAAACGGTACGCCCGTGACCCTTCCTTCTCAGGATATGGTCTTGGGTCTGTACTACATCACCAAAGAGCGTGTCTCTGAAGGCGATAACGTCGTGAAGGGCGAAGGGCGCAAGTTCTACAGCTCGGAGGAAGTCAAGATTGCCTACAACGAGGGTGAGCTCGACCTGCACGCCAAGATTCACTGCCGCGTTCGAGATCTCGACGAGGAAGGTAATGTGGTCAAGCGCAGAGTGGAGACCACTACGGGCCGCGTACTCTTCAATGAGACCGTACCGGAAGGTCTGCCTTACTTCAACGTACTGCTGTCTAAGCGGAACCTGAAGAAGGTGATCGGTGAGATCATCGAGCGGACCAACTTTGCAGTTACGGCTGAGTTCCTTGACAAAATCAAGAACATGGGCTTTACTTGGGCATTCAAGGGCGGTTTGTCCTTCAACCTGGGTGACCTGATCACACCATCGGTGAAAGCCAGTGCACTGGCAGAGGCACAATCTGATGTTGATGGCGTATGGGACAATTACAATATGGGTCTCATCACGGAAAACGAGCGCTACAACAAGATCATCGACCGTTGGACCAATGCGGACTCCAACATCACCCGCAATCTTATGCAGGAGATGGAGAGCCACAAGCAAGGCTTCAATTCGGTATACATGATGCTCGACTCGGGTGCGCGTGGTTCGCAGCAGCAGATCAAGCAGCTGTGTGGTATGCGTGGTCTGATGGCCAAGCCCAAGAAGTCAAACGATGCTGGCCCAGCCGTTATCGAAAACCCGATCCTATCCAACTTCGTAGATGGGCTGTCGGTACTCGAATACTTCATCTCTACCCACGGTGCCCGTAAGGGTCTGGCCGATACGGCACTTAAGACGGCTGATGCCGGTTACCTGACGCGTCGTCTGGTAGATGTTGCTCAAGATGTCGTTATCCTGGAAGAGGATTGCAATACCTTACGCGGTATCGAAACTTCGGCCCTGGTCGAAAACGACAAGGTGATCGAGACATTGAGCAGCCGTATTGCCGGTCGCTACCTGCTGCACGAGGTTATGCATCCTGAGACGGATGAAGTAATCCTAAAGGCAGGCGACTACGTGAGTGGTAAAATGGCTCGTCATATCGAAGAGCTGGGTATCGAAGAGGTAACGATCCGTTCGGTACTCACTTGCGAGACCAAGCGTGGTGTTTGTGCCATGTGCTATGGTAAGAACCTGGCTACTGGCCGCCTGGCCGAGATCGGTGATTCTGTCGGTATCATTGCCGCACAGTCTATCGGTGAGCCCGGTACACAGCTGACCCTCCGTACTTTCCACGTAGGTGGTACGGCCTCGGTAAGCCGCGCCGAAAGCGAGATCGAAGCCAAGTACAAAGGCCGCGTCGTATTCGACGGTATCCGTACCGTTGAGCGCGAGAATGCTATGGGCGAGAAAGAGCAAATCGTGCTTTCGCGCTCTGGCGAACTTCGCCTGGTACACCCCGAAACCGGCAAGCAGCTGACCGGTAACTACCTGCCCTACGGCTCGACGCTTCACGTCAAGGAAGACGAGATCGTTGAGAAAGGTAAGATCATGTGTGAATGGGACCCATACAATGCGGTCATCATTTCCGAGTTCTCGGGTATTGCACAGTTCATAGACCTGGAGGAAGGGGTAACCTACCGCACCGAGACCGATGCCCAAACCGGCCGTGCCGAGATGGTCATCATCGAGAGTAAGAACCGCAAGAAGATCCCGACCATTAAGATCGTGGATAAGAACGGCGAAGAGTTGCGTAACTACAACCTGCCGGTCAACGCCCTGGTCAGCATCGAAGAGGGTGCTGAAGTCAAGAGCGGTGATCGCATTGTCAAGATTCCACGTAAGCTGGGTAAGATCGCCGATATTACCGGTGGTCTGCCGAGGGTAACCGAGCTCTTCGAGGCGCGTAACCCGAGTAACCCTGCCGTAGTGAGTGAGATCGACGGTGTAGTCACCTTCTCAAAGAAGATCAAGCGCGGTAATCGCGAGCTGATTGTAGAGGCTAAGGACGGACAGAAGCGCAAGTACCTGATCAACCTGTCGAAGCACATCCTGGTACAGGATCAAGACTTCGTACGGGCGGGCATGCAGCTGTCTGATGGCGCTACGGCACCTCGCGATATCCTCAACATCCGTGGGCCACAGGCGGTGCAGTCTTACCTGGTCAACGGTGTACAGGAGGTATACCGCTCTCAGGGTATTACGATCAACAACAAGCACATCGAGGTGATCGTACGCCAGATGATGCGCCGGGTAACGATAGCCGACTCAGGCGACACGACCTTCTTGGAAGGCGAGGCCGTCGAGCGCTATGAGTTCCTGGAGCAGAACGACTGGATCTTCGACAAGAAGTACATCACCGATGCCGGTGACAGCCAGCGTCTGCGCGTAGGCCAGATCGTGAGTATGCGCCAGCTGCGGGAGGAGAACAGCGCGTTGCGTCGCGAAGACATGAAAATTGTCACCTATCGCGATGCCAAGCCCGCTACTTCAACGCCTCTGCTACAAGGTATTACGAAGTCGAGCCTCGGTACACCGAGCTGGATTTCTGCCGCCTCTTTCCAGGAGACCACCAAGGTACTTTCTACGGCTGCCATCGGCGCTAAGAAGGACTTCCTGATGGGTCTCAAGGAGAACGTGATCGTTGGTAAGCGTATCCCTGCGGGTACCGGCCAGCGCAAGTTCGACCGCCTCTTCGTTACGACCAAGCAAGCCCAGGAAGAATGGGAAGCACGTCAGGCTGCTTTTGCAGCGGAGGAAGAGGAAGAGATGGAAATGGGAGAATAAGTGATAAGTCGGCTTTCAGCCGACGGTGATACGCTGGCGAGGTGCTTCGCTTTCGCCAGCTGGGATTATAGCGCTTCGCGCGTGATGAGATGGGAAGCCGCTGCATCGGAAGGTGTGGCGGCTTTTCTGTATATTTCTTAGAAAATATAGTTTAAATTTTAGGCGCGTTCGTGTTTAGGATAATAACGTTAGCGATATTTCTGATCTGGAGTTTTTTCAATAGCTGGCTATCAGCTCAGACTGCTGACCCACTTGGATTTATCGATTCATTAACTAACATAATTGTCAATGAGGAAGCACAAAGTGCAGTGCAAGAGAAAGCAGTAAATGAATTACGTGATCATTTAGAAGATAGAATCAGGAATGATAGAGGTTTAAGCAATGTTAACCAAACTCGTTTATGGGTTACCTATCGTAACTTAAATATGCGAAGGGGTGATTATTTGGCATTGATTCCTAAGAATGATATTTCAGAAAAGGTATTGCTCTTAGAAGAAAGTCTTAAATCATATAGAGATAGTATTGCTATCATTCAAGTCGAGCTTATAAATATTATTGAAGACTCTATTTCTTCAACGAATACTAAAGAAAAAGCTGTGAACGTACTGGCTAGCATTCAAGACGAAAACGCTATATCGTTTCTACTAGAAAATGAAAGTTCTTTGCAGTTTAGCTCAGTGCATCCTGAAAATGAAGATGAGCTAGATAATGAGATGTATCGTACGGTTATGCTTGCTTTGTCTGATCAATATTTATAAGGTAAAGAAATGAATTGGTTTGTGATTCCCTTTATCATAAAGCATTTTAAAACTATAGGCATGAGAGAAGCTGCTATCATCCAGGATATTAGTACTTATATTGATAATCACTATCAAAATGGGTGGTATTTGCTAAAGTTTATGGAGTCGAACTCTAATCCAGATATACAAAGATTGATTTAGTCCAGTTTGCGTTATTTGGAGGTGCCTGATTGATTTTTGAATAATTAGGTCATTATCATATTGGTAGCTCACTCACTCTCCTCCAGCAAAAAGGCAATTTGCTCGAAGTACTGATCCATACGAGGGCCGAAAGGTGTGCCTGGATGGCTGCCCTTTAGGTTAGTTCGAAGGAGTATGGTGTTGGGTTTTTCAGTATTGGCGCGGCGCAGAGCAGCAACATACTTGGCGATCTGCCAATAAGGAGTACTCTTATCGTAGAGCCCGCCAATGAATAGTAAGGCAGGGTAGGTCTGTGTTTTGATATTCTGGAAGGGCGAATAGCTCTCCTGTATTCTTCGGATTGATCTATTTGAAGGGTCGCCCCATTCGGGATACTCGTATTGAGTAAGGGGAAGTGTAGGATCTTTCATGACATTCACTACGTCGAGAAAGGCGTGATCGAAGACGGCAGCAGTGAGTAACTCTGGGTACTCATTGACGGCATAGCCTAGTATGGGGCCACCGGCACTTTGGGCATAGCCGGTGAGCGGCGTAGGCATGAGGGGATGATTGCTTTTAAAATGTTTGAGGGCATCGACATAGTCGGTGCAAGCCGTGATCTTATTTTCGGCGCGCCCGGCATCGTGCCAATCGGGTCCGCGCATACCGCCGCCTCGGGTGTGTACATAAACCACAGCAAACCCGAGATTCATCATGGCGATATCGGCTTCATCGTGACCGACGAAATAGGGGTTGCCATAGGCACCATAGATTTTCAGAAAGGTACTCTTCAACTCATTGACTTTATCTCTTCGCCAGCGCATTTGGCAGGGGATTCGGGTACCGTCTGCTGCGGTGGCGAAAACAATGCTATCGGCATATCCTTCTAAGGAGATCGTCAGGGATTTTTCGGGGAGTAGCTTGAGCTCCGACCTGCGGGAGCCTGCCTGCCGACGAATGTCAGGCAGGTCTAAGCTAGCCAAACGGCCATAGTTGCCGACCCCTTCGATATTCAAAATGATCTGCTCGGAATTCGAGTCGTCGAAGCTGAAGATGGTCGCGAAATCCGGAGTATTCACTTTTTTCCATTCCTCTTCGTCATTTTGACGAGCGTATAGGTACTGTCGGCCATCCTTTACGGCGATGGCGCACTGCTCATTGCCTAGCCTGCGGCAATCGAGTATGAAGTCGGCCTCGATATTTAAATCGCAGCCATAGCCGTCTGGCCCGCTTCCTGCCAGAAGAGCGGGAATTACCTTCTCTTCTTCTACCCACGCTTCATTATTTAAGCGCAGTATAGTGGCGTTCGTCATACTTTCGGTGATCACGATCAGTTGACCATTTGGTAGCGTTTGAAATCGATGTTCAAAATCAGGTCGGGGCTCTTCTTTTTGTACGATCCATCCATCATCCTTCGTCCATCGCGAAAGGGAAGCCGTCCTCAACCGTTCGTTATTTGTGATGGCGTATAGGGTATCTCCTTGCCATTCGTAGTCGTCTACGTAATGGATGGTATGGGCTTTACTATCTGCCTGGTAAATCGTCAGCTGCCGATCATAGGCCAGGTTTTCTGTTGTCGTGTAGTACAAATTCGCTGCTTCAATCCAGCCGTAATAGGTGATGGCATAGCCGGGTTCAGGATCTGGCACAGAAAAGATAAGCGTCTGTTCGGATTCGCTGTCTCTTTGAAAGAAACCCAGATTATTTCCATCATTTAGAAAGACCGTATCGGGAAAAACAGTTGGTGTAGGATCCCTTGGTATGCCCTGAATGGTGCTGGAAAATTGCTGAGCGACCTCATCTAAATTGTCGCGTTGATCTCGGAAATACTGCGCGTAATAATCATTTTCCCAGCGTAAGTAAGATGTAGTTGCACTATCTGAAGGGGACTCTAGCCATTTCCAATCGTTTCGCCTCTGCTGCCCGGGCCGTACGTAGCCAAGATTACCGCGCGGAGAGGCTTTTGGCGTAGATACTACCTGTTGATCGTTTTGAGAGAAAATGAAGTTTGACGCTTGGTCTATACAAGCTTCTAAAGCTATCTCATCGGTTGACTTATAAATCGAAGATTGTTCGAAGGCTGCCCAAAAAGTACGGTCATAGCCTTGACTCAAATTGTGTAAGTGGTTTAAATAGTTACTGCTATACCAGCGCTGCTCGTCCCTGGCTTTTATATTACTTGTAGGCACTAAATGAAGCGTACGCATCGCCTGATAAGCTGAGTCTACAATAGATGTCGTACTGCACTGGGCATATCTCAGGCTCCACTTTTCGTCTTCATTTTTGGCATAATCTGCGCGCATATGCAATGAGTTTTCCGGTGCGATCCGGTAGCCCACCAAACCATTGTTTCTAACAACTGGCTTGCTGTTCGATGCCTCATATCTGACGATAGCTAACCGATCTATCGAAATATAAATATCGCCCGAAAAGGCAGCTGTTTTAGGCGTCTGTGGCAGGGCATGGTATTTGGTGGGTTTATTGTCGGCGGGCTTGAACTGGAGATGATAACAATAGCTGTTATTGACAAAAACACTATCGACCAGTAAATAATCATATTGTTTCATATCTGCTCGCGAGAGAAAATCATAGGCTAATCGGACCTTATCTAAGGCGATTAAATCCAAAGGGCCATCTCTAAAAACAGCATAGCCTTCCATGGGTGCGCGCAACTGCGAGTACCGAATTTGTATGGGCCGATATGCGTCATCTACTGCCGCATATAGCTGTGTGCCTTCAGCGTGGTCGAATGCAAAGGCCTTTAGTCGACCGTTAAACGGATATGGATAGGAAGAATAATAGCGCTCCCAGGCAGCAGACCAGGCTTTTCGATGAGCATGTTTCTTTTTATAAGAAGACAGTCGATATTCAAATACGCCCTCGGTTAACGAAACCGGACAATCGTTATGTGTGACTGTTTCTCTATATAGGCCGATGGGGTAGGATTCGGCCTGTATATAATTGTCGGGAATGGCTCTGAGGGCCATTTTTAGCAACTGCGCGGGGCTACGAAACTTCCGTTTGCGGTTGGTTACACTGATTTCGGGGAGTAGTACACTTCTTGGCTTTAATAGCACGATCAGGGTATCGCTCGGTATATCTGATACAGAGAATAAGGTGTCTCTGTATGATAAATGGCTCAATCTGAGTAGAGCGTCCGATTCATCTATCTTGATATTGAAAAGACCGTTGCGATCGGACACACCGACTTGGGTGGTATCGTACTCGAAAAATACGCCTTGAATGGGTGATCCCAGCTCAGTGTCTTTAATCGAGAACACGATTTCTTGCTGGGCGAATAAAAAGCCAGATAGGCCGAAAAGAAATAGTGTGGGGAATAGTATTTTAAACATAGCTGTTCCACAAACGAAGGTATTTGACAAGCTATTCTCAACCCATATGTTAAACCAACATCTCCACGGCTCGAATCGCCGATCTTGCCGCCGTATGCACACTGCTCCAGTCTTCCCCATCGGTATAGCTACAGCCAGCGAAAAAAAGCTTGTCGCCTACTGGTTCGCCCAGGGTGCGGACGCGCCGCCAGTTTTCTTGATCGGTGATGTATGCGCCGCCGATGTAGGGTTCCTCATTCCAGTTCTGGAAGATGTGCTGGATGTAATTGGCTGAAGCCTGATCCTCGAAGATGCCATCTAACTCATCGAGCATATAAGCGATCAGGTCTTCGTCGGAAAGATTGACGTAGGGTAGTGTGCCAGTACCGACAGCAAATAAACCAAGTACATGGCGATTGCTGTTTTGACCGTAAGAAGCGTCGTAGTATAGCTTTTGACCGGCTGAAGCTGGGCGAATATCGAAAGCTACGAAAGTAGGGTAGAACTTGCTCGAAAACTCGATGAAAGCCTTGCAGCCGTCCCAGACGGTTACACTTTCTAAGGCAGAAACTTTATCTGATGGTAGTGCCGGATTGAAGCTGATCGAATTGCGCTGCATCATTTTGACGGGGATGGTAACGATAACCTTATCACCAATGAGTTGACCCTGATTGGTGTCGACCAAGACTCTTTCACCAGAATATTCGATGGCCGTGACCACATGCTCGTATTTGATTTTGTCTGCTATCGAGGGTAAAATGTAGGTCTCGAAAAAGTCGAACCAACTGCCACCAATAAACTTTTGGTCAATCGTAAAGCCTACATCTTCGGTGCTGATTTGCATGCCTTCAAAAAGGGCATAGTCGTTGTCATTGTCATAAGGGGTAGTTTGCACATCGATATTTACGTTGGGATCGTTAATGACTTCCTTGAAGACGCCTCGCTCGACATGCAGCCACTCTGCACCTAAGGGAACTGGGAAGTCGACAAAGTCGTTGGTGCGTTTCATTCTGCCGCCATAGGTAGGCGAAGCTTCCAAAACTTCAAAGTCAATACCTCGCTGATGGAGTAGGTAGGCCGAAGCCATACCAGCTGCGCCGGCGCCGATGATGAGCACTTTGCCTTCGAAGGTGGAAGAAGATTGGTTGTCATCGCTACACGCGGAAATACTCGCTTGCACAGGTAGGCCTATACCCAGCAAGCCGCACATTTTTAAGAATTCTTTTCTGTCCATTCAGCTACCAAATATTTCGCGCCAAGGTATGACTAATGGTAAGATAATAACCCATACCAAGAAGAAGGTAGCCATACCTTTTGGATAGCTCGTACTATTCACGATCGCAGGTAAAGCAGCCACGACAAGCCAGCTACCCTTATAGATAAGTTGGAAAAGTAAGACCAGGCTCATAGGCTTGGGATAGAATAGGCCAATTAGAGACAGCACAGCTATAGCCAGCCACAAAGCGCCTACCAGTCTGAATGATTCGGAATAGTCAAAGGCTTGCTCAAATACCGTATGGTAGCCCGTTTTGGGAAAGAATAAGCAAGTGATGCTTATCCATCCGGCAACTAGGATGTTGGCGAAGTACATAATTTTCATGGCTATCACTGCTCAGCTATATTTTTGATGTTCTGCAAAACTTCAGGTAGCATGGCCCTGAATTCCTTTCCAAGGGATTTAGCAAATATGCCGCTGGTCAGCCCTTTGAATCGAACGTCATGTGTGAAAACAGTCTGTCCATCGATAGTTTCTAGAAAGCGACGCACATTCAAGCTACCTAACGGCAATCCTATTCGGTAGGTATAGGACTTACCTTCTTCGTAAGCGACGACTTTGAATTGAATTTTACGGCCATCCAGAGTAATAATGGAGCCTTTAGCACCTAACTCGAATTTTCCTTTTAGTGATGCATCTTTTAGGCCAGTATCCCATTGACTCCAATTAGCAACATCGGTCCATATTGACCAAATATCGCTGGGAGTAGCACCCGTTTTTTCGGTGTGCCAGAAGTGTTTATTTGTAGGTTGTCCTTCTTGGGCTTCAACATTGATAGCCGCTAGAAGAGACAGTAAAATTGTCATAGAACGCATGATTCACAGTTTTTGCAAATTTGGCGTTCCGGAACCCATAGGCCACTACACCTATGTTAAGTTCCGTGATTCTGACCAATATTTTTTGCGGATTCTACTAAGAGATTGTGGGGCGATCCCCAGAAAGCTGGCTATGTCTTTAAGTGGGGCATTTTGTAAAATGGGGTCACTTTCAGCCATCATTTTAGTGTATCTTTCTTCAGCGGTAAGATTCTGAATGTCTTCAAGAATTTGCTCGGTATTGAATTGAACCTCCTGAATCAGCTTCCTTACAAAGGTGCTCCAGTTCACCCATTTGAGTAGGCCAAAAGCTTCTTCTTTAGGCATCTCCCAGATCAAGGCATCCTGGAGTACTTCAATACTTTCCTCAGCTGGGATATCATTAGCAAAACTTTTTTGAGCGGTAAAACAGTAAGGCGAGGGCGTAAAAAACTTGGTGATGTCTCGTCCATCCTTATCTATATAAAACCGCAAAAAGCCCGATTGCAGAAAATAGAGCTTACGACAAAGCTGACCACTAGCTAATATGATGTCACCCTTTTTGAAGTATCTCTTGACCAGACAGGCCTCAATGACCGCCCACTCTTCATTGGTCAGTAAGCTAAATTGACTAATATATACTCTAAAAGGATGCAAGTGTAGCAGAGATTTATTCGACAACAAGTTATGCCCTCCACCTGCGAAAGTCTAGAAAAAGCAATCACAAAGGGTATGAATTCACTATTCATCACTCAAATTCGGCGTTTCATCGAAAAAGGATGGGGGTAGTGTGGTCATACATGCATCTTCACATTGTCTTCTCGATTTCCCCATTGAATTTTAATACACTCCAAATGAAAACTAGGCTTACTTATCTAATCGCATGCTTTTTTTTGTGTACTTCCGCAGGTAGTCTTCTTGCACAAGGCCAAGTGGAAGGTCGCATTACTTCCGACGGTGAAGCGGCCGAGGTGATCAATGTGATTCTCTTTACCCAAGCCGATACCAATGTGGTCAAGCTGCAACTGACCGAAAGCGACGGCGGCTTCATCTTCAAGGATTTGGAAGCAGGTGATTATTTCCTCCGCACCCAAGGCATTGGCTATGCTGATACAGATTATCCCGGCTTCACGCTGGCGGAAGATCAGCAATTGGATTTGGGCGAGCTCGATATGGCTGCTACGGCCACCGATTTGGCTACAGTCGAGGTTACCGCTACCAAGCCACTATTGGAGCAACGTGCTGGCAAATTGGTCGTCAATGTAGAGCAGATGATCACCGGCGGCGGCGGTACGGTCACCGACCTGCTGCGCAAAGTACCGGGAGTGATTGTGCGTGGCAATCAAGTTTCTATGGCTGGTCGCTCGGGTTTGACCATCCTCATCGACGGACGCCCGACCAAGTATATAGACATTCAAAGCCTGCTGCGCGAGATGCCCGCCGATAATATTGCCAAGATCGAAGTCATTTCCCAGCCGGGTGCCAACTACGATGCAGAAGGCTCAGGCGGCATTATCAACATTATTCTCAAGAAGAACTTGCTACTCGGCACCAATGGCAGCGTCTATGCCCAATACGGCTACGGACAGCGCGCGAAATACCGCACCGGTGTGAATCTAACGCACCGCGCCGGACCACTCAATCTGACAGGAGGCATTAGCCTCAACCGCAACTCTTGGGTAGAAGAGCTAGACTTGGTCAGGCGTGTCGAAGATGTCAACTACGTTCAAGAGAACCGCGACTTCGGCATACCCAAGTCTTACTCGGTTCGCCTGGGCGCTGATTACGATCTCAGCGATAACCATCGAATCGGTATCAACGGTCGCTTCAGCCAGGGCACTAGTCCCCGTGAAGCCGAGAACCGGACTGACTTAATCGACCCAGCCAGCGGCGAGATGCTAACCACCTTCACGACTTTCAATACCCGCGATCGCGACTGGGAGAATCTGAATACCGATGTCTACTACCGCATCAAGCTCGACACGATGGGGCAGGAGATAACCTTCGATGCCAGCTATAACCTCTTCAATCGCGAGTCTAATATCGATTTGATCGTCGATGGCGGCGGCTTCCCCGACCGTTTTAACTTCGAGCCCGCCGATGCTTCGATTTTTTCTGCCCAGGTCGACTACAAAAAGCCCCTTAACGAGCGCTGGCAGATCAGCGCGGGTGGGAAGATCAGCCGGGTACAGCTCGAAAATGCTATCGTATCCGATACGACCAATGCCGCTGGCGAGCGCCTGCTAGACGAAAACGTTTCCAATGCTTTCGACTTCGATGAAGATATAGACGCTGCCTATGTGAGTGCGGTCTACACCAAAGATCGTCTGGAGTTTAATTTCGGTCTTCGCTACGAGCATACACAAACGATGGGCTTCAATCGCACCATCGACAGCTTGAATAATCGCGATTATCAGAACCTATTTCCGTCGGCCAGCGTGGCTATGCCATTTATTGGGCCATTGGGCTTATCGCTGGCATATAGCTATCGTATCGAGCGGCCCAGCTACTACGACCTCAACCCATTCATCAGCTATCTGGATGCCATCACCTTCCAGAGGGGTAACCCATTCTTGCAGCCCGAATACGTACACAGCGGTCAGTTGAGCATCACCTATGAAAAGCAGCCTTTCTTCAATCTACTCTACGATCGCACCTCTAATGTGATGACGGAAGTCACCCAACAGAATATTACACCCGACGAGTCCTTTCAAGAGGCCTTCCAGACGGTCGTCAATTTGGACAATTATACCCGCTATGGCGGTAGCCTCTTTTTCCCGCTCGACTGGATCGGCAAGAATGTAAGTGGCTATGGTGGTGGTATGTTGTACTTCCACGACTACAACAGTGAGTTCTTAGGTGGTCAGTTTCAGCAAGACCAGTGGTCGTTCACGGGCTTTATGCAGGTCAACTACAAGCTACCCGACGATTGGGATTTGGAAGTAACCGGTTGGTACCAAGGTGCCGGCCTGGATGGCATCATACGTTTCAATCCGATGTATGGGGTGAGTATGGGCCTCGAAAAAACCTTTTTTGATGATAAGCTGAGCTTACAATTCGAGGCAGATGGCATTATCCAAAGATTCTTCACCGGCAACATCAACTACCAAGATCAAGACTTCGATATCGCTTCTCGTTGGGAGGCTCCGGTTTTTTACCTGCGTGCCAGCTACAAGTTTGGCAACCAGTATCTGAAGAAAAACGAAAATCGGAATTCGGCGAGTAGTAGTGAGCGGAATAGGTTGAAGAATGAGTAATTTTTTTGGGCTTCTTGAGGCAAAGCCTCAAGAAGCCAACCTGATGTACACAAACGCCGACACATAACTCCCCACCTTTTCCACGTACTCCAGCATTTTTGCATAAAACGGATCGGCCCCGATCGTCGCGCTATCGCCTACGATCACGAGCTGTTTGCGGGCGCGGGTCATGGCTACATTGATTCGGCGGTAATCTTTCAAAAAGCCGATCTCTCCTTTATCGTTGGAGCGGACGAGGCTGAGATAGACCAAGTCGCGTTCCTGCCCCTGGAAACCATCGATGGTATCGATGGTCAGGTCGAGCTCGGCAAACCGTTCTTCTGTCTCAAATAGCTCGCGGGCACGCACAACCTGCTCGCGGTAGGGGCTGATGAGTGCGATGGAGGGCAGCGAAAACTCTGGTGGGGTACTGCCGATCATCTCAATCAGATGCTCTATCACCAGCTGAAGCTCATTCTCGTTGTAGCGACTTTGGAAGCGGTTGTTGATCTTTTCTTCAAAGCCGGTACCTGCCGTGTCTATGTAAGCTATAGACTCCGAGAGTTCATAGTTGGGTAGGGTCTGTTTGGCAACCGACTCGTCGGCTTTCAAGCGGCCCTGATAAAAATGCTGATTGCTGAAACCCATGATGCGTTCGTTCATGCGGTACTGGATCTCCAGCATCCGGGTCGCTTTTGGGTGCCGTTCGATGCACTTTTCGAGTAGGGTAGTGGATAGCCCGCCTTTTTCTGCTTGGCGTGATTTTACGGTTGGCGGCAGCTGGAACGGGTCGCCTGCTAGTATGACCCGTTTGCTCTTGCTAATCGGTATCCAGCAGGCGGGTTCTAGTGCTTGGGCGGCCTCGTCGATGAGGCAGGTACTGAAGGTATAGCCCGACAGTACATTGGCGGCGGCTCCTACCAGAGTCGTTACGACCACTCGAGCCGAGGCGATTATATAGTCGAGCAACCGATCTTCTAACTGATTAGCCCAGTTAGAGAGCTGACCTGCATCTCTGAAAAGCAGGCCCTTCTCTCTAACTCTCTGCTTTTGAGCCTTCTTGCGCAGATCAGCAGCCTCGCGCCGGAGCTTTTTGATCTGCTTATTGTCGGGTTGGGCAGCCAATTGTGCTTCGAGGGTGTGGCGCATCACCTCGTCATCTACGCGCGAGATATTTCCTATGCGCACTAATGGTACCCCTTTTTCAGATAGCCTCACGCAGATCAGGTCCGCAGCCGCATTGCTGGGTGTAGCGACTAATAGCTGATCTTCGCGTAAGATCAGTTCTTGGATAGCGGCGACCAGAGTCGTGGTTTTACCCGTACCCGGTGGGCCGTGGATGATGGATAGGTCTTTAGCGGAGATTATATTGCTCAATGCTTCGAGCTGAACTTCATTGAGGTTTCTTTGCTCAGTTGCTGCCAGCGACCGAGAAGAGAAATTGGCTCTTTTTACGCCCATTATCACATCTCGCAGCTCCGCCAATCGGTCATCGCTGGTCTTCATAACGCGCTCGAGAGCCTTATCCATTTCGCGATAGCTACGCTCGTCGAACATGAGGTCGATGCCCAGCTGCCCGCCGCCCAGCCAGTTGGGGTGGTCGCTGCCGCCCAGTATGACTTTGATGCGGCTACTCTTTACATATTTGATCACTCCCGACCGCCTGGGCCTGTTCACATGCGCCTGCTCGGTAAATAGATCGACCGACATGCCCGCCCGAAAGCGATGCTCTTCTTCTCCACTACGCTCCAGTATCACATACGGCCGCTCGCCCACCGAGTAGCCGCGCTTTACAACCTGTAAGGGGTACCAACTCCAGCCCTTGTCGACCCGCTTGCGCAAGGGCATTTTCTGAATGACCTCCAGAAACAGCTTGCGCTCCTCTTGGCGCTCCAGCTCTACGAGTTTGCGTAAATGTTCGAGTTCTTTGAGCTGATTCTTGTCCATAGATTCTCCGCTGTGAACAACGAAACCACAAAACGCCCAAAAAGATGTAAACGCTGAATGCTACTTTTTAAACCACTTTAAATCGAATTCAAAACCTGGAAGTACATTTTCCCCGGTTACTACACCATCCAAGGGACTTACTAAATCTACAGTTCCATCTGCTCTGTAAATCCATAAGCGGTCATTGTCAATATCGACTAGCCAAGCTAGTTTTACGCCATTAGCGATCCACACATCTTGCATTTTATCCTTAGCCTCCTTGAGGCTATCTGTCGGGGACAATATTTCAGTAATAAATACGGGTACAACAGCTAGAAAATGGCGAAGATCTTCCTCTGAGAAAGGTTCTAGTTGCTGATCAGTGACATAGGATGCATCTGGTGATCGGACTGAGCTGTCAGGCAGTTTAAATCCGGTACTACTACTGAGTGCTCGGCCACCGTATTGTCTGGCGTATAGGCCAAGATCAATCGCAATTTCATTTTCGCGATCTCCACTTATGAAAGATACTGGCGACATTATGATCAATTTTCCATCTGATTCTCGTTCTATATGCAAATCGGGATTGGCAAAGCAAAATGCCTCGAACTCTGCGAGGGTCATGTTTCGCTCGATAGTGAGCGGAATTCCGAGTTCAGGAAGTTCTAATTGCATGGTGTACATAAAAAGCAAACTTACTTCGCAAGTCTAACGCTAAAACACGGATTTTAGGTCACACCAATGTACTTAGATTCACCGCAAAAGGCGAATACTTAAACTTGCGCATCTTATCCATAATCGGATTTAGCGCATTTCGGGTGGTGGTCTGACCCACGATTAGCCTGAACTTGGTCGTGCCCGACTGCTCAACGATATGCACCAATATCGGCTGACCAAACAAACGCTCAGCCTTTTCGGCTTGGATCAGCACATTCGCATAATCGCCAAAGAAACCAGCCTGTGCACCCCAGCCACTGGCTGAATTTGGTTTAACCGAAAACCTGTAGAGACCTTTACCCGCCTGTGCGCCCGTGCTCACGGTCCCAGTGCTGGGTGAAGTAGGCTGAGTGGTACCACCAGTACTGGTCGTCGTACCGCCGGGTGGAGTGGGCTGACTGCCCGTACTGGTGCCGCTATTACCGCCGCCAAATACAATATCTATAGTCCCTCCACCTGAACTGCTTCCCGTATTCGTTTGACTTCCACTGCTAGAGCTACCACCTGCATTGCGCATACGCAGTGCTTCGGCCACTGCTTTATCGGCATTGACCCGACCAAAGCCGAATCTGCGTGAGTGGCCGCGCATATCGTAGTCGGACTGGCTGCCAATCTTATCGGCTGTGCGTTCCAGGATGCTCTTGACCTGAGACGAAGTCAGGCTCGGATTGGCACTCAAAATCAAAGCACAAATACCCGCTACTAGAGGAGCTGCCGAGCTGGTCCCACCGAAGTGCTTGTGGTGCCGCCCTCGATCTATACCATCGGCATAGTATCTCAGGTGAGGCTGTACGCCTGGCGCACCGGGATCCCACTGGGCTCTTGCCGCTAAGATTGGCCAGCCACCGTCACTGGGGGCCACTACACTCAATTCCGGTCCCCGATTGCTGTAGCTCGGGTGCGTATCGCTGCTGGTCGAAGAGCCCACGGCAATCACACCGGGTATAGCGGCATAATAGTTGATATAGCTTTGACCTTCATTGCCAGCAGCAAAAACGACCACGCACCCTTTACCGCCTCGACCTTGCTGCAGCGCTCGGCTGATGGCGGCTCGGTGCTGACTGTTGGGCCTATACTGAGGCTGTATTGTTCCCCAGCTGCAAGAGATCACATCTGCTCGATTGCGGATGCAGTGATTAAACATGCGGTCGGTCAGCCAGGCTGAGAAAGTCAAGCCGTGCAACGGCATCAGCTTTGCATGAGGGGCCACGCCCACTATGCCGTTGCCATTAGCCGAGGCCAGTGCTACACTAGCCACAGGCGTAGCGTGCTCGCCAAATCGCTGACCCGTTGGCAGCTGGTTAGAGCCGTTGCTGATGTTGAGTGGAGCTACGGTCTTTCCTTCCAAATCCGGATGAGCTATGTCGAAGCCATTGTCTATGACCGCAATGGTGATCTGTTTGCTCCCCAAATTGCCCAGCCTATCCCAGGCGTCTTTGATCTTGGCATCGGCACCGGCTTTCAGCCAGAAATTCTGAGCATTGGGTATGAATCCTTTGTTTTCCAAATGCCATTGCTGGTTGACGAGCCCGTCTCGCGGCATAGCCACCGCATATTGGTCGAGGGGCACATCCAGGTCCGGCGTCACTTCATTGACCATGCCCAGCTCTTCCATTTCGGCAGCTACTTTCAAAGGGTTACGGCTCTGAGCGGTCACGCCAGCTACTACCGTACCATCCTCGCGTTCGTCCAGCTTTTCCAGCTTGTAGGCATCGAGTACAACCTGCGCTTCACCCGGCCCTACACCTTCCGCAAACGTGATGTAAAGTATGCCAGTCGGCACGATGGGCCGCGCCTGATCGTCTCCATCGGCAAAGTACACATGCGTACCCACCTCCACTTGATCAGAGGCGCGCGCTTCGTCAAGGGCACTGTCTATATCGTCCTTATTCTTGAGCGTAACCAGCTCGAAGCCACCAAGTTGTGGAATGATCTCTGCATCCACCGGATCGGCCTTACCCTCAGTGGTGGTCCGTAATCCGACTATTTTTTTAGACTTCCGCAGGTGGAGGCGCTGCTCGCCACCGTTTACTTCGTACTTCTTCAAGGCGAATGGATTTTCTTCGCTGAAAGATAGCAAAAAGATATATGTTTAATTCACCCGCTGAGCTTCTTCGGCTGTTTCCCGGCGGCGAGCGGCCTCTACCTGACCAGTGCCGAAGGTGTGGCTGTAGCTTAGCCGGATCGTGCGATTGCTGAAATCGTAAGACTGATCGAGAAAGAAACCTTGTGCTTCGACCACCGTCTCGGTGCGGAATACGAGCGACTCTAGCGCATCAGTCAGGTTCAGAGCCAGTCTAGCCCCATTGTCGAAGGTCTTGCTGATGCCGAAATTGAGCACCCCGTTGGGAAAGATACGAGCGTTTCCTCTCAGTCCGGCCGATTGGTAAAAGCCATTGATCTCGGTGGCCAGACCGTTGGGCATTTCCCAGCTTATGTTACTATTCAGACGGTAAAAACCCTGCTGCTCGCGTATAACGCCCAGGTCGAGCACGGCCTCGATCTCCGACCATGTGTAAGAGGCAAACAGCCTGCCTTTTAGCTTGTCGGTGAGAGGTACCGGAAGCCCTAGGCTAAGATTGAGTATGCGTTGACGCCTAAGGTTTTCCGGGGCTATGATTTGTCGCTGGGTGGCTGGGTTGTACCGGCTCTGAAATCCTGCTAGGCTGCTATCTATATCAGAATACTGGGCCGATAAATTAAGGGTGCCCAGCTGGTAGTTCAGTTCTACATTGTTGCTGATGGCAGGTTGTAGGCGAGTGTTCCCAGCAAAATTGGTCCTTGGGTCCAGGAATATTTGGAAAGGAGCCATATCCGAAAAGGCGGGTCGATCAATGCGTCGCCCATAGCTCGCCCCTAAGTCTCCTATTTTTAGGTATAAAGTCGGAAACAGGGAGCCGAACTCCCGGTCCACCACTCGCCCCTCAGCCTCGGTATCGAGCTGGGTATCGGTATATTCATAGCGGAGTCCGACCTTCAGGGCTATGCGCTCCGAGAAGGAATGGTCGAGCTGGGCGTAGGCGGCGTACACATATTCTTCCAGATCACTCAGGTCCGAAAACTCGGGTTGCAGCACCCCATTTCTCAGTACGTTGGCTTCATTCTCGAAGACTGAGACGACTCCTTTTAAACCCGTACTCAGTTTAGAACTGCCTAAGGGAATATTCCAGTCCACCTTGCCCACCCAGATGTTGAAGGGTGTCTCCTTGGTGGTGCGCAGTAAGAAGTCGCGCTCTCCGGTTTCGCCCGCGTAGTCGAAATCGTAGAAATAATCGATAGGGTTGCGGTTGTCGAAGGTGAGAAAGTCAAGATCGAGGCTGATCGCTCCACCCGACCCGAACCGCCGCTGTATGTTGAAGTTGGCCTGTAGGCTTTGCCAGAGATTCTCTTCGTCTACATCGGCGGAGATGGTGGTATCTGGTTCGATGTCTAGTCGGTTGACGGCCAGCATATTCCAATCGCGGCCGTAAGCGGTAAACAACAGGCCCAGGGTAGTCTGTTCCCCACTTCGGAAGTCCAAACCCAAACGACCGTTGTAGGTCAGGGTACGGGGCTCGCGAAAGAAGTCGCTGGTCACCATCTCTTCGGGAGCTGTGCGCGTGTAGTCGAACTGCTGTAGCTGGTTATTGTAGGTGGTATTCAGGTTGGCGAACAGGGCGAACTTTCCGCGCCTCCAGTCCAGCCCGAAACCACCAGCCAGGGCCGACCCGCGTCCATAACCGGCCGATAGGTTGTAGTTGCCCTTTAGCCCGTCGCCGGGCAATTTTTTGAGGACTAGGTTCAAGTAGCCCGCATTGCCCTGGGCGTCGAGTTCGGCGGGTGGGGTGGTGATGATTTCTATGCTTATAATGTCATCGGCCGAGATGCCTTGCAGCAGACTGAGCAGACCGTCTTGGCTGATGTACTGCAACCGACCGTTGATCATGACCTGTACGCCAGACTTGCCGAGTATCTCTATCGACCCATTTTGGCGATTGACCAGCAAGCCCGGCAGCCGCTCTACGACCTCCAGTGCCGAGCTGCCTGCCACCGTCGGCCTGTTTTCCAGATTGACGACCAGTCGATCGATCTGCCGTACGAATAGTGGCTTTTGGGCCGATACCTCTACCGTTTGCAGGTCTAGCCCGGCTGGCTGTAGCTGCAAGACGCCGATCTTTAGCTGTTGACTTTCTGGCCCCAACTTGAAGTATTCGCTCAACAGATCATCGTAGCCCAGGGCCGTAGCCCGTAGGTAGAACCGGCCAGATTCGCTTGTGCGGATGGTGAAATTTCCGTTTTCATCGGTGGTGCTGCCGGTCACAAAGCTGCTGTCGGCGGCCTGGTGCAAGATGGCATTGGCAAAGGGCAGCGGGCTGTCGGTTTCGTCTGTCAGCTGGCCGCTTGCGCTGAATTGGGCCGCTAGAGATAGATGGAAAAATGAGGCAATAAATAGTAGGTAAGCAAGTACTATTTTCATAAAGAAGTCGATGATTGATGGCCAAACATAAGTCCAATCGCCTAAATATGGACTTCCGCAGGTCGAAGACACCCTACATAAGCGGGTTAAGGTGACCGATCTACGCAAGTCTAAATCAAAACATCCTTTTTTTCCTAAAGTACCAGATCACCCCCAGGCTCAAAAAGATCGATACCAAGAAGATAATCCCGATCGTAAACTGCTTCTGCTGCAAGGGTAGCGGCACATTCATACCGTAAAATGAGGCGATCACCATAGGCACCGTCAGTATGATGGTGATGAGCGTCAGCCGCTGAATGGTGATGTTCAGGTTGTTGGAGATGATGGAGCCGTAGGCGTCCATTGTACCGTTCAGGATATTAGTGTAGATGTTGGCCATTTCGAGGGCCTGCCCGTTATCGATAATGATGTCCTCGAAAAGATCGGAGAGCCCCTCATCTTGGCGGATGCGGAGAAAGTCGGTCCGTTTCATCTTCATCTTCAGCAGTTCGTTGCCGTTGAGGGCATTGATGAAGTAAACGAGCGACTTTTCGATACTCAGCAGTTGCATCAGTTCCCGGTTTCGGCTAGAGTCGTAAAGCTCTTGCTCGATCAGATTACGCTTGAGGTTGAGCTTCTTCAGGCAGGTGAGGAAGCGAAAAACCGTCTGCTCGAAAAACTTGAGTACGAAGTTGGCCTCGTCCTCCGGATTGAAGTTGCGCACCTTGCCCTCTTTCAGCAGCTGTAACACATCGTTTTCCCGCGAGGTGATGGTGATGATGTGGTCGTCGGCTAGTATAATACCTACGGGTACCGTCACATAGGTCGACTCATTCCCGTCGGTATTTTGCTCGTTGAGGGCAGGGGTGTTGAGTACGATCAGGCGCACGTCTTCTTCGCGTTCGTAGCGGGAGCGTTCGTCTATATCGAGAGGGTCGAGTAAGAAGTCGATGGGCATCTCGAATTCCTGGGCTAGAGTCTCCAGCTCGTCTTGCTCGAAGGGCGGGGCTACATTGATCCAGCAGCCGGGTCGGCGCTCGGCCAGTTCGATCAACCTACCCTGTTCCTGACTATAGTACTGGATCATGGGGGCAAATGTAAGACCTTAACGATAAGTGATAGACTTTCATTTGGCTGAAAGGCGAAAGAAACCCAGTCAAATTATTAAGCAACCTTTTTCAGATTTGTGCATCATATCTTTCGATGTACGTCGACGAAGACCGGCTAATACGCGACCTCAAGCGGGGTGTGCGAAGCGCCCAGCAGTGGCTCTACGAGCGAGAGCGACTGCCGCTATATCGCATGTGTTTGCGCTATGCCAAAGACGTACAAGAGGCCGAAGACTTTCTACACGATGGTATGCTTAAAGCCCTGCAAGAGATCGGCAAGTACCGATCGGAAGGGGCGTTGAGTGGCTGGGTGCGCCGGGTCGTGCTCAACCAGATATTGCAAGAGCTGAGGCGACGCCCAAAACTAGTGAGCGATGAGCTGGCTCCGGATCGATATTTAGAACCGGAAAGCCTACTCGAAGAGGAGTTGAGCCAGATCAGCGGGCAGGAGATTCACCGGCTCGTATGCCAATTGCCAACGGGCTACCGAACGGTCTTTAACCTCTACTATATGGAGGGGCTCGGCCACAAAGACATTGCAGCCCAGCTACAAATTAGCGAAGGAAGTAGCAAGTCTCAGCTCTACAAGGCACGTATCCACCTGCGGAAGTCTATCCTTAAAAAATACCCCCACTACCAATACCGAACCTCCTGACAATGGATAAACGATTACCGAACGAGCATGCCTGGTCGCGTCGATTGGCCGATTGGGAGAAGGGGCCAGAAGGGCCATCGCCAGACCCTGCTGTCTGGGACAGGTTGAAGCAATCTTTGAATAAAAAGAAGCGTCGGCCGCCTGTTATTTGGGGGGCTGCTGGCTTGCTGGCGCTCGTAGTCGCTATTATTATGTTTAGCCTGTCTGAGGAGGAGTCTGGAGGCATAGCGGTTGCTACGGGGTCCTCTTCTGGTTTGACCTTGGACGCTACGAGGTCCTCCTACGTCGGACGCTCGCAGGTCCTGGCGAGCGAGGGAGAACCTCGTGGCGTGCGTAGCACCCGCGAGCGTTCGGAGGCATCTTCTGCAAGCATCCGCAAGCAAATGGGGGGGGCTACTGAATCTACTCTGGGAGCTACGAGGTCCTCTTCTGGTTTGACCTTGGACGCTACGAGGTCCTCCTACGTCGGACGCTCGCAGGTCCTGGCAAGCGAGGAAGAACCTCGTGGCGTGCGTAGCACCCGCGAGCGTTCGGTGTCCTCACTTGCAAGCACCCGCGAGCGTTCGGTGTCCCCACTTGCAAGCATCCGTGAGCGGTCGGAGGTACTTCCTGTACGCACTCGCGAGCTTTCTGATTTCACCTTGGACGTTGCGGGGGCCGCTGCTAGTTTTCCATCGGACGCTACGAGGTCCTCCTACGTCGGACGCTCGCAGGTCCTGGCTGGCAAGGGAGAACGCTCGCAAGTCCTCGCTATTGGTCTGCACACAGCTTTTAATCGGCCCGAAGTACGTGCTCAGATTCCCAGTTCGGTGTTTCGCGCGCAGAGTATTGCCAAAAATATATCTACCTCTATCGGGTTCCGACTGCGCTTGGAGATCAGTGATAAGTGGAGCCTGACGACAGGGTTTAGTCGAAGCATAGAATCTAGCGAGCACCAACTTGTTTTTGTACAGCCGTATCGATCAGATCAGGAAGTGACTGATCCCGATGGTAGTGCCCGTACAACTTATCAGACCGATTTTGCTACCGACTATTCAAAAGCGGGTGCGGACATAGAGATTGTCAGACCGGCTGATACCGAGCTACCCGCCAACTTTTGGTTGCGACTTGGCGTAAGCGCTCAGGAAGAGGTAGAAACGATTAGTGTACCGGTTTTAATTGCCTATGATCAGCCAGTCGGCCAGAGGCTAAGGTTGAGACTGGCCAGTGGACTGGCCTGGAATAGACAAAATATAAGCCTCGATTTGCAGAGTCGTCTATCTAATGCAAGGGAGCTAAACATTAGGCAATCGAGGGTTAGGTCTAACGAGCAATTTTTAAATCAAGATTACTGGACTGCACAGTTTCAGGCCGGTATCGCGCTTCGAACGGGTAAGCAATGGGAGTTTGCTTTATCTCCTCAATTTTCTACTTCTCTGACTCGCCTAGGTGAAGACAGGAATTTAAATGTAGGATTTCAGCAGGTTTCAATAGTCGGCGAAGTATATTATCGATTTAATCGATAATTTTAAATAAAAAAATAAATAGTCAGGCAACTTTCTTGTGTAAATAGCATCAATGAAATAAAAACCAAATGATGAAAAACCTTCTTTTTATTTCCCTTTTATTCCTCAGCCTGACCGCTTGCAATCGCGATGCGAACGACGAGCCCGCCGAATTGACAGACGATCAGCTGATCGAAAACATGGTCGTCTCTGAGGAGGCGCGCGAAGTAGAACCGGAAACGCTTCCCGCAGAGATCGTAGAGGATATTTCGCGCAATTACTTCGAGACCTTTCTGGAAGCCGTGGAGGAAGTACCTGCCCAAGGATATATAGCTTATCTGGCGGACGGCAATACACTTTACTACGATACAAACGGCCGCACGCTGGAGTTTCGTGGAGATCCTGATCAAAGTAGCGTATTTCGGGGCGTTCATCCGCATGGGCGTTGCTTCCGCAGGCTGGTAAGATTTGGCCGTCTGCTTCCGGCGACCGATCTGTCGGCAACCATAGAGACATATATAGCCGATAATTATCCAGAAGAGTCTATCCGTAGTGCCAAGGCTATAGGTGATACGACCTTAGTACTTATAACCGGGCCAACTATTCTGGCCTTTGATGTAAACGACGAGTATATCGGTGAGCGCAATCCGCTAGAACATTGCACAGATCGCTGTGGCTTGGTAAGACCTACTACGCTGGCTACGATCACCGATTATATCGAGACGAATTTTCCGAATGTCGAAGTGAGAACGACTTGTCGTAGAGCCTTCCGAATATTCGTACTGGTAAGTCGGCCCGATGGAGATCGCGCAATATTGATGTTTAATTTAAATGGAGATTTGATTGGGGTGAGATTTTAGAGTTTAACTTTAAATAATTCGGGCAGATAAAATCTGCCCGAATTGTTTATATGATACATACATGCTTCTTAACGGAGTCCATTCAAGCAACTTCCTAGCTTGGGAAATCGTTACTTTGCAGCACGGAATATGCATTCTTATGGCGAAACGTCATCGGGAAAATCATATGATTCAATTTTCAGACTATGGAAGTACGAGTAGAGTTATATAATCGGGAGTCTTTGCAACTGCTCAAGCAATTAGAAAAGCTTAAGGTGCTGAAGCGGGTGGAGGAGGTGGAGACATCAAAGACCCTAGATGAGAGAAAGGTTGAAGCATCACATTCTTCTATTGAAGCCGAAGTATCAGCGACTGATGCGGAGTCTTCTAAACTTGAAATTCTCAATAAATTGGTGGGATCAATAAGTAAAAAAAGAGGTGATACCATGCTTAAAGAGGTAGAAAAATCTAAAGACGAATGGGACAGAGATTTCTTCTAGATACTAATGTTCTTATTCAGTATCTCAATAATTCGCTGCCACCTTACGCCATAAATGCCATTCAAAGTTTGATATCAAAAAATTTGGGAAATGTCTGTCCCATCATTGAAATTGAATTATTGGCAGGCACCAAATCAGCAAATGATTATGCTAGTTGTCTTGCTCTTTTGAAGCTGTGTTCTTCCTTGCCCATTGACGATAAAACTAAAGAAGCAGCAATCAAAATCAGGAATGAACATCGATTAAAGCTACCTGATTGTATTATCGCGGCTACGGCGCAAGCACATAACCTTATTCTCTTGTCTGCAAACAAGAAGGATTTTTCAAAAATCGATAACCTTCAGTGGCTAAATCCCCTCGAAGACGAGCTCTCAATTTGATTGTTAAATCTTTACTTCAACAAAAATCCCAGCTCTTTCTCATCCAATAACAACTTCCCGCTTTTTCCAATTATATCTTCTGCTAGTTGCGTTTTCTTGGCTTGCAGTTTCAGTATTTTCTCTTCGATTGTGTCTTTGCTGATAAATTTCCGGGCGATCACCCGTTCCGTTCTCCCTATGCGGTGCGCACGAGCTATCGCCTGTTGCTCGGTAGTCGGATTCCACCAGGGATCGAGCACGAAGACATAATCTGCTGCGGTTAAATTCAAGCCAGTGCCGCCGCTTTTAATAGAAATAAAAAAGGCCTGAACGCTGTCATCCTTTTGGAAGCGTTCGACTTCTTTGGCGCGATCTTTGGAAGATACCTGCCCGCTGATCCAGGCGTATGGGTGTTTTGCTTTTTCCAACTCAGCCTTGAAGAGTTCGAGATGGGTGACGAAACTGGAAAAGAAAAGGGCTTTGTGGCCCGATTTGCGCACTTGCTCCCATTGCTCCATGACTTCAGTAAACTTACCGCTCCCTTTAGCGTATTCGCTGCTGAGCAGGGTAGGGTGGTTGGCCAGTTGGCGCAGGCGCGTGAGCGTACGCACTACGAGCATACGATATTGCCCATCAGCGGGTTTGTAGTTTTTGAGCAGAGCGTTTCGGGCGGCCGACTTTTCTTTTTCGTATCGCTTGCGTTGCTCCGTCGTCATTTCGCAGATGTAGTGCTGTAGGTGAAGATCGGGTAGGTCTTTGGCCACCTCGTCTTTGGTGCGACGCAGCAGGTACGGTTGCACAAGTTTACGCAACTGCGCCTTCTTGGCCTCGTCGTCTTTGCGCTCGATGGGTAAAATGAACTCCTGCTTAAAAAAATTGAAAGTGCGCAGCAGGCCTGGGTTGATAAACTGCATTTGCGACCAGAGGTCTGAGAGGGAGTTTTCTATAGGCGTACCACTCAAGCTGATCCGGTGGCTCGCCTCTAGGCTATTGAGCGCCTTAAATGCCTTGCTCTGCCGATTTTTTATCTGCTGACTCTCATCTAACACGATATAGCTAAACGCCACTTGTCGAAGTAGCTCCTGATCTCGATTGGCCGTTTGATAGGTGGTGAGAATAATATCGAACCGGCTCAGGATGCGCACATCCTTCTGCCGCTTCGTGCCAACGTGATGGACCACCGTGAGGCTAGGCGCAAACTTTTCGATCTCCGCTGCCCAGTTGTATATCAAAGAGGCAGGTAGCACGATCAGAGCACGCAGTGGTTGGAGGAAATCTTCGTCCGCTTGTGCGAACAGCCCCAGTTGACCTTGAGGGGTCTCTTTTTTTTGTACTTCCGCAGGTCGATTCTTTCTCTCAGTTTTTGAAGAGCTTGCTTTTATATCAGAGTCGTTCTCCTCCGTCGGCGGAGCTAGAGGGGGACTCTTTGCATACAACAAGACCGCAATAGTTTGCAAAGTCTTACCTAGTCCCATGTCGTCGGCCAGGCAGGCACCTAGACCCTGGTGGTGATGCTGAATTAACCACTTCACACCTTCCAGTTGGTAGGGGCGTAATTTAGCCTTCAACTCCGGCCCAGGTTTATAGGTGTCCGCTTTCTCGCGGGCGGCCTCGGGATCGGCCCCGTCGAGATCGAAATCTTGAAGGAGGGTATAGTGGCTACGGGCTACTTTGGCACGATCTTTCTCGACTGTCACGAATTCAGAAAGCTCGCCGTATTGAGTGAGCCACTCTTCCGGTATGAGGAAATGCGTACCGTTGGGCAGTGGGTAAAGCCGCTCGCGCCGCTTGATGTATTTAATCAGTTTAGCAAAGGGTATCCGGTATTCACCTACGGTTACTTCCCCTTTAAGGTCGAACCAATCATTTTCCTCGCTGATGCCCAAAGTCAGTGTTGCTGCGTGCGGATAAACGGTTTGATCACCAACCTGGGCCCCTGCCAGGCCAAATCCTGATTCCAGCAGGAGCGATCTATGGGTCAGTAGCCAGCTCAGACCTGCGTAAGTCTCACTTAAAACAGGCGCATCACTAGGATGGAAAAACTGGGTACCATCGACGGGTTTTAAGCCTATGGCTTTGAGCTTATCCATATAAATGGTTTCGGCTTCGAAATCTCTGAGTAGTCTTAATATGGAGACCTCTTCACCCTCCATGTCCAGCAGGGTGCGCTCTTTTTTTTGCTCGTTCCAGCCGAATTCTGCTTGGCCGTAGTCCATCTTGGGGTATAGGTAATAGCGATCTTCAAGTGGGTGCTGCACGAGCTCCAACCGACATCCTTTCAGTTCGCTGGTCTGCTCGACGGCGAAGCCTTCTGCTTCGATCTCTACCTTGCTCACCACTCGGGCTATGAATCTTCGGAAGTAGCTATTAACCTGCTGAGCCGGAATGACAACCTCGTCCTTGGTCACGAATGGCTTGATTACGAAACCATTGAGATGAGCGATGCGCACCAGCTTGCGCTCGATGATCAGCCAGCCCGGTGCTGGGTGGTTGGTAAGTGCAATCACCTTTTGATCTCTGATCTGCACCTGCTCGCCTTCACTGTTGCGCAGCTTGAGTTTGTACCTGACGCCTTCCTCGGTTTTAATGAATGAAAGTAAGGGCTCGTACATCCTTTTTTGAGTCTGTAGCTCGTATTCCTTAACCAGCACCCGTCGTTCCAAAGCCAACGAGACTGGGTAGTTAGCTTGCTGACAAATATTGAGCAGCTCATTCAGTCGCTGGTGTACGTATTTGAGCAATGCCGCCCGGCTTTCCTTATTGGTCATTGCGTTGAGCTGATCTATGGGGGTCACCTTGCGCGCTTTTGGCGCCTTAAGAGCTACCTCGATCGCCTCTATCTGCAATTCGTCGACCAGTTTGAAACTGCGAAGTCGATTTTGGTCCAACTCCAAATCAAAGGCACCTACAGTCTCGGCTGTTGCCTTCTGGCGCACGTGCGCCAAAAGGCCACCCTCATCTCGACTTACGATATAGGCGGTGGGCAGGTATAATCCATTAGTGGCTTCGGTGAGGTTATAAACAATGTCGTGGGCGACTAGCTCTTCGGTTTCTTTCATTTTGGGGTTTGGGGTAGAGGGCGAAAATAGTGAAATGGGATGAACTCGCTATCGCTCGCTGTGATTCGTGCGTCTGTCGGCGGCACTGTGATAAACTCGCTATCGCTCGTTGGGATAAGCTTGGCTATCGCCTTCACTGGGATGAATATTAATCAGGTAAAGAGTTCTCTTATACTTTAGAGTCCCTGCGATCGAAGGGAGCTTTCCCATCGATGCCGATAGGCGAGCAAGTCACGCGATGGCCATAGCCCGAGTTATCCCGCCGATGCCGAAGGCGAGGTAATCCCGCGATCAAAGGGAGTTATCCCACTCTAAAGTACCTTTGAGATGCTTTGTACCTGTTCGACCACATCCTCATCTTCTGCCTGCTTGTCCTTTTACCAGCCAGAGCCTTGGTAGCAGGCAGAAAAGCCGGTGGCGGTTTGCCCAGTAAATTTTCGCACGAAGCCAAGATGGTCTTATACTACGGCAATAGTGCCTTGCTTTGGATGCTCGCCGCCGCTGTAGGCCTGGTATGTTATATCTATGGGCGGCCTGCGCGGGCTATTGGTATGCAATGGGGGGAAACACCCTATTCTTTTTGGGCGCAGGTGATGGTCATCCTGTTTTTGGTGCTGTATATACTGGATGTAGTTGCTGAAATGGCCAAGCTATCTAGGTCAGGTGCACATCGATCTTCTAATATTCCAACCCTGCCCGCTTTTTTACCATCTACGGGCCGTGAATTTATTCACTATGCCTCTTTAGCTTTGTCTGCCGGGGTGGCGGAAGAGATCGTATATAGAGGCTATTGCATCACCTACTTACTTTTTTTGGTCGGCGATGGAACCTGGTGGCAGGTATCATTGGTTCTATGCCTGCCCGCGATCGCTTTTGGAATGGGCCACATCTATCAAGGCTGGTTTGCCGTTCTCAAAATCGTAGGGATGGCGATCTTGTTTGGTGCTGTCTTTTGGCTCAGCCAATCGCTCTGGGTGCTCATGTTGCTTCACGTAGCAGTAGACCTGGTCGGCGGCCTACTCGGATGGAAGATTCTGAGAGATAAACCCGCCTGAAAAAAATGCGCCTTTACACTTGTAAGCCCGCAAGAATGGGCTTATCTTTGCACCCGCTCTGAAAAAAGGAATGTAGCCATCATGTCCTTATTCCTTGTTTCAAGGCTCTGTAGCTCAACTGGATAGAGCACCTGACTACGGATCAGGAGGTTTCAGGTTCGAATCCTGACAGAGTCACATGGCTTTTGCCAATTTTATGCTTTGCCAAAAAAGGTTTCAGGTTCGAACTTTTCTCACGCGTAGCGTAATCCTGACAGAGTCACATAGAAATAAACTTTTCCCGCGAAGCGGGAAAAGTAAAAACTTAACAAGATGTCTAAGGTCTGTTCCCTTACCGGTAAGCGCCCGATCAGCGGCAACCACGTCTCGCACTCCAATCACAAGACGAAGCGTCGTTTTGTGCCCAATATTCAGAAGAAGCGTTTCTACATAGCCGAAGCCGACAAGTGGGTCACGCTGAAAGTTTCTACTTCAGCCATGCGTACCATCAACAAGATTGGTCTAGTGGCATACCTAAAGAAGCTCGACGCAAAGGGCGTCGATCACGGCATCAAACTCTAAGACCTCTTGCTTGCCGATTACGGCAAAGCCCCAAAAGACTAAGCAATGGCTAAGAAAAGCAAAGGAAATCGCAACCAGATCATTCTCGAATGCACCGAGCACAAAGAGAGTGGTATGCCAGGTACTTCTCGCTACATTACGCAGAAGAACCGCAAAAATTCACCGGATCGTCTTGAACTCAAAAAGTACAACCCGATCCTTAAGCGCGTAACCGTTCACCGCGAGATAAAGTAGAACTGGTAACCCTTTCGCGCCCATTTGAATCTTCACTAACCGTATCCGTCAACTGAAAAGACGGATCATTATCCGTCTCTCTTATGGCTAAAGTATCAAAAAACGCCCGTGTCGCCCAGCGTGCAGCCAATGCAGGTAGTGGCCGCGACATGGTCAAGATCATCGACTCGATCAAGGACCCAAAGACCGGTAAGTATACCTACAAAGAGGTCATGATCCACAAGGACAAACTCGACGAGTACATGAAAAACAAATAAGTCAGCCCCGCTGATCTATTTGTCAAACAGCCTTGTTCAACGAAGTTGAACAAGGCTGTTTACGTCTAAAGCTTGCGCAGCAAGTGCCTCTAATCTCTAGCAGCTTGCGCCAGCAAGCGCATCTAACTTCTCAAAGCTTGCGCCAGCAAGCGAGTCTAACCTCTCCACATGAGTTTCCTCAAAAAATTCTTCACCCGCGAAAAGAAAGAAGACCTCGACAAAGGACTTGAAAAGACGAAGTCTAGTTTCCTTGGGCGCATCAGCCGGGCTGTAGCTGGTAAAGACAAGGTAGATGAAGAAGTCCTCGATGAGTTGGAGTCTATACTTATCTCCAGCGATGTAGGCCTGGATACCACGGTTAAGATCATCGAGCGTATAGAAGCACGCGTAGCAGAAGATAAGTATATGAACACTTCCGAGCTCAACGCCATATTGCGCGACGAGATCGTTCAGCTACTCGCCGAGCAAAACCTGGAAGATCTAGAGGATTATACCCTTCCGACTACAGAATCCCTAGCCGTCATACTAGTGGTAGGAGTCAATGGCGTAGGTAAAACGACCACCATCGGAAAGCTGGCCCATCAATATAAAAAGCGAGGACTCAAAGTCGTGCTTGGTGCTGGAGACACCTTCCGTGCAGCCGCTGTAGACCAGTTAAAGATTTGGTCAGAACGAGTCGGTTGTGACTTCTACAGCAAAGGTATGGATACCGATCCGGCTGCTGTTGCCTACGAGACGGTCAAATACGCACAAGACAATGGGCACCAAGTAGCCATTATAGATACAGCTGGCCGCTTGCACACCAAGTTCAACTTGATGAAAGAGCTCAGTAAGATCAAGCGCTCCATCAGCAAGCGACTCGAAACAGCTCCGCACGAAGTTTTGCTGGTGCTAGATGCGACTACGGGCCAAAATGCTATAGAGCAAGCCAAGGCATTTACAGAAGCCACCGATGTAAGTGCCCTTGCACTGACCAAACTCGACGGTACGGCAAAAGGTGGCGTGGCTATAGGCATTACTGACGAGTTTCAGGTGCCGATTAAGTATATAGGTGTGGGCGAAGGTATCGAGCAGCTCCAGATATTCAACAAGAAGGCATTCGTCGATAGCTTGTTCGGTCAGGATATGCCCGTTTAGCGCATAAATTGAAACGCATCATTCGGCATTGCCTTTTGGTCATTTTAGACTTCCGCAGGTCGGTCATTTTGCGCCTGAAATGACACTTAAAGATGCTGGAATCAAAAATTTAAAGACCCAGAATTAAAAAAAACCACTTCTAATTTGGTCATTTGGCAACGATCATGGTACTTTTGGACGTGCTGAATCCCATTTTGGTGATTAGACGACCAACCAAAAGGTAGCTGTAGTAAAAATCAGCTCCCAAAACAGGATTTAAGACACTTGACTCGATTAACTCGATAATTTTACACAAGTAGCTGAAAGTCTGCTTGTTAGACCTAAATAAATTTTTCAAATCGTAATCTTATGAGGGATCTTAAACTCCTTTCCTCTTTATTTAGCTTGCTGCTTATCGGTGTCGGGGGCCTTCTCGCCCAACCGGCTAACGATCTTTGCACCAATGCTCAACCGGCCCTACCTGGTGATGCTTTTCCAGCTAACACTGTTACATCTACCGGTACTGGTTTTCCTGGCCACGAAGACGGTCAATTCGGTGGTGCCGATCCCGGTGAGCCCGGGGTTTGGTACTCTGTTTCTGATTTTAATGGTATTGTAGAGGTATCTACTTGTGGCTTTGGCCCCTTTGATTCTCAAATATCTGTTTACTCTGGATCTTGTACAGATCTGCTGTATATCACATCAAACGATGACTTCTGTGGATTGCAAAGCCAAACAAGCTTCAATGCAGTGGATGATATCACATACTATGTATATCTCTCGGGCTTTGGTGGCGGCGTCGGAACTACAACTATTCAATTTAACGGCGTAGGCTTCGACAATCCTAATTCTGATGATATCGGCTTCTTCGCCAGAAATAATGCCTTAGAAAGAATAGAACTTTCAACGGGCTTTGTACAGACGGTTGGTATTCTCAGTCCTGAACCTCAAGATTTCGTAGCGGCTGGCGAAGTTATAGATGGTGCATTCTATGCCGTCGATATTAATACCGTCAACTTCACCAGTAGGCTTTTCTCGGCTGATACAACTGTTCAAACGCCTCCGGATAATGCACCGCTTACAGATATAGCACAAATACAACTTCCAGGTGGGTTCTCTCCAATATCCATAACGGAAGATCCGACGGACGGGACTATATATTTGGTTGCATTCAGTTTTGGTGGCGGTACAGAAACGCGTCTATACACACTAGATATTACCAACGGCGCAACAAGCTTTTTAGGTGCTGCACCTGGACAAGCCGTCTTTACTTTCGCCATCAATGAAGATGGGGACGCCTTCGGTATTGATGTACTGGAAAATAGAGTCTTTGAGTTTGATCTATCTGATTTCTCAATATTATCTAGTGCACCACTGACCGATTTCGATGGAAATACTATCAATATTGGTTTCGCACAAGATACAGATTTCGATTGCTCGGGCAATGGCGACATACTTTATGGTATCTTATTCGATGCTGATGCGGGTATGAATCGTTTTGGTGCACTTGATCCAATGACAGGTGTCTTCCTAGACCTTCCCAATACTATCAGTGCAGGAGCTGGCAACATCGGTGCATTTGCTATCGATTGCGTAGAAGATCCAGCACCATTAGGCGCATTCAGCGTTGACCTGACGGCAGTCAATGAGATCAACCTGACGCTAAACAGCGACTGTATCAGTAAGGTAACGCCACGCATGGTGTTAGTAGGTGATTTCGACACAGATGACGACGACGGCATTGATGATCCTGCACCAGACGAAGTGTTTACGATTACTGTACTAGACGACAACCCAGAGAACGGCATGGTCGTAGATGGCTGTGGTACTTTCATTTGGACTGCGGAGCCTGCTGTACCAGATAGCGTATTGAGTGGCTTCATTAGCGCTTGGGGTTTCGTGAACGCAGAAGACAAGACTTCTCCTGAACTGGAAGCTGAGCTACAACAGCCAAGTATTCTTTTCTGTACCGATTTAGACAGAATCGATGTGGCACAGTTGCCTAACGACATTAGTCGTTGCTTCATTCAAAGTGGAGACAACGGTACTATTATCGACAACTCGCTAAATTTCCAGCTAAGACAACGCCTCATCGCGGGTGGCGGCATACCTAACTTTACAGATGGTTGTGGCGACGTAGAAATTTGCGTGAATGATATCGTGAGCAATGTTGGTGCTTGCGAAGACGTAGTACTCACACGTACATTCACGGCTTTCGATGCTACTGCTACAGATGCTATCGACGGTTGCCCAACTCCACCAGAGGGCGGTAACCCACCCACCATCTTTAGCTATGATATAACCTTCACTCGTCCTACTGTCGACGATGTGGTAGGCGTAGCTCCTGATGCGGAGTTCCACTGTGATGATATGACGTTACAGTTCCTACCTCCGAATCAGTATGGCGATGAAAACCCAGCTCCTGAAGATAATGATTGGCCTTTCATAAATGGTCCAAATGGTCAGATATTCTTAGTTGAAAGTTTCTGTAACATCGGTGCCACTTTCGTAGATGCACCTCGTATCGAGACTTGTCCTCAGACTTATAAGTTCGTACGTACGTTCACTATCATCGACTGGTGCGAAACTGATGACGTCAGAACGTTCTCTCAGCTAGTCAAGGTAGGTGACTTCACGCCTCCTACGATTGAAGCACCAACTCAAGATCTGAACTTCAATGGTGTTCCTGATCAGCAAGAGCCAGGTTTTGGTCCTATCTCATTCTCTACAACGAATGAGGACTGTACAGCTAATTTCATCGTACCTCCTGGTGCACTCACAGACAACTGCGATCCTAACCCGACTGCACGTGTCTTGATCTTGCCATTCGAATCGAGTGATGTTGCTCCTCTAGGGCCATTCTTCATTGGCAATACGGCTAATAACATTCCAAAAGGCCAACACACACTCCGTTACATCGCAACTGATGCTTGTGAAAATTCAGACACTTTAGATGTACCATTCATCATCGCTGACAGAACTAATCCAGTTGCCATCTGTGAAGACGAGTTAAATGTATCTATCGGTGGTGCAGGTACTGTAATACTGACCCCCGATGACATCGATCGTGCTTCTTATGACGAGTGCACAGATATTCTCACTGAGATTGCGCTATTCGATCCAATTACAGATGTGCAGTTGACTGATTGGAGTCAGGCAGTGACCATTACTTGTGATGATATTCCAACTGCTCGCGTCGGTCTACGTGTAACTGACGATGGAAATATGGACGGTATCTTCACACCTGGAGTCGATAACAGCAATGAGTGCTGGTTAGACATCCTTGTAGAAGACAAGATTGCTCCAGTATGTATAGCTCCTGCTCCAGTAGATGTAACTTGTAATGATCCGGACCTAGTCCTTCTGCCTCAAGATTTGACTACTGCTTTTGTGCTCGATCCTGTAGGTGTTGGTGCACAGTTGGACGCTCTGTTTGGAAATGCCAACGGTGTTGATAACTGTCCTGATGTTCTTGTGGAGCAGACAGTGGTTGACTTACGCAATAGCTGTGGTATCGGTACGATTATCCGTAGCTTCAATGTAACTGACGGTGCCATGTTGAATTCGCCTCCGGGCTGCCAGCAGATAATCACTGTACTCGGTATATTCGACTACACCATCCAGTTCCCTGGTGACGAGCAAACAGATGCTTGCATAGAACCAGATTACAACGGGGTAACCTTCCAGGAAAATGGTTGTGATCTCCTAACAGTGACGACATACATAGATACTTTCGCTGCATCAGCTGATGAATGTTACAAGTTGCGTATCACTTATGAAGTGCTAAACTGGTGTGAGTACACTACTGAGGAGGATCCTTACGTAATTCCTCGCGATGCTGACAATGATGACATACTAGAGGAAGACACGTGGTTGCACGTACTCCCGAGAAGTGTCGATACGCCATTCGATGATGTCGCTGCACTCGATAGAGACGGTAACAGAGGTAACGGTTTCATTTCTCCACTCGATGAAGATGATCCACCGTTCATGCCTGGTGGCCCTGCTGGTCAGGTACCTGGCAACAGTGATGAAGGGTATGGTACTGATGAAAGCCGTGGTGCCTTCTTGTATCGTCAATTCATCATTGTCTACGATGACGTCAATCCAGAACTAACGGTTGTCAATCCTGACGGTCCATTTACCGATGACGATGGTGACTGTGTAGCGCCTGTCTCACTTGAATTCAGCATCTTCGACGCTTGCACAAGTGTTGATGAGTATGGTGCAGAAGTTGAGCTCGATGCCTTCTTCCAAGATCAAGACGGTGACAACATCCTTACGCTCGCAGACTTCATTGCCGATCCGGGTGTAACTACTATAACTGTAACGCCTAATGGTGATGGCACATTCGATATAGACTTTGCTGACGAGCTTCCACTGGGTCGCCATGCTGTACGTATAACGGCCGATGATGGTTGCGGTAATACCGACATAGACCTCATCATCTTCGAGGTTGTCGATAACAAGGCACCAACCCCAATCTGCATCAATGGCCTAACGGCTACATTGATGCCAGACGGAAACGGTGGTGGAATGGCTTCTATATGGGCTAGTGAGTTTATCGCCTCTTTAGTCGATGACTGTACGCCTCCTGTAGAGTATGCGATTTACTTCGCTGATGAGTCTAGTGGGCCTGACTTCGAGCCAATGGTAGGTGACACCGAGCTGGTACTTACTTGTGCCGAGCTAGGGGTTCAAGTCATAACTGTACACGCCATCGATGGTGCCAACCAATCTGACAAGTGCGAAACAACACTGACTGTACAAGCATTCACCGAAGGTGTTTGCCCAGACAATGGTGGTGGTGGTAACCTACTTGGTAACATCTCTACGCCAAGTGAAAACGGTGTAGCCAATGTAGAAGTCAGCATCTCTGACGACAATGCCATGAACGATATGGTTATGACTGGCAACGATGGTAACTACTCATTCACCCAGTTGACCATTGGCGATGACTTTACGATCTCTCCAGAGCTGATTGCTGATGTAGATGTAGTAGATGCTATTACCACACTCGATGTATTGATGATCAATCGCCACATTCTGGGTATGAACGAGTTCACTAGCCCATATCAACATGTGGTTGCTGATGTGACCATGGATGGTAGCATCAACGTGATCGATGTAGTGAATGTACGTATGGTTATCATGGGACAAACTTCTACCTATCCTGTGGCACCGACCTGGAGATTTGCAGATGCTGGATTCGATTTCGGTACTGACGAGTCAGAGTGGGCTGGAATGAACTTCCCTGAGGTATACAATATCAATGATCTACCTGGTGATGTGCTGAGTGCAGACTTCGTTGCTCTGGAAATGGGCAATGTGAGTGATGCCATCCCAAGCGGTTCTCTACATGGCGGTATTGAGTCTGGCGAGCGTTCCAGAGCTGCTCTATCAACCAGTGATGTAGCTATGGCTGCGGGCAACACTTACGATGTCGAGTTCTCTGCCGCTGATCTCCTGGGCTTCCAGGGTACGATAGAAATGGCCGCCGGTCTAGAACTGGTGGACATAGCTTACGGTCAACTAGAAGATGGCAACATGAGCTTGCACCGTGCTGCTGAAGGTTTGATCTCGTTCAGCTACGATAATGTAAATGGCATTACCGATGAGGTGCTGTTCACCTTAAAGTTGCGTGCCACTAGCGATAGTGATCTCAGCGAGTTGCTCGTAATCAATGATCGCATTACTACAGCAGAGGCGTATCCTACCGTTGGAGGAGTAGCTAGCTTGGGTATCGATTTCGGTACAGGTACCGTTTCAGGTACGGAGTTCCTGCTAGAACAAAACATTCCTAACCCAGTAACTGAGAAGACGAGAATTGAATTCTTCGCCCCTGAGTCTGGTTTGGCTACGCTAACTATTCGCGACGTACAAGGGCGTACCGTACTGGTACGCAAGATCGAAGCTGTTACAGGCGCAAATGTAGTACCTCTGGATCGCAGTGAGCTTCGCGGAGCTGCAGGTGTGATGAGCTACACATTGACTGTAGGCGAATTCACGGCAACTAAGCAAATGGTCATACTGCGCTAGGATCAAATTAATTTACTCTGAGCGTAGAACTTGCATTAACTGAAAAGGCACTCACCAATACTGGTGAGTGCCTTTTCTGCTTTTGGTCTATAGGATGAAAAAAATTAGAATCGTATATTAGCATGGCAACTACCTATCGCTACAATTTTTCAAATAATTGAAGCTAATATGTATCGGTTTACTATCTCTTTCTTCCTATTGTGCGCTTTCTTCAGTCTGCGAGCAGACGCATACCGTGGATTTTTGCACACAAAGGATGATCTACACCTTACAGGGTATATAAATTTTATTCAATACCGAATGGATGGATTGGTTATTCAATTCACTAATGACTTCGGTGATGAGTATATCATCGAACCCAATCGAGTGGCCGGGTTTGGGTTTGAGACTGAAGATAGCGTGCTCAGATACGTAAGCTGCTTACACGAAGGGCGGTGGCTATTTTTAAGAGTTCTAGAGCGGGGTAGAAAACTAAATCTATACCGGGTTCCCGACAACAGGAGTAGATGGGTCGATGCATCCAGTTATTTGTACTTGGGGGCAACTCTGCCCGATTATTATATACAAGGCAAAAGGGGGAATATGATGCCAATGTACAGAGGAGGTTTCAGAAGAAATATGAAGGCTTTGGTCAACGATATGCCAGAGTTAGCAAACAAAATTGGAAAAAAAGGATATAGATATAAGAATTTACAAGATATCGTAGCCGAGTACAACAGAGGCTCTAGGAGAGCGAATCGTCGTTCATAGGCCAATATGTAGGTAATGTAGCTTCATAACTCAGAGTCTCCTTTTTTCCACCAGTAGCTGGATCTTCGAGATACGCCTCAAAGCTCAACGATCTCGCGTGTAGCGCGATAATATTTTCACGAAACAAGGAAACATCTCCATATAGGCTGTCTCCTATGATCGGGGAACCGATTGCCGCAAGCTGAGCTCTGATCTGGTGAAAGCGGCCGGTCATTAGCTTTATTTCCAGAAGTGTGTAATCGGCTTCAGATAAAATGAGCTTGAAGTGCAATTCGGCCTTTTTAGCATTTCTAAGTGGCCGGGCGCTTGCTATAGCTTTTCGACCGGTCCGATCTCTGAAGATGTAGTGGGTAAGTATACCAGACTTCTGACTCGGTGGTATGTTTACTAGCGCCCAATACGTTTTAGTGACTTTACGATCTTCCCATTGTTGTTGAAAATCCACAAGAGTCGACTTATTATGCGTTAGTAGCAGGCAACCACTAGTCGGCTTATCTAGTCTGTGGACAATGCCTACATATGGGTCTTTCGTCGCTCTTGACCGCCTGAATTGTCGCACAGCTCTAAGCTCGACGGTATCCAGAGTTTTGTTGCGTTCCACTGCTATACCGGCGGGTTTGTTGACCAAGGTCCATCTGTGACCTTGGCCGATCACATCCAATGAAGGGAGAAGATTCATCAGGCACTTGTAGATTGTAACTCGTAAGAGATGCCTAAACGGTCGATCTCATTAATAAAGTCACTGTCGGCCTCTATTTTTCTCTGGTGAGCGGCCATTTGTAATTTTCGGCTTTTATCTCGATCTATGAAAGTTACTTTGAGCTTTTGCTGACCCGAGTGCTTCTGACAAAGAAGGTCTAGCTTAGTTACGAAATCGCGTGTAACTAGATCGATGGGAATCTTTAACTCTATGCCTTGAGTCAGGTCTTTGCCGATGCCTTCGAGTAGTTTAATCTCTTCGATCTTCAGCTCTAATTCTTCGCTCTTCCAGCGTTTTTGGTAACGGGCTTTGACGAAGACGGCGGTTCCCTGTTCCAGGAGATGTTTGTACCTGCGGAAGTCCTCACCGAACAACCGAAATTCGATGGAGGAATCGAAGTCACTCAATTCCATAATGCCCCAGGGATTGCCGTTTTTGGAAATCATGTGCTTGGCTGTAGTGATCATGCCAGCCAGATTGAGTCGAGCTCGACCGTGGCGACTGGGATCGACTTCAGACAAGCTGCAGGTAACGTAATTTTCGATCTCTAGCCGATATCCGTCCAGTGGATGGCCTGAGACGTAGATGCCTGTTACTTCTTTTTCCTTGTCCAGCTTTTCGGGCAGGAGCCATTCGCGTGCCTGAGGCGGACTGGGTTCTACAGGCAGGATTTCTTCCTGTATAGCACCAAAAAGAGATACTGCCGCCTGGGCCTTCTGTGCTTGGTAAGCATTGGCATATTTGACGACATGCTCCAAATAAGAATCGTATTTCTCGGAAGGAGCCAGATATTGCGCTCGATGCACATCCTCAAAGCAATCGAAGGCTCCACCCATCACGAGTGCTTCCAAGACTCGTTTGTTGATGGTGCCGGGCTCTACGGTTTGCATGAGGTGAAATACACTTTTAAAGTGGCCTACCTCAGCTCTTGCTTGTAAAATAGCTTCTACCGGACCTTCTCCAACGCCTTTGAGTGCCGTAAGCCCAATGCGAATTTGTCCATTTTTGTTAACTGAAAAGTCACCTTTCGATTCATTAATGTCTGGTCGAAGTACAGGTACATTGATCGACTTGCACTCGCGCAGGAAGAAGGTGAGCTTGCTGATGTCGCTCTTGTTGTGCGTAAGCACCGATGCCATATACTCGGCTGGGTAGTGTGCCTTTAGATAGGCCGTGTGATAGGCAACGAGCGCATAGCAGGTCGAGTGAGACTTGTTGAAAGCGTAAGAAGCAAAAGCTTCCCAGTCCTTCCATATCTTTTCGAGCTTGTCTTTAGGATGACCGTTTTTGCTACCGCCCTCTATGAAAGTGGGGTACATCTTATCGAGCACCGCCTTCTTCTTCTTACCCATTGCTTTTCGCAGGGTATCTGCCTGACCTTTGGAGAAGCCAGCCAACTTTTGCGAAAGGAGCATGATTTGCTCTTGGTAGACGTAGATGCCGAAAGTGTCTTTTAGATACTCTTCTTCGGCATCGAGGGTGTAGGTGATGGGGCTGCGCCCGTGTTTGCGTGCAATGAATTCGGGGATATACTCAAGTGGGCCAGGCCGGTAGAGGGCATTCATGGCGATGAGGTCATCGAAAGCAGTTGGCTTAAGCGACTTCATATGCTTTTGCATACCTGCACTTTCGTACTGGAAAATGCCATTGGTTTCGCCCCGCTGGAAGAGCTGGTAAGTTTTGACGTCATCCAGTGGAAGTGCATCGAGGTCGATCTTTCGGCCGTGGTTTTCTTCTACCATAGCCACGGCATCCTTGATGATGGATAGCGTCTTTAACCCGAGGAAGTCCATCTTGAGCAGACCGGCCTCTTCAGCTACTGAATTATCGAATTGGGAGATGTACATGCCTGTCTCCTTGTCGATAGTCACTGGCACATGGTCAGTCACTGCCGAGGGCGTAATGACCACTCCACAGGCGTGGATACCCGTATTCCTTATGGAGCCTTCCAGGCTTTTGGCTGTTCGTACCATCTCGCCTATCTGATCTGGTTGCTCGGCTAGTGAGCGGAAGCTGTAAGCGCGGTCCAGATCGTCGCTATTGAGTTTTCCTTTGAGTTTTTCGGCGACATCACCGGGGGCGAGGACACCATTCAGGGTGGTGCCTAGCGCGCCGGGGAAGCTTTTGGCCACTTTGTCTACTTCTGGTAAAGGCACGTCCATTACACGGCCTACGTCGCGCAGACTGGATCGGGCAGCCATGGTGCCATAAGTAATAATCTGAGCTACCTGCTGCTGACCGTATTTGTCTATGACGTAATCGATGACCTTCTGCCGCCCAACATCGTCGAAGTCGATATCGATATCGGGCATACTGATACGCTCCGGGTTTAGGAACCTCTCGAACAGCAGGTCGTATGCTATCGGGTCTACATTGGTGATGCCGGTGCAGTAGGCTACGGCAGAACCGGCAGCAGAGCCTCTGCCAGGGCCTACGCTTACCCCCATGTTGCGCGCTGCGGAGGTAAAGTCTTGAACGATGAGGAAGTAACCGGGATAGCCGGAATTTCGAATGACTTCTAATTCAAAGTCCAGCCTTTCGCGCACCACTTCGTTGATTTCGCCATAGCGTTTCTTGGCGCCTTCGTAGGTCAGGTGGCGCAAAAAAGCATCCTGATCGTCGAAGCCGACGGGCAAAGGGAAATTGGGCAGGAGTACGTCTTGCTCCAGGCGGAGGGTTTCGATTTTGTCGTAGACCTCCATAGTGGTCGCCACACTGTCGGGTACATCGGCGAAGAGCTGACCCATTTCTTGTTGGGTCTTGAAGTAAAAGTCGGAGCTGGGAAAGTTGAAGCGGCCGGTCTCCTCCAGCAGGCTGCCGGTATTTATGCAGAGTAGAATATCGTGTGGGCCAGCGTCTTCTTGTTCGACATAGTGCGAGTCATTGGTACAGATGACTTTGACGTTGTGCTTGCGCGCCAGGGCTAATAGCTTTTGGTTAATGTCTTCCTGGCTGACGCCCAGATTATCGATATTCTCAAGCCCACGGTGGCGTTGGAGCTCGATGTAGTAATCTTCGCCAAAGACGTCGAGCCACCATTTGAGGGCTTTTTCGGCTTCCTCGTCTTTGCCTTGTAATAGGAGCTGAGGAATTTCAGCACCTATGCAGCAAGAGGTCGCTATAACCCCTTCGCTGTATTGTACCAGCAGCTCTTTGTCGATGCGCGGGTATTTGCTGTATAGGCCTTCGATATAGCCTAGGCTACAAAGCTTTGCCAGATTGTGATAACCCGTTTTGTTTTTGGCCAACATCAGTTGGTGATAACGCACGTCCTGCTCGCCTTTTGCCCGGCTAAAGGATTTAATATGTCGGTCTTTAACGAGGTAAAATTCACAGCCGACCAGCGGCTTGAGGTCGCGTTTTGCAGCTTCTCTTACGAATTTGAAGGCCCCGAACATATTGCCGTGATCGGTCAGGGCAACACCTAGCTGACCGTCGGCTTTGGCCTTGTCCATCATAGCACCGATCTCCGCCGCGCCATCGAGTAGCGAGAACTGAGTGTGGCAGTGAAGATGGACGAAATTGGACATGGTTTCGGTGGGTTTGTAAAATGAGATTCGGGATAGGGAATGCCTATTTCAGGCTTCTCTCAAAGATAGTAACAGCCGAGGTCGCAAATGGGTAAACTTTTCCACTCAGCCCAAAAACTTCTTGCGGATCACATCTTCTACTGCAACCCCTTGAATCTTGCTTTCGAGCCAGCTGCTGATGTCTAAATACAGCGTAGGTCGGCGCTCGAATGGGTTTTGAGCTACAGTATCGTATTGCTCTTTTAGCTTTATAAATTCATCGCGTAGGTCTTCTTCTTTTATGCGTGGGATGCGACGCAGGAATTTGAAGATAACTTGCTGCGTTTCTTGTAGGTGCTCGACCTTGGCGAGAAAGCGATAGACGGACTTGACCTGGTATTCGACCAGCTTGACGTTTCCCAACTCAAAGTGGCAGATGAGGCTGAGTATTCTGGCGTAGGCCTGGATATCTGATCGATAGTCGGGGCTGCGTTTGTTGATGATTCGGTTGAGGTAGTCTATGGCTGTTTCCGGGTCTCCGCTTCCCAGGTAAAGACAAGCTATGCGATAGTGAAAAATGATGTTGCGGTAATCGTCCCAGTGGTATCGATCTTCGTCTATGATCTGGGTTAATTCAGGTACTACTTTCAACCCATCTGAGAAGCGCCCTTCCAGGAAATAGAGCATAATCAGATGTGTGAATCTGTACTGCTGAAAGAGGGATTCGGTGTTGAAATCGTATTTGGGTTGGTAAGTGTTCGGCAGGTCAAGAAGTAAGGCAAGAGCCTCTGCATAGTGGTCGTGGCGCCACATATTGAACAAGTTGCTGAGGTGATTGTGAAGTGCGCGCAGATATAGATCGGGTTTGCGCTCGATCATATCGGGGTTGGCTGCGTAGAGGTCGATTAGCCTTTGGGTATGTCTGTAGCAAAGTGGAAACTCTTGCCTAATGTGGTGATACCAATAATGTGCTTGACAATGGTGTACCTGCCCCCAGAAATTGAGATGCTCGAACTTAGCGTTGGTCAGCCCAGGTGAGAATAGGTTTTCGACGGCACGCAGCTGTTCTTCGTCGGTGACCAGGCCGTGCTTTAAATAGTAGCTATACATCTGAATAGCTAGGTTGGCAAACTTGTCGGTAGCTGCCAAATTGTTGACGAGCTGAGTGCACTGTCGGGCAAGTTCTTCTGCGCGGCTTTCGATGCCGCGAGTGATATGCTGCGCTTCTATGAGTTTTTCGAATTGGGCTATTTCTAGTGCTACGAGTTCAGATTCTGACTTCAGGGCTTCTCTTTTTGCTTTTTCCAGCACGTCGAGCGATTGCTTGTACAAGCCTTTGGTGTAAAGTATGCGGGCGTGAGCAATCTGTTCGCGCAACTGTATTTCTGGATCGCGCTTGCCGTGCAATAGTCGAAGACTGATCAGAAGTTGCTTGTAGAGATGGCCTTTGATGTTTGACAGCTGCTTCTTGCGCAAGCCTTCGATGCGTTTCAACACGACTTCTTCATCGTAGCGGCCACTGGCCTCTAGCTCGTCGAATAGCTGGAGAAAGAGTATGTCTGCCTCTTGCGCCTGATTGCGCTTGACGAAAGCTCGGAAATGTCGTTTTTCGGCTCGACTCAATGAAGCGATTAGCTGCATCAAGTCATCCGTTTTTTGTTTAGGCATCGTAAAACGATGAAATTAAAGGTGAACCGGGGTTGCTAGAATCCGATTGTAGGTGCAATGTTTGCACATTAAACGGGGGTGAAAATATAAGGACATGCGAGAGATTAGAGTAGTCATAACCGGAACGGGCAGTTATGTGCCGGATCAAGTGGTAACTAACGAAGAATTTTCAGTCAATCAGTTCTATGATATAAAGGGTGAAGCTTACCCCGATACTCATCAAAAGATAGCTGAAAAATTTGAGGCCATTACGGGTATAGCCGAGCGAAGGCACATATGCGATCGCATGGTGGCATCGGATATTGGTGCTATTGCTGCTAGGCAGGCCATAGAAGACTCTGGTGTAGATGCAGAGGCCATTGATCAGTTGATCGTGGCGCACAATTTTGGAGATGTGCGTGCCAGTTCTATTCAATCTGATGCAGTGCCCAGCCTGGCAGCGCGTATCAAGCAGCAACTGGGTATTAAGAATCCGGCTTGTGTGGGTTATGATCTGCTATTTGGATGCCCCGGATGGGTGCAGGGCGTAATACATGCTCAAGCCTTTATACAGGCAGGTCACGCCAAGCGTTGCTTGGTGGTCGCTACTGAAACTCTCAGCCGTGTTGTCGATAAACACGATCGCGATTCCATGATTTTTGCCGATGGTGCAGGTGCCTGTATGGTAGAAGGACAGACTGGGACAGGCAATAGAGGCATATTGAGCATGGAAGCTGGAACCTGGGCCTGCGATGAAGCCGACTACTTATTTATGGGCTCTGGTTATAAGGAGAGCTCCGACCCAAACGTGTTGTACATCAAGATGCACGGAAGAAAGATATACGAGTTTGCACTAACACATGTGCCTAAAGCCATGAAGACTTGTTTAGACAAAGCAGGCCTAGATATAAGCGATGTGAAGAAAATACTGATCCACCAGGCTAATGAAAAAATGGATCGGGAGATCGTCAAGCGGTTGTTTCGACTATATCAGCGAAGGGATATACCCGAGGGTATTTTGCCCATGAGCATACACAAACTGGGTAATAGTTCAGTGGCTACTGTACCGACTCTTCTCGATCAAATCAGGCGAGGGACCGCATATGGCGATCACGAGATCAATAAAGGTGATGTGATTTTACTGGCTTCTGTGGGAGCTGGGATGAATGTGAATGCGGTAGCGTATCGGTATTGACATTGATTTGTGATTGAAAATCACAAATCAATGTCAATGATGTCTTCCAGATACAACCTCTGGGGCCTGGATTCGTTAGAGAGGAAAACCAAATGATATGCGCATTTTTTCACTTGCGGTGGTTAGTCTGTCGCTGCTGATCAGTTGTCAGGCACAGCATTCGGGAGCTGGCGGTACGAGCGATGGCGACCGACCTGCGGAAGTACAAAAAAAGAAAGCGGGGGATAGATTAGCCTCGGTAGAAAATCTGAGTATAGCCGAAGTCGATGCGGCTTATCCCAATGCAGAAAAAGCCTACTTTGCCGGTGGGTGCTTTTGGTGTACAGAAGCTGCACTGGATCGAATAGTGGGCGTACTCGATGTGTATAGTGGGTATAGCGGCGGGCCGGAGAAAGCGCCTGGCTATCGACAGGTAGCTTCGGGTCAGACCGGCCACGCTGAGGCCATAGTTGTTTACTACGACCCGGAAGCGGTCAGCTATGAAACGCTACTCGATGTGTTTTTTGTAGCGCATGACCCGACGCAGTTGAATCGGCAAGGGCCGGATATCGGCCCTCAGTATCGATCTGCTATATTTTACCTGAGTCCGGAACAGGAGGCAGCAGCGCGGGCTAAGATCGAGAAGCTGGATAAGTCTGGAAAGTATAGCCGACCCGTGGTGACTCAGGTAGAGCCAGCAGATGCATTCTACATGGCCGAAGATTATCATCAGAATTACTACGAGCAGGAACGTCCGCCCAACTATGGTTATGTGCTCAATGTGAGTAAACCCAAGGTAGAAAAGGTGTTGGCTGCCTTTCCAAAGTTGATTAAGCCAGAGTATCAATAGGTGGCGATTTGGAAACGGGTCAAAGAACTGTTTTCTGAGGCTGAGCAAAGTAGCCCAGGTATACCCGCCGTGCACGAGATGCTGGTACGCACTGACGAAGACCTTGCCAGTTATGAGCAGTGGCGACAGACAGAGGCCGGCCAACGGATGCTAGACTGGCTGGCAAGGGAATATGGGCATTATCTAGCTGGCCAGCGCAAAGACAATGCGGTAGCTTTCTTAAATACGCCTAGCAGCAAAGGCTTTATCTTGTATTTTCATCAGACGGCTTATCGAGCTGATCAGATCAGACACTTTTTTCAATTATTGAAAGAGCGCGTACAAGCGCAAGACTATCGGGTCGGAATTAGCGACCGGATCATCTACAGTAGACCTAGCTGGGTAGAAAAGGTCGAGCGGCATTACCTAAAGCCCCGATCTAAGTTTGTGGAGGGCGAACCTGTCAGACAAGCATATGGAAATATTGCCATCGAGTTGGAATCGCGAGATGACAAAATACACCATTTGCGCCTCAGGGCCACAGTCTATCAGGATTCGCTTTATGAAAAAGGGATGTCTTTTGGGCGCTTGATCGAAGATATATCTTCGTGAAGTTGTTCATAGTGTTGTTACGCAATACTGACAAATGTATTTATACTTTAGGCTTGCTACAATTGGAAGATATACCTGGTACTTACCTAAATGGGTAAAAGGCGTGCATCTTCTCTTACATTTGTAGGGTGACCCAGCAATTACACGATCAGATCGGGAATATAAAACCTAATTTTTCCACTAAGTCGAGAAAGGGGTTCAGGGGTATTTCATTCTTTGGGTGGTATCTGCTCTTTTCCGTTTTGCTTGTAGTTGCATGTGATAGTGGCAGTTTAGATCGGGCCAATTTAAGAGTTGGTCATGCCACTTTAAGTAGCCCAGTGAATGAGTGGAATAATGAATTGGATAGTCTGAGGGCGGTAGAAGATCATGGACAAATCAGTATTTTAGAGGAGCGCGTTTGGCCGGTATTGACAGAGGTTACTCAGCCCGATAGTGCAGAATATCGACTGCTTAGATATTTGATGTTGTCTAGACGCGAGTTGGGCGATTGCGAAGGAGCAGAAAGATGTATGAACCTAATGACGCATTGGTTTTATGCGGACAGGCTGACAGACCCTAAATGGCTGGAAAATCAATATACCTATGCACTTTGCTACTACGACAAAAATGACTACGCGCAGGCCAGATCGGTTTTGGATACTACCTTAGCATCTTTCACCAGTATTTCCGAATCTGTTGCCAATAAAATTTACGATACTTACAATGCACTCGGTGTCTTCTCTAGGCGGCAAGGTGACTATTCGGCTTCTCTGAATTACTTAAATAAGGCACTTGCCATACGCGATACCTATGCTATAAAAGATCCCATTGCTTACGTTAACTTAATGAACGTTTATGAGCCACTGGGAGAATTTGATAAGGCACTAGAAGTTACACTTAAAGCATTGTCGATTTACGAGCAGCAGAGAGATACTTCTCGTATTATTTTATGTAAAACAAACCTGGGGTATTTATATCGAATCAGGGGGAAATACGATGACTCCAGAATATACTTGAATGAGAGCATCAATTGGGGCAGGAAGGCAGGTATCTATAATTATATGGGTAACAACTACAGTGAGCTAGCCATTATCTCGATGAGTGAGGGTCAATTCGAACTCGGGCACCAGCTATTTGATTCGGCTCAGCAGTACTTCGACGAGGATTTCTACCTCGCCTATTTCTTTTATAAAAAAGGAGCGACCATTATGGAAGAGCAGGGCGATTTGGCCGAGGCTGGTCGCCTGATAGAAAAAGGAATCGATATCTATGAAAAATTGGGCAGTACAACTGGTTTATATGATGCCAAGATATTTCGAGCTAAAGTAGCATTGCTTCAAAATAAATATCAGGAAGCTTTTGATTCTCTGTCTATTATAAGGGATAGTCTCGAGAAACGAGAAATGAAATCCACTTTGAGGGGTTTTTATCCTATTTATCATTCAGTTCTTTTGAAATTGGGACGAAATGAGGAGGCTCAAATAGCTTTTGATAGGCATACCGAGCTACTCGATGAATTGTATTCTTTTAGAAAGGCTCAACTCATCAGTGAGGTGCAAACTCAGTATGAGACCGAAAAAATTCAGGCAGATCTGCTGGGCAAAGAAAACGAACTGCTTCGTCAGCAGCAGCGCCAGCGCCAACTTCTGAATTCGGGCATCTTATTGACTATTGGCTTTTTAGCGGCCCTTGGCTTTTTGATCTACCAGCGTAACCAAAAGCGGAAGAAGTATACCCGAACGATGGATGAACTCAAAGATCAACTGACTTTAGTCCTCACGAGTATTCAGCGTACAAAAGGGCAACTTGCCTACGAGGAGAATCCCGCTACACCGTCGGTAGTAGATTTAGAAGTTGCTGAAAGTGGGTCTTCAAGTACCATTATAAACAGTCAAATCGAGGCTTTACAGGAAGAACTGGCCGATATAGAGGCAGGTATAGGTATGTATCAATATCGAAGCCAGAGTAATCAGGCAAAAATGGAGCAGAAGCTGGAAAGGCTGCGCGCTTTTCAGTACTCTGTATTCCACGATCTCAAAGCACCCATCAATCGCATCAGGCAAATTGCCCACCGATTGTCTAGCACCACACCAAATGATGAAGCCAAAACGGTCGATCAGGCTAAGCTTCAGGTACAGCTTTACGCCTTGGAAGAACTCATTCAGGGACTCTCCACATTGATAGACTTAGAAAGAATAGAACCTTACACCATCGATTTTTCCCTTTCCGATTTGCTGAGTAGCCTAGCTCAGGAATACGCTCAAAACCTTAGAACGGCCAAGGGGACATTCATTTTTGATAAAGGACTACAAGTGCAAGGTGATCGCTATCTACTTCGTTTGGTACTGACCAATTTGATCAGTAACGCTATTAAATATCGCCACCCCGACCGGTCGCTGGTCTTAGAGATTAAGCTGAGTCGAACCGAAGAAACTTATGCGCTTTCCATAGTAGATAATGGTCGGGGCTGGCCAGCTTCACTCAACGATAAAATATTTGTCCCCTTTTTCAGAGCTGGCCCATCTTCTAATGATAATCACGGGCTCGGCTTGTACATATGTCAGCGGATAGCAGAGCGTATTAACGGCCATATTACAGCTAACTCGGTAGAAGGTCAAGGTGCTATATTTACAGTGAGCTGGCCATGCCGACCTCTATCTACTTAGCATTGGTTGGAGGTCTTTCATCCTTAAGCTTTAGACAAACCCAGACAAAACATGCACGTAGCCATAGCCGACGATGATCCGGAAGTGCTGGAAAGTGTAGCCGAGTACTTTCAAAAACAAGAGTACGTCAGGCGGCTGAGTACTTTTAGCTCATTGACCGATCTGATGGAATTTGCAAAGGAACGTCCCAATTCACTGGACTACCTCTTTCTGGATGTACATTTTGGGCAGGAAGAATCTGTAGGGGTCATACCTGAATTGCGCAGGACCTGCCGCAATCTCGAAGTGATCATGTTTACTTCCGACGATAGCAGTCCACTACTCATGAAGTGTTTCTTCGCTGGCGCCACCGGCTTTCTGCCCAAATCGATTCCAATAAACCAACTGGGGCATTACTTGAAAATGTGCCTCGACGGTGGTGCAGCCATGACCCCACAGATAGCGCGAGAATTGGTGCGGTTTTTCCAGCCTCAACGAGCATCTAAAAACCAAAAGTTAATGGCGCAGGGGCTGGATGACAATCAATTTCAATTGCTCAAGTTGTTGGCTAGTGGATACACCTACCAGGAAATAGCCGATACGTTGGACGTGAACGTCAATAATATCAAATATTATATCAAAAAATTATACCGCCAACTCGACGTTAGCAATCGCTCGGAAGCCGTGAGTGCCTACTGGGCCTCTAGGGTGAAATAGGGACCTTAACAAATTGTAACAATTCTTAACGAGTTCATAGAAAAATAAGGGGAAACGCCAACTTAATTTTACGGTCGAAAGCAAATAACTACTAACCCACGAAACATTCGACCCTATGTATAAATTCATTTTTCCCCTATTCGGCTTATTATTCTTGACCACCTCCTGCCGCCAGGCTTACGTCGCCCAAAACTTCGAAGAGGAGACCACCGACCATAGCGTGGTCGCCATTCTACCCTACCACATCGAGTACATCGGCAAGTTGCCCAACAATTGGACCCAGGAAAGGGAAGACCAACTACGCGCCGAAGAGTCGGTCGTGTATCAGCGTTCGCTCATCAATCAGGTATTCAGGCGTATGCGCTTTCAGGGCCGCAACTCCAGAGTGGATTTACAGGCAGTAGCTACGACCAACTCTCGTCTGACGGAAGCAGGCATCACCTTATCTGAAGCCTATCAGAGAGACCCCGAATATCTAGCCAGTGTGCTCGAAGTCGATGCTGTTTTTCAGGTCACGGCGGTCAAAGACCGGCAAATGAGCGAGTTGGCTTCTGCCGCTGTTGAAGTAGCTGGTGATCTGCTCGCTAATCTGAGCAACAACCCCCTGACAGGTCTAGCCAATAGAAATCAGACGCACATTATAGACGTAGCCATTGACCTCTATGACCGCGAAGGGCAGGTGCTCTATCACGATAATGCGGAAATTGGCATCAGCTGGCGCACGCCTACCAACGAGGCCGTAGAAATACTGAATCGCCGAGTAAGTAGGACGTTTCCGTACCGCTATAATAATTGAATAATTCCATTTGGAATTATTCAATTACTACAAACTTAAGCTCCCCATTCGCCTGCACAGCTGGTGAATACTGCAACTCCACCCTCGGCGGATTTTGCGTGTACTGGCCTGCAAAACGACCATCGAGTGCAACCCGATACCGGTAGGTACCCGCCTCCAAATGATCGATGAAAACAGCCACGCGATTGCGGCGATACTCGCGGTGTACCTCGCCTGGTCCGCTGGCTTCGTCGCGGTCGGCATATTCGGCACCAGCTGGTATGGGAATTTCCAGCAGCACGTAATCAGCAGGGGCGTCTAGCCTTAGATCGGCTTCGATATAGGCGGTTTCTTCTAGCGGTAGGGTGGTGGTTTTATTCGCACTTCCGCTGGTGGAAGCCGTCTCTCGTAGCCGGTGGTTTGCTCCTCCTAGAGACCAGTCGGTAGATACCGCAAGCCCCTCTCCTGTTGCCACTGGATTTTGCACCCATCTACACTGCCGCCTGCTGATCAGAATGGGGAAGCCGTCGTTGGTGATCGTCATTGGCTCGAATGCGCCATCATTTGCTACAGAAATAGTATAGGATTCACTATCACTTCTGGTCTTAGACGTAGGTCGAAAACCAGAAGTGATTAGTTGTTTTTTCAGTCCTAGCACCAAAATACCCGACTCCAACCCATTTCTACCCAGATAACCCTGCCGATCACCCTGGCCGAGTAAGTAAAATAGAGCTGACTCGGCCTCTGCCTCGCGATTTTCATCAGTTAGGATTTGGTAGGCGAGCAGGGTTGCTGCGAGACGGCTACCCAGTGGCTGGCGGCCCGACCATTTGAGGGTGGGCTCCCAGTATCGGCCGCCGCCCAGCACCTCCTTACCGAGACTATCTACCGATTGCCAGGGAATCTCCTGACCCTGCAATTGTCTGATCCGCCAGGAGACCAACTGGTAGTAGTCGTCGATCTTGGCTAAGGTGTCGACCCAGGCCAGCCGATGGTCGAGATCGTTGATGGGGCCACTCTCAGCTAGGGCAAGGAGCAGCTGGGCGGGTAGGGGAGAGACGCTACCCCGCTCATCTTGTCTGGGGCGAACGCCGATTTGCGCCAGTAGATGTGTTCTCAATTGCCCGAAGGCATCAGATTCATAGCCCAATTTTTGAGCGGCCAGCATCGCTCGCATAGCGTGTAGGCTGATCCAGGGCTGCGCTTCTTGACTGGCGGGCCACCAGCCGTAGCCACCGTCTGCTCGCTGTCGCTTTTCCAGCAGCTTGAAATCTTTGATCAGTGATCTCGGCCAGTCGTCGGCTTCTGTGCCTGCGGGCAAGGTGGCCATCTGGGCGATGATGCGGCCGACCAATTGCTCATTGCAGGCATACGGGTAGTCGCGCAGCCGCTCGATATCGCGATCCACAAAGCGACCTGGCCGCCGGGTGATCATAACTTCCAGATCGCCGAGGCTAGGATCGACGCCTGCCGTGAGGTCTAAACTTTCACGACCAAGCAGAGTGGTACTACCCACGCAGACCTCGGTACCTTGAGGATACACCGCCAGCTTCCGTGCTTCTCCATCGTAGGCGCGCTCACTATCCAACTCGAATCGGTAACTCAGGCTGTCTGTCTGATTGGCATCGACTGCTATGGTATAAGATCGTTCCAAAAAATCGCTCAACACGGTCCTTTCTGATCTCGGCTCCTCGCCTTCGGCCGTAAAATTCAGGTTTACCTCCAAGCTGTCGTTAGTCTGATTGAGGGCTAGGGCTAATGCCTCACTTTGATCGCCCGCCACTAAAAATCTCGGCAGGTACAACTGAGCTTGCACGGGCAGGAATGATCGAGTCTGTACCTGCCCCATACCTGCCCGCCTACGCCTGTCCTGGCCGATGGCAAATGTATTCCAGGCCGTAACATCATCCGGAAAACGAATGCGGAAGCTGGCCTCGCCATTCTCGTCGGTCATCAGGTAGGGTTCGAAGTGGGCCGCATCCGAAAAGGAAGAGCGGATGGTGCGTAGGTTTTGGTCGCCGCTATTTAGGTAGGTGTTGGTGCCGTATTCACCCAAACTATTGATTTGGAAGCCGTTGGCTTCCCCTGCTATGGATAGGCCGACTTCTTTAGCGGCTAGGGCAGAGATGTTGCGGGTAGGGAGGCGTCTGATTATTCGTGTATTTACAATTGTCTGAGCTGCTGTGGTTTCATAGCTCAATTCCGATTCTTGAATTAAATTTCCCTGCACACGAATGCCGTCTACATAGTAGACATTTTCATTTTCTCTGCTTCTACGCATTAGAAGGGCTGGCTCTGTATGGTTGCGATGCGATCTATATCCGTATCCAACGACAACGACTTCTTGCAGATGCACGTCTCCCTGCCCCAACTGAATGACCAGATCATCGAAAGCTACATTTTTTATGTCTTCTAGTCGTTTGGGCATGTATCCTGTGTAGGAAATTTCCAAATCGAATATGTGATCTGGTTCCGGTAGTCTAAAATAACCATCCAAATCGGTTACCGTACCGGTCAAGATATCGCCATTGCGATCATACACGGCTACTGCAGCCCCTATTAAGGGCTGCCCATCATCTTCATCAATAACTCTTCCGTTTATGCCGCCAACGCCACTGTAGCTGTACAGGATTTCTCCGCTTCGCTTGGGTGCGACTGCTACATAAAATGTGCCTGGCTTTACAAGCTCGTAATATTCTCGCTGCAATTCTTCGCTCAGAAAACTCTTCTGCCAGTCCGGGTGCTGCAACGACACCAACTGCCGATCTGAAGTTGCGGCTAACTCCACGATCCGCTCTACTACAGAGTCTTGTGTACTAAAAAGCCTCAATCGATAAGTGCCACTTGGTAGTTGAAATTTAGAATTTTCAGGATAGCTCACTAAAAAGCTGGTATCTACGCCCATTATATCGATCATGTGGTACTCGCCCGTACCATCATCGATCAGTTGCATGATGGGCCAGTCCCCATGGTAGGTCTGAACCCGATCTGCCCACAAGCTATCGATGACCTTGTAGTAGCCAGGTGCCCGTTTTGGCAGCTCATAGTTGGCGAATCCTGGCAAATCCTGGGTATTGGCATTGGTATAGAAGCTTTGCTTAGCGAGCGGATACAGCCGGTCTCGATCTGGTCTGATGTCATAGCTGAATCCGGGCTCGAATTTGAATTGGGTCGAATCTACCCAAGAGGCAATGAGGTCGATCTTATCGTTGGCATCAAAAAGGCCGAGGTAACCATGCCGCTGTGCACCGCGTCTGAAGAAAACCTGACCATTGGGCCTGGCCGCCCAAATAGGCTGAGTAGAAAACTGGCGAGACGACGTTTGAAAGGCCAACAGCCTGGCCTTGATCTGCCGCCATTCGTAGTCTGTGGGAAATTTCCCTCGCTCGGTTTCTGTCCAACCGGCCGAACCGGCATATCGGGTGTCGAAGCTCAGTACCAGCTGCTGGCCGGGTTTGGCTTCTATGGTCTTGGTGTAAACTTTGCTCGTTAGCCGCACCTCTATTTTGTGTTGACCGGTATCGAGTGGAATGGCGTAAGGCGTACTGCCCCAGGCGGCGTCTAGGTATCGAACTTCGCCATCGATGCTGATCGCATGTATTTTGACTAGTCCGTAGTTCCAGGTACAAAAGACGGCCAGCTCGGCGGGGCTCAGGCTTTCTTCAGGTAGATGTCGGTAGTGCGAATATCCACCAGCTGGCGGATAGTGCAGCTGAGCAACGGGCCATTCTGCCCAATCCAGAACATGGATCAAATTGGTATCCACCCATAGCGATTTTACTGGCCGGTAGCCCTCCGATAAAGAGAAGTTGCGTTGATATCTACTATACCCGGTTTTAGCTGAAATTTCGCTCCGGGGTGCTTCTTCAAATCGAGCGTTATAGGTCGCGCTACTCAGTGCAGCTCCACGGACTGGCCTCCCCTGCTGATCGCTCACTTTCACTTTGATGTCGACCTCTTCACCGGGTTGTATCAGCTCAGGCTGCTCGATAGAAATAGCTAACTGTTCAGGTACCCAGCTTAGGGGTTGCTTGCCGTAAATCCACTGGCCGGAAAGCCGCCTTTGGTAGTTGACCCAGACTCGATTTTCTTTTTTGTCGAGATCGACTACGGTGGGTAGATCGACGGCCAGGCCACTAGCGAGTAAACGACCATCTGGGGTGGTGACCGACCAGCGGAAGTCTAAATTGGCCAAAGTCGGTTTGGGCAAAAACAAACGGGCGTACTCTATGGTATCCGACCCGCCCTGATCTTGGGGCGATGCTAGAAAAATACCGGGCCATCCCAAATCTTTTTGTACCTGATCTTTCAGAAAAGAACTTTGAATATTCCACTTCAAATCGGCACTTCGCACACTCAGCAGCTTGCGCGCTGAGGGCAGGGCAATGGTGTCGGGTAGGTGAGGTAATGGCTCCTCGCCGTCTGCATAATGTAGGGTTGCTGCCTGTCCTCTGGGGCCATCTACGATCAACTGACCATCTTCATATCTCAGGCTGAGCCCTTCGATCACACGCCGCCGATCGAGCCGAATATTGGCTTCGGCTTCTTGCTGCTCGCCACCCGCCGTATAGAGCTCAGCGTATAGATTCAGCTCTACGTTCATGCTATCGGGCAGCAAGCTATCGGGCACGATCTGCTCCAGGTCTGTTTCTCGGCCGAGTATCAGTTCTTTTGTCCAGAGGGTGTCGTTCAGGCCCGCCTCATGGGCCGGATCGGTACTCAGCAACCTATCCAGCATCAGGGTCAGGTTCAGCCTACCGCCGTTTACAGGCCGATCGTTGACATCTTTGGCGGTGATCTTGAATGTTAAGACTTCCGCAGGTAGCACCCGCTCTGGTGCATCGATGGCAAGCTCGTACTCATCCAGCTGGTAGTCTTCCAGCTTGAAATTGTAGAGAGGCGAGTAATTGCGACTGCGGTTTTTGGGCCAGTAGACGTTGACATTGATGTTGCGATCAAGTGGCCAGTCATCGCCTACGACGGTTTCTATTTCGTAATGGCCAGGTGCTAGAGAATGTACTTCCGGCCTTTCTGTCAGGCCCATTCCGTTCAGCTCGATTCTGGGCTTTTTCCTGATCGGTCGTCCTTTATAGGTACTGCAATAGACAGAAACGCGCACCGTATCTCCTGGCCGATAGCTGGGCTGGCTACTCGTTACATAACCGTATATACTTCGGTATCTGCGCTTGAACGGCCAGCTGTGCATTCTCCAGTCGCCGTACTCGATAACCCGATCTAGATAGATGACCGTTTTGTCGACCAAATGGACGGGGTAGAGCAATATGCGACCCAGCTCAGTTCGCCTCAGTCTTTGATAGGCGTAGTCGATTTTGCTATTCCGTTGCTGGTGCCTCAGATCGTAGAATAGGGTGTCATTGTCTATGAAGAGCTGCATTTTTTCGACCTTCCAATCTCGTCGCATATAGAGACTATCCTTACCAGACCAGCGCAGTTTTTTATGATCTACTCTTACGCTGGCATTGCTTATGGCCTCTCCTGCTTTGCCATATACCCCGACGGCTATGCGCTTTCCCTGGCTCCCCACCCACACCTGATATGGAAAGTGCTGCACATGCTCTGCCTTAGCTGATAGACGGTTGGTCCTGATGAGCAAATAATGTCCGTAAGGCAAATGCTGTAAAACGGTATCCCCTGCATATCGTGGAGCATCTTTTAGGCTTGCGGGTAAAAGATATTTATAGCTCTCTTCAAAATCGAGCACCTGGGCGGCCGTGATGTGTAGGTAGTAGCTCGTGTCGTTGGGGTAGGTGTATTCTTGGGCATTTGCAGGGATACAGGCAATCGCTAGGATTAGTAGGTAGAGTGCTCTCATCGGAATCTATTTTGGTAAGAGATGATTCGGAAGGACTGATTGCATAAGTAGGGGCGATGCTTTGATGATTTTGTCGGTTAACTTGCGGATTGCAAAATTTAAGGACGCTGCAAGCGTCCGACGTAGGAGGTTCTTGTAGCGTCCGGTTGCTGTTTGCAAGAAAAACCTCTCCCCTGGCCCCTTTCCGGGCTATCTTCCCTACACAAGTTGTAGTGCAGCAAATTCGACGTTGACCCCCTCACCCCCGCCCCTTGGCTATCCAAATGGGACCCTTCACCCATTTGTCGCTCCGGAGAGGGGTGCCACGACATGGTCTAAAACCTTCGGTTTTAGACTAGAAATCAGCGAATAGGTTGAAAATTGCGAAGCAATTTGAGCACGTCGCGTCATCCCTCTCCCTTTGGGAGAGGGACCGAGGGTGAGGGTGAACTTGTAAAGGCACCAGGTGAGAGTAACAAAATACTTGTGTTGAGAGCGTAGCTCCCTATGGGAGAGGTATTTAAGCAATCGTTTTGCGAATAAAATCATGTGTAAAAATGGCAGCCCAAGCGCTAGAAGGAAAAGGCTCTCTTCTGAAAAAAAAGTCTGAAGATAAAGAGCTAGTTTTTAATTTTAAACAATTTGTTATTTAATTAAATAAGTTGTAACTTTGGCTGGTAAATATGAGTGCCATTAGCAAACCCCAACTTCAATCACTTCAAAAAACCAAATCTTATGACTACACAAGAAGTCGCTGATCGCTTTGTCGAGATGGCCCGCTCGGGGCAGCTCGATTCCTGCTATACCGAACTCTTTCACCAAGATGCCGTCGCCTATGAAATGGAGGGTATGCCCAACCACATCACAAAGGGAGTAGACAATCTGATCGCCAAATCGGCCGAATACAATAAAAACATCAAGGAGTTTCATGGATTCGATATTTCCGATCCCGTTGTAGCTCCAGGCTTTTTCAGCGTATATATGATGATAGATACGACCAATCAGGAGGGAAAGCGCCAAAAAGGCGAAGAGATATGCGTTTATGAGGTTAAGGACGGGAAGATTGTTTCTGAGCGATTTTTCTATCAAACATAGCATATCTGTTTGATCAGATGCGCCCTAAGGGTGCATCCCCAGTAACGGGCGGTTGGTCGGTACACAGACCAGCCGCCCGTTTTTCGTACTAGCCTATATTAATGCTGAGGAAACTTTTTCTATCTTAGAGACGGTTTGTAAGTAGGTTGTTGGGCTATTCTCTACAACCACTCTCAAAATTCATTAACCAAACCACTAAAGCTTTCGACTGATGCGCCAGTTGAAGATCAACCATAAGATCACTTCTCGGGAGAGTATTGCACTCGACAAGTACCTGGGTGATATCAACAAGATCGATTTGCTCACTCCGGAGGAGGAAGCGGAACTGGCTGCTCGTATACGTCAAGGAGACCAGATCGCTTTGAAGAAAATGACGGAGGCCAACCTTCGTTTTGTGGTTTCGGTAGCCAAGCAATACCAGAATCAGGGATTGAGCCTGAGCGATCTGATCAACGAAGGCAATGTCGGTTTGATTAAGGCGGCTAAGCGGTTCGATGAGACCAAAGGTTTCAAATTCATTAGCTATGCCGTTTGGTGGATCAGGCAGAGCATTATGCAAGCCATAGTGGAGTACTCGCGCCTGGTGCGCATGCCCAACAGCAAGGCCGCTGGCTACGGCAAAGTAAACCGTGCCATCACCAGCTTTCAGCAAGAGTTCGAGCGCGACCCCGAACCGGAAGAGTTGGCCGACCTGCTCGGTGTAAGCCTTCGAGAAGTTAAGCAGGTGATGCAAGGTCGCATGCGCCATGTGAGTTTCGATGCGCCCATCACTGGCGACGATAGCGATATGACTATGCTCGATACCTTGGCTGGTCAGGTCGATGGTGATCCCGATATGGACCTTATGGCCGATAGTCTGCGCAAGGAAGTCCAAAACAACCTCAATATGCTCGCCCCGCGCGAACGTGCGGTACTGGCTTGCTACTTCGGTCTGGATGGAGAAGCACAGATCAACCTAGAGGAGATCGGTGAGCGATTTGACCTTACTCGCGAGCGGGTGCGCCAAATCAAAGAGCGGGCGATTCGTCGGCTGCGCAGGAGTAACTCTAAGAATCAGTTGAAGTCGTATTTGGGGTGAATTAGGTTCTGTAGTTTTAGTCCGTGCAGATTCAAAAATGCTGAAGCGTTTTTGAATCAGTGGTCATGCTGAAGCATGACTGAACATGCACGCCCTGAAGGGCGCGGAACCACATTAAAAAAATCGATTCGATTGAACGTTTTGCCTACCGCGGTTTATACCCTGGCAAAAAGTGCTATGCGAGTTTGGGTATCGATGATGTTATTTCTGGTCTTAGGGTGGCAACAACTAATCAGTGCTGAGGTTACACCGCGGCCGTTTACTGACGTTATGCGCGGAAAGTTCGACGGGCAGTACTACGACGATCAGGCGGGCGCCTGGCAGGCGTTGGCTTTGAGCGAATGTGCCACGGAAAACGATTGGTACCAGTATTACAAGGCTGCTGATTATGCCAATAAATTCGGGACGGGTAGCTATGACGTAGACCAGATTGTTGAATTGGCATCCGCGCAATTGAATCCAGACGGTTTCGCGTTGAATTACCTACGCTTTTCTCGAGTTTTTGGAACGGAGGAAGGATGGCCGCTCCTATTGGCTGCTCATGCTGCAGAACCCGACCGATACGAAGCTTTTCCTGCCCTGATCACCTATTTTACGCTGGAAGGCAATCAGGAGCGGGTTAGTGAATTGCTGGACGGTATGCACCAGAAAGAGCCTATTCCGCACGGGGTCATGGACTATAACTACAATCAAATAATTGGCTGCCCATCGGGTGCCATACTGCTAACGGCCGGAGATGCCGATACCTATCCGAGCTGGTGGCTACAAGCCGTTGAAAATATACGGCCCGATGTGATGGTATTGAGTGTTCCCCTTTTCCTGAGTTTTCCCGAATACAAGGCGCGTATGCTCGGTCAGCTGAATTTAGAAACATCGATAGTACCAACAATCAGTCTAGCTAAAGAACTGGTCGAGGCACTGTCTAATACGGGTAGACCCATTATGGTATCGGCTACTTCTAACCGCCTATTAGCAGAACTGCCCTCGGAGCAGTTGTTCGTGATGGGCCTCGCCTTCCAATACGGCAAAGAGCCGATTGACAATTTAGCTCACCTACAAAATCTTTATACAGATGACTGGCGCACCGATCAGCTTTTTACTCCATTGGGAAATGACGCCGGTCAGCGAGTAGCCGATCAGCTGAATGCCAACTACATACCGGCGCTTTTGGCCCTCTACCAGCACTATGCCGAGGTGGGTCACCCCCAAACAACCAAACTGGCATCGGCTGTGCAATCTTTGGCTACTCGCCTTTCGCTGCAAGAGGCCGTCAGTACTTATTTCGACAATGACCTGGAAGTAATACCCCAGCTGGCAAGCGGAGAGCCCGGTATCAAAGCCAAAAAAATCGAAAAGCAGTATAAGTACATACCCAACGGTACGCTCAAGCTAGATATGGACGATGACCCCAAAACGGTTCGCGGGTTTTTTATGAGCGAGACCGAAGTTTCCAATGCAGAGTATCAGCTGTTTTTAGAGGATTTACTCAGGCAGCGATTATTCGAGTATCTAGACAGTAGCGCCGTAAATGAAGTGAACTGGATCGAGTACGTACCCGAAGAATTACGCGGTGAATATCAGGAGATCATAAGCCGCTTCGGAGACCCGGTCGGGTCTGAAAATCCGGTGGTCAATATGACACGAAGAGGGGCAGAGCTATACGCCATTTGGCTAGCGCAGGCTTTTAATTCAGACCCCAAGCGGGCAGGGGAGAAAAAAGTACGATTTAGGCTCCCGACCAAAGAAGAGTGGCAATATGCGGCCATGGGTGGTAAGAACCATGCTATCTATCCATGGGGCGGCCGTTATTTCAGGAACAGACAAGGTTGCTATCTCGCCAATTTCAACACCTTGCTTGATGATGGGAATACAGAATATAATTACTCGAGCACTCAAGCACCTGAGGAGAGTGTATCTAAAAAGCAATTGGACATTATGTCTAAAAGCAACGGCTGCCCAGACGGTGCCTGGCTGACCACCAAGGTAGATAGCTACTTTCCCAATGATTACGGTCTTTACAATATGTCGGGCAATGCCGCAGAATTAATTTCAGAACCAGGAAAAACGATGGGCGGAAGCTGGCTCGATGCCTCTTACTATATGCAGATAGGCAGCGAAAATAAGCAGGAAGCATCACACCAGTCTGTAGGCTTTCGTCTCATTATGGAATACGTAGATTAGAGCATTTGGAGCCTACCGACAGAACACTGCTCATTCGGGCTGCTTCCGGTGAGGAGGCAGCCTTTGCCCGTCTGTACGAGCGGTATGCGCGCAGGCTCAAAGCCTACTTTTATGTGTACTGCTCGACCGATGAAGGTACGGCTGACGACCTATGCCAGGAGCTTTTTCTCAATCTGCTCAATAGCAAAGCTTTCAGTGAGCCACATCGAGGTCCCGACGATCTATCGCCTTTGTTGTTTTCCATAGCGGCCAATCTGCGCAAGAATTATTTTCGAGCCGAAGATCGTAGGGTCAGGCGCTTACGAACCTATCGGGAACGACAAGAGGCCAAACAGCCAGTGAATCTCTGCGAATTCGAACAAGATCCCTCGCTTCAGCATGCATTAGACCAACTGTCGGAAGATCATCGCAGGTGTGTCGTCCTTCGATTTAAGCGGGGACTGAGCGTAGCCGAGATTGCTCAAATTCTTGACTGCCCGCCCGGTACCGTAAAAAGCCGCCTGCATTACGGATTGAAAAAGATGGCCGAAACCCTACCAAAAAACCTACTTCATGACTACTGATCGATTCGACTATACCGATTACTTGCTCACGCATACTTACGATGAGCTACCCGTTTCCATCAAGGAGCAGATCGATGCGGACAGCTACCGCGCAGCTCGCCTACAGGCCAAGCGACTGCAAAGCGAGCAGCCGAAAGAAGGTTTGCCTCCGGCTATACAACTTGCCTACAGGTCTAAAGTAGCTCCGGTAATACCCGTATCGCGAAATGAGCGGCAAGCACCCTGGTGGCAACTGGCAGCGGCGGTCTTGCTACTGCTATCGGGTTGGGCACTGGGAAAGTTCTCGACTCAGCCTGAAGAGAAACTCGTGTATGCCGTTACTTCGACTCCGATTCCAGAGCCGGAAACACACGTCCAATTTGATACCATAGATCGAGTCAAGTATTTAACTCGAGTCGTCTACGATACGGTACTGAGAGAAGTAGCTACCGAGCCTGAGATACTACTAGTCTATGATACCATACGGGTGTTCGAGCCGATAAACCCGAATGTACCGGTGATGGGCAGCAGCAGTATGCAAGGTCGCGAGAAGCTGCTCGAATTTCTCGTTTCGGCCCGGTAGGATTCCTCGGTGCGCGCATAGTATCTTTGCGGTCGATCATCATTCGTTATGCCCGTACTTACACTGACACTGCTCTCCGTTGCTTTTTTGATCTCGCTATTCGTTCTATTCAGGAAGTTGAGCGAAGGTCGTATGCCCGGCCCAAAGAAGCGATCAGACGAGCTGCAAAAGCTGCAGACCGATATGGATAGCTGGGCGGGCAAGCTGGTGCCCATCGGAGCTGAAGAGCTCGACTTGTTCAGTTTGAGTCAGAGCAAGCAAGTCGTCAAGACCGGTGCATCGACCTCCGCAAAGGGCCTATTTACGACCATCTTTCAAGAGCCCATCCTGGCCTATAGCTACAAGCGCTACCTGGGCAAAAAAGTGAACGATCTGCTGTATGCTCGCGCCGCCGAGCATGAATACGTCTACTGGACAGAAAACGGCACGACCAAAGTGCAGATCGATGGGCAGCAAGTAGGGGAGCTGCGCGATCGCACCATCTTCGGCCAGCGAACGGGTCAGCCATTGGCTCAGATCGCCAAGCAGGCTAAAAACAACTACTTGCCCATCGAGGTCGGCGGAAGAGAAGTCGGTGGCCTCAGCACGGAGCCCCCAGCCAAAGAGCAATCGCTCAAGCAAAAAGCGTTAGAGTTCATCCCGCCCGACCTGACCGAAAAGGAGGAGCAGCTGATGCTGGCCTTGATTACCAGAGAGTTGGTGCTACAATCTATACCGAAGAAGAAGTAAGTGTTAAGGACTTCCGCAGGTGGAATTCGTATTGCGTTGAACGTATAGCGTATAGCGACATTCTTAAGACGGGATCGCTATACGCAATACGTAAATCGCTGTACTTTCCCACCTGCGGAAGTGCAAAAGAAGAAAACCATTTACCCGACCACTCCCTTCGTCAGCCAGTCTATGATGTATACGAGTGCTACGCTGATGAGCAAACCGAGGGTCACCTTAGCTAAGTCCATCAAAATATTTCTGAAGGCGCCTTTGAGGTTCAATTCGCCAGAACTCGTTTCGTAGTAAGCGACAGCAGCGCGCGCAACCATAGCTAATGCCATAACGACGATGATCTGATCAGACACATCCTTGCGCAAGTATACGACATAGCCTATGAGAACGAGGAGCACGGCATTGAGTAAGAGCCCGAGCTGATGCATGAGTGGGGCTCTTTTCAGATCGTCGGGCTCGACCCCTAATTCGAGTCGGTAGCGGATGGCTATTTCCCGACCCGCCAGTAAGCCCAGAAATACCCAGGTAGTCGACATGGGTACTTTGCTGAATTCTTTGAAGAAGAGCAAGACGATACCGTAGGTAAAATCGATCAGAGTAGCTGAGCGAACATCGGTCGTATTGGTTTTTGCCTTGACGATCTGCTGAATCTTACCACCTTTGGAATAGAAGATCACACCCAGCATAAACAGTAAAATGGAGAGCGAAATAGCCAGCTCCATACCGGTGATCGAGCGCGGCAGGTAGACATAGATATTGGCGAAATCTTGAATAAGCCATTGCCCCCATAAAAACCCGGTCGAGCTCCATTGAAGAATCGTCCAGACTCTTTGCTCATTTTTTGTGATCGGGTTTTTGATAAACTTGCGATCCATGGCGTTTGTGATCAACTGCCATAAAAGGATGGCTACACAAAATGCCAACGCATAGCCCAATATGGACTTCATGGTCATGGACCATAGGCCCTTAGGCGAGAAAAAAGTCAGTATTAAAAAGGAGGTGCTTACAGGTATACCCGTTCGGGTTAGCAGCATCAAGACCAGTGGGGGTAGTAGATATGGCCATCCGAATTGGGGTAAATCTTGTGGATTTGGATAGACCATCGCTCCACTATCATCGAGCAGTTGGAGTCGCTCGTAGCTCACATCACCGTTGTAGGTATACCAGCCATATACCAATGTGAAGGTCAAGATGCTACCTGCAAACAGCCAAAGTACCCACCAAGGGCGCTGCTCGTTGGAAGACAGAAAGGTGCCGAGGGTTTGGATAGAGTCGTTACCGACCACGGCATAGCCGGCCAAAATAAAGCCGACCCACATGACTATTTGAGGATCCACTAGCGATTAGGTGGTTGTGTTCTGGGCGTGAAGCTAAGCAAAACGATAGCGATGCAAGAATTTGGTGAGATTAAGTGTGTGTTAAGTGCGGTTTAGCAAAACTGACAAAAGTCATATTTCGCGCTGATTGCCGTCATAGCCGGCCCGGCCACATGCCCCCATCTTTGACTTGTCAAGAGGCGATAAGCCAATACACATCAACAAAAAAATAAGCAGCCATGAAATGCTTCAATATCAGCTTAACCACCGTTTTACTTCGGTTTTATCTCATGATGGCCATCGTGCTCATCGCTGGTTTCTCAGGTGTTTGGTGGCTGGCTATCTTGGCACTCCCCGTATTCATCAGCAATATGATCGGGCTGCAGCTTTGGCCTGCGAAGACAAATAGCATGAAGAAAGACGAAGCTAATCAAGTACAACTAAAGCCAAGCACCAAAGAAATACCTATTGCTGCCTAAAAACTTTTTTGGCTGGCGAATAAGGCCGAAGGGCTTAGAAGACAGCCAGGGTTTCGTTAAATACATGTTTTGGGGTTTTTGTTATCGAAATGTAAGCCCGAGTACTCTTGGTCGAGGCTCGGGCTTCTTTATGGATAAGATGGCTAAATTGGCGGCATGTCCTCAAAACAGCGTCTAGAAACAGAAACAAATCTCCGGCTGCGGGCGGTCATCGAAACGGCCATAGACGGTATAATCACGATCGATGCCAAAGGAAAAATCGACTCCATCAATCGAGCAGCCAGAGAGCTATTCGGCTACTCGACCGAAGAACTGATCGGTCACAACGTAAACATTCTCATGCCAGAGCCATATCATGCCGAACACGATGGGTACATAAGCAGGTACCAACAGACACGCGATGCCAAGATTATCGGTATAGGGCGTGAGGTAGAAGGACAAAAAAAGGATGGTACGATTTTTCCGTTGCGCTTGGCCGTGAGTGAAGTCGATCTGGGAGATAAGGTGATCTATACGGGCATCGTTCACGATTTGACGGAGGTCAAGGCCGCCGAAGAGCGTCTGGAGCAGCTCAATGCCAATCTCGAAAGGGTGGTTACGCTGCGCACCGAAGAGCTGGCCAGTACCGTCGATAAACTCAGCGAAACCAACGAGCGCTTGTCACATGAAGTAGACGAGCGGCTCGAAGCCGAAGCCCGACTGCGCGATACCCTACAAAAAGAAAAAGAACTGGGCGAGTTAAAAAGCAGGTTCGTAAGTCTGGTATCTCACGAGTTTCGCACCCCACTTACCACGGTCATGTCTAGTGCCGATCTGATCGCTGCCTATGACCAAACCGCTCAACAAGACAAACGCCAGCGGCACGTCAACCGCATTCGCCAATCGGTAGAAGCCCTGACTAACATTCTAAACGATCTGTTGTCGATCTCTAGCCTGGAAGAGGGCGGGGTGAGCAGCAATTACGAGCACTTCGAACTCCAAGAACTGACCACGGAACTCGAAGATCAACTGCAGGCTATGCTGAAGCCCGGTCAAAAGCTGGTATTCGAGCAAACGGGCCCAGATTCTGTCTTTTGCGATAAAGATATCCTCAGGCGGATCTTAACCAATCTGCTCTCGAATGGCATAAAATATTCCCCCGCCGGGAGCGAGGTGAGTTGCCGAATTTCTAACCAAAAAAGTCAGCTTAAAATAGAAGTAGAAGACCGTGGGATCGGCATACCGCAAGCCGATCAAAAAAATCTATTCACGCGCTTTTTCAGAGCGGGGAACGTGGAGAACATACAAGGCACCGGCCTTGGCCTCAACTTGGTCAAGCGCTATCTGGAGCTACTGGATGGCAGCATTCACTTTGAAAGCACCGAAGGCAAGGGCAGCATCTTTTTAATCGACATCCCTATACCACCTTACACTAAACCAAAAAAATGAGCAAAGAATCAGTAAGCATTTTAGTCATCGAAGATCATGAGGCTGTGCGCGAAAACATAGCCGAGACACTGGAATTAAGCGGATATGAAACGCTAACGGCACCAGACGGAAATGTGGGGGTGAGATTGGCCAAGGAGCACCGGCCTGATCTCATTTTATGCGATGTCATGATGCCGGAGCTGGACGGCTTTGGCGTGCTTCAAATACTGTCCAGGCAGGAGCTGACTTCGGGTATTCCCTTCATTTTCCTCACTGCCCGGGGCGAGAAAGCCGACTTCAGGCGGGGTATGGAGCTTGGCGCAGACGACTATCTCACTAAGCCATTCGGGAAAGACGAATTGCTGCTGGCCATAGAGACACGACTCAAGAAGTACGAACGCTTGAGTAAAGAAGATAAAAGCTCGACTAAAACGCTGCTGGACCTCGAAAAAGGTCGCCAAGCACTAGAGGCCCTATTTGCTAAAACAGAAAAACGAGTACTCAATAAAAAAGGAAGCCTTTTTGAAGAGGGTCAACGACCCAGACATATTTACCAGCTCATCAAAGGCCGTGTGAAACTGTCGAGAGATAGCGATTTGGGGAAGGCTTTAATTATAGACTTGCGCGGGCCTACCCATCGGTCTCAGGCACCGAATCCATTCGTTGGATACAGAGCCATGCTACAAAATGAAGTACACGGCTGCAATGCCATTGCCCTGGATGATGAGGTCGAGTATCACCGTATTTCGGCCAGCCAATTCAACGAAGAGATCAGGAAAGATCAGAATCTGGCGGCTTACCTCAATCGCCTGGTCAGCGATGATCTGACTCATACCAAGATTCGCATGATGAGCCTCGCCTACCAGAGTGTGCGCAAGCGTACGGCCGAAGCAATCGTCTGGTTACACGATACGGTCGAAGCGCCCGAAAAAGGCAATAGCATACCAAGAGAAGACCTGGCCCAAATGGTCGGTACCGCTACCGAGAGCGTCATACGCATGCTCCGAGAGTTTAGAGACGATGGCTATATCACTCAAGAGAAGGGACGCATCATCGTTCTAGATCGAGAAAGCCTATCGGAAATGCCTGCATAAGGGCATTGACTTAAGTCATCTGCGCCGCTGATGCTTGTCATTCGTCGCGGATTGCACTAGCGATAGTTTTGATCTCAGATAAATCAATAACTATTCAATCATGCAGAACGCAACAACCGATCAAGACCTCTATATCTCCCTACAAGTCGATGCACCAATTAGTGATATGGAGCCTGTAACCCAAACCCAGCCCAAGAAAAAGTGCAACGGGCAATATGCGCGGTGTAGGGCTAAGAGAGAAGGATGATTTATTCTGCCTCCGCCAGCTCCCCTTCATTAATATATTCGATCAGGGCATCCAAGTCCCAGGCTTCTTCTAGGTCGTAGGGGCCGATGTGGGTGCGGCATAGGCTGGATAGGTAAGCACCTGAATGTAGTGCGTGGCCAAAGTCGTAGGCGAGGGTGCGGATGTAGGTGCCTTTGCTGACAGATACCAGAAAGTCGATATGAGGGACTTCTACTGAGTCTAGACCGGTAGCGTCTTCAATTATTTGGACCTGTCTGTGTGCGCTCGGCAGGCAGGCTTCCGAAGTAGGGGTGTTGTCTCGTTGGCTGGGGGAGGTATCTACCTGCGGAAGTCTATTAAAATCACCTAATCTAAATTCGTGAATGCTCACAGTTCGAGCTTTGCGTTCTACATCCTGGCCTTTGCGGGCTTTCTTGTAAAGTGGCTGCCCGTCTACCTTAACGGCACTGAACATGGGGGGCAATTGCTCGATATCACCTGTGAGTGATTCGCGGGCTTTTTCAATCAATTCTTTAGTGATGTGATCTGTCGGGAAATGCTGATCGACCTCCGTTTCGCGATCGTAGCTGGGAGTGGTGGCACCGATGGCAAAAGTACCTGTATATGTTTTGGGCATGCCCGTGAGCTCGGCGAGTTTTTTGGTCCACTTGCCTGTGCAGATGAGTAATAAACCGGTGGCCAGCGGATCAAGTGTTCCGGCATGCCCGACTTTGAATTTTTTCTGCCCGTATCGCTTGCGCAGCGCATAGCGTATTTTATTGACGACGTCGAAGCTGGTCCAGCCGATGGGCTTGTCGACCAAGAGTAGGGCACCTGCTTTGAAGTCGATGGGCGGGGAGGATGGGGGGAGGTTGATGTTAGATGTTTTATTGATGATGTAGGATATTTGATGTGAGCAGAGCTAAAAAGATTGATTTTGGATGGGATGTATGAAGAACCTTCCAGCGTCCGACGTAGGAGGTCCTGGAAGCGTTCGGCTGCTGTTTCCCGAAAGCGTTCAACTGTAATAAACACCCAAGCAAATCAAGGCCACGGCAAAACAATAATAAGCAAAGTAGCGGAGCTGGGCTTTTTTAACGAGCTTGATCATCCAGATGCAGGCGAGGATGCCGGTGATGAAAGCGGCTGCGAAGGCTACGATCAGTTCTAGCGGGGCTTTGGCGGAGGTGAAGTCGCCATCCAGCAAGTCTTTGGCCATTTTAGCGAGGATGAGGGGTACGACCATGAGGAAACTGAATCTGGCGGCTTTGTCGCGGTCTATGCCCAAAAGCACACTACTGGAAATGGTTGCCCCCGAACGACTGATGCCGGGTAAAATAGCAATAGCCTGTGCAAAACCGATCAGCAGACTGTCTAGCCAGCCGACTGATTTTTGGCTGGTCTTAGTCCGATCGGCAAGAAACAACAGTAGACCGGTGATGATGAGCATGGCGCATACTAGCGGTATCTGCCGGTTGAATAGTGCATCGATCTGCTCCTCGAAGTATAAACCGACGATTGCCGCAGGGATTATAGAGACGATGATGAGTAGTGCCATCTTGCTATGATCGGTCCATTTGAATCGGAAAACATCGCTGAGTATTTGGAATACATCCTTGCGGAAGACGACTATGGTAGCTAAAGCCGTAGCACCATGGACTGTGACCGTCATAAGCAGGCTTTCCTGAGCTAGGCTATCATCGCCTAATATCCACTTAGTGAGTTCAAGGTGGCCGCTACTACTGACGGGTAGAAACTCGGTAAGTCCCTGAATGATGCCCAAGATGAGGGCCGTAAGTAAGCCCAAGGCTATTACTTTTTGAGAACAGCGTAAATGGCCATACCCACGCCCGCCAGCATGACGAGTGGTGCCAGGGTTATGCGCCTCCAGCTGTATATGATGTCTTCGTCCCATACATTGGGATCAGGTTGACCACCTCCGCTCATAAGCAGAAGGCCCAGAACGATGAGCCCGAATGCACCAGCTAGCCAGATATACGTATCACGACCAAATACGAGGGGTTTGTCGGATTTGGGTCTGCGCGGAACTGCGGCAGCACGAGTTGTCTTAGCCGTAGGTGCTTTAGCTGCCGCCTGCCTGGGGGTTGGCTTTTTAACCTCTGGCGCTTTGGCTTTTTTGGCTGTAGGTTGGGCAGGGGTAGATTTGCTCCTGGAGGCTTTCTTCGGTTTGTTTTTCCGTCGTTTGCTCATTCGCTTAGTATAGATCGTCGATGCGCATGCGCAGGTAGCGGCGCACAACGGCGTAATGACTCAAGTAATTGATGAGAACGCCCAGAACAATTAAGCTCGCATAGAGTATGATCAGCCAATCTAGCCGATCGAACAAGCGCAATTCTGGTGTGCTCTGTTGTAACCAAGACTGCAAAGCTACTAAACCTATCACTGCTAGCAACCCACTTAGTAATCCGTGGCCGATGGCCCGCTTCAAATACGGCCTGCTGATGAAGCCCCAAGTCGCCCCGACCGTCTGTTGGGTCTTGATGATGAAGCGGTTGGCATAGAGCGAAAGTCGGACCGTGTTGTGAATCAAAACCACACAAATAACAATGAGTAGCGTGGCAATACCGAGCATGATCCACCCTAGCTTTCCGGCTTGTTGGGCGACTTCGTCTACGAAGTTTTCCTGGTAGAAGACATCCAGTACGAGCGGATCGGCCCGAAGAGCTGAGGCTGTTAGTCCGAGGCTATCCGGATGCAAATAATCGGCTCTGACATTGAAGCTGAGCATGTCGTGTAGTGGATTGGGTAGGCCCAACTGTTCGAGGTCTTGCTGAAAATCTTCACCCATTTCGGCGAGCCCTTCCTCTTTGGTGATGTAAGCAACGCTTTCTGGTCGCACTTCCGGTCTGGCAGCGATCCGTGTCATCAGGGCTTTTCGGTCAGCCGCTTCGGTGTCGTTGGTTAGCTCGACCATGATGTCGAGTTGCTCTTTCAGTGTTTGGCTAATATGCGCAGCTTGCAATAGGTAAAGACCGAATATCCCCACCAAAAAGAGCACCAGCGCTACACTGACTAAGGTGTAGATATAATTGGGTCGGCGCGAGCGATCGGTATTGGGTGGGGCTTCTTGCATGAAGATTACAAAGATACGTTAGGTGAGATAAAGAGAGATTTGTGTTTTTTGCACAGGTTCTGGTTTTTGCTAGACCGAATGCTGCCAGGACCTTCTATGGTTGGGTTTGGCATTGAACGCTGCCAGGACCTCCTATCGTCGGACGCTGGCAGGTTCTGGGTTTTTAGGAAGGAGGCCACAGCTTTTGATTCCCTGGATATGCGCAAGCGCATTTTGGATGCCACAGTGTCGTCAAACCCAATGCTTTGATTAGGCCATAAAAAAACACATTTATGAGAATTGACACTTTCATTTTCGGAGAATCACCGTATGGTTCAGCTTATTTATTTCGCTTGGTGAATGATAGCGGTATGGAAGTAGAGATTACCAACTACGGCGGCATCATCAGGTCGATACAGGTACCAGACCGTGCAGGGCAGTTAGCCGATGTGGTATTGGGCTTTGATGCGCTCGATGGTTACCTGGGTGATCACCCCTATTTTGGAGCACTGGTTGGGCGGTATTGTAATCGGATCGCCAAGGGCAAGTTTTCGATTGACAGCAAATCATACCAGCTAGCTACAAACAATGGCCCCAACCATCTACATGGCGGTATAGCGGGCTTCAGCCACAAACTCTGGCAGGCGGAGACATTCGAAGAAGCGGATAGGGTAGGCATCGAGCTAAAGTACCTCAGTCCAGATGGGGAGGAAGGCTACCCTGGAGCGTTATCGGTAACGGCCCGCTACAGCCTAACGGAAGATAATGCGCTGGTTATGGAGTATGAGGCCACGACCGATAAGCCTACGATTATTAACCTGACCAATCACGCCTATTTTAATCTGGCAGGGCAAGGCGATATACTCGATCACAAGTTGAAAATCAAGGCGAATGAAATAACGCCTGTCGATGAGCATTCCATCCCTACCGGTGAGTGCACGTCCGTTGTAGGGACGCCTTTCGATTTCAGATCATTCACTCCCGTTGGGCTTGGCATAAATGCTGAGCATGCACTGATCCAGCAAAGCCGCGGCTATGATCAAAACTTCGTCATAGACCGAAAGACTGAAGGCGATCTAGAGTTAGCCGCCACTTTACACGATCCTTCCAGCGGTCGCAAGCTGGAGATATTCACCACCGAGCCAGGCGTTCAACTCTACACGTCCAATTTCTTCGATGGTACACTAACTGGTAAAGCAGGAACGGCCTATCAGAAGCACGAGGCACTCTGTCTGGAGACACAGCATTTCCCCGATTCGCCCAATCAGCCCAGCTTCCCGTCGACGGTTTTGCGGCCGGGGGAAGTGTATCGGAGTCGGACGGATTATCGGTTTGCCAGCAAATAACAATTACCGCCGCACCACCCGCCTAAATGCAAACCTTCCCGTCTCCACATCGCTCACGCGCACGAAGTAGGTCTGAGCGGGCAGTGAACTCAAGTCGAGCTGGGTGGGCAGTCGCTCATTCGAGCTTTGGAGCAGGCGGCCCTGGGTGTCGAAAAGCTCGATGCGCATCAGCCCTTCGTAGTCCAGGGTTATGGTGACCTGGTTGTTGGTGGGATTGGGGAAGAGAGCAAGCTCGCTCAAGAAAGTTTCGCCCACCGAACTGGGTGAGTCGAGCCCATCGCAGTTTTCGTCTATGCCGTTGTTGGGAATCTCTTCGGCTTCGGGATTGATGTCGGGATTTCCATCATCGCAATCGAGCCAGAAGAAGTAGCCGTCCTGGTCTTGGTCCAGGAATTCGACGGCTGTATTTCGGGTCGTATTGGTGATGATGGGCGCATTGAAATCGAAGTAGATACCCGCCGTGTTCTTAACCAAGGTTCGTTCTGCTATACCTTCCTTGAAGTTGATCTCGAAGGAGAAAAAGCCGTTGCTGGCCAGCAGATTGGTGGTGCTGTCCGGTAGCAGAATGTCGGGGAAGAAAACCTGTAAATACCCGTCATCGCGCAGCTCTACCCGATATGCATGACTGGCGGCTATGGGCTGGAAAGTACTAAGATCCAGATCTGGCGAGAGTTGATCTTCCAGCCGGACATTGAAGGCCGTGTCATTACCCGTATTTTGGAAGCGGATGGTGTAAAGTAGCGTCTCATCGAATTGGGTGAAATTGCTGCCGGTGCTTTCAATGCGCGCGGGGGCCACCAGCTTGTCGTTGGGGTCGACGGCACAAAGTAAAACGGGTGCGTAGGTCATGGTGTCGCTTACGTTTCCGACATTGGTGCCCGACCCTGCGGAAGTCAAAATAAAGGGAATCTCCTCGCCTGTAAAATCTTCATTGGGCATGTTGATGTAGGCGATGAATTGGGTGGTGCCGCCACTGCTCACGGTATCGGCGAGCTGCCAGCGAACGAGCGATTCCTCGATCTCAAAAGGCTCGATTTCGGCCGATTCGAAGGTGGCGCCTTCCGGCAAGCTCAACTCGATGACCAGGTCTTCCAAGCTTACGCATCCCGGATTATTGATCGTGATCCAGAAGGGAATGGTGAAATTGCATCGCGTCACAGCCGAGGTCACATGCCCGCGGATACGGACGGCATCGTCAGCTAATTTGAGCCCAAAGTCGGGCAGCTCAAAGCCTGGACTTGCCTGGATTTGGACTTCCGCCCCGATGGCTATCGGGGGGATCGTCTCCCAGCAGCCGTTGGCCTCCACGCGTATGGTATAGGTGCTGTCTTCGCGATAATACAGCTCGTATTCCCCTGCCTGATCAGTATAGGTCTGGTTGGTGCGATAGATGTCGTCGATCTCTACCGGGTAGGCGGTGATGGCCTCCTCGTCCCCATCCTGAATTCCATTTTCGTTGATGTCGTGATAGACCGTCCCCGTCACGCCCCGCTGTAAACCCAGGTCGATGTAGTGGATTTCGCGGCCGTGGAATTCGTCGGTCATCATGAAGTAGAAGCGGCCGTAGGCGGTGTGGACCTCGTCTGGATAGCCGAAGCCGTCTGGTGCATTGATTTCTTCGATCTCGTTGGTCTCGTAATCATAGAGGATGATTTCGCGAGTGCCATCCTGATTGACCGCGGTGAAGCACAGCCAATTTTCTAGTATATCTATAGGTTCTTCAGGTTGGTAGGTGAAGGATGCCGGAATGGTTTGAATTTCCGTTGTTCCCCCAGAAAAACCATTGGTTTCTATCAAAACCATGCCTGACTCCGATGATTGGCAGAAGACAGCGGTTTCATTGTTTACGACGGTTAGTTTTGATAGGGTTTGTTCTTGGTTGTTGGGTACTTGGTAGACCAGAGTAAGGTTGTTTGGGGCCGAGATCAGAGACCTGAAAAGTCGTTTATTGGTAAGTACCAGAATCTGGTCGCCTAGGCGTTCAACTTGGACCAGTTGTTCACCTTCCTGAATGAATTGTGACCCGTTGCTAGCGTCTAGGTCTTCAAAGAGATAAACATAAATTCTATCAAAAATATCACCTTTTTCCTGAAAAGCAGCCACGGATAAATCTGAAGATTGAGAAGCAGTGATTATCCTTTGGTTGTTTAGATTACTTAGTTCTTCATAGCTGTAATTATTACCGTCTAGTTGCCCATAAGCTAAAATAGTTTTTTCATTAGGGTCTGTTTCATCAGGGAAAGTAAAAATCAATATATTATTATTTGAGAATAGATATGCATCTTCTGGGATGTCTTCAATTTCTGATATCGGGGAGTTCGGAAGGTATGTTACATCTTGCTGCTCAGAATTGAATTTGATCAGTCGTAAGCCTTGAAATCCCAAGAATGGATCAGAATGAACAAAAGCGGTAAAATTATTTTCAAAGATAACAGGTGTGGTAATCATTTCATCGTCAGAGGGGTCTACGAATAACCCCAATGAATTATTTGTAACATCCCAAGAATTAAATCCATTATAAATGCGTGTAGGCCGAATCCAAGGAGTGTTTTTAAAGAATGGTTCTGATGATCCTATAAAGCTATTATCCGGGCTTATTACGCTAAAAAGCAGACGTATCTCTTCAAATCGTTCTAGAATAGCTGTGTCAGTTCTTGAATCTAGTATGGCAGGACTCCATAAGTCGAGATGAATTATGCTACCGTTTTCTCCATACAATTCTAGATCACGACCACTTTCCCTCATTTCGTATAGACTCGTAAGTGCGTCTGTATTCTCTGCTGTTCCGTCGCTAGTAAAGAAGTTTATACCCTCAGATTCTGTTCGACCTAAAAAATAGGTTTGATTAGAATCTGAAGCAAAGAAGATAGGCTCTGCACCGGCTAAGATGTTCTGACTAAAAATTTCATTTATTATTCCAGACTCGAATTCGTAAGAATAAATTTGACAGTCTTCGGTAGATGGAGTAGTACATGCTTCAAATATAATTTTTGAATTTATTGCAGTTATATTTGTTTCTAATAAAAATAGTGTCAATAATGGGTCGCCTAGTAAAATTTCAATTGCTTTATTCTCTCTTAAATTGAAAAGATTAATTACTCCTCCTGTAAATTGCGAATTTCGTGCATAAGCAGTCCAGTCATTAAAGCTGAGAACCTGCGTGTTTATCTGAGGGTTAACCCCAGGAATAAGTCTTTGAAACTGGACGGAGTCTGAAAGTATATCAGCTCCATAGGTGTGATAGGTGTCGGTATTTGAGGTCAAAATATTGAAAAAAGCATATCCATTTGCATGGAAATTTCCTGATCTCCCAGCTCCAATTTCTTCGGTTGAAACAGAATCTATTAAAATAGTGCCATCTTCAGTTCCATCTGTTTGCCAAATATAGCTTTGGTTGTTTGAAGCATCCTGTCGGAAAGCGATTTGATTAATCTGACTTAGTGGATCAAATATATCCAACCTAAAGTCTAGATAGTTTTCGTCATGCAAGCTATCCACGAGAAATGGAAATATCTGGACCTCATTTGATATGATGTCGTATTCAAATAGCCTAGTGCCATGTGTCTCAGTAGTTGCCAAATAGACCAGGCTGTTTTCTGTAGCTACAATTCCGAATACTTCAATGGGTATAAAGTCAGAAGGGAATGTGTTGTCTGTCAGTATTATAGTACCAGATTGTGTACCGTCTGATTGGTAAATATTTTCTCTATCGGAAACAAATATAAAGTTGTCATTATGGCAGATTAATGAATTTTCTGAACTTTCGCTCGTGAAAAATAGCTCAGTGCCACCGGAGGTGCCATCTGTGTAGAATATATCCCTGCCATGATGGAAAACGTAGCCTTCTCCGGTTTTAATGTAAAATGTACTGAAAGAGAAGAATGTTGTAGGTTCGTATAATAGTTCGGTTTCTTGTGTTTCAAAATCAAGGCGTACACCTAAATTACCTTCTGGAGCTATACCGTTTATAATAAAAAAATCGTCTTCTCCTAAGATGCTTACGATCCGAAAGCCTAATTCATTAACGACAGAGAACTCTAGGTCTTCAGATGAAAGTTTCCAAAGGATATCTGTGGTTTCTTCACGATTCCTGAGTGAAAAATAAAAGTTTCCATCTTTTTCCAGCCAAGTTCTATATGTAGTGTTCGGGAACCTACCTAGAAAAGTAGACTCCTCCAGATCGTATAGATAGATATGGACATCTATTCCTCGTTCAAGAAAAACGAGATAGTTGTCTCCAAACGGCTCTACTCGGTATCGTTCATCGCTTCGCCCTGCGTCATTTGTAAAGTCCAATCTCCCCAGCGTATACACCTCATCCTGCCCATTCAAGGCAGCAGATATGCAAAAACAAAATATAAGTGCAATTAGGTTTTGAAGGTTCATTTCTTCGGTTTTTAGGATAAAACACTAAGATACGAAAACTGAAGGCTCCCTTCAGCATTCTCCCTACCTTCGCGCCATGAATTTTACACTCATCTTGAAAGGCGCGGCTATGGGTATGGCCGAAGCCATTCCGGGCGTATCGGGCGGCACCATCGCTTTTATCACAGGCATTTACGAGCGGCTGCTCAATGCCATACAGTCGATACTCGGGCCAGGGGTGTTTAGAGGATTTAAAGAAGATGGTATCGTCGGGATATGGCGAGCCATAGACGGTACCTTTCTCCTTCAACTCGGCATCGGTATGGCTGCGGGCTTGGTGGCTATGATCTTTGGTATGACGGAGCTTTTGGAGCGTTTTCCACCAGTCGTTTGGGCTTTTTTTTTCGGGTTGATTATTGCCTCAGCCGTGTACATCGGCAAGCAGGTTGAGAAGTGGACGGCTAGGGAAATTGGGTTATTGATTGCAGGTTGCGCATTCGCTTTTGGGCTCACGGTCATTAACCGCATGGGTGGGACTACGCAGCCGCTTATTGTATTTTTGAGTGGGGCCCTGGCCATAAGTGCACTCATTTTGCCGGGTATTTCGGGTAGCTTCATTTTGTTGCTGCTCGGCATGTACACCCCTATTTTCAATGCGATGCGCGGTCTGCTGGAAGGCGATGTGCGGAACGCTTTTGTCGTGGGCGTGTTCATGCTCGGCTGTCTGGTTGGCCTAGCCCTTTTCAGCCGACTATTGAGCTGGACGTTTAAAAAATTCCCTAATCAGACGCTCGCTTTACTCACCGGTTTTATGCTTGGCTCCCTCAATAAACTCTGGCCCTGGCAGAATATCGTCAGCTACCGCACCAACAGCAAAGGCGAGCAAGTGGCCGATCTGACCGAGAATGTATGGCCAGGATTGTACGAAGGCGATGCTTTGCTTGTATACGTTATCATTGCCTTTTTTGTGGGCTTGGTTATTGTCGGTTTGCTCGATAAATTTGGGGAAAAAGATGGAGAGGAGGGGGTAGCCGTATAAATGCATCTATACGTCCAAATTTGCCGCATCGCTGCCCAGCCGTATAAATACATCTATCTTGAGTCTAAAGCTCGCGTTAGCGAGTGCCTCTCACATCTAAAGTTTGCGTTAGCAAACGCCTCTATTATCTCGGTTCTGGTCTCAAAAATCTTTACTCTCTCATGCCCACCTTCGGTCTCCTCGGTCATCCGTTATCTCACAGTTTCTCTAAGCAGTATTTCACCAAAAAATTCGAGCGACTAGGGCTGACCGATACCCACCAATATCTCAACTTCGAGTACAAGCGGCCATCTTCGTTTTTTAAAAATAGACTTCCGAAGTATGGCACCAGAACAGGCAACGAGATCGATATCCTGCGGGGCATCAACGTGACCATTCCACATAAGAAGAAAGTCATCGACTATATCGACGGACTATCGCCTTCCGCCCTCGAAATCGGAGCGGTCAATACCATTTTATTTCTCGATGGGCACGCGCTGGGTTTCAACACCGATCATTTGGGCTTTTCGGTCGATCTAAAAAAATTCCTGAATGGAACGAAACCCGAACGCGCTCTCGTACTCGGTACCGGCGGCGCATCAAAGGCCATCCAATATGCGCTAGAAAAGATGCAAATCGAGTTTCAGCTGGTCAGCAGATGGGCGGGGCCGGATCGCTTCCAATACAAAGATTTAAATCACGAGATCATCGAATCTCATCAGCTCATCGTTAATACCACACCCCTTGGAACCTATCCGAATATAGATGAGGCCCCCGACCTGCCGTATGGCCTGATAAACAATACCCACCTCTGTTACGATCTGGTCTACAATCCGGCTCACTCGCGTTTCTTATCTTTAGCTGCCAACCAGGGTGCTAAAACTCGAAATGGCCTAGGTATGTTAATCGGACAGGCGGAAGCCGCTTGGCAAATTTGGACAAATGAACGAAAGGGTAGGACCGGTTCCTGAAGCCGTACAAAACTTGCAAAATCAGTTGAATGAGGCAGGCCTCGGCTTGCCCGAAATCGACTTCGACGATACACAAAAGGCATTCGCGCACATGAGCGATCGCGAGCTGAAAAATACCGTTTGGCTATTCAAACTCATGGCCAATCCTAATCTGACTAATACTTTGTCCAGTGTAGGCTTAAAAGCCGTTCAGTGGGGGCTGCCCGGCGCCAACTGGGCGGTTGAAAACACCCTCTATCGCCAATTTGTAGGCGGCAAAAGCCTCGTCTCCTGTATACCCACCATCGAAAAATTTGCCGAGTATGGTGTCATGTCGCTGCTCGACTACGGCGCCGAGGGCAAGGAATCGGAAGAAGACTATAATACCTCCCAAAGCCAGCTCTTAACGGCCATCGAGTTTGCCTCTAAACAACCGGCTGTTCCAGTGGTCACTTGCAAGATTACCAGCCTGGCCAGAAATGGTCTGCTCAAAGAGCTGCAAGAAGCCGACTTCGTATTCTCCGACGAACTTAAGCGCGAATACGACGGTGCCATCCGCCGCCTCGATGCGATATGCAGCGTAGCAGAAAAAAAGTCGGTAAAAGTCTTCATCGACGCGGAAGAATCTTGGTACCAAGACACTATAGATCGCATGGCTACCCTCATGATGGAGCGTTACAACCGCAACCGAGTCACGGTCTACAACACCTTCCAACTTTACCGCCATGACCGTCTGGCATTCCTGATGGCCAGCCATGAAGAGGCCAAGTCAAAAGGCTATATGCTGGGTGCCAAACTCGTGCGCGGAGCCTATATGGAAAAGGAGCGCGAGCGCGCCAAAGAACACGGCTACCCCTCACCCATACAGCCCAACTTGGCCGCCACCCACGACGATTTCAACGCCGCCCTCCGGTTCTGCCTCGACCACTACGAGACCCTCGCCAGCTGCAACGCCAGCCACAACCGAGCCAGTGTCAAGTTACAGGCCGGTCTCATCGCCGCCCGCAACCTCCCCCGCCAGCACGAGCACCTCAACTTCTGCCAGCTCCTCGGCATGAGCGATAACCTCACCTTCAATCTCGCTGCCGCGGGCTACAACGTCGCCAAGTACATGGTCTATGGTCCCATACGCGACGTCATGCCCTACTTAGTCCGCCGTGCCCAGGAAAACAAATCCATCACTGGAGACACCAGTCGCGAACTCGGCATGCTCCAAAAAGAACTAAAGCGCAGAAAAAACTGATAGCAACTATTTTGTTTTTGCGGCTGATTCGGTAGAATCAGCCACAAAGCGAAAATACGTTCCTCTCCTTCAGGGAGGCTAGGTGGGGCTCTAAAACCGCCGCCGTGTCATGATCGGCCCTTTTTCTTTATACCTGGTTTCTCCTTCAGCTATAATCTCGTTCAATCGATCTCGGCAGGCCTCGCAATAGCCCAAGTGCTCCCGCAACTGCTTGTACCCCTTCGGGTTTTCAGCCTCCAAAAATCCGTTCCAGTAATCCCGCAAATCCTCATCATCGGCGCAGGTCGTCCTCGTCAAGTATATCTTGTACCCAATTTTATACAGCAGATAAGCAAGCCCGACAACAAGTGCAATGGTGAGAATCATATTTTTCTTTAGTAATTAGTTTTTAGTCATTGATTTTGAGCAATTCTAATAAATAAAAATTTAAATATACTAAAGAGCTAAGTAATGAGTATATCGTGATTATTGACTTTGCGCATGATAATTCAGTAGCTAATTCTTTTGGTTTTGAGAGAAAAAAATAAAGAGAAAAGACTTTGCAGGATGAGTGCTTTTCCATAACCTCTTTACCCTTGATTCTTATCTCTTTGCTCTTTACTCTAACGTCTTTACTCTTGGTTCTAACATCTTGACTCTTGGTTCTAAAGTCTTGGTTCTCATATCTAAAGCTCACGCAGTGAGCGCCTCTAAAATCTCAAAGCTTGCGCAGCAAGCGCGTCTCTAAAGTCTTGGTTCTTGATTCTCTTATGTACTTCCGCAGGTCGGTCACTCTCCCCGTCGCGTATTGATAACCTACTTCATACATCTCATCTGTTTTAGAAAAAGCGAAAATATTATACTGGTTCAAGTCTTGTGGCTCGAAAGTGAAATCGCAGGCTTGGAGCGCAGGGGCCGTATTAGCGATCATCGAAAGATCGAAGGAGCGCCACATGATGCCCCAGATGCTCGATAGATCAGCCGGACCGAGATTGCTCGCACTGATCAAGTTGGCACCTATCACGATGTCTATGTCGTCGTTGGTTTGCAATGGCTCTATGGGCATATTGCAGACGATGCCACCATCGGCAAATTGCTGACCGTCGATCTCCACCGGCTTAAAAACGAAAGGAATCGCACAACTGGCGCAAACCGTATCGATCAGATTGCCGGTATGGCGCATTTCCAGCTCGCCGGTATTCAGGTTGGTGATGCCTACGTGGAAGGGAAGTTCCAGCTCTTCCATCATTACTTCTTGGCCGAGGGCGTCTAGCATTCTCTTGCGTAGGTAGTTCAGTGAAGTCAAACCCCGACTCGGTATGCCGAAACCGAATAGTTTAAACAGCGATCCCTGCTTGAGTAAATCCCTGATCTCGATAGGTGTTTTACCAGCTGCGTAGAGTGCACCTACTAATGCACCAGAGCTGACACCGACCAATCTGTCGGGTTTCAAATTCGCTTCTTCCAGAGCTGTTAGTATGCCCAGATGCGCAGCGCATCGCGCACCGCCTCCACTTAGGCTAAGTCCAATTTTGGGCTGTTCATCAACCATAAAAAAAGAACCGCCGACCCAGGGCCGACGGTTCAATTTCGATTAGTTTTTAATGATCAATCGACTTACTTGCCCATCGTCGGAGAGCAGACGTAATTGGTAGGTGCCCGGCACCAAACCGCCGGTGTTGATACTCGTCTGATTTACTTGCATATTCAGGCGCAGTAGCTCGCGGCCAGTCAGGTCGTAGAGTACGGCTTCACGCAAGTCGACAGGTACGCGAACCTCCAGACGATCACCCACTGGATTGGGGAATAGCTCCAGATCGGCCGCCCAGGCAGGCTCTCTCGTACTCGACAGAATGCTGAAGTCACCATCTCGCCTCGGGAATAGCTGATAGCCCTCCGTGAGTGGGTCGCTGGTATCGAATTGACCGCCTATACCCGTGATGTCGATCAAATCACCATTGGCCACAAAGTCGGCTACTATGCCTGCCAGATCGATATTGACATCTTCATCGATACGAACCACTATGGTTTCACCCATGCTATTCTCGAAATCGAAATTGAAAGAGCCGCTCGTGGGTACATCCATGGTGGTTGAGGGTACTAAACCCTCGAAGCGCACCAGCTGAGACTCGGTGTCTTCACCCAGCTCGGTAGCGGTGGTGGGCGTAAACAGCGGATTGCCTTGGGAAAGAACCGTCACTTCAGTCAGTGTGATTTGGAGCAGGCCTCTGAACTGAGTGACCTCACCCGTTACGCGAAGCAGGTCGCCTTCGGTCACATTGTCGTAGCCGAGGGGGTCGCTATTGCTGAATATGCCGATGCCATCGTTATTAGCGTCGATGATGGTGGTCTGTATGCCACCAGGTCTGAAGTTGGGCGCGTGCACCGTTCCTTCTACCGTTACGGTCTGCCCAAGAGATACAGCTACACCGTCGGCGTCTACATCGTCGATCTCGCCTATGGTCGTTTGCATGCTCACAGCATCATTGTCTTCGATGGTGACGACGATCTGGGTGTTGGGAATATTGACGCCCATCTGGCTGGTGGAGATATTGAAGACCATGGTCTCATCGTCTTCCTCATCCATATCATCGACTACATTGATTTGTAGGAATAGGGTATCCAATGCGCCTGCTTCGCCGGTGACCACCTGCGGAAGTCCATTAACGACAGAAAAGTCGGTATCTATGGTCGCCGTACTCGACGCATCCAGGGTGAATTCTACCTCCGGAGCTAGCTCGAAGTTGGTCGCTATCACAAACAGGTTAACAGTACCTACGTCTTCATTGACACTAAATAGCGGATTCAGGAGTAGGGTAGGAGCGGGTTCCTGACAGAGGGGCAAGCTGCCCGGGTTAGCCAGCACTTCAAAGCCATTGATAATCACGCCGGTACCTGAAACGGAGGCCGCCCAGTTGCTGGCGTCGTCTTCTTCCATACTGATGTCGCAAATTTGCAGACTGGGTCCATCGCCATCGGCTATGCCTGGCCAGGGCGGATCGTCGCTATAGTCTACCTCGCTTATAACTACACCATCGGCGTTTGAAATAGCTACGTTTTCGCCACCATTACTCAGTGCACCATCGGTCCATTGTAGCGTTGGGCCAGTATAGCCTAAAGTGTTTATAAAAGCCGCCGAGTCGACGCACAAGATGAGATAATCATCTGGAGCAATGGTCGTTCCTGCTGGAAAATCCAGATCGAAACCGTCGCTCATTGTCCAGCCTGTCAGGTCGACCGGGTTGGGGTTCGGGTTGTACAGCTCGATGAACTCAAGACTGTCCATGTTAGCCTCTGGCGGATTGTACATGATCTCGGTGATGAGCACCGTCTCCATGATGCTGCCTACAGGAAGTACGGTCACGGTACCGACCATATCGAGAAAAAAGTGCGGGTCACACCGATAACCGTAAAATCCCTCCTGGTCGAAAACGAACTGGTACGTCCAGGGTGCTGAGGCGGTGCCATTGCCAAACTCGACCGGATTGTCTGGGTAATCAGCCAGGCTGCCGTTCACATTGTGAAAGCCATTGACGTTTTCCCAAGTGATGGTATCGCCGACCTCAATGAAAATGTTTTCGGGATCAAAAACATTGGAGCGCACTTCTACCCGATGGTTGGTTTGGGCCATGAGCAGACCCGTGGCGAAGAGCGCCATTAAAAAAGTAAACTGTTTCATATAGTAAGGATGGATTGGTATTTGGATGGTTTGATACAAGCAAATGTAGATAGGTGAAAGATGAGGATAATCGCGGGAATGTGCAAGCGGGATAACTCGCCTATCGGCTCGTGGGATTAGTGCGCCTATCGGCGGCACTGGGATAACTCGGGCCTTTGGGCCCTTGCGGGATTCTAAAGTATAGGAGACCACCTTTTACAAGAGAGGTTTATCCCGACTCGCGATAGCGAGTTTATCCCCGCGACGGCGATAGCCAAGCAAGTCACGGCGAGCGATAGCGAGTTCATCCCCGCGATGGCGAAGCCGAGCAAGTCACAGCGAGTGATAGCGAGTTATTCCCTAGTAATCTTTGCCCCAATCGCATTCAGCCTTTCATCAATCCGCTGATAGCCGCGATCTATTTGATGAATATTATCGATGCGGCTGGTGCCTTCCGCGCTCATGGCGGCAATGAGCAGAGACACCCCGGCCCGAATATCTGGCGAGGTCATACGGATGCCGCGCAAGGGTTGGCGCTTGTTCATGCCGATAATCGTGGCCCGATGCGGATCGCAGAGTACGATTTGGGCACCCATATCGATCAGCTTATCGACGAAGAAGAGGCGACTCTCGAACATTTTTTGATGGATCAAGACCGAACCTTTCGCCTGAATGGCCGTCACCAGGCAAATGCTGATCAAATCGGGCGTAAAGCCGGGCCAGGGCGCATCGTAGATGGTCAAGATGCTGCCGTCTATGAAAGTTTGGATCTCGTAATTGTCCTGAGCGGGAATATGGATATCGTCGTCGGGGTATTCGAGCTGTATGCCCATGCGCTCGAAAGTGCGGGGTATAATGCCAAGCTTATCGCGGCGTACGTTCTTGATGGTAATCTCCGACCCGGTCATGGCTGCCAGACCAATAAAACTACCGATCTCTATCATGTCGGGCAGCAGGCGATGCTTGCAGCCGCTTAAGCTTTCTACGCCTTGTATGCGCAGGAGGTTGGAGCCTACGCCTTCGATCTTGGCCCCCATGCTGACGAGCATCTGGCAGAGTTGCTGTACGTAGGGCTCACAGGCGGCATTGTAGATGGTGGTCTCACCCTTAGCCAACACGGCACCCATCACCACATTGGCTGTGCCGGTCACGCTGATCTCGTCGAGGTGGAGGTAGGTGCCCTCCAGGCCATCGGTACGGAAGGCGTAGATATTTTTATCGGCATCGAAGTCGAAGTTTGCGCCCAAGGCTTCTAGGCCAAGCAGGTGGGTATCTAGCCTACGCCGTCCGATCTTATCGCCGCCCGGCTTGGGCAAACTAGCCCGCCCGAACCGATTGAGCAGAGGCGCAATGAGCATGACCGACCCGCGTATGCGCTGGGCATCGCGCACATAGTCTTCGCTCAGCACATAGTCGATATCGATATCACTGGCCGTGATCTGTACGGTATCTCTGCTCAGCCACTCGACCGTTGCGCCCAGCCCGGCCAATAAGTCGAGCAGCTTGCGCACATCACGTATGTCGGGTAGGTTGGCGAGTGTAACTGGCTCGGGCGTCAGCAAAGCAGCACTGATGACCTGCAAGGCTTCATTCTTGGCCCCTTGAGGCGTGAGTTCTCCGTGCAGCTTATGGCCACCCTCTACGATAAAGGATCCGTTTGGTGTCATGGGGCGAAGATAGGCAGCCAGCCAAAAAACTTACCCTTTGAGCAAGTCTTTTACCTTCACCGTTTGGCCGGTTACTACGTTTTCGTTGCCGAAGGTGCGGCCAGCCAGCCATAGAGCGATCAAACCATAAACCAGGGAAGCCGCGACAACCACACCGATCAACGTCAGGTTGTAATCACCTTTGAAAATGTCGGCCATACCTAAAGCTACATTGTAGATGGGTACGAGTGCCGTCTGAAAAGTCAATTCCGAGCCAGGCATAGACGCCAATCCTGCCGGGATCAAGATCATAAACATAAGGGGCGAAACATAGCTCTGGGCTTCCTTGTAGGTGTTGGCCAGTAGCACCACCGCCATACTGATGGCAGCCATAAAAATGGTGGCCAGTATAACTAGTAAGGTCAGGGCGACCAGGTCGAAACCACCCATCGAAAGTCCGAATGACTGTCCTTCTTGCCCTAGAATATAATCCGTCAGCTTGAGGCTCAAAACCAGTGAAGCCAGGTTGGCCAGGGCCGAAACGATACCTACCGTAGCTACCGCGCCAAACTTGCCAGCAATAATCTCGTTAGTCGTAGCCGGGCTGGTATATAGCGTTTGCAGCGTGCGCCTTTCTTTTTCTCCAGCTGTGGCATCGATGGCGATGTAAATGCAGCCCGTAAAAATGAACAGTAGCAGCATGAGCGGTATCACCCTTCCGATGCCTGCCGAAGCCGCAGCTCGCTCACTGGCCGTACTGATGTTCGCTACCTGTACCGCTTGATTGAAATCGGCGGGCAGGTTTTGAGCGGCCAGTCTAGTACCGACCACTTGCTGGTTGTAGGCACTCAGCATACCCTGCACCCTACGCCTGCGGCTGCTGATCACGTCTTCGCTATCGTCTCCGTAGACGGTGAAGGCAACGGCTTCCATGCTATCGAGCTTTACCTGATAGTCGGCAGGGCCTTCGATGGCGAGCTGGTTACCACGCAGACTGTCGCGCGCTTCCGTATCCAGTGCCTCGTATTTCAATTCCAGGGTCGTATCGGTGGCCAGCATCTCTCCTATGGGCGTATTTTCCAGACCCGGCTCCATGAAGACAGTCACCTTTTCAGTGGCTAGTTTCTCACCGGCACTGGCACCTACCTTTCCCATCACCAGAAAGAGCACCGGATAAAGGAAAAACGGCATCAAGATGACCAGATATAGCATCTTTTTGTCGCGCAGTACTTCCAGAATTTCTTTTCGGTACAGGGCTGAAACGATTGGCATTCTCATGGTTGATGGTTGTTTTACGCGTTCACTAGATTAAAAAAAGCATCGTGCAGCTTGCCTTGGCCCGTTTGCGCCAGCAGGCCCGGCTGATCGCCCAGATAGGCCATCTTGCCACGGCTTATGATGCCCACACGGTCGCATAGACGCTCTACTTCAGCTAAATTGTGGGTACTGAAAAGGACCGTTTTTCCATCCTTCTTTGCGGCATCTTGCATGAAGTTGAGGATGAATTCAGCAGCCATGATGTCGAGACCAGTCGTCGGTTCGTCGAGTACGATCACTTTCGGGTCGTGTACCAGGGTGCGCGCTATGCCCACCTTTTGCTTTTGGCCCGTACTCAGCTTTTCACACTGCCGATCTGCAAACTCGCTGATACCGAAAAGTTCGATCAGGTGGTCCACACGCTTTTTCAAGACGTCTTTCTCCACACTATACAGCTTACCGAAAAAGGTTAGGACTTCCGCAGGTCGGAGCCTTCTATATAAATCCATGTCTCCGGTCAAGAATCCCAACTGATTTAGAGCTGCTCGGCTGTCGGTATGCACGTTTCGGCCCATGATGATGGCCTCGCCAGCAGTAGGCTTCAACAATCCCGACAACATCCGCAGGGTCGTAGTCTTACCCGCTCCGTTGGGACCCAAGAGTCCGAATATCTCCCCTTCTTTGAGTTCGAAACTCAGATTGTCTACTGCCCGAAAATCACCGAAATCTTTAGTGAGGCCGCGGGCTTCTATGGTATTCGACATATGTGTGTTTTTGTTTGCGAGTCCGAATTTGCGCTTAGCGGCTGCAAAAATACAAGAATCATCGACGGAACAGAATGTTTTATAGATGAATTAAAAATTGCTGATCGGCCATCGGCCGATCAGCAATTTTTAATTCATCTATCTTTGTAATATGCTAGACCAACTGGAATCCATCTACTTCCGATTTAAGGATATTGAAGACCAAATGGCCGACCCCGCTGTGGTGACCGACCAGGATCGCTTCACCAAACTGGGCAAGGAGTACGGCAAGCTCAAGCCCGTAGCCGAGGTCTATCTGAACTATAAGAACCTCCTCTCCAACCAGGAGACCGCCGAGGAGATGACCAAGGATTCCGACCCCGAAATGCGCGAGATGGCCCAACTCGAACTGGCCGACCTCAAAGCCAAGCGAGAAGAGATGGAAGAGGAGATCAAGATCCTGCTCATTCCAAAAGACATCGAAGACGAGAAGGATGTACTGGTCGAGATCAGGTCAGGTACGGGCGGAGACGAGGCGAGCATCTTTGCTGGTGACCTCTTCGATATGTACAAGCGCTATATCGACAGCCAGGGCTGGTCATACGAGGTGCTCGACGAGAACGAGGGCACGGCCGGTGGCTATAACAAGATCATCTTCGAGGTGAATGGTACGGATGTGTATGCCAAGCTCAAATTCGAGTCGGGGGCCCACCGCGTACAGCGCGTACCCAAGACGGAAACCCAGGGTAGGGTACACACTTCGGCAGCCACGGTAGCTGTTTTACCGCGATTCGAGGAAGACGATATCGATATCAATAAGGCCGACTTGCGCATCGATACGTTTCGTTCCAGCGGTGCCGGTGGTCAGCACGTGAACAAAACGGAATCTGCCGTTCGTATCACACACATCCCGACGGGTATCGTCTCCGAAAGTCAAGATGGCCGATCACAGCACAAAAACAAGGAGATCGCTATGAATCAGCTCTATCAACGCATCAAAGATGCTCAGCAAGAAGCCAGTCAAAGCGAGCTGGCCGCTAAGCGCAGATCACTGGTCGGCACCGGCGACCGCTCCGATAAGATTCGCACCTACAACTACCCCCAAAATCGCGTGACTGACCATCGGATCAACCTGACGCTCTACAGCTTGGACAAAATCGTAGCCGGCGCACTCGAGCCCGTCATCGAAGGTCTACAAGTGGCAGAGAACGCGGCTAAGATGGAGGCTGGCGTTGAAGGATAAGAAAAAAGCCTTTGGCCACACGACCAAAGGCTTTTTTCTCAGGATTAGTTAATAGTTAATTTCTTCCGCGTCTTAGTCCGCGGCCTCTGCGACCATTCGACTCGCGGTTGCTGCGAGCTTCCTGCTTCATTTCTTCCAGCTGAGCTTTTTGCTCATCGGTTAGTACGTTGTCGAGCTCGGTCTTGAATGCCTCAGCATAACGACGGGCAATAGCTACTTTATCCTGGCGAGATTCAGTGGCGGCCATCTCTTCTTCGCGAGCAACCCGCTGACCTTCTACGAAAGTATTGAGCCTATTGCGCTGGTCTTCGGTCAGATCGAGCTCTTCGACCATTTCGGTGAGGCGTTCTTGTGCGTTATCGCGCACTTGTTCGCGCCTGACCTGTGCTTCAGCTTGGCGGTCTTCTTTGATTTGCTCCAGTTCCGCTTTTTGCGCTTCGGTTAGAGTAGCGTCGACTTCGGCCTGAAATGCCTGGGTGTAGCTTTGCGCCAGTTCGCGCTTCTCGGAGCGACTCGTAGTCGCCTGCATTTGCTCGCGCAGGGCACGGCCCTCTGTCTGTGCGAAGTCTCTCAGATGGGTGATTTGCTCGTTGCTTAGGTCGAGCTGTTGGGAGAGCTGTTGTAGACGCTGCTCTATGCGCTGCTGTATATCTGCGCGCTGCTCGGAGCGTTGACCGCGTTGGGCATCAGCTAAGGAGAAGGTGAGGGCGAAAAGGCCAAGGGCCAAAAATATCTTGTTCATTTGGATGATGTTTTTAAAGTTTAATAGGCCAGCGACCCATTTTCGTTACTTGGACGAAGCACCAATAGCGAAGTTTAAGTTGCTCACTATTATTTAACTCTTTTTAACGAATGGCGGTATGTAACGGGCTCTTATAGCTAATCTTGCTTAACGATCGTGCCTACCGGTTCGCCAAAAATGATCTTACGCAAGTTCTTAGGCTCGTTGATATCGAATACGATAATGGGTATCTTGTTCTCCCGGCACATCGTAAAAGCCGTTTGATCCATGATGCGTAGCTTTTTCTCAATAGCCTCATCGTAGCTGAGTTTGTCGTACTTGACTGCATTCGGGTCTTTTTCGGGATCATCTGAATAGATGCCGTCTACTCGCGTACCTTTTAGAATGACTTCGGCGTCGATCTCATTGGCCCTCAGTGCTGCAGCAGAGTCGGTGGTGAAATAGGGATTCCCCGTACCGCCCGAAAAGATGAGGACGCGACCTTTTTCGAGGTGTCGTACGGCTCGTCTTCTGATGTAGGGCTCGGCCACCCGCTGTATCTCGATTGCTGAAATGAGGCGCGTGTAAAGCCCCATCGATTCCATGGTGCTCTGCAAGGCCATGCCATTGATAACCGTGGCTAACATGCCCATATAGTCGCCCTGCGTGCGCTCTATGCCAGCCTCGTGGGCACTGAGACCCCGAAAAATGTTGCCGCCACCGATCACAATCGCCACTTCGACCTGCATATCGACCAGTTCTTTGATCTGACGGCCATAGTAGGCCAGCTGATCCGCATCTATACCATACTGTTGCTTACCCATGAGCGATTCGCCGCTCAATTTCAACATCACTCTTCGGTACTTCAAGGCCATATTTGTCTAGGATTTGGGCAAAGGTAAACTATTATGGTAACCCATTTCCAGCGAGCTAATTTTACAATAGCTCGCTGAAAGTGGGTTGAAATAGCATGTTTCAGCGAGCTATTATTTATTTTGCTCGCTGAAAATCAATTTATAATGCGATACAGACCTAGATTAATCGTAGGTCGAAAGGCTGAGCAAGAGATACTCTCCAAAGCAATTCAGTCATCTGATGCTGAGATGGTTGCCGTTATAGGGCGTCGGCGGGTTGGTAAGACTTTCCTGGTGAAGAGCTACTACAGCGGACAAATTGCCTTCGAGGTAACCGGACTTCAGAATGCACCTAGAAATGAGCAAATCAGGAACTTTACCAATGAGCTGAATCGTGCTATGGGCAGCCCCGTTCCAATACTGCCTCCGAATAACTGGTTAGACGCCTTTTATTTGCTCATAGAATATTTAGAGACACTTTCCGCAGATGAAAAACCCGTCGTCTTTTTTGATGAGCTTCCTTGGTTAGCTACCTCACGATCTGGATTTTTGAGAGCATTAAGCAACTTTTGGAATAGCTGGGCTGCTCAAAGGCAGATCGTTGTAGTAGTCTGTGGATCAGCTGCGTCATGGATGATTAAGCAAGTCGTCCACAACAAAGGCGGACTATATAACCGGATAACTCGTAGAGTATTCCTTGATCCATTCACTTTAGCAGAAGTAAAGGCTTATCTTCAAAGCCGTGATGTGCGACTTGATCATTATCAGATTCTACAGCTCTACATGGTAATGGGAGGAATTCCCCACTACTTAAAAGAAGTCGAGCCTGGTGAAAGTGCTGTACAAGCCATCGATAGAATCTGTTTCACAAAGAGTGGCTTGCTTTCAAACGAGTTTTCATCTTTGTATTTTGCGCTGTTCGATGATGCTGAACGGCACACACAGGTTATTCGTGCACTGGCAGAAAAGCCCTATGGAATGACTCGAAAAGAAATTCTAAAAAAGGCCAAAATAAGCGACGGTGGTGGCGGCACAAAAGTACTTGATGAATTAGTAAGCTCGAATTTCATAAGTTCTTTTTATGATTTCAGCCAAAAGAAAAAGAATATCAAATATCGTCTTACAGATGAGTATTCGCTTTTTTACTTAAAATTTATGGAGATTCAAGGAAGACCAAAGGTTAATTCGTGGAAACAGATTAGTCAATCACAGAGTTGGCGTTCTTGGAGTGGATATGCCTATGAGTCTATTTGCTTAAAGCATACGAAACAAATCATAGAAGCCATGAAAATAAGCGGCATGATCTCTGAAGCATATGTATATACGTCTCAAAATACTGATGAAATCCCAGGCTTTCAGATAGATTTACTTATTGATCGCCAAGATCATATTATCACTCTCTTTGAAATTAAGTTCTATAAGGATAATTGGTTGATGTCGAAAGTCGATTCTGAAGACATAAGAAGAAAAGCGACTCTTTTCAAAGCAGCTATAAAAACAAATAAGCAAATTCAGATAGGCGTGATTACTACTTTTCCAATTATTGAAAATCAGTATAGCAAAGGCCTCCTAGATCATAAATTTGATATGGATGTATTATTTCTCAAGAAATAGTAATTCTGATTTGTCAAGAATTAAACCATCAAAAATGAAAATTACCTTTTATATAATTCTACTTTCTCTTGCGTTTACGCTACGCGCGCAAGCTCCCATAACTATAGGTCAAACCCATGAAATAGAATCTTCCGTACTTGGCGAAACTCGCCAGATTATGGTCGCTTTGCCAGATGATTATTCGGAAAATACAGATGATCAGTATCCAGTCCTATACTTACTCGATGCCGAAACTAATTTCCACCACACCACGGCATGCGTCCAGTTTTTAGCTAGGAACCGGCGCATACCTAAAATGATTGTTGTTGGACTGGTCAATTCCGAAGGAAACCGTACCAGAGACCTGACCCCGATGTCTACAGCCGTAGATAGACGGCCAGGATCGGGCGGTGCCGACCAAACCTATCGTTTCATGGAAGAAGAGCTTTTTGCCTGGGTCGCTGATCGATTTCGTACGGAAGAGTATCGCCTATTGATCGGACACTCTTTCGGAGGTCTGTTTGTTATTCATGGCCTCATCAATCATCCTGAGCTGTTCAATAGCTATTTGGCGATCAGCCCCAGTCTGTGGTGGGATAATCAGGAGCTGGTCAAAAATCAGGCGGAAACCTTTCTGAAAAACAATGCTGAGCTGACCGGTCATTTATACATGACTATGGGGGATGAAGGGGGCCAAATGGCAGGTGGGGGCTGGAAACTCTCCGCACTTTTGGAGGAAAGTGCTGGACCAAACTTCTTATGGCACTACGAAGTGATGGAGGAAGAAAACCATGGCACCGTTCCTTATCGCTCTACCCGTCAGGGCCTTGAATTCATATTTGATCAGTGGAACTGGGATAGCAAAAGACGAGCACTACGTGCAGAAGGTATATCGGCCATCAAATACTATGACGAAGAGGTCGAGCTACTTTATGGATTGTCAGCCCCTTGGGACAAAGGCGATATGATGCAGGCCGCCCAAGGACCATTCGATCGAGGCAAAACGGAACAGGCTTTACAAGTATATCAGCTTACAACCGAAAAATTTCCAAATTTCAGTGCGGCTTGGCAAATGCTCGGCGAGTGCCAGCTGATCATGGACCTTCAATCAGAGGCGGCGCAGTCATTAAAGAAGGCCCTTCAGATCGATCCCGATAATGTAGCTGTGAATATCGCTTTAAAGAAACTGCAGCTTGGTGAGGAGGCACTCTATGTGAGCTCGAAAAATGCCGCTTCTTATGTTGGAAGTTACGATATGGATGCTGGAATGGTGATCGAAGTACTGACTAATGACAATAAACTCCAAGTAAAGACGGCTCAAACTGAAATCGAAGATCTATTTCCTTTAGGCGAGCATACTTTCTTTCTAAGTACTCGGCAGGCAAAGATCATTTTTGAATTGGAAGATGATGTCGCTCAAAATATGAAGGTGGAAACGCCAGATGGCACTATGTTGGGCATGAAAATCAAAGAGTAAGTCTACCCCAAGGCATATCCTTCCATGTACTTTCTCTCTGAAGGCATCACCCAGCCGATAACGATATCAGACCGCTCGACTCCAGCCTCTTCAAGCATGTCAGCGACGATTAGATTAGTGCCGTCGTGATGAAGCCATACCTTACCTTGATCCGTAACTTGGATATGAATGGTTGCCCCGTAAATCCAGCGTTCTCTTTGGTAACCCGTCTGGTATACTAGATAATGCCCTCGATCTTTATCAACTATAAGATGTCTGCTCAACCCCTGGACGCCGTCCGGGCTCATACCGAAGATTTTAGTAACAATTTCTTCGGCCACTCTCTTGTACTCAGTCAATCTATCCATTGCTTAATTTGAATGAATTCTAAGATAAGCGGTTTCCATAAATGAATAGGGCAGCGACACTGTCGCTGCCCTAAAACCAATTTCATCACAAAGGCTATCGCCTATTACTTCTCTTCTACTTCTTCAAACTCGACATCTTCTGCCTCGTCGGTTTCGGTAGCGGCGCCTCCAGCATCAGCGCCATTGGCATCAGCGGTGGGGCCACCTGCCTGACCAGCGTCTTGCTGAGCTTGGTAGATTTCCTGACTGGCGGCGTTCCAGGCTGAGGTCAATGCCTCAGTTGCTGTCTTGATGCCGTCCAGGTCTTCTGCTTTGTGGGCGGTGCGCAGGGCGTCGAGTTGCATTTCGATAGCCTGCTTGTTGCCATCGCTGAGCTTATCACCGAATTCTTTCAGCTGCTTATCCGTTTGGAAGATGAGTTGATCGGCGGCATTGAGCTGCTCAACGCGCTCGCGGGCGGCCTGATCGGCATCGGCATTGGCTTCGGCTTCGGCCTTCATGCGGGCAATTTCGTCCTTGCTCAGACCAGTACTGGCCTCGATACGGATAGATTGCTCCTTGCCCGTTCCTTTATCCTTAGCCGATACATTCAAGATACCGTTGGCATCCATATCGAAGGTAACCTCGATCTGAGGGATACCGCGAGGTGCCGGTGGTATATCGGTGAGTTGGAACTTACCGACGGTGCGGTTGTCGCGAGCCATCGGGCGCTCACCTTGCAGGATGTGTATTTCCACACTCGGCTGGTTGTCGCTGGCTGTAGAGTATACCTTATTCTTCTTGACCGGGATGGTGCTATTCGACTCGATGACTACGTCGTAAACGCCACCCATGGTCTCGATTCCTAATGAAAGCGGCGTAACATCCAGAAGAAGTACATCCTGAACATCACCACTCAGTACACCACCCTGAATGGCTGCACCGATAGCTACTACCTCGTCAGGGTTTACACCCTTGTTAGGCTTCTTGTCGAAGAACTTCTCGACGGCCTCCTGTATGGCGGGAATACGAGTAGAACCACCAACCAGAATGACCTCGTCGATTTCGCTTTTGCTGAGGCCTGCATCTTTCAATGCTTCCTGACAAGGCTTGAGGGTCCGTTGTACCAGCTCGTCAGCAAGCTGCTCGAACTTGGCGCGGCTCAACTTGAGTACCAAGTGCTTGGGCACACCATCTACAGCAGTAATATAGGGCAGGTTAATTTCTGCCTCAGAGCTGCTGGATAGCTCGATCTTAGACTTTTCAGCGGCTTCTTTCAAACGCTGGAGTGCCATGGGGTCTTTGCGCAGATCGATATTCTCCTGGCTCTTGAACTCATTGGCCAGATAGTTGATGATAACGCGGTCGAAATCGTCGCCACCCAAGTGCGTATCACCGTTGGTGGACTTGACCTCGAATACACCTTCGCCCAATTCCAGGATAGAAATATCGAAAGTACCGCCACCCAAGTCATAGACAGCGATGGTCATATCCTGAGTGCGCTTGTCCATACCGTAAGCCAGGGCAGCTGCCGTTGGCTCGTTGATGATACGACGCACCTTTAGACCAGCGATTTCACCGGCTTCTTTAGTGGCCTGGCGCTGGCTGTCGTTGAAGTAAGCTGGGACGGTCACGACAGCTTCAGTTACTTCTTGCCCTAGAAAATCTTCGGCGGTCTTCTTCATTTTCTGAAGAACCATGGCGCTGATCTCCTGGGGGGTATACATGCGGCCGTCGATGTCGACGCGGGCGGTGCCGTTGTCTCCTTTGACCACCTTATAAGGGCTGTTTTCTACTTCGCCCGAGACTTCGTCGAAGCGCTGGCCCATAAATCTTTTGATCGAGGCTACCGTACGCGTGGGATTGGTGATCGCTTGCCGCTTGGCCGGATCGCCGATTTTACGCTCGCCGCCGTCCAAGAATGCAACTACAGACGGGGTCGTGTTACGGCCTTCGTCATTGTAGATCACGGTGGGCTCATTGCCCTCCATTACTGCCACGCAAGAGTTGGTTGTACCTAAATCGATACCAATAATCTTGCTCATGTTGGAATGATCTTTTTAATTTTTGTCGATACTGACGGTCTAGGTAGAGCAAGCACCGTGCCAATAAGAGGCGGGTGGGAAGACACACGTTTTTGTCAGGTGGTGGGGTCTATAAGTGATTGTTTGTCAGTGGTGTAAGCGGATTTTGGACAAATTGGCAGGAGAGTGGGGTAACTCCCTTCGGTCGTGTGACTCGCACGGGCTATCGCCCGGTGCTGGGATAACTCCCTTCGGTCGCGGGATGTGTGCGCCTATCGGCGACACGGGATAACTCGGGCTACGCCCTCGCGGGATGTGTGCGCCTATCGGCGACACGGGATAACTCGGGCTACGCCCTCGCGGGATGTGTGCGCCTATCGGCGGCACGGGATAACTCGGGCTACGCCCTCGCGGGATGTGTGCGCCTATCGGCGGCACGGGATAACTCGGGCTACGCCCTCGCGGGATGTGTGCGCCTATCAGCGGCACGGGATAACTCCCTTCGGTCGCGTGACTTGTGCGCCTATCGGCGGCACTGGGATAACTCCCTTCGGTCGCTGTGATTCTAAAGTACTGGAGATTATTTACTTGCGAGAGATGTTTATCCCCGCGAGCGATAGCGAGTTTTCACAACGTCGGCGATAGCCGCATGAGTCCCGACTCGCGATAGCGAGTTTGTCCCGACTCCGTGGAGTAGGTGAAATATTCCGACCTGCGGAAGTCCTAATTCTGAAAATTCAGATTGCCGGTATAGATACCGTCGCGCAGCTCAGTAAAGCTGCTCTGACTAAGCGGGACGTCGAATCTTATGGCGCTGGACCGACTAGTCACCACACCGAGGCCGCCTTCTACGTTGGTGAACACCGGTGGAGCCTGAGAGCTAGTGATGCCCGAGTTGGCATTGGACAGATCGATCAGGTCTTCTACTTCCTGCCCGGCTGCAGTTACTTCTACGTCAAAGCCATCGAATAATCGGGTAACGGGTAGATCGGGGTCTAAGGAATTGCCCAAAAAACGCCAGATAGACTCGTTGTCTATTCTGAAGACGAGTATATTGTTATCTGTGGGGCGCAAAGCTTGCGTTTCTACGATTTGCTCTAGCCTTACAGAAGTTACTTCCCCGGAACCATCCGTCGCAAATTCTCTGAGATTGTGGAACAACCGGATATCGAACACACGGGCCTCTTCTCCATTGACATCGATACGAAGTGTCGTGAGCTGATTGAAATTTTCAGGATTGATGGAGTCATCGTCATCGGGCGTGCGGATTTCCAGTGGCTGTAGCATCATGGTCGAGCCAGTTGCCTCCGTACCTTGATCTGTACTGACCGTGACAATAGCCTCCTGACCTTCGACGAGGTTGAGATCATCTGAGCTAAGTCGATAAAGAATATTGGGGCTTTCGGCGAAAAGACCGGGCTCACGCTCCAGGCCTAAGTCATCTCCATTTACACGCTCCAGTATGACAGTGTTTCCGTTTGAGGTAATGGAGACAGTAGCTTGTTCGGGTCCATAATACAGCGAGTCTGCAATGCGCGCTACGTCATTGGCATCGCCATCATTATCTAGGAAAGCCCGCTCAACACGCACGAAGTTTTCAGAAGCATTGGCATCGAGATAGGCATAAATGATGGGAATGTCTTTGGGTGGTGCACCGAGGCTGAAGTCATCGCGGCAAGCAGAAAAAGTGAGGGAAATGAGGGCTAAAGCCGTAAGGTATCGCAACATGCGTAGTTTTTATTTGGTGAGCAAAGTTAGGAAGGGATTTGTAAACTTGGTTGGGAAAACTTCCTTTGGTCGTGGGATAACTCGGGCTACGCCCTCGCGGGATTACCTTGGCTATCGCCGTCGGTGGGAAGACTCCCTTCGGTCGCGTGACTTGTGCGCCTCTTGGCGGCACGGGATAACTTGGGCTATCGCCCTCGCGGGATTACCTTGGCTATCGCCGTTGGTGGGACAACTCCCTTCGGTCGCGTGACTTGTGCGCCTCTTGGCGGCACGGGATAACTTGGGCTATCGCCCTCGCGGGATTCTAAAGCACAGGAGAGTACCTTCTAATTGGAGACGATTATCCCGACGAGCGAAGCGAGTTTGTCACAACGACGGCGATAGCCGCGTGAGTCCCTACTCGCGGAGCGAGTTTATCCCTTTCAGCCAATAGCTTGGTTTATGCGTTACTATCACCAATGATCGAGCGGGATATAATTATTGTTGGTGGTGGTGCAGCAGGCTTCTTTGCTGCTATAGAGCTAGCTCGGCAACATCCTAAAGTTAAGGTGACCATACTCGAGCGCGGCCGCTCGGTACTCGATAAGGTGCGCATCAGCGGGGGTGGCCGCTGCAATGTGACCCATGGTTGCTGGACGCCCCGTGAGCTGGTGGCTCATTACCCGCGTGGGAGCAAGGAGTTGCTCGGGCCATTTCACAAGTTCGCTTGTGGAGATACCATGGCTTGGTTTGAAGATAGGGGCGTGGCACTAAAGATCGAGGAAGACGGTCGGGTATTTCCCACCAGCGACGATTCGGCGACCATCATCGATTGTCTTTGGCAGACGGCCAATAGGTTGGGTGTAGAGGTGCTTACTCGACACCGAGTTGATCAGATTAATTATCAAGGTTCAGAAGGCAAACAGTGGTCGGTTGTTTGTGGGGATAAAACTTTCACGGCCAATCGACTGGTCGTGACGACGGGTAGTAACCCTGTCGTATGGCGACTGCTCAAAAGATTAGGACTGGAAATGGTCGATCCTGTGCCATCTTTATTTGCCTTTAACGTGGCCGATAAGAAGTTGCGAAGTTTGGCGGGTATCTCCCTTCCATGGGCGCAGGTTTGGATTAAAGGGCACTCGCTGAAAGCGGAAGGTCCGCTGCTCATCACGCATAAGGGACTGAGCGGTCCGGCCATCTTGCGCCTATCGGCCTGGGGCGCACGCGAGCTGGCACCGACGGGCTATCGCTTCGAATTGGGGGTCAACTGGCTTTGTCGAAAAGCTGAATGGGTAGAGCAAGATCTGCAAGCCTTACGCAGTCATTTTCCTAAGCAAACGCTGGGTAGCCATGCCCGTTTCGATCTGCCCCTGCGGCTGTGGCGTACGCTTGTGGAGCGGACTTCTTTAAGTTTAGACTTCCGCTGGTCGGAAGCTTCCAACAAACACCTTCGCACGCTGGCTCATCAACTCACCCACGATCTTTATCCCGTCGATGGTAAGGCCACCAATAAAGAGGAGTTTGTGACCGCAGGTGGCGTATGCCTCAAAGAAATCGACTTCAAAGATTTTTCAGCCAAGCGTTTCCCCAACCTCCATCTCGCTGGCGAAGTGCTTGATATCGATGCCATTACAGGCGGCTTCAACTTCCAGGCGGCCTGGACGGGCGGATATTTGATTGGGGGTGGGGGTGAGCCCTGAGTTTTGCAGATGGAAATCTCAATTGCTTACTCCAATAGACAGGCGAGCTATTTTTTAGTACCTTCGTGCCAAAGTTATTCTTAGAATTCTTCAAACACGCTAGTGGTTATCATTAGCCTTTTTATAATTCTGATTTTAGCATATTAATCAACAAAATTAGAGTTATTTAATGGCTGACAGTTTCAACAAGAAAGAAAGAGAAAAGAAAAAGCGGAAAAAGAAAAAAGAGAAAGCAGAGAAGAAGCTAAGACAAAAAATGGAAGGAAAGAAGTCTGAGGAGTTCATGTACGTAGATGCAGATGGTAACCTCACCTCAGTAAAACCCGACCGGTCAAAAAAGCAAAAATTTGATATCGAGGATATTCAAATTAGCACACCCAAAACCGACGATGCGGAGGAGATCGATCAAGTGAGGAAAGGTTCCGTCAAGTTCTTTAATCAAGACAAAGGTTTTGGTTTCGTTATAGACGACGAAACTAAGGAGAGTTACTTCACACACGTCAATAACTTAATTGACGAAATAAAGGAAGCGGATCAGGTTCTATTTGAGATAGGTACCGGGCCAAAAGGCCCTATCGCTACTAATGTAAAACTGGCTTAATCAAGCCTCAAAACCACTATACAATGAATACTGGAACAGTAAAATTCTTCAACGAATCCAAAGGTTTTGGATTTATCGCCCCTGAAGACGGTAGCAAAGATGTCTTTGTTCACGTAAACGATCTAATCGATGATATTCGAGAAGGTGATAAAGTAGCCTACGATGTCGAAGAAGGTCGTAAAGGACCTAATGCAGTCAACGTTAAAGTTGCCGAATGATCGTGAGCGCCCGAATGCAAATTCGGGCGCTTCCCATTAAAAAGACTTTGTAGGATTTAGCACTTTTGTCTGTAAGTGGCGGGAAGACTTTAAAGATTTCAGCGAAGCGTTTCCCCAACCTCCACCTCGCTGGCGAAGTCTTGGATATCGATGCTATTACGGGCGGCTTCAAATTCCAAGCAGCCTGGACGGGCGGGTATTTGATTGGGGGTGGGGGTTAAGGGTTTTGAGGGGCATTTTATACTAAGCAGGAAGTTTGTTTTGCCGGTAAAGGTCTCGACTTATGGTAATGACTTATCCAAAGTTTTTCGACTTCGGCAACCATGGAACAGGTTGATAATTATGACTTGGTTTTTTGGCTGTTCTTAAACTGTGTAGATAATCTTGTATCGCTTTTCAAGTATAAACCGATAAGGATTATTGCTGCGCTTTCGCTTCAGCTTAAGTGGTGCTCCACGATCCGGAAGCTGATTGAGTGTTTGTATTTTTTCTAGTAGGCAACGCTCCATTTTCATGGCCGCATCAAAAGACTTGTTTTCACTGATGTAGTCGACGATTTGATCCAGACTTTCTTGCGCTCGCTTGGAGATTACAACTTGATACTATTTTACCATCGTTGCGATCTTTGCTCGATCATTTCCTCTACAGTTAGATACTCACCTCTTCGGACTTCATCTACAATAGCCTCGAACTCCTCATCAGCCTCATTGACTGACAAAGCTTCCCCACTACTGATTCGATAGCCTACAATCTGATCTTCTTGTTCTTGTTTTTCGACATACGCACCCATTATCGCATGCACCGCAGACAAAAAAGATTCGTCTACTTGTTCGGCCCACTTATAAATGTCATCGCGCATTTCGATAGCACTCATGGCAATAGGTTTTGTAGAATAAAGTCGTTTCACAAAGATAACGATTCAGTGATTATTCAAGTTGTATCACCGAAATGCAGTGAAGTCTTCAGGAGGCTGATCATAAACAACGATTCTTCTAAACTTCGTCTTCAGTAGACTTTTCTTAAAATGATTCAACGCCTAGCCATCTGGGCCTAAGTAACCTGGAGTGTAACCTTTTACGCCCAGTGCATCCCATATCACTTCCCCAGCTTCTTTACTTCTGATATGGCCCTTAAAGTGTAGATCATGATGCTGTTCATAGGAAAGCTCAAAGCCGTATTTCCTCTCATAGATTTCACTTGCCGCATGAAGTTCTAGCACGCCGACCCAGATAGTCACGTATGCTCCATCTTTGGATAGAAAGACATTATATCGCATCCAGTCATTTTGAATGCTTTTATCGATGTCAGGATGATCTAGCTCATAGTATTCCACCTCAGGTGGATAAAGATTTTCCCTTCTGTGAAAGAACCCGATATCGGTTGGATTAAATGTCGTCTTAGTCATACTACTACTTGCGTGTGGTCAGTAGATGTTTCTACTATTAGCAGTCAAGAGATTGTACATCCTGTTGGAAAGTGTAGAAGCTATTATGTCAGCTGCATGTCAAAAATATATATTCTTGACTTTTTCGATATCGCACCTTTCAAGTACAAAAAGCAACAACTTTTACGCCCTCAGATTTAAGCTAGAATACATATAGATTGAGGACACCGCCCCAACTTCCCCCGCCCACTCCTTCGCTTTCAATATCGCCTCCCGCTTCGTACTCCCATCCATCTGCATGATAAAATCGATTACATCCAGGTGGCTTACCCGGCAGCTGCCGCCGAAGCAGTAGACGGTATTGGTATCGGTATAGACTTTCATACTGGCTTTGGCATCGTTGTGAAAAGGGCATTTGATCATGCCATTTGCGTTCGATGCCAAGTCGTAGTGACTCAAGACCGTGAGGATGGAGAGGCGAGATTTGATCTCGGGGATGGACATAGGCAGCTTGCTTGTTTTTTCTTTTGATTGAGGCCTGGTTTCAATTGAAGGAGCCT